>NZ_CP044532.1:1935462-2580616 GCF_026427775.1 Arthrobacter sp. CDRTa11 | reverse complement strand
GCCGGGAAAAACTTCACAGTCTGCAGACCCATTTCCAGGCAGGCCAGGATCTCTGTTGCCGTCACGGCCCCCGGCACTATCGGGACACCGTGTTCCTGGCAGCGTTCCACTACGCTTCGGCTGAACCCCGGCGAGACGATGAACTGAGCGCCGGCGTCGACCGCTTTGTCCACCTCCTCAACGGTGGTCACCGTGCCGGCGCCGATGAGGACAGGGGCGGGTCCTTCCGTGAGCCCGGCATCGACGGCGGTTCGAATGGCTTCTGATCCTGCAGGTGTCCGGAACGTAATTTCAGCCACAGGCAGTCCGGCCTGGCTGAGCGCAGCCAGCAAGGGCACGGCATTCGCTGCATCGTCAATGACGACAACAGGAATCACCCCCCACTTTCCAAGGGTGGATATCACCTCGGTTTCGGCTTTCACAGCATGTCCGTGACGTGGACGCTGTCCATGTCGTTGTAGGTGGTATTTTCGCCCGCGGTTGCCCACACGAAGGTGTAGGGTCCCGTGCCGGAGCCAAAATGAAGCGACCAACTGGGGGAAACTACGAGCTGGCGGTCAGCGACGATCAGGTGGCGGGTTTCGAGGGGTTCACCCATGATGTGGAAGACCCGATCGTCGGGAGCCAGGTCGAAGTAGAGGTAGGACTCCGTGCGCCGGTCATGGGTATGGGCCGGCATCGTATTCCATGAGCTTCCGGCGTGAACCTTGGTGTATCCGAAGGCGATCTGGGAGCTCCGGGTTCCGCCTTCGTAAATGCACTGGTGAAGGGTGCGTCGGTTGGCTCCGTCCTGCGAGCCCAACTCCACGACGTTCATCATTTCGGGCTCGATAAGCGCCGTGGGCAGGACCTGATGCGACGTTGCGGTGAAGACGTAAAACGCAGCCGGATCCGTTGGATCTGACGAAGCAAAGGATACTTCTGAGGCGCCGCGCCCCAAGTACATGGTGGAAGTATGGCCCAACTTGTAGGCCTGGCCGTCAGCCGAAACCACGCCTGGGCCACCAACGTTAATCACTCCCGCTTCCCGGCGCTGAAGCAGGTGCTCGGCTCTGATCTGGTCCGGAACAGGCAACCCAAGCGGCTCCGCCAACGGCACGATTCCCAGGGCCAGGATCCTATCGTGATGGCTGTACAGGCCATGAACCTCGCCGGGCCGAAAGAGATCCTCTCCGAGGAAGGCATCCCTCAGTTGCCGGCTGGTCATAGTGGCAACGTGCCCAGGGCTGTGGGCGTATTTAGTGGTAATCATAGGTTTTCCCCCTGTTGGCCCACGGGCATATTCATGCTTTTTGTCGTCTCGCGCCAGGCGGCGATTGCCTCAAGCGCAAGGCCCTGTCCCCAAGGCTGGATACGGTCGTCCCTGATGACTGAGTAGCCGAACGGAATGAGCTGCAGAACGGTTCCGGCGCTGACCCGGGTCAGGGTGCCTTCATGGACGTATGCCAATGCACCGCGGACTGCCCGCTCCCCCGCCTCACGCAGGACAGACCACGGCGATGCTTGGTCAGGCGTCCGGTTTGAGGTGGCTTCCCTGACGGCTGTGAGGGCATCGGCCCGCAGCATTGCTGCCCCGATTCCGGCGGCGGCGGACGTTTCGAGCACGCCCCGCACCTCAACCTGACGGTCAACCAGAACATCCCAGACGCCGTGCTCGGGCTGGAGTTGCGCAAGGGTCCGCAGCTGGCGGTCCAAACGTTCCCGCACTTCTCCCAGCCGCTCGGCCGTGCCTCCCAGGGCCAGAAGATCGGCCCCTGCCAGAGCAGTCCAGGCGTTGGCCCGGCCCCAGAAACTGTCGATGCGTACACCGGAGTGCGTACCGTGAACGAACAGACCGGAATCCGAGTCCTGCAGCAGCTCGGCATGCGCGAGCCACTGGTCCACTGCCTCCTGAACCAGGTCCTGCCGGCCCAGGACGTTCCCTGCGCGCAAGAGGAACTCCCCGGCCATGTAAACGGTGTCAGCCCACACACCGCCGGGCCAGTGTTCCAACGCGCCGTTCGGGGCGCGGGTAGCTTCGGGGGCATGCAGATACCAGTCCAGGCAAGCCTCCAGGAGCGCCCTGACGGCCGGGTCGGGGGCGCGGCTATACAGCTCGGCCACCGCGGCGCCCGGTGCCAGGTTATTAACGTGTTCCAGGATCGGCGGGCTGGCCAGAAACCTATTCGTGAAGGCAGTGACGAGTTCGGGTATCTCAGCTCCGCGCGCGGCCGCGGCCCGCCATGCTGCAAGCAGGCACACGCCTTCGCCCCAAAACCAGCGTTCCACCGCCATGCTGGCAGTCCGGGAAATCAGTGCCGCCTCGATCGAATCAAGGTCCGTGACCAGATCTGCGCGTTCCAATGGACGCACAGGAGGAGCAGAGAGCTCAGCTGAGGAAGTGTCTTCACCGGCCATTGGACATGCTCCCTACCAGCTTGGTGGCGCTTGAAGCACTGCCGACGGCGTACGCCTCAGCGAGGGCGGAGAGTGAACCGGCGACATCGAGGCTCAGCGTCTTTCCACGCCAGGCGACGTCGATTCGGCCGTCGTCGAACTCTGCATGGACTGCCGGGTTGTCCAGGTGCGGCTCATTCTCGGGGACGCCATCGACGAGGCCAACGGGAGTACCGTCCAGCAGGAACGCGGTTTCGAAAGTCACTTCCATAACGGCTGCATTCTCCCTGGCGAAACGGACCCCGGGATCAGCTTCACCGCGCGGGTGCCACTGCACCTCGCTGGATGCGAGCGAATTGACCCAGGCCCGGAAGTCGCCGTCGGCCTGTTTGCGTCCGACGACGGTAATCCAGGCCGCGCCTCCTTCCACCGGGAGCCATTCCTGCCAGGCTGTCTCACCCTCCAGGACCGGGCGGACGCCCCCGGGAGTGGCAATAGCGACATATCCCTCGCCGCGGCGTGCTGCGATCCATTCACCCTGCTGGATGTATTCATCCGTCTGGGACAGGGGAAGCCACAGGTGTGTGGAACGGATTGGATCCGTAGTGGTGAACCTCTGCAGGTGGATCAGCGCATTTCGATGCTGATGTACACGAGGGAGAATCCGATGGCCTGCCCAGGCGTTCGGGCGGGCAGAAGATCCGGTGTCAGAGTTGGCCGGGTGGGTAACGAACACCTGCAGCTCCCGCCCGAGGGTGACACCCCAGATGTGTTCCTGGAGGCCAGGAAGGCCGGCCCGGTAGTCCTGCACGCTGGAGAGCATGACATCAGGTGTTCTCCAGACCCGCAGGTCGGAGCGGTAGGGCCTCTCCAGGAGGTCCCGTTCGAAGGCAAGCTCGCCGCGGTAGACCTGGCGCCCCCACCATTCTTCGGGTTCGTTCCCGGCCAGTTCGCGGACAACATCAGGAATCGTGTACTTCTGTGCCAGCGCCAGCGCCGTCACCGGAAGTACGGCGTCGTTGAGGGTTCCCACGCCGGCCACCAGCCGAAGGATCGGGGAGGTCTCCTCGAACCGTGAGCTGCGCAGGGTGTGCACGTAGGAGCGGCCATGGGCCGCACCATGGGTGCCGCGCCAGGAGTTGGAAGCCAGCGTCACCAGGACCTTGTCCAAAAGCGTGCGGGCTGCCGTTATCAGCGCCTGGTCTTGGCCCAGCTCGATGAGCGCGCACAGAGCGTAACTGTCGATGGCCAGATATGCGTTGGAATCGAACTCGCTGAAGCCGCCCCGCAGTTTCCTGGTCAGCCAGCCCGCAGCCCGGGAACGGGCCTCCGCTCCGTGCTCGGATCCGGTACGGCCGTCCACGGTGAAGACTGAGTCGGGGAAGGCCTCTCCTGCGAGCGCCTCCGCCACGTGCCAGACGAACTGATGGTTCTCCGTGAAGTAACACATGGCATCAAGGCCAGGCTGGGTGATCCAGTACTTCATCCCGGTGATTGCCGCGGAAACCTCCTTCCGCAGCTCAGGTGACCAGCGGTCCTCGGGAATCCAATGCCATGCAAGCAGCAGGGACACCACTTCGAAGTCGGCGCAATCGCCTCGCGTCAGGATCCGGTGCAGGGAAGAGCTCAGGTCCTCCACCTGGACGGTGGTCTGGGAATCAAGGGCGTAACGGGCGAGGAGGCCAGCGACTCCTGGCTCGCGGATCGCGGCTTCGCCGTGTCCGGCGACGTGCCGAAGGACATCGTTTCGCCAGGATGCGGTGTCACCTGCGGGGCTTTCGGTGCTCAAGGGCGGGAGGACAGCCACCCGCATCCGCATCGTCTGCGGGCAGCGCTCGTCGTCCAGGCCGACTTCGACGATGCTTTCTCCGCTGGAGAGCATCGATGCCCCTGCCGTCCTGGCGACGTCGCCGCCTTCGTCCTGCTCCTCCTCCGTTGCATGATCCAGGCGGTATGTTGCTTTTCCGGTCGGGTCGGCCGCTATGTGCTGCCAGGGCGAATTCTCCCCCACGCGCACCCTCAAGGCAGCGCCCGGAGGAGCTAACAGGGTGGCCTCGGCCGCGTCCTGCGCCCAGGACGGCGAGCCGATTTTAGCCAGTACGGTCTGGGCCAGCCTGGCTGCGTGTTCATCTGCCCCCGGTGAGGGGATGACGACTCGTACGGGCAAGCCTGTGACCCGCATCCGGGCAATCTGGCGGCACTCGCGGAAGGCCACCTGCCATGTCGCCAATTGGACAGTGGAGGTCCGAGAGGGGAGGCGTACCCGGGCCGTGTGCACTTCGGGTTCCATGTAGGAGACCCTGCCGCCTTGGAGCGCCACCTCTCCATTGAGCCACAGGACGAACGGGCCGGTTGTATGGAGTTCAATGGTTCGCCAGTCGCTCTGGTCTATCTCCAGCACTGTGCTTGCCAACGAATACCTGTATTCCGGTGTGAAGCAGAATGCCGACCAGTCCAGGAACCCGTCCTCCCCCGTGCGGACCCGCCGCCACGAAGCTTTGTAGGTGGAATCCCCCGCCAGCCAGCTGACGGCACCGCCTTCCACGGGCGGCTCGATTGACTGCCCGATATCGATGGGATGTGCTTCCGCCAGTCGTTCCTTCAGCCCGCCGACGTCGGGCCCGTTGGTCAGGACCCACCGGCCATCCCCCCAGGGCTCACCTTCGGCGGGAAGGAATTTCTCCAGGTCCCCGCACGGGGATGCCCATACGGGCGAGACCAGCCAGTCGCGGACGGTGCCGTCGGCGTCGGTGGTGTGGGTGGTCCTGTTGGTCGGCATAAAACTTTCACTCATGGTGCCTCGTTTGTTCTTGGTCGGTCGGGCGGCCGCACGCGTCACTTGATTCCGGTGTTCGCGATGCCTGTGACGATCTGCCTCTGGAAGAAGAGGAACAGGATGATCACAGGCAGGATGCTGACCACGCTCATGGCGATGATGAGGTTGAATGGTACGGTTTCCTCAGCAGTGAAGCGCGCCAACGCAACCGGCAACGTGTAGACGGTTTCACTTTGGGCGACGACGAGCGGCCACAGGAAGTCATTCCATCGCCACATGATGGACAGGATGGCGACAACAGCCAGCGCCGGCCTGCACATCGGGAGGACTATCTGAATGAAGGTCCGGAATTCTCCGGATCCGTCCACCCTTGCCGCTTCGATCAGCTCGTCCGGGATGGAGAGCATGTACTGCCGCAGGATGAAGACCCCAGTGGGGGTGGCCGCCGCCGGGATGATGAGCCCCCAGAGGGTGTTCACCATCCCCAGCGACGCAACCACCTGGTAAACCGGAATCAGAATCACCTGCAGCGGGATCATGATCGTTGCCAGTGTGAGGAGGAACAGGCCGTTTTTTCCGCGGAAGTTGTACTTCGCCAGGGCGTAGGCGGCCATGGAATTGATCGCAAGAGTCAGGGCGGTCGCAGCGATCGTCACGACGGTGCTGTTGAAGAGGTACGTCGTAAAATCGAACCGCGTCAGTGCGTCGGTGTAGTTCGAGAGTCCCCACGACTCCGGCAGCAGCAACGGCGGCCGTGCCGACAGCTCGGTGGGAGTCTTGAACGACCCAAGCACAAGCCACACGATGGGGACCAGGGCTACGAGCGCCGCTGTAACGAGGATGACCACCCGGAGGGCGTCGGTGGCGGTTATGTTGTTTTTGCCTGTCGACGTCCAGGTTTTACCCGGGAGCGTCTCAGGTGCGGCCTCAGTAGTAGTGCTGCTCATGCTGCTTCCCTTTTCCGGCCAACCATCCAGTTGATGATCG
The DNA here is from genome assembly GCF_026427775.1 of Arthrobacter sp. CDRTa11. Lineage (NCBI taxonomy): Bacteria > Bacillati > Actinomycetota > Actinomycetes > Micrococcales > Micrococcaceae > Arthrobacter > Arthrobacter sp. CDRTa11. The sequence goes on along the minus strand of NZ_CP044532.1, from coordinate 2,574,477 downwards.
TCAACGCGAATATGGCGCAGAACAGCAGGACGCTGCCCGCCGATGCCATGCCATACCTGATCGGGGAGACGAAGCCGTTTTCGTAGATGTATTGAACGATGAGGGTTGTGGCGCCGACGGGGCCGCCGCCGGTCAGGGTGTAGATGTAGTCGAATGCCTGGAAGCCATGGATGGTGGCAAGCACAACGACCACAAGGATGCTTGGCTGCAGCAGCGGAAAAGTCAGGCTGATGAACTGCCGCCACCGGTTTGCTCCATCCACTCGCGCCGCCTCATAGACAGACGGATCGATGCTCTGGAGCCCGGCCAGGAGGATCAGCATATAGAAGCCCACCTGCATCCAGACGCCAACAGCGATCACCACAATGGTGGCGAGGTTGTTGTCCACCAGCCACGGGATCTCCGGGATTCCGAACCAGCCCAGAAAGGTATTAACCAGGCCCCCCTGCCGCTCCAGCATCCAGTTCCAGACCAGGCCGACCACGACAGGCGAAATAAGGACCGGGATAAAGAAGACGGAGCGGAAGAACGTTCGGCCCCGCCGCTGCTGATCCACAAGCACCGCAAGTACCACCCCGATCACCACGGAGAGCAGCACAAACGCGAATGCATAGATCACTGTATTTCGGACAATTCCCCAGAAATCAGCGTCCGTCAGGATGCTCTGGTAGTTCCCCGCCCCCTCCCACCGGAAAGTCCGGCCGTTGGAGGAGGAGTACATGGAGATGTTGAAGCCGTTGATCGCCGGCCAGATGGTGAAGAGTCCAAAGATCGCCATGTTCGGCAAGAGGAAGAGATAAGGAACCAACCCCATCTTCAGTGATGACTTGCGCTTCCGGGGAGGAGCGGTCTGGACTGCTGTCATCGGTCCAGTTCATCCACGAGGGCCTGTGACTTATCCTGGACCTTCTTCAGCGCAGCCGGCATATCAGTCTTTCCGGCAACCACTTCCGAGACAGCATTGACGAGTTCCGTCGCGGAGCCGGCGAACGCCGGATCGGCATTTGCGGAGTACCCCACCTCAGGAGTGCGTGAGAGATCCTTCAGGAAAACGTCCATATCGGATTGCCGGGCAGGATAAGCGACGCCTTCCTCGGCAAGGTCCTTCCGGGTGGGCAGGAAGCCGCCGGCAACGATGAAGGTCTTCTGGCTTTCCGCGGTATTCATGAACCGGATGAACTCAGCGGCCAGCGCAGGATTCTTTCCTTCCGCCAAAGCCGCCATGTACTTGCCGCCCGGGAAGCCGCCGCAGTTTTCGGCGCAGGGGTTGGGGGCTGCGGCCCATTCAAATTTGGCGTTGGCCGCGAACTGTCCCACCTGCCAGTTTCCCGAGAGGTAGACAGGGGCGTCCTGGGCCAGGAAGATTTCGTTGGCACCGGTATAGCGCGAGCCCGAGCCGAGCCAGAAGTCCCGGGGCATCCGGTTATCGCCCATCATTTCGACAAGGGGGGTCAGGGCTTTTGTTGCTTTGTCCGCGTCCAGGACTGCTTTGCCATCTGCGACGAGCGTGGTGCCGTACTGGTTGAGAACGGTGGAAAGGCGGTGACCGGACTTGTCCATGGCGAAGGCGTACTGAGATCCGGTGGCCTGCTGCACCTTGGTAGCGGAGGCGATCATCTCCTCCCAGGTCCAGGGATCTTCGGGATTGGGAAGCTCAACACCGGCCTTCTTGAACATGTCCACGTTGACGAACGGGCCGTTGAGCGTGAGGTCCGACGGCACCGCAAGCAGCTGGTCATTCTCACCGGCAGCCCCGACCAGCGGGCCGGGGAGGAACTCCTCCGCGTACTTCTCACCCAGATAGCGGCGCAGGTCCAGAAGATCGGCCTTGAAGTCAGTGAGCCCGGTGAGGCGAACGACGTCGGGCACGTTTCCGCCGGAAAGGCGCGCCTGGACGGAAGTGACCAAATCTTTGTAGGGAAGAACCTCAAGGTTGACGGTGACGTCGAATTTCTTTTCGAAATCCCCGATGAGGGAACGGGTCGCCTGTTCGTCTGGCCCGTCCGTGAAGTAGACGTAGTTCAGGGTCTTGCCCTTGAACTCCGCCGGGTCGACGCTCTCGACAGTAAGCGGCTCCTGTCCAGGGCCGCCCTCCCCTTCAACCTGGCCCGGCGCACAGGCGCCCAGCAGGGTGACGGCGGTGACAGCGAGCATCAACCGCGCTGTTATCCGACTCTTTTTAGCCACTTCATCCTCCTTGATGGTGATCGCCCCCTGCCGGGGCGACGATGTGCCCAACGTCACGAACACTGGAAAACAGCATGGCCTATTTTCAGCTGGATGGAAAGCACTTTCCGTCCAGCTGAAAAACGGCTAGGCTACATTTCTACCTGAAGTGCAGCATCGGACCCGCTGGTTGCCTCTGCTGCACTGACGCCCGTTGCGGATAAGTTGCGAAGAAGGAGCCCCAAAACCGTGAAACGCCTGTGGAGCACCCACCCTGATGACCTGGCCCGCCTCGATTCCACGGAGCTGCACCAGCGCTTCGTCGTCTCGGACCTCTTCGCACCCGGGGAGGTCCGGCTCGCCTACGCCCACGACGACAGGATGATCGTGGGAGGGGCCATGCCCACAGGGGACCCGATCGAGCTTGAGGCTCCAACGGAGTTGCGGTCCGGGAATTTCCTGGATCGACGCGAACTTGCCCTCGTTGGCCTTGACGGCGCCGTAGGAGTGACCGCCGACGGGGAAACCTGGAAGGTGGGCCGGCATGACGTCCTCTACCTGCCGTGCGGAACGAAGTCGGTGACGCTGTCCGGCACGGGGGCCGTTTACCTCGTTTCGGCCCCTGCGCACCGGCGAACAGCAGCGCGACTTGCTTCCCACGATGAGGCCACAGCCCTGCATCTGGGCTCGGCAGAAGAGGCCAATGAGCGCGTTATTCGCAAGTACGTTCACGCCGACGGAATCGAGTCCAATCAGCTGGTCCTTGGCATTACCACCCTGAATCAGGGTTCTGTCTGGAATACCATGCCAGCCCACCTGCACGACCGTCGGACTGAAATCTACTTTTACGATGGGCTGGGTGACGCCCTGCTTGTCCACCTCATGGGCCGGCCGGACAGCACACGTCACCTGTTGCTGCGGAACCGGGACGCTGTGGTTTCACCGCCGTGGTCCATCCACAGCGGCAGCGGAACGAGTGCCTATTCGTTTGTGTGGGCGATGGCCGGAGAGAACATCGACTACACCGACGTTGATTCCGTCAGCTCGGGAGACCTTCGATGAACGGCGGAACCAGCCTGGAATCGTCCAGCCCTCTGTCCCGTCCACTTCAGGGTCAACGCGCCGTGGTTACCGGGGCGCGGACAGGCATCGGATTCGCGTGCGCGGAGCGGCTCGCCCGCGGGGGCGCCGATCTGGTCCTGTGGGGACACCGGGACATGGCGGAGACCGCAGAGCAGCTGTCCGGCCATGGTGTCACCATCGACGTTGTGACATCCGACCTTGGCGATCCTGCCGTGGCCCGTACCGATGCGGAACGCCTCGTGGCATCAGGGCCGGTGGATATCCTGGTCAATAACGCGGGAACGATTCACCGCGAACCGGCCGCGGCTCATGCCAGCGAGGCCTGGGACCGCGTCCTGAACCTGAACCTGAACACCGTCTGGCACCTGAGTCAGGTCTTTGGCACGCACATGGTCAACCGGGGACACGGCAGGATCATTTCCATCGCCTCGCTCCTCTCGTTCCAGGGAGGAATAAACGTTCCCTCCTACACGGCGTCAAAGCACGCGGTGGTGGGCTTGACCAAAGCCCTCGCCAACGAGTGGGCATCCCACGGGGTAACGGTGAACGCCATTGCGCCCGGATACATTGCAACGAACAACACTGAAGCTTTGCGCGCGGACCCCGAACGGGAGCGCTCGATCCGTGAGCGCATTCCCGCAGGGCGTTGGGGTTCGCCGGAGGATATCGCCGGCAGTGTGGCCTTCCTTGCCGGGCCGGAGGCGGCATACATCAACGGCCACGTTCTGGTTGTCGACGGCGGGTGGCTGGGCAGGTGACCGCCGAACCCGTGCCTGCAGAGCCCCAACTGTCCGCACTGATGAAAGGCCTCAAAGTGCTGGAGGCGGTGCCTGCGCACCACAGGATTTCTGACATTGCCTCCGAGACTGGCCTGTCCGTCAGCACCGTCCACCGCATCCTGAGTGACCTCGTGGAGTATGGCTGGGTGGAACAGGACCAGGAGAGGGCCTACCGCCCAGGCCGGCGGGTCCAAGGGCTTGTCTCGAAGCTTTCCAATGACGAACAACTTGTCCGCACGGCACTGCCTGACCTTCAGGCGCTGCGGGACCGCGTTGGTTTCACCGTCCACATGGCACGATTCGCGCACAACGAGTTGAGTTACGTCGCAAAAATAGACGGGCCGGCCGCCTACCAAATGCGCTCAAGGGTCGGCGACACCATTCCGCTGTGGTCCTCCGCCATTGGAAAGGCGATACTGGCCGCTCTCGACGAGCAAACGAGCCGCGACCTGTTGAAAGCCGCGCAGCTGAAGCGGCGAACCCGGTCCACCATCATGTCCAAGACCCTCCTCTGGAACCAGGTGGAACTTATCCGCAGGCGGGGGTGGGCCGTGGACGACGAGGAAAACGAGCTGCACATCAGGTGCGTGGGGGTTGCGCTCCAGGACGCGAGCGGAAGAGTCATCGGCGGACTCAGCACGTCCGCGCTTGACCACGAGATGACCCCCGCCACGATAGAGCGGATAGCGCCCCTTGTCATGGAAACAGGGGCGCGGATCAACAAGCTCTTAGGCCGGGACAGCCAACGGAAGTGAGCCGGGTTGTCGAGGAAACGGGCACTCCCCCGGCGTATCCGCGGGAACAGCAAAACGCGAGGGACTAAGTACGGCGGGTGCCGGGCTTAGTCCCTCGCGTCGGTGTCTAGCGGTATTAGCCTTCGACGACGGTGATCTCGTTGGGTGTGCCCGGGAGTTCCTTGGAGGTGGTGACTTTGCCTGTGGCGAGGTCGATGGCGTGGAGTGCTTTCTTGGCCGGATCGGTTACGTAAGCGGTGCCACCGAGCACAGTGAGCGCCGGGTGCGGGTCCTGCCACTCGGCAGGGCCTTTCCAGGCGTCGATGACCGGCAGGGATGAAGTGGTCTCTCCGGTGACGGGATCGAGGGTGTGCAGGGATCCGTCCGTGCCGAGCAGGAGAATTTCTTCGTTGGGTCCGCGGGCGACGTCCCGCCATGTGTATTCGACGCCGTCAGGCAGGTCCACCACTTTCATGGTCTTGGCCTTAGTATCGATGAGGCCGAGCTGGTGCAGCAGGTACCCTTCGGCGTCCGGATCGGCGTTGTAGTCGAAAACGGCGATGGGGCTGGTGTCCGTTACATAGGCGTTGCCCATGCGGCCGTACTTGTCCGGCGCGGTGATTTTGGTGATGGTGCCGGCCTCGTAGACGAGCACGCCGTTGCTGCAACCGAAGACTGCGATTTCGTCCGCTACCGTGCCCTCGCCATGGATGGAGGGGCATTCGCCGTTCCGGGCGATTTCCTTGCGGTCCTTGTCCAGAACCCGGAGTCCTGAGCGGCTTTGCGAGTTGCCTACGGTGGTGAGCAGGGTGTCATCCTTGAGGACGATTGATACGCCGTGGTGTGCTTCCTCGGCGGGAACCACTTCGGTTTCAGGCAACTTGGTGGGTTCGTCAAGCAGCGCGTCGGTCTCGAAAATCGTCGTTTCGCCCGTGCCGTCTGCGTAAAGGACGGTCTTGCCGTCATGTCGCACAACGTGCCCGGCTTTGTCGGCCTTGAAGATGAGATCGGTGAGTTGAGGTTCGGCCTGCCGGGAGCCGCCGGCGTCAGTCCAGGTCCCCATGTCCAGGACCTGGAAACCTTCTGCGGTGGTGACCATTGCGTGCCGTCCGTCGCCTGCCGGGTTGAGCCGGTTGAAGCCTTCCAGGGGCAGGTCACCCTCGAGCTCAAGTGTTTTGCCGTCAAGGACGGCAATGCCCCCGTCATACGTGAGGGCCACGCGAGGGGCCGGCGCAGTTGTGCCGGCGCCGGCAGAACCGGTGCTGGCCGGATTGGCTGCCGGTCCGGCGGCGGATCCGCAGGCGGACAGGAGGAGCGCAGAGGCCGTGACGGCTGCTGCGAGGACAATGCGCCTGGTGCGCAACGGCGATGTGGCGTTTTTCATGTGTTCTTTCTGGTGTGTGGCCTCATGGCGAGAGGCCGGTGGAGATGCGATCGGTATTGGTGCGCATCATGGTCAGGTAGGAATCCGCCCCGCCGTCGGGGTCGGTAAGCGATTCGGTGAAGAGTTCGACGACGGACACGTCGATGTTGGCCCCATCGGCCAGGACCTGGACCAAGCGATCCGGTTGGGAAGACTCCGCGAAGATGGTGGGCACTTTGGCTTCCTCGATGGCGCTGACCAGGTCACGAAGGTCGGAAGCGCTTGGGGAGGCAAGGGTGGTTCCGCCCGGGATCACGGCACCAATTACGTTGAACCCGTACCGGTCGGCCAGGTAACCGAAGACGTGGTGGTTGGTCACGAGGTTTCGCCGCTCTTCGGGGATGGCGGTGAAAGCTGCGGTCATGTCAGAGTCCAGCTGCTTCAGCTCTGCCTGGTAGGACTCTGCCCTTGCTTTGACCGTTTCGGGGTCGATTCCGTCAATGGTGGATAGCCGGTCCTGAAGGGCGCTGACCACTGCGATCATCCGTTCCGGGTCGGTCCAGAAGTGGGGATCGGCTGCTCCGGCGGAGTTTCCTGCCGTGCTGTCGTCGCCGTAATTGAGGACGTCAATGACGTCGCCGGCGACGAGCAGGGGGACCTTGCCGGCGTTGGCCGAGTCGATGTGTTGCTGCAGGCCTTCCTCCAGGCCCAGTCCATTGGTAACGATGAGGTCCGCCTGCCGCATTGTTGCTGCCTGCTGGGCGGAAATCTCGAACGAGTGCGGGTCCGCATTGGGCTGCATAAGCGTCAGGACCTCGGCCTCGTCCCCGATGACGTTCTCCACCACATCGCCGAGGATGTTCGTGCTGACCACAATCAGCGGCCGGTCCGCTTCCTGCGGGCTGCAGCCAGCGGAACCGGCTAGCGCCACGGCCGCCAGAAGCAGAGTCAGCGGGCTGCGTGCACTTTTAAGATGTCGAAGCATCTTGGTCACCGTCCTGTCCGGGCAAAGACCACCGGCACGGACGGTGTGGGGAAGGTCCGGGCCAGACGGGCGTTATCAGCGAAATCAATCTCGTACAGCTTCTGTTCGGCCGGCGCATTGAGGTAGGCACGCTGCTGGTCGGCAACCAGTTCCACGCTGGCCAGGAGCCCGGGATCGGACAGGGTCTTGGCCAGCAGGGGTTCGGTGGAGGACAACGTGGCGCCGGTCTCGGCGGAGAGCACCAAGATGCGCCCGTCAATGGAAAGGGCGACGGCGTGCCCTTCCTTGTCATCCACGGCAGCTACCTGCTGCAACGGGACGTCAGTTTTGATGAGCTGCCAGCTCCGTTCGCGGGTATCGAGGATCCACGCGCCCTGGTCACCGGCCACGGCCGCCACAGTTGGGCGGCCTTCGCGGGCCCGGAACACCGTGGCGGGTCCTGCCCCTGCGCCTTCGGGGTAAGGGATGTGCTCGAACGCGACTTTCCCGTTTTCCACCGTTGCCAGGAGGGCCCCATCCGCGCATCCGATGACTACACCAACACGTGTGGTGATGGTGCCCTGCGCGTCAGCGCAGGCCGCCTGTGCTCCGTCGAGAGCCGACCCCTCGCCGTCGTACGCCTGTACTGCCTGGGCTTTCCCGCCAGCGCCGGGCACCGTGGCGAGTGCGAAGTCACCCAGCGGCACCAGCATTCCCTGGTGGGGTGCGGCGTCGAGGTGCGCTGTTTCACGGATCTGCCCTTCTGCCAGGCCGTCGTTGCTTAGGAGGACGCCCTTTCCCGTTTCGGGGAAGAACACCCCGGTGGCCGAAGCCCCGGGTGTAACGACTGCCTTCCCTTGCCCCGTAATTACTCCGACGGTTTTGGGATCGGAGCGGTAGTAGTGGAAGTGATCCTCGTGGTCCCAGGTCCAGACGCCACTGTCCAGGACCGTGACGGTTCCCTGTTCGGGGGATGAGGCGAAGATGTACCTGCCATCGGTAGTGCCGCTCTTTGTGCCCGGCAGGGTTCCCGCGTTTCTCCATGTTTCATCCGCAAGGTCCAGCATGCCCACTTCGCCGGCCTGGCCAACGGTGAGCAAGTGCAGCTGGGGTTCCGCTACCTCGCTGGCGCCTGCTTTGGCGCCATGCCCGTCGCCGATTGCCGATCCCCCTGCAGCGGCGGTTTCCTTGGCTGTTTCCTGTCCTGATCCCGGGACTGCCGCCGGGGCGGAACATGCGGAAAGGGCCAGGGCCAGCGCGAAGGCGGAAAGTGTGAGGGTTCTAGATGTTCGCACGGATTGCTTTCTTGGTGGAGCGATTAACGGAACCGGCAACAGGGCTGCCGGCGATGCCGGAGGGCAAGTCTTCGGAAGGGTGGGAAGCATGCCCGGCTGCCCGGCCGCGCCGCAGCGGTGAAGACACGGCCCGGGCGAGGTTTGAACAGGCCGCTGCTGAAACCGCGGTGAGGGCGATGGAGGCACCGGCGGACGTGCCCCAGTACCAGGAAATCAGCAGGCCGACGAACACCGACGTACAACCGATAAGCGCTGCCAGGACCATGGTGGTCCGGATGTGCCGGGTCCAGGCTGCAGCGGCCACGGACGGGGCAAGCAACAGGCCGAGGACCAGCAATGCACCCACGGCCTGATAGGAAGCGACCACCGCCAACGTCACCAGTCCAACGAGCAGCACCTGCGCCAGCCGGGGCCGGAGACCCATGACCTGGGCAACACGCTGGTCAAACACCAGGGCCACAAAGGAGCGGTGGAACACTCTGGCCACCACTATGGTTGCCAGCAATGCCCAGAACAGCATCCACAGATCGGCCTGCCCTATGGCCAGGATGTCGCCAAAGAGGATGGCCGTGGCATCGGTGGCAAAACTGCGTGAATGCGAAATGATGATCACGCCGGCGGCGAGCATGCCGACGAAAAAGAGACCGATGCTCGTGTCATGGGACAACCGGCCCCGGCGGGCCAGGAGACTCACCCCGACGCTCATCAAAATGGCACTTCCGGCAGCTCCTATGACGACAGGAACACCCGTAAGGGTGGCGATGGCGACGCCTGGCAGCATGCCATGAGCCATTGCCTCGCCCAGGAATGCCATGCCCCTGATGACCACCCATGTCCCCACGACGGCGCAAACGGCAGCACATAAGGAACCGCCCAGAAGGGCGTAAAGCATGAAATCAGCAGCGAAGGGTTCAAGGATCAGGTGCACGGTCTAGACGATAACGCTAATGACAATCATTCCCAAATGCTAGTCTTTTGTCATGACTTCTTCGCCCCGCCTCCCCCCGACGCCCAGCAAGGCAACGCAGACCGGCGTGCTTGTCTTAGAAGATGTATGGCTGGACCATGACGGCGTGGAGGCGCTCTGTGGTCTGTCGCTGCGGATCGAAGCCAACACCATCACTGCTGTGGCCGGCCCCAACGGGTCCGGAAAATCCACACTGCTCAATGTGCTGGCCGGCCTGCTGACCCCGCGCCACGGAAGAATCGAACTGCCGGTCAAAGGCAGCACCGCCCTCGTGGTTCAGCGCAGCGCCGTCCCTGAGCGAATGCCGCTGACGGTACGCGACGTCGTCAGCATGGGCAGGTGGGCACGCAGGGGGCTTCTGCGCCCGCTTCTCAAACATGACCAGAGGATCATCGAGGAATGCATTGGCCGGGTCGGCCTCTCAGGCTACGAGAACCGGCAGTTGCACAGCCTTTCAGGCGGGCAGCGCCAGCGCGCCTTCCTTGGCCAAGGCCTCGCGCAAAACGCGGACATCCTGCTCCTGGATGAACCGACCACCGGACTGGACTCGGAGTCACAGGAACGGATCACGGAAATTCTTTTCGCTGAAAAAGAACGGGGAGCAACGGTTGTGTGCGCATCACACGACACAGCAACCCTGGACGCAGCCGACACCGTCATCACGCTAAACCGCGGCCGCCTGTCTCGGCCCGCGGAGATGCAGGGTTCAGAAACCTTCTAGCGACCGGGCGGCCAGTAGGCCGCCCGCCCACATAGAAGGAAAAAGTCGGCGCACAGTCCGCCTAATGTTCCTCCAGTAGCGGCGGGCCAGTCACCCGCCGCCGAATGGTACAAACGCGCCCGGATGCAATCGGCATCGTCGCGCCCTCAAGCTGCTCCCGCCATCAACGGCGTGACACTGCCCAGCGTCCAGGAAGCCCTGACCCAGCTGGACTCCAAGCGGATCGACGGGGTCTTCTACGACGCCAGCGCCCTGGCCTGGGCCAACGAGCAGCAACCCAACCGCTTCCACATCCTGGAGCCCAGGATGGATACCCGCACCAACACCAACGTCGCCATGGCACTGAAGAAGGGATCAGCGTTTACACCCGCACTGCAGCAGGCCATCCAGTCCGTCCTGGAATCCCCGGAATACAAGGAGTGCCTGGAGTACTGGGGCCTGGAAGAATCAGCCATCACTGAAGCCGCGATCCGCTAGCGGCGTCGATGCAGCAGATCATGCGCATGGCGAAAGAAGACGTTTCGCTCCTGCTCAGTGGCCCTTCCCAATCCTCAAGGGCCTGAGCCCAGTATCGCACCGGGCTCAGGCCCTTGAGCTTTGTCGAGATTTTGTATCACCACTTCCAGGCTTGCCGCCGCTGATGCGCCAGCGGATCAGGCGCCGCTGGCCTCCTTGGCGGCACGGAAGCCGGCTTCAAGGTCTGCCAGGATGTCATCGATGTGCTCGATGCCCACGGAGAGGCGGACCAGTCCCGGGGTCACGCCGGCAACGGCCTGCTGCTCCGCGGAGAGCTGGCTGTGGGTGGTGGAGGCCGGATGGATGACCAGGGACCGGACGTCCCCGATATTGGCTACGTGTGAGTGCAGGTCCAGCGCGTCCACGAACCGTTGGCCCGCCTCGGCGCCGCCGGCAAGGTTGAAGGACACGATGGCTCCCGTCCCCTTGGGGCCGTACTTGCGCCCACGCTCGTACCAGGGGCTTGAGGGCAGGCCCGCGTAGGCGACGGATTCGACGTCGTCACGCGCTTCCAGCCAGCGGGCCACTTCGCCGGCATTGGCCACGTGGCGTTCCACCCGCAGGCTCAGGGTCTCCAGGCCCTGGGAGATGAGGAAGGCATTGAACGGAGACACCGCCGAGCCCAGGTCCCGCAGTAGCTGGACACGTGCCTTGAGGATGTAGGACAGGTTGGCGCCTAGGGCGCCGCCCTCACCAAGGTCGCGGCCGTATACCAGCCCGTTGTATGTGGGATCCGGGGTGTTGAAGCCGGGGAACCGCTCCGGGTCCTTGCTGAAATCGAACTTGCCGGAGTCGACGATGACACCAGCGATCGCTGCACCGTGGCCGCCCAGGTACTTGGTGGCCGAATGGACCACAATGTCCGCGCCCCACTCCAGCGGACGGATCAGGTACGGCGTGGACAGCGTGTTGTCCACGATCAGCGGAACTCCTGCCTTATGGGCGGCCGCGGATACGCCCTCAATGTCCAGGACATCCTGGCGGGGGTTGGACACCACTTCGGCGAAGAAGAGCTTGGTGTTCGGCTGCACCGCGTCACGCCACTGGTCCAGGTTGTCCGGGTCCGCCACGAACGTGACAGTGATGCCGAACTTCTTCAGCGTATGGGCGAAGAGGTTGTAGGTTCCGCCGTACAGGCTGGGGCTGGCCACGATGTGGTCACCGGCTTCGGCGATGTTCAGGACCGCGTATGTCTCCGCCGCCTGGCCGGAGCTGAGCAGCAGCGCTGCCAGTCCCCCTTCGAGGCTGGCAATCCGCTGCTCAACCGCGTCCTGGGTCGGGTTGCCGATGCGCGTATAGATCGGTGCCAGTTCGGCCAATGCAAAGCGGTTGGCTGCGCTCTCGGCGCTGGGAAACACGAAGGACGTGGTCTGGTAGATGGGCAGTGCCCGGGCGCCGGTGGCAGAATCCGGCTCCTGCCCGGCGTGGATCTGGCGGGTTTCGAAGGACCATCCGTTGGACATGCAAGGCTCCTATGACATGGGCCCGGGGCATGCTGGGAGCACCACGGGCCGCGCTTGCCATCCGGCCGGTGCCGGACAGCCAGGTCCTCACCCGGGGCACCCCACCGCGGATGGAGGGTTGCCGGCCAGCGAGCCGGGGCTTGGCGCTGGCGCTCATGACCTGAGCTCAGTGTAGGGGCAAAGGCATATGCCGACAGAATCACGACGAACCGTTTCGAAATGCTGCACAAACACTCCGCGTTCCAGCCGCATAGGCGGCCCTGGCCCGCATAAGCGTTGCTGGCCGGCACCGCTTATGCGGGCCAGAACCGCTCACCGCGCATCGGGTGGGCATGCGCGAGTTACAGGGCCGTCAGGCCGCCGTCCACGGTGAAGATTCCCCCGGTGGCGTAGGCGGAGTCGTCGCTGGCGAGGAAGACCATGATGCCCTCCACGTCCGCAGCCGTCCCGGGACGCCCCAGCATGGTGGAATTCACCAGGCCGGCGCGGCTGACGGGGTCGTCCGCGATGGCCTGGACCAGCGGGGTCTCGGTATAGCCGGGGACCACGATGTTGACGCGGATTCCCGCGTGCGCATAGTCGGCGGCGACCACGCGGGCCAAACCGTGGACCCCGGCTTTCGAGCTCGTGTAGGCAGTGAACGTCTGGCCGCAGGCCACAACGGCGGTGGGGCTGCCGGTGCAGATAATCGACCCCCCGTGTCCTTCCATGGCCCGGACGGCGTGCTTGAGGGTGAGGAATGCACCGCGCTGGTTGATGCTGACTGTTTTTTCCCAAACCGCGAGGTCCAGGTCGCCCACTTTGGCGTCCTGGCCGAAGAGCTGCACACCGGCGTTCGCCACCACCACGTCAAGGTGTCCGGCTTCGGCCACAGCAGCGTAGGCGGCGGCCACGCTCTCCTCATCCGAGATGTCCATGCGCAGGGACCTGGCGGCGGACCCGGAGGCCGCCGCGGCTTTTTCGGCTGCCTCCACGTTGATGTCCGCGAAGTAGACAGCGGCTCCTTCGGTGACGAACCGGTGGGCAACGGCGAGGCCGATCCCCGAACCAGCTCCCGTGACCAGGGCAGTTTTTCCTTCAAGACGCAGACCCATCGGGTCTCCTTTCGCTAAGGTGGCGCCGCCATCGGAAACGGCAGCAAAGTCGAGGCGGTCAACTGGGTGCCGGAAAACGCACGACGCCGGCGGACCAGGGTCCGAGCGCCAGCAGACCCAGCGAGGGGTCGCCGTCGTCCTGGGTACCGAAGGTGATGACGGAGCCGGCGCCGGGCCCGAAGGCTGTGCATTCTCCGGCGCCCGCAGTTACGGACCCAGGCAACTGGAGGTCAATCTCAGCCGCACCCCCGGAAAGGTTGGCCGCGAAAATCATCAGGCCACCCGGAGACTGCACGGGGTACAAAGTCACCGCCATGTCCCCGATCGGTGCAGCAGCCGGTACGTCCACCGCAAGGACAGGGTTGCCCCGGAGGGCCGCGAGTTCCTTCAGGAGTTCGCCCGCAGGGTTTAGCCGGCCGGCGTCGTCGCAGATGCCCCTCGAGCCGGTCGCCTCGAAGTAGCTGACGGATGCAACTCCGTCCATGGTCAGGGCGCCGATGCTGGCAAGGGTCCAGGCCGCAGTGAACGGGTGGGTTTGGAGTTCGTCCGCCTCCGCCTCGGCGCCATCGCCCGACGTCGCCACCGCGTTGAACCGCGGCAGGAGCGTCACCGGCCCCACATGGAGTGGTCTTCCACCGCCCAGGCGCAGCGCGTTCCGGGCCACGAGCCGGTGCATGGCCACGCTGTCGATGATGTGCGCAGTTTCGGTGCTGTGCATCTGGGGCGTGATGCTAAACGTTAGGGCGTCGGAGTCCGACGGCGTGCGGCCGCTGTTGCGGTTCAGTTCCGTGAAGTGGGACCGGACACCGGCCAGCAACCCGCCCCTGAAGCCGGCCGCCTGCGCCGCTGCCCTGACGTCCTTCCAGCTGTCCGGCTCCGTGAGGTGGCTGCCCGGGTGGAAGAACGCCAGCCGCTTCGCATCGGGAAGGTAGGGGGCGAGGTCCGCCACGGCGCCGACGGGGTCCGGGGTCACTGCCCGGATGTCCAGCGCGGCCGACTGGAGGGCAGCGGCAGCTGCGGCTGCCTCAAGTTCGGCGCCCCAACCGGAGCGAGGGGCGTCACCGTGCTGCTCGACCAGTTCCACCACGAAGGCGTCCAGGCCCGGGATCGGCGCGAGCAATTCCGGGGACTGCCCCGCCACGACGGCGAGGGCCGGAACCCGGCCGACGATGCCGCCCACGCCGGCACGGAATCGGCCGAGGGCACCGGGGACGCCGCGCAACGTTCCCGCGGCCGCCGTCTCCACGGCTTCCTGTGGCTCGAACGTCGCAGCCGCCAAGAGCACGGACTGCCGGACGGTGTCCCCCGCCGCGACATCCACCGGAAAGGGCAGTTCCAGCGGCGTGCCATAGGTCTTGAAGGAGGCATCCGTCCAATTCCGCTGGTCCTCTGTCTCGAAGACCTCTCCGGTGAACGAAAGCCGGAAAGCGGTGCCCGCGTCAGCCCATTCCAGGGCCGCGATATCAGTGAAAGGCTGGTGCGGACTGATGTCCTGCGGGAACTGGGCGGCGGTGATGCCGCCCCCCGGATGCTCCACAGCAACGTCCCGCCCCGCGTCTGCCGGCGGATGGAGCACCACCAGCCCAACCCGGTTGCTGCGGAAGGCGTGGGCCGCAGTGCCTACGAAGGCGATCTCCACCGCGGCGGGGGTAAAGGTCGCCGTCAGGACGCCGTCGTACTCCACGCCATAACCGGCATACTTCACTGTCCAGCGCGCATGCAGCCCGTCGTCGCCCTGGGTGACATTCACAGTGTCGACGGAAGGCTGGGGTGTCTGCCAGTCGTGGTCGCGGACCACGGCCTTGACTGCCCGCAGTACAGGCCGGCCAGCATAACTGAGATGAGCCAGTTCGTCGCCCACAAGCCGGGCAGACCACGGGCCGGCAGCCAGGAGCCGCACCGGCGGCGCAAGGCGGGCGCGGAGGGAAGGCGGGATTTGTGATTGGTCGTTCAGGGGCTGGACAGACACGTCGCTGCTCTCTGCCTTCCCCGGGGCTGCTGCGCCCGGGTGCCCGGCGTTGGCTGGTGCAAAGTCAATACGGCCTGTGAGGCAGGCCATACCGATTATCGATCCCCGAAACCCACAAGTCAACCGGTTGACCAATGAAAGGACTCGGAAGCGGAGGAAAGCGGAAAGCTATTGCGAAGCGTCGAAGCCGGCAAGAAGGCGACGGGACGCAGTTTCCATATGCGAACGCATGGTCCTGGTGACCGCCTCCGGGTCACGCGCCTCCAACGCTGCAAAAATTTCCGAGTGCTCCTTGAGCGCGGCGGCGGCGTGGCCCTCGTCCGTCAAGGCGCGGTCCACCCAGATCCGAAGCAGGGACCGGATGCTCTGCAGCAGTTCCTGCAGGACCTGGTTTCCCGAGCTTTCGGCAATTTCACGGTGGAACAATGCGTCCGCTTCGACGAACGCTGCCAGATCATCCAGTGTCTCGGCCATGGTGGCGAGGTTCCCACGCATGCGCTCCAGCGATTCGTCGGTGATGCGGACGGCGGCGAGCTGGGCGGCCTGGACCTCCAGCCCGCTCCGCAATTCCACGAGCTCCCGGGTGCGGGGCGCGCCCAGCATCATCCCCCAGCTCAGGGTTCGGGGCAGAAGCTCGGATATACCGTCCCGCAGATAGGTTCCGGAGCCGGGGCGGACCACTACGATGCCCAGGATCTCCAAGGCGGCAAGTGCCTCTCGAACGGCGGACCGGCCCACTCCCAGGGACGCAGCAAGCTGGCGTTCCGCCGGAAGCCTGGTCCCGACGGCGATATCGCCACTGGTGAAGTAGGCCAGCAGGCGCTCTGCCACTTCGGAGACAACGGACCCCTGACCCACTGAACCTAGGGCCTCGCTGATCTTGGCCGACGACGCGGCTGAGTTTATGGACACATCCCAAGCCTAACAACGCGCCGCGACGCCAGCCCGCCTCGAAGACGGGACACCCGAAAAGAATTTCACACGTCAACCGGTTGACCAATTTGGATTTCGATCTTATGGTTGAACTCACACGCTTTAGCTGCCGATTGGTCCGCCGACCCTTCGCGGCCTTGAGACAGATCCCCAACTTCCATTGACGAAGCGGCCGGGACACCAACAACTAGGAGTCAACGTGGACACCACACAATCGGTGGTCGAAAAATCTGCAATCAGGAAAGTGGCGATCAGGCTTGTCCCTTTCGTGGCCCTGATGTTCTTCATCAACTACCTGGACCGTACGGCGATCTCCTTCGCCGGCCCCAACGGCATGAACGCCGACCTCGCCCTCTCGGCGGCGCAGTTCGGCTTCGCCTCGGGCGTCTTCTTCATCGGCTACATCCTGCTGGAGGTCCCCAGCAACCTGGCCCTGCACAAGTTCGGCGCCCGCCGCTGGCTCGCCCGCATCATGGTCAGCTGGGGCATCGTGTCCCTGCTCTTCACCTGGGTGGGGAACGTGGAGCAGCTCTACATCCTGCGTTTCATCCTCGGTGTGGCTGAGGCCGGCTTCTTCCCTGGCGCCATCCTCTTCCTGAGCCTCTGGGTCCCATCACGGCACCGCAGCAAGATTCTTGCCCTCTTCTACTTGGCACAGCCGCTGACCACTGTGATCGGCGCCCCGTTTGCGGGCCTCCTCATCCAGCAGGACGGCCTCTTCGGCCTTGAGGGCTGGCGTGTCATGTTCTTCGGTGTTGCAGTTCCCGCCATCATCGTCGGCATTGTTGCATGGTTCTACCTGGCCGACTCCCCCGCAAAGGCCAAGTGGCTGACCCAGGAAGAAAAGACCTGGCTGACAGGCGCCCTGGAGAAGGAAAAGAACGAAACCGTTTCCAGCAACAAGCACGTCAGCGTCCGGACCGTGTTCGGCAACGGCCGGGTCTGGATGCTCTCCGCCATCTACTTCGGCTTCATCTACGGCCTCTACGCACTCGGGTTCTTCCTGCCCACAATCATCGCGGGCTTCGAAGGCATCTACGGCACCAAGTTCGATGTGTTCCAGAAGGGCCTGATCACCGCGATCCCGTACCTGCCGGCAGCGTTCGCGCTGTACTTCTGGTCCAAGGACGCCACCAAGCGAGGCGTCAAGACCTGGCACATCGCCCTCCCCGCCCTCATCGGCGGCCTAAGCATCCCGTTGGCACTGTTCGCAGGCTCCCCGGCGGCCACCATCGCCGTCATCACCATCACGGCCATGTCCATCTTCGCAGCCCTTCCCAACTTCTGGACCGTACCCACGCAGTTCCTCACAGGCGCTGCAGCCGCCGCAGGTATCGCCCTGATCAACACGATCGGCAACCTCGCAGGCTTCAGCGCAGGCTACATCACGGGCTGGCTCAAGGACCTCACCGGCAGTTACACGGTGCCGATGTTCGTCGTCGGCGGCTTCATGCTCCTGTCCTGCATCCTCATGGTCACGCTGAGCCGGGCCGGCAAGGTCAGCGAGGGTGTACCCGCTGAAGCGCTGGACCCCGCCGGCGCAGGACTGCACTCCGAACCGTAACCCAGACCCGGGGCGTCCGCCTTACCCGCGGACGCCCCCACCAATCCAAACCACCCGGTGGCCGAGCCACCGGAGCGAGCAATAACTCCAGGAGCTTTCCCATGACCCGCCTGTTCAACGAACCCGCAGCCTTTGCTGACGAGATGATCGAGGGCTTTGTCGCCTCCCATGGCCGCTGGGTCAAGCGCGTTTCCGGCGGCGTGGTCCGCAACACCAGGAGCACGCCGGACACGGTGGCACTGGTGATCGGCGGCGGCTCCGGCCACTACCCGGCCTTCGCCGGGCTGGTAGGCCAGGGCCTGGCGCATGGCGCCGCCATGGGAAACCTCTTCGCCTCCCCGTCCGCGCAGCAGGTTTACAACGTGGCCAAGGCGGCCAACAACGGCGGCGGCGTACTCCTGGGTTATGGCAACTACGCCGGCGACGTCCTGCATTTCACCCAGGCCCAGGACCGCCTCCGCAAGGAAGGCATCGACTGCCACAGCATCGCCGTCACCGACGACGTCTCCTCCGCCCCGCTCGCCGAGCGCGCCAAACGCCGGGGCATCGCCGGGGACCTCACCGTCTTCAAGGTGGCCGCTGCCGCCGCGGAAGCCGGCTACTCGCTGGACGCCACGGTGGAGATCGCCGAACGCGCCAACGACCGTACCCGCTCCTTCGGTGTCGCCTTCACCGGCTGCACCCTGCCGGGCGCCGGCCACCCGCTCTTCTCCGTCCCGGAGGGGCGGATGGCAGTGGGCATGGGCATCCACGGCGAACCCGGCATCGGTGAGGCAGACATCCCGACGGCGGATGAGCTCGCCGAACTGCTGGTCGCCAAGCTCCTCACCGAAGTCCCCGAGGGCGTCGCGTCCCCGCGCGACACCAACAAACGCGCCCGCGTGGTCCCCATCCTCAACGGCCTCGGCAGCGTCAAGTACGAGGAACTCTTTGTGGTCTACCGCCGCGTCGCCCAGCTCCTGGCCGAAGCCGGTCTGGAAGCCGTGGACCCGCAGGTGGGCGAACTTGTCACCAGCTTCGACATGGCAGGCACCTCCCTCACGCTCTTCTGGCTCGACGACGAACTCGAGACCCTCTGGAACGCGCCCGCCGACGCGCCCGCGTTCCGCCGCGGCGCCGTTAGTGCCGAAGCCCTGGAAGCAGGTGTTGCCGACCTTAGCGAAGCCGAGGTCTCCATCCCGGATGCCACCGACGAGTCCCGCGCCAGTGCCGTCCGCGTCCTCGCGGCCCTCGGTGCCGCCAAAGCCGTGGTGGACGCAAACGCCGACGAACTGGGCCGGATCGATGCGATCGCCGGCGACGGTGACCACGGCATCGGTATGGAACGCGGCGTCCGCGCCGCCGTCGAAGCCGCTACGGACGCCGTCGCACGCGGCGCCGGTGCCGCCACCACCCTGCACTTCGCGGCTGACGCCTGGGCCGACAAAGCCGGCGGCACATCCGGCGCCCTCTGGGGCATGGCCCTGAGGGCTGTCGGAGATGCGGTAGGAGACAGCCAAGCGCCCGACGCCGGTGCTGTCGCCGCCGGTGTCGCCGGCGCAGCGGCAGCGATCATGGACTTCGGCAAAGCCAAACCCGGTGACAAAACCCTGGTGGACGTCCTGGTCCCGTTCCGCGATGCCCTGGCATCCGGCGTCGGGGCCGGCATGCCCCTCACCGCTGCCTGGGGCGCCGCCGCCGCCACCGCCGAGCAGGCCGCCGAAGACACCGCCCAACTGCTGCCCCTCATGGGCCGCGCCCGCCCGCACGCCGAGAAGAGCCTGGGCACCCCGGACGCGGGCGCCGTGTCCATGGCCCTGATCATCCGAGCCATCCACAACACGCTCACGGACTCGAAAGCCACCGAGCGGACCCCCATTAAGGAGAAAGCATGAGCGCCAAACTGCGCCTGATCGTTGGAGCCGACGACGCCGGTTTCGAGTACAAGGAAGCCCTGAAGGCTGACCTGGAAGCCTCCGACCTGGTCGAATCCGTGACCGACGTCGGGGTGGACGCCACCAGCCACACCCCCTACCCGTCCGTAGCCATCGCAGCCGCCGAACTCATCGCCGCCGGCAAGGCCGACCGCGCCCTGCTGGTTTGCGGTACCGGCCTTGGCGTGGCCATCGCAGCCAACAAGGTCCCAGGCGTCCGCGCAGTCACCGCCCACGACTCCTTCTCGGTGGAACGCTCCGTCCTGAGCAACAACGCCCAGGTCCTCACGTTCGGACAGCGCGTCGTTGGCCTCGAACTGGCCCGTCGGCTCGCCAAGGAATGGCTCACCTACACCTTCGACGAAAGCTCTGCATCGGCCCAGAAAGTCACCCTGATTAAGGACTATGAAGGTGTCACTTCCTGCTAACCCCGCCGCACAACCGAAGGCCATCATCGGCGTCAGCCTGAAGATGTACTTCGGCTACCAGCGCTCCGTGGACTACTGCCGCGACGTTGCCGCCATCGCCTTCGCACACCCGGCGGTCCAGAGCGGTGACATAGAACTCTTCGTCCTGCCCACCCTGCCCGCCTTGCCCCAGGCCACCCGGGTCCTGGATGCAGCGGGAGCAGCCGCCGGCGCCCAGGACATCTTCTGGGAAGACGAAGGCGCGTTCACCGGTGAAGTGGGCGGCAAGACCGTGGCTGAACTCGGCGGACGCTACGCCGAAGTGGGCCACGCCGAACGCCGCCGCATCTTCGGCGAGGACGAAACGATCATCGGGCTCAAGACGGCCGCTGCCTACCGCAACGGCCTCACCCCCATCCTGTGCGTGGGGGAACTGCACCAGGGATCCGTGGAAGAGGCGGTCACCCGGTGCTCCGCGGAAATCGACGCCGCCCTCAACCGCGCCCAGTCGCTGGGACCCGCCAGCCGGACCATCGTGGCCTACGAGCCGCAGTGGGCCATCGGTGCACCGGAACCGGCAACACCGGATTACATCAGCGCCGTCATCACCGGGCTGGACGCGCACCTGCGCGCCCTGCCCGGCCAGGCGGACAGCCGCGTCATTTACGGCGGCAGCGCCGGCCCCGGCCTCATCACCAAACTGGACTCCGCCGTCGCCGGTCTGTTCCTGGGCCGCTTCGCGCATGATCCGAAAGCGCTGAAGACCATCCTGGACGAAACGGCTGCCCGGCTTGCCGCGACGGAGGTGACGGTATGAGCTCCCCCACCACCAACCGGACGGGCCAGGGCTCACGGATCGGTTTGAGCAGCTACGCGTTCTTCTGGCAGCTCTCGGACAAGGTTTCCGAACCGCTCAGCATCCACCAGGCGCTCGAGCGGACCGCGGAACTGGGCGTGGACCTCTTCCAGGTCTGCGACTACGCCCCGCTGGAGGCCATGACGGAATCCGAACTGGAAGCCATCCGGGCCAGCGCGGACCGGCTGGGCGTCTCATTGGAGCTCGGCACCAAAGGCATCCGCCCGGAGCACCTGCGGAACTTCCTGCGCATCGCCCGCATCCTGGGTTCGCCCCTGCTGCGGACCATGTTCAACGTCCCCGGACACACCCCCACCGCGGAGGAAGCCGTGGCGATCTTCACAGACGTCCTGCCTGATTTCGAGGCCGCCGCCGTGAAAATCGCGGTGGAAACCTACGAGCAGGTGCCCACCTCCCGGATCCTGGACGTGATCCGCGCAGTTGACAGCCCCTACCTGGGCATCTGCAGCGACCCGGCCAACACGGTCGCGTCGCTGGAAATGCCGCGCGAGGTGATTGACGCCGTCGGCCCCTACGTCCTGAACATGCACATCAAGGACTTCGCGTTCAGCCGCAAGGACGGGTGGGTCGGATTTACCTATGCCGGCGCACCGCTCGGCGAAGGCCTGCTCGACTACGACTACATGGTCAGCAAGTTCCAGCCCCACCAAAGAAATATCAACCAGATCGTCGAACACTGGCTGCCGTGGCAGGACTCCGAGGCGGAAACCATCCGGCTCGAAAACCAGTGGACCCAACACAGCATCGAATTCCTAAGGAGCAAGTGAAATGTCAGCAGAAAAATTGACCGTCGCCGTCATCGGAGCCGGAGGCAAAATGGGAATGCGCGTTTCCCGGAACCTCCAGAAGAGCGCCCACACCGTCTTCTACTCCGAGAACTCCCCCGCCGGCCAGGAACGCATCCAGGCCGAAGGCCGAACCATTACCTCCACCGACGAGGCCGTCAAGGGCGCCGACGTGGTGATCCTCGCCGTCCCGGACACCGTCCTTGGCATCGTCTCCGAAGGTGTTGTTCCGCAGATGAAGGCCGGCGCAATCCTGCTCACCCTGGACCCCGCCGCCGCCTACGCGGGCCTGCTGGCCAAGCGCGACGACGTCGTCCAGGCAGTTGCGCACCCCTGCCACCCGTCCGTGTTCCTGGAGCGCACCACCAAGGAAGAATGGGCCGACACCTTCGGCGGCGAAGGTGCCCCGCAGAACGTGGTTGCGGCCATCGACGAAGACGCCCCGGAGGCGACCAAGGCAGCTGCCGAGGCCACCATCCGCGTCATCTACGCCCCCGTCATCGACGTGCACTGGGTCACCGTGAAGCAGCTCGCCATCCTCGAGCCCACCCTGGTGGAAACCGTGGCCTGCATGATCGGCACCCTCCTCAACGAGGCGCTGCACGAGACCGTGCACACCGCCGGCGTCCCCGAGGAAGCGGCCAAGGCCATGCTTTTCGGCCACGTCCAGATCGCCCTCACCAACGCGCTGCGCGGCTCCAACCCGTTCTCGGAGGCCTGCGAAATCGCCATCCAGTACGGCAAGGACACCATCATTAAGGACGACTGGAAGAAGATCTTCGACGACTCCGAGCTGGACAGCGTTATCGCCAAGATGCTCAAGCTGGACGCCGTCAAAGGCTAACCCCTGCGAAAGCCCGGTGCGCGGCTTGGACCGTGCGCCGGGCTATCCGTGCTTGTAGTCTGGCTTCCAACCCGGCCCCCAACCCGCTTAGAGGACCACATGATGCTAACTCCGGAGAGTCCCCTCAGCGATGTCCTTGCAAACCGGGCCGCTCGGGCAATGATCCAGAACTACCTGCCCGGCATCCTCAACTCCCCCATGCTGCCTCAGCTCAAGGGGCTGCCGGTGGGCATGGTCATCGGCCTGAACGCCGAGCTCAGCAGTCGGACTGATGAGCTCGACAAGCTGTGGGAACGGCTGGCCGCTGTTCCGGAAGCGGCCACGGGCCAGTCCCCGTCAAGCGTCCGGGAAAAGCCCCGGGCAGATTACGAACCCGGGTCCGTGGCCCCCGGGTCCGCTTCGTTCCGCCATGCCGGGGGCGCCGCCTGCTGGGATATGTTCGAAGTGGTCATTGATGGGCCGGAGCACGGCAACCCCTTCACGGAGGTGGAGCTGACCGCAGCCTTTGTCCACACGGATTCCACCGGCGCCGCTTCCTCAACGGACGTTGCTGCACATCGGGTCGGTGGCTTCTATGACGGCGACGGGCTCTACAAAGTCCGGTTCATGCCCGACAAAGCCGGAGACTGGACCTTCCGGACCAGCTCGAATGCCCGATCCCTGGACGGGCTCGAAGGCCGCTTCCACTGCTCCGCTCCCAACCCCGGCAACCATGGACCGGTCAGGGTGGCTGACCAATTCCATTTCGCACACGCTGACGGCCGCCGCTACCGTCCGATCGGCACCACCGCCTACGCCTGGACGCACCAGCCGGCAGAGGTGCAGGAGCGCACACTCCAGACACTGGCCGGGTCCCCTTTCAACAAAATCAGAATGTGCGTGTTCCCCAAGTCCTACCTGTTCAACACCAATGAGCCGGACCTGTTTCCTTACGAGCGCACGGCCGACGGCTGGGATTTCGCCCGGTTCAACCCTGCGTTCTTCCGGCACCTCGAAGGCCGGATCAAGCAGCTGGCCGGGCTGGGCATCGAAGCGGACCTCATCCTGTTCCACGCCTATGACCGATGGGGCTTTTCAGACATGGGCGCCTCCGCGGACGATCTCTTCGTCAGCTACGTTGTCCGGCGGCTGGCCGCCTTCGGCAACGTGTGGTGGTCCCTCGCGAATGAATACGACCTCCTCCGTACCAAGAGCATGGACGACTGGGAGCGCATGGCGGAAGTCATCACTACCAATGACCCGGCCAGCCACCTTCTGTCCATCCACAACTGCTTCGGCTTTTACGACTACACCAAACCTTGGATAACCCACGCGAGCACGCAGCGGATTGATGTCTACCGCACAGCCGAGAATACTGACCAGTGGCGGGAAGCCTGGGGCAAACCCGTGGTGATCGATGAATGCGCCTACGAGGGCGACATTGACCAGGGCTGGGGAAACATCACCGGCGAAGAGATGGTGCGCCGCTTCTGGGAAGGGGCGGTACGCGGCGGCTACGTGGGGCACGGTGAGACGTACCTGAATGAGACCGAGGAATTGTGGTGGTCCAAGGGCGGAAACCTGGTGGGAAGCAGCCCGGCACGGATCGCGTTCCTGGCCGGGATTCTCGCCCAGGCTCCCGACGGCGTGCTGGACCCTCTGCCCAGTGACTGGGACGCTCCCCGCGGCGGCGTGCCCGGCGTCCTCGAACTGATCTACTTCGGATTTAACCGCCCCAGCTACCGGACCATCATGCTGCCGCCGGACACGGTGTGCACTGTGGACGTCATCGACACCTGGAACATGACAATCGAGCGCCTGGACGGGCAGCGGAGCGGCATTTTCCGTGTGGAGCTTCCCGCAAGGCAATACATGGCCATCCGGTTGAATATGGTCTAGCCACCCGGTTCGTCGAGGCACACGGTCCGGAATCCGCAGTTCCCGCTGGAGGATTCCGGCGTGTTCGCTGTACGGGCGGCCACCCGGTACCTGTTGCAGTAGGAGTCGTGGCAAAGGTAGGATCCGCCTCGCATGACACGTCCAGCGCCGATGGTGGGACCCTGCGGGTTATCGACGGGTGAATTTCGATAGTACTTAGGCAGGAACCAGTCGGAGCACCACTCCCAGACATTTCCCGCAGTCTCATAGAGGCCAAACCCGTTCGGAGCGAACGACTTCACCGGCGCAGTCCCCAGGAACCCGTCCTCGGCTGTATTCTTGCCAGGAAACGTGCCCTGCCAGATGTTGCAGCGGTGCTCGCCGCCCGGCGTCAGCTCGTCACCCCACGCGTATCGCTTCCCGGACAGTCCTCCCCGTGCCGCGTACTCCCATTCCGCTTCGGTAGGAAGCCTCCGCTGAGCCCATGAACAATATGCCAAGGCGTCATTGTGGGAGACGTGGACCACCGGATGATCCGCAGCGTCGCTCCAGTGGGAGTTGGCGCCAGCCGGGTGCGCCCAGTCCGCCCCGCGGACGTTAAGCCACCATGGCGCTCTTTCGGCTGCTCCGAGCACATCCTTTGGTGGCGCCTTCAGCAGCAGGTGGAACACTGCGGAAGTTCCGTACCTCTCCGCCTCTGTGCGATAGCTGCTCGCCGCCACGAACTTGGCGAACATTCTGTTCGTCACTGACGTCGTATCCATGCGGACCGCCGGAACCCGGACCTCATGAACCGGCACTTCACCGTCTGATGGATACCCCTCGCCGAAGGCATCGCCCATCTGGAATGAGCCCCCGGGCAGCAGTACGTCGTCATGGAATGCGAAACCGACGTCGGTCATCGGCTGACGCTGTTCACTGACGGCAGCGGCCCTGGAGGGGGCGCAGCAGCCGGATTGTTCAGCGCGGTCTGATGGCTCCATATTGCCTCCGGGATTAGGGCTGTACCCCTGTGACTTTACCAAAACCATTCCACAAGTGCTATTGCCTAACCATTCCAATTGTGTCATCGTCTACTCAACGTATGAGGGAAAGCTGTGGGGATGCCGGCTTGCGAGGAAGGTCATGCAATGAAGCTCGAGCACATTCTTTTGGGCGTTCTGCTCGAACATCCGAGCACCGGATATGACCTGAAAAAATTCCTGGACAACAGGGGACGATTCATGCGGTCCAATACCCAGATGAGCCAGGTCTACCGGTCGCTGGGGCTGATGGAGTCACAAGGACTGGTCACCCATACCGTGGAACGCAGGCCCGGGGCGCAGGACGCCAAAAAATACAGCGTTACTGATAAAGGTGCCGCGGTCTTCCTCGACTGGTTGACGGGACCGTATAGTCCACCAACCCGCTTTCAGGACCCGGAACTTAACGTTCGCCTCAGCTTCGCCGGGTTTATGGGCCGGGACCAGCTGGGTGCCTTGCTCGACGTCGAAATCCATCACCGGCAGGACGAGATCCGCCGCTACCGGGACCGGGACCGGCATGAAGATTGGCACCCATCCATCCCCTTCGACGAGGAACTGGCCGAGTCTGTCAAGGAATGGCTCCACCTGAAGGGTTCTGCCGCAATGGATGCCCACGTCGCTGCACTCACCGAACTCCGCGAGGAAATCCTCGGACTTCCGCTTCCAATGAAAGGAACCCGATGAGGGCCATTATCCTGATGTTCGACAGCCTCAACCGGCATATGCTTCCACCTTATGGCGACACCATAATTGATGCCCCAAATTTCGCCCGGCTGGCCGAGAAAGCTGTCACCTTTGACAACTTCTATGCCGGGTCCATGCCCTGCATGCCGGCCCGGCGCGAAATGCACACCGGCCGCTACAACTTCCTGCACCGCAGCTGGGGCCCGCTCGAACCGTTCGACGATTCCATGCCCGAAATACTGGGACAGGCAGGAATCCACACGCACTTGGTTTCAGACCACCCGCACTACTGGGAAGACGGCGGCGGCACGTACCACACCCGATACACCACATGGGAATTCCTCCGCGGACAGGAAGGCGACCCGTGGAAAGGGGTAGTTACCCCCCAGGGCAGCGTCGGTACTGCCTTGACCCGGATGAGGCGGCAGGATGCCATCAACCGCAGCTACATGCCAACCGAGGCCGAACACCCACAGACAAGATCGGTCAACGCCGGGATCGAATTCATCGAGACGAACAGCGCGGCAGACGAGTGGATGCTCCAGCTTGAGCTCTTCGATCCACACGAACCCTTCTTCACCCACCACTCCTTCAAGGCAAAGTACGTCCACGAGTACTCGGGGCCGGAATTCGACTGGCCCGGGTACCAAAAGGTGGCCGAGCCCCAGGAGCAGGTTGA
Source organism: Arthrobacter sp. CDRTa11 (assembly GCF_026427775.1). Classification (NCBI taxonomy): domain Bacteria; kingdom Bacillati; phylum Actinomycetota; class Actinomycetes; order Micrococcales; family Micrococcaceae; genus Arthrobacter; species Arthrobacter sp. CDRTa11. Next base: position 2,547,795 of record NZ_CP044532.1, on the reverse strand, counting down.
CCACGCCCGCTACGAATACGCCGCCCTGGTGTCAATGTGCGACAAGTCCCTGGGCCGCGTCCTGGATGCGATGGACAAGTACGACATGTGGAAGGACACCATGCTGCTTGTGAACACCGACCACGGCTTCCTCCTGGGCGAGCATGGCTGGTGGGCGAAATCTCTCATGCCGTGGTTCAACGAACTGGTGCATCTGCCAATGTTCCTGTGGGACCCAAGGACTGCGGAACGGGGCACGCGCCGGGGCGCCCTAACGCAAACCATTGACATCGCACCTACCCTGCTGCGTTTCTTCGGGCTCGAGGCCACCCCGGACATGCAGGGCCGGGACCTCGCCGCCGTACTCCGCGACGATGCAGACGTCCATAAAGGCGTGCTGTTCGGCATCCACGGCGGGCACGTCAATGTCACGGACGGCAGGTATGTCTACATGCGCGCTGCCACCGAAGCCGGCAACGCGCCGCTGGAGGACTTCACGCTGATGCCAACGCATATGCGCTCCCGTTTTACGGTGAATGAACTCGCCGCCTGGGAGCCTGCCGAACCGTTTTCCTTCACCAAGGGTCTTCGCAGCATGAAAATGCAGGCCAAGTCGCTGATGAATCCATGGATCCACGGAACGCTGCTGTTCGATCTGGAGGCCGACCCAGGTCAGAACAACCCCATCATCGACGACGAGGCGGAGCTGCGGATGCTCCGCCTGCTGGCCGAAATGATGCACGAATCTGACGCGCCGCCGAGCCAGTTTGTCCGCCTGGGCATCCCCTTCGATGCCGTCCCGGACACGAATCATTTGCTGGTCGGCAAGCAGGCTGCCCGCTCGGCGGTAGCGCTGGAACCGTTGCCTCCCTTGTCGGACTTTCCCCATGGTGGTGCCGTGCTGAACATCCCCATCCTGGAACTCCGCCAGGACCCCCGGTGCGAGGCCATTCTTGCCAAGCACCTTCCGCAGCTGGTAGCCACCGAACTGATCAATATCCGTGCTCAGCTCAGCCTCCACCAGATGGCCAGGGTCACGCCAATATCAGGTGCTGTGCTCACCCAGTTGGCAGAGGACCTTGAAGGCCTGGAAGATATTGGCGCCGACAGCCGGGCGCCCGCCGTCAACACCTTGGCCTGGAGCGCAGAAACATGACGCGTCCCAACATCCTATGGATTTCGACCCATGACATCAGCCCCCATCTCGGCGCCTATGCAGGTGTGTACCCTGGAGCTGAGTACGCAATAACACCGAATCTGGACCGCCTCGCCGACGAAGGCATGCGCTTCGATCATGCCTTTGCTGCCGCCCCCATCTGTGCACCCTCCCGTTCGGCCATCATGACCGGTTGCTTTCCGACCGCGACCGGCACGATGCACATGCGAACAAAGGCAGTACCGCCGCCGGAAGTACGGCTTTTCAGCGAGTACTTCCGGGAGGCCGGCTACTACGTCACTAACAACTCGTTCACGGATTTCCAGGTCAAAACCCCGCCCAGCGCGTTCGATGACTGCAGCGCCACTGCACATTGGCGGAACCGCCCGGACGCCAAGACGCCGTTTTTCGCTACGTTCCACGGGCTGATCACTCACGAGTCACAGATATACCTCGACGACGGCGCTTTCGCCGCACGCACCAGCCACGTCCGCCCCGTGGACAGGCATGATCCCGCCACGGCTCCCCTGCCTCCCTACTACCCGGACACCGAGGTTTTCCGCCGGTCCTGGGCGCGGTACAGCGACCTCATCACGGAGATGGACCACTGGGTCGGAACCATCCTTGCCGAACTGGAGGAGGACGGGCTGGCGGAAAACACGATTGTTGTGTTCTGGAGTGACCACGGCCCTGGCATGCCACGCGCCAAGCGCTGGATCAATGATTCAGGGCTTCGCGAGCCGCTCATCATGAAATGGCCTGGCCGCATTGCAACCGGAAGCGTCAACCCCAACGTTGCCCACCTCATGGACCTCGCGCCGACCATGCTGCAGCTATGCGGGCTGGACATCCCGCCTCACATGCATGCCAAGCCCTTGCTCAACCCTGACGGCAACATTATCGACTCGCCCAACACTTACGCCTTTGCCGGCCTGGACCGGATGGGTGAACTGGAGGACATGTCCCGCTCAGCGCGCGACAGCCGCTACCGCTACATCCGCCACTACCATCCTGACCGTGGACCGATGCAGCATTGCGACTACCCTGACGGGCTGGCCACCTGGCGCGAGCTGAGGCAACTCGCCTCCGCCGAGGCCGGGCAGCGCGCGACGGGCATGCAGCGCACTCTGCTCAGTCCCTTACAGCGCCGTCTCGTGGCGCCCGTGAAACCCCGCGAGGAATTGTTCGACCTCAGTGAAGATCCGCATGAAACGACGAATCTCGCCGAAGATCCCGCCTGTTCCGCGGTCTTGGGAAGATTCCGCTCGGCGGTGGACAACTGGCAGGCCACCTACGGTGACCTGGGCTTTATTCCCGAAGACGACCTGGCCGAACAGTGGCGCCCATCTGGCATCCAACCCGTCACAGCGCCGCCAGCTGTCCACATGAAAGACGGGGCCATCACGGCCGGCTCCTCTACTGACGGCGCGTGCGTGGTGTGGACGGCGGACCCGCCTGCACCCGAAGGAGCGGGGATGGCGACGGCCACCAGGCCGCGGCTGGCCGAGGAGACAGGTGCGCCACCTTCGGATGGACGCGCCTGGTACATCCTCTGTGAGGCGACTCCGGCGCCGCCCGACGCCGCGCTCTGGTTCAAGGCTTCCCGGCTCGGATACGCCGACAGCAACGAGATTCATTTCGCCCCAATAGCGGCAAGTTAGGATCTGCCTCGCAATCAGGCCGCGCTCTCAAACATGAACTCCATTTACCTTTGAATCACCACACGGTGCTTCAAATGGGCAGCTTACAGCCCGAATATCAAAAGCCGTTGCGCTAAATACTTAACGTAGTTTAGTATGTGATCCAAGGCACAGAACCATCCGGCCCCCCTACCACAATGGAGTTTTAGGAAGAGACATGATGAGGACTAGAAGCCGACTTCTCTCGACAGTGGTGACCGCAGTCGTCGCATCCCTGGCATTCACCGCATGCGGCGGCAGTACCCCGGAATCCACAACCACCCAGCAGGGGCCGGAAACCGCGCCCCTGCTGCGAATCGGCTCATTGCAGGAGCCGCAGAGTTATGACCCCGCGCAGGCCAACGAAGGACACCAGGCCCCTATCTACCAGGCCGTGTACGACACGCTTATCAAGCGGGAGCCGGATGGCAGCCTCAGCCCGATGCTGGCCACGTCCTGGGAGCCAAGCGACGGCAACACCACCTACACCCTGAAGCTGCGCGACGACGTGAAGTTCAGCGACGGTACGGCCTTTGACTCCGCCGCAGTCAAGGCGAACCTTGAGCACTTCACGAAGGCCAATGGTCCCCTGGCCGGAACGGCACGCAGCGTCCAGTCGGTCGAAACCCCAGACGCCACTACCGCCGTGATCCGGCTGTCCGAACCTGATCCCGGCCTTCCTTACTCCCTGGCCAACGCGGCAGGCTATATCGCAAGCCCCAGCGCTGTTGGCACTGAGGCGATTAAGACCAAGCCGGTGGGATCGGGTCCGTACACTTTGGACTCCGCCAACACCGTGTCCGGTTCGAAGATCACCTATGTCCGCAACGCCGATTACTGGGGTGACAAGCTTCCCTTCGACAAGGTTGAGTTCCAGGTCCTGACCGATGAGACTGCCCGTCTCAATGCACTGAAGTCCGGCCAGATCGATGCCGCCGTCCTCAACCGTGCGGCCACGGCCGTCGAAGCTGAAGGTGCGGGACTTCAGCACAAGCCCAACGAGGTGAACTGGGAGGGCATCTTCTTCTTTGACCGCAATGGAACCAAACTGCCGGAACTCGCCGACGTGCGGGTACGGGAAGCCCTGACGCTCGCCATCGACCGGGAAGCACTCCTCCAGGCCGTCCACCTCGGAAAAGGCACGCTGACCAGTCAGACCTTCCGGCCCGGCACTGAGGGCTATGATGAGGCCCTTGACGGCAAGTACACTTACAATCCCGACCGTGCCCGTGAGCTCCTCAAGGAAGCCGGTGCGGAGAACCTGACGTTCACCTTCCCGATCAGCCCGGTCTTCGATCCGTCGATCTACGATTCGATCATCCAGAACTGGCAGGATGTCGGGGTAACGGTGAACCGGCACCAGTGGGGCCCTGGCCAGGCAATCCCGTCCATGCTCCGCGCAGAATACCCCATCGCTTACATGGCCCTCAGCCAGCGTGATGATTGGCGGCACACCATCTTCCAGCTCGCACCCAGCGCCCCCTGGAACCCCTTCAAGGTTGAGGACCCTGAACTGAAAGGGTTTATCCAGAAGGCGCAGTCAGGCGACGAGGCTGAGCAGAAGGAAGCAGCCAAGTCGATCAACAACTTCATCGTGGACAACTACTGGTTCAGCCCGCTCTACCGGCTGCAGTCCCACTTCTACTTCACCGGCTCCGTCGACGTGGAGCCGCAGACGGAACAGGCCGTGCCGTCCATCTATAACTACAGGCCCACCGGCAAGTAGCAGTCAGCGCGTGCCGGGGCTTCGGCCCCGGCACGGTGACTACCGGACATAGGAGTCCCTCGTGACTATTTTTCTGCTGCGGCGTCTGCTCTCCGCCGTCGTCCTGCTCGTGGCCGTGTCTTTCCTGGCCTATGTGCTTCTTTACCCCACCGCAGGGGATATTTCCCGGAACATCCTGGGCGAGAACGCCACGGAGGAACAGGTTGCTCTGAAGAACCAGGAGCTCGGCCTTGACCAGCCCCTCCTGGTCCAATATTTCGCCTGGTTCACCAAGGCTATTTCCGGAAACCTTGGGATTTCCTACTTCAGCAGCCAGCCAGTGTGGGACACGCTCATGATCCGGCTCCCGGTTACCCTGAGCCTGGTGGTCGTGGTTACCCTGCTGACCGGAATCCTGGCGTTCGCGGCCGGCATCTGGGCCGCGGTGCGCAAAGGCTGGGTTGACCGCACCCTGCAGATCCTTGCCACCCTGGGGGATGCCCTTCCCTCGTTCATCGTGGCGCTGTTCCTGGTCACCTACTTCGCCATCCAGCAGAAAATCTTCCCGGCAACGGGCTACATACCACTGACTGAGTCACCAGCGGGCTGGGCAAGAACCATCACCCTGCCCGTGATCGCCCTCGCGATCGGGGGTGTGGCAGGCGTGGCTCAGCAGGTCCGTTCCGCTACCCTGGGGGTGCTTCGGAACGACTATATCCGGACCGTTCGCAGCCGTGGGCTGTCGGAGCGCCGGATCATCCTGACGTCCGTCCTGCGCAATGCCTCCACGAACGGCCTCACCAGCCTGGCAGTGCAGGTAGTGGGAATCCTCGGCGGCGCGGTCGTCATTGAAGCAGTTTTTGCGCTCCCCGGACTTGGCTCGCTCGCCGTCGAGGCAACCAGCCGCACTGACTTGCCCCTCATCGTCGGAGTGATCCTCGCCGTCGTGCTCATCGTCGTCATCGTCAATCTGGTCGTCGACGTCCTCGTCGCCTGGCTCAACCCGAAAGTGCGCCTGTCATGACTCTTGCGACAGAAGTCCCCACCGACGTCGAACCCGTCGTCGCCCGCTCTGGCCTGATTCGGCGCTTTGTCCGCAACCCCCTCGGACTGCTCTCCGCCCTGTTGCTCCTGGCCGTCATCACCATCGCCATCGTGGTGCCATTCCTCGGGCTGCCTGACCCCAACGGCGTAAACCTTCGCGAATCCGCGCTCCCCCCGGGGCCCGCACACCCACTGGGCACCGACGCCTCGGGCCGGGACATCTTCAGCCGCATCATGTGGGGCAGTCAGGTCATCCTTATCGGTGCGGGTATTGCCCTGGCCGTGGCAATGGTCACCGGCGTCACAACGGGACTGCTGGCAGGCTACTACGGCGGCTGGTTCGACAGCGCCGCGTCCTGGGTCAACAACCTGAACATGGCACTTCCCGGCATCGTGGTCCTGCTCGCAGTACGCGCCGTCGTTGGACCTTCCGTCTACATTGCCATGGCTGTCTTCGGCGTTCTCCTGGCGCCCGCGTTCTACCGGGTGGTCCGCGGAGCGGTGCAGGCGGTCCGTAATGAGCTGTACGTTGACGCCGCCCGCGTCTCCGGCCTGAGTGATGCCAGGATCATCGCCCGCCACATCCTCACCGTGGTGAGGGCACCGGTCATCATCCAGGCCGCCCGTGTGGCCAGCATCGCCATCGCCATCCAGGCAGGACTGGAGTTCCTCGGCGTCACGGACCCCGCTGTTCCGTCCTGGGGCAACATGCTCAATGAAGGCTTCCGCAGGATCGCCCTCAGCCCGGGACTGATCCTCTGGCCCAGCCTCGCCATCGGCTTGGTCTCCATGGCACTCATTCTTTTCGGCAACGCCCTGCGCGACGCCCTGGAAGACCGCAGCCACGGCATGACCCGCGCCGTCCGGCTCCCGGCCAAAAGCACTGCAGCAACCGCCGCCACGGCGGCACCCGCACCTGCTCACCCGGAAAACGCGCTCCTCTCCGTCCAGAACCTCAAAGTCGCCTACGGCACCGGCGGCGAAAAGGAAGTGGTCCACGGAGTCACCCTCCACGTCGCACCCGGCGAAGTACTGGGTCTGGTCGGCGAATCCGGATCAGGCAAGACCCAGACAGCATTCGCGATCCTCGGCCTCCTGCCCGAAGGCGGACGCGTCTCGGAAGGTTCCATTCTCTTCGACGGCAAAGAACTCACCACCCTCGGAAACAAGGAACGCACCGCCCTGCGCGGCACCGACATCGCCTACATCCCCCAGGAGCCCATGAGCAACCTGGACCCCTCCTTCCGTATCGGATACCAGCTCACCGTCCCCTTGCGGACAAAACTCGGGCTCTCCAAACAGGACGCCACCAAACGTGCCCTTGAACTGCTGGCCAGGGTCGGCATCACCGACCCGGAAAAAACCTTCAAATCCTACCCCCACGAAATATCCGGCGGCATGGCCCAGCGCGTCCTCATTGCCGGCGCCGTCTCCTGCAACCCCCGCCTGCTCATCGCTGATGAGCCCACCACAGCCCTGGACGTCACCGTTCAGGCCGAAGTCCTGGACCTGCTCCGGGACCTCCAGCGCGAAACCGGGATGGCGGTGATTATGGTCACCCACAACTTCGGCGTCGTAGCCGACATCTGCGACCGCGTGGCCGTGATGCAGGCCGGGCGCCTCGTGGAAGTGGACACCGTGGAGAAAATCCTCACCTCACCGTCACAGGCCTACACCCAGAAACTCCTGGACTCCATGCTCGAGGACGCCCCCGCCCGCCCCTACCCCTTCGACGACGACCTTCCGTCGCCCATCACGCCAAGGAGTAACCCATGACGAACCCGAACCGGCTACTGGAAGTCGAGAAGCTCGCCGTGGAATACCCCGGCCACGGCCGCAAACCTCCTTTCAAAGCTCTGGAGGACATTTCCTTCGCCATCCGCCAGGGCGAAACCCTGGGCCTCGTCGGGGAATCCGGCTCCGGCAAAACCACCATCGGCAGGGCGATCCTTGGCCTGGTCAAACCCTCCGCAGGGCGCATCCTGTTCGACGGCAAAGACATCACCCACGCCGGCCGCCGGGAACGGCGTGCCCTCAGCCGTGACATCCAGGTGGTGTTCCAGGACCCTTACACGTCCCTGAATCCGTCGATGACAGTGGAAGACATCCTCTCCGAGCCGCTCACCATCCAGGGCACCAGCAAAAAAGACGCCCTCGAACGCGTCCGCGGGCTCCTGGACCGGGTCCACCTGCCCGCAAACTCCGGCGGCCGGCTCCCCCGTGAGTTTTCCGGCGGACAGCGGCAACGCATCGCCATCGCCCGCGCCATCGCCGTCAAGCCACGCCTCATCGTCTGCGATGAACCCGTCTCCGCCCTGGACCTCACCACCCAGGCCACCGTCCTGGACCTCTTGGTCGAAATCCAGGAAGCGACCAAAGTGGCCTACCTCTTCGTCTCCCACGACCTCAGCGTCATCCGCCACATCAGCCACAACGTCATCGTCCTGTACAAAGGACACATCGTTGAACACGGCCGCGCGGCGCAGGTCACCTCCCAACCCGTCCACCCCTACACGCAAAGGCTGTTCATGTCCGCTCCAGTTCCCCACCCCGCCCAGCAACGCGAACGCCGCGAAGCACGCCGCCAGCTGGTCACCGCAACCGCGGAGCAGGCAGCATGAGTGTGGATCTTGAGCCCGAATTCCAGCGCACTCCGGAGGGTACTGTCTTTCGGGACCTCAACGGGAACGGTGTTATGGACCCGTACGAGAATCCCGGACTGCCCGTAGCCGAGCGGGTGGAGGATCTCCTGGGCAGACTTTCCCTCGAGGAAAAAGTGGGACTGATGTTCCAAACAGTGGTCAGCGCCGCCGAGAACGGAAAGCTCGGATACGAGACCCCCCGGCCAAGCCAGGCCACTGTTCAGCAAGTCGTCGCCGACAAGTACATCAATCACCTCAATCTCCACTTCGTGCCCGAGCCAAAACTCGCAGCCCGTTGGGTGAACGAACTGCAGCGCATGGCCACCAGCTCCAGCCCGCACGGGATCCCGGTGACACTGTCCACCGACCCCCGTCACTCCTTCATCGAAAACTGGGGCGCATCCTTCACCGCCGCGTACTTCTCCGCGTGGCCCGAGCCACTCGGCCTCGCCGCCGTGAGGGACGAACAGCTGGTCCGCGAATTCGCAGCCATCGCCAGAGCCGAATACACCGCGATCGGTATCCGTGCCGCCCTCCACCCCACCCTCGACCTCGCCACCGAACCCCGGTGGGCACGCCAATACAGCACCTTCGGCCAGGACAAGGACCTTGTCGCCCGCCTCGCCCTGGCCTACCTGGAGGGATTCGAAGACCAGCCTTTGGGCGCCGGCAGCGTCGCCTGCATGGCCAAACACTTCCCCGGCGGCGGCCCGCAACGGGACGGCGAAGACCCACACTTCCCCTATGGACGCGAACAGGTCTACCCCGGCGGCATGTTCGAGCATCACCTTGAGCCCTTTAAGCGCATCATCGCCCACGGCGTCACGGCCATCATGCCCTACTACGGCATGCCCATAGGCCTGGAGCTGGACGGCGAACCTGTTGAAGAAGTCGGTTTCGGGTACAACCGGCAGATCATCACCGGACTCCTGCGGGAAAAACTGGGCTACGACGGCGTCGTGTGCACCGACTGGGGCTTGGTCACCGAATCCCGTCTCTTTGGACGCCAACTCCCGCCGCGCGCCTGGGGCGTTGAACACCTCTCCGAAACGGAACGCGTCCTGAAGATCATCGAAGCCGGCTGCGACCAGTTCGGCGGTGAAGAATCCCCCGAACTCGTGGTAGCGCTGGTCCGCGACGGCCGGCTGAGCGAAGCGCGGATCGACACTTCGGTCCGCCGGCTGTTGAAGGTGAAGTTCGAACTGGGTTTGTTCGACAACCCGTACATCGACGAAATCCAAGCTGAAGAACGGACCGGCCTGCCCGAATATGTGGCGGCGGGCCAGCGGGCCCAGGCCCGCTCCGTGACCGTCCTGAAGAACGAAATAAGCGACGGCTCGGCGCTCTTGCCGCTGGCGTCAGGTCTCCGCGTATTTTCTGACGGGCTAAGCCCGGACGTACTTACCGAAGCCGGTCTCATCCCAGCCGCCGATCCCGCCGACGCTGATGTGGCAATTGTTCGGGTAGCGGCACCCTTTGAATTCCGCGACACCTACATGCTGGAAGCCAGCTTCCACGCAGGAAGCCTGGAATTCGACAGCGAGACCACTAACAGAGTCCAGCAGCTGGCTGCGGTGCTCCCGGTCATTCTGGTTCCTCATCTGGACCGCCCCGCAGTTTTGACCCCGCTGGAACCGCACTGTGCCGCCATCGCCGCCGTCTACGGCGCATCCGACATCGCCGTCCTTCAGGCACTCACCGGAATTGTCCCGCCCGAAGGCCGCCTGCCGTTCCAGCTCCCCCGCTCGGAGGCAGCCGTGATAGCCTCCCGACCTGACGTTCCCGGAGACACAAAGGACCCGCTGTACGAGTGCGGGTTCGGATTGGAGCTTTAAATGGCCGCAAACACCGAAGTGCCGCCGCGGAGGCGAGGAACCTACGCGAAAGGCAGGGCCGCACGGGAATTAATCCTTGAAACAGCTCTGGAAGTCATCAGCAAAAAGGGTTACACCGCCACTTCGCTTCGCGACATCGCAGATCAGGCGGGCATGACCCAGGCCGGGCTGCTCCACCACTTCGACACCAAGGAGAACCTCCTGGCCGAGGTGCTTAGAAAACGTGACGAAGTGGACAGGCAGCATTTCAGCCCAGCCGACATCACTCAACTTCCGCTGATTATCCAGCTTGCACATCACAACATGGAGGTCCCTGGCCTCGTGCAGCTGTACGTCAGCCTCCAGGCAGCGGCCGTTAACCCTGAGCATCCCTGCCATGACTATTTCCGTGACCGGGATCTGGTGGTCCACGCCCGGATAACCCGGGACATCGAAAAGCGCCAAAAGGCCGGGACGTTCAGCCCCGACGCTGACCCTAAGGTGATCTCCCGTATGCTTTTGGCGCTCTCCGACGGGCTGCAGGCGGAATGGGCCATCAACCCTGCCGTGGACCTGGCTGGGACGCTGGATGCTTTCTGGAACAGCTATGTCCGCACGAGCCCGACTGTTCCGGCCGTCGCCGAGGGATGAAGTGCCCGGTGCCATGAAGGCAGACAAAGAGCTTTTATTGAAATCACCGAACATCGTCTGGATCTCCACACATGACATAAATCCAGACCTGGGGTGCTATCGGGGGGTTTGGCCAGGAGCAGAATACGCCACGACACCGAACCTCGACCGGCTCGCCGCTGAGGGTGCCCGGTTTGACAACGCTTTTGCGTCCGCTCCTGTCTGTGCCCCGGCTCGTTCTGCGATCATGACCGGTTGCTTTCCTACGGCCATCGGCACAATGCACATGCGCACCAAAGCGGTGCCGCCGCCGGAGGTCCGGCTTCTGCCCGAGTACTTCAGACAAGCCGGGTACTACTGCACCAACAACAGCTTCACGGACTTCCAGGTGGTCACACCTCCCACGACGTTCGATGACTGCAGCAGCACCGCACACTGGCGCAACCGTCCCGATCCAGAGACCCCGTTCTTTGCCGCCTTCCACGGCATGGTCACCCACGAGTCACGGATCTACCTGGATGAGGAGGCCTTCGCGGAGACCACCCGAAACGTGGGATCGGGAGCCAGGCATAACCCCAATGAAGCACCGTTGCCGCCTTACTACCCGGACACTCCTGTGTTCAGGCGCGCATGGGCAAGGTACAGCGACCTCATCACTGAGATGGACCACTGGGTTGGGGACATTTTGGCCCAGCTGGAAGAGGACGGCCTGGCCGAATCCACCATCGTGGTGTTCTGGAGCGATCACGGCCGCGGCATGCCCCGGGCCAAACGATGGCCGAACGAAGCCGGGCTACGGGAACCGCTAATCGTCCGGTGGCCCGGCGCGATTCCTCCGGAGACAGTCCGGACGGAGCTCGTCCACACAATGGACCTCGCCCCCACCATGCTCAAGGCTTGCGGCCTTCCCATCCCTGCGCATATGCATGGCATTCCCCTCTTTAACGGCAACGGGGAATTCTCCGGGCAGCAGAACGACTTTGTATTTGGCAGCAGGGACCGCATGGACGAGGCCGAGGACATGTCCCGGACCGTCAGGGACGCCCGCCACCGATATATCCGGCACTACCACCCGGACCGTTCAGGAATGCAGCACACCCAGTACCCGGATCACCTGGAAACGTGGGCCGAATTCCGGGAGTTGGCCGCCGAGGAGGCCAACCAGCTGGGCAGCGGCACGCTGCCAAACCGGCTAACGGAACTCCAACGCAGCGTCGTGGCGGCTGGACGACCTCAGGAAGAGTTGTACGACCTCATTGCGGATCCGCATGAGACGGTCAACCTGGCTGAGGACCCTGCCCACGGTGCCGCAATGCAACAGCTTCGGTCTGCACTCGCGGACTGGCAGGACCGTTATGGAGACCTGGGGCTGGTGCCTGAACGTAAATTGATCGAACAATGGAGGCCCGGGGGAAGGCTCCGCCCCACGGACGTCCCCGATGTATCGCTGACCTCGGGGGGCTTAGAAGCCAAATGCTCCACGGCAGGGGCATCAATCGGGTGGACGTTCGACCCGCCCGGCGACGGGATGAAAGCTGGCAGCCCGTTGGAGCAGGTTAGCGGAGCTCCGCAGAATGATGGACGCCAATGGAACCTGTACACCGGTCCCGTTACCGCAGAAGAAGGAACCAGACTGTGGGTCCGCGCCTGGCGCCTTGGCTTTGAACCAAGCGATGAGGTCGCCATCACGATCAACTGAGAAAGGAAGAAAATGTCGAAGACGAACATCATCTTCATTATGTCCGACGACCATGCCGCGCATGCCATCTCGGCGTACGGGAGCCGCGTAAACTCGACCCCACATCTGGACCGCATCGCCGAGGGCGGCATGCGCCTGGACTCGGTGTACTGCACGAACTCGATCTGCAGCCCGTCGCGGGCGAGCATCCTCACCGGTACCTACAGCCACATCAATGGCGTCTCGTCGATCTGGACCGAGATGGATTATCGGGTCCCCACGTTCGTGGACGTGCTGCACGCGGACGGATACAAGACCGCCCTGTTCGGGAAGTGGCATCTCGGAGAGCACGGAAAAGCCCTGCCTCGGGGGTTTGATGCATGGAAGATCTTTCCCGGGCAGGGCGACTACGTCGATCCGGAAATGCTCGATGAGAACGGCAGCGCGACCATGCCCGGATACGCCACAGACATCGTCACTGACCTCTCCATCGACTGGCTGGACGGCCTGAGCGGCGAGGAACCGTTCTGCATGCTTGTCCATCACAAGGCACCGCACCGCCCATGGATTCCCGACGAGAAGCACAAGCACCTCTACGCGGACGGGCAGATCCCGGAGCCGGAAACGTTCCTGGACGATTACGCCACCCGCAGCCAGGCCGTGCGCGGCGTACATATGACCATCGCGGACGATATGGGTGCTGACGACCTCAAGACAGAGGTCCCGGAGGAACTGCGAGGGCCCGGGAACCGGGAAGCGCGGATGCGGTGGAAGTACCAGATCTACATGCGCGACTATCTGCAATGCGTTCAGTCCATCGATGACAACGTGGGCCGCCTGCTGGACCACCTCGAGCAGCGCGGACTCGCCGAGAACACGTTGGTGGTCTACACCTCGGACCAGGGGTTCTTCCTCGGGGACCACGGCTGGTTCGATAAGCGGCTGATGTTTGATCAATCCCTGCAGATGCCCATGCTGATGAGGTGGCCTGCCGAAATCCAGCCCGGCAGCCGCTGTGAGGCAATCATCACCAACGTCGATTTCGCTGCCACGTTCCTGGACATCTGCGGCATCAGTGCCACTGACGCGCTTCCGACGTCGCAGGGCCGCAGCTTCCGACCGCTCCTGCGTGGGGAGCAGGTCGACGATTGGCCGGATGCCGCTTACTACCGGTACTGGGAACACGACGACCCCATCCATGCGGCACCCGGTCACTACGGCATCCGCACCACGGACTACAAGCTCATCCACTACTACGGCGCAGGTCTCGGCGTCCCCGGCGCCTCGGAGCGTGAGTTCGACGCCGAGTGGGAACTGTACGACCTCCGTAACGATCCCGCAGAGGTCCGCAACGTAGCTGACGATCCCGCTTACGCAGACATCCGTACCGAACTGGAACAGAAGCTCGCCGAGTACCAGCGCCACTACCGGGACGAGCCCTACGCCGGGCCCGGCACTCCGCATCCGGAGTGGGGTCCCCACGATGCCGGGACACTCGAGCGCGTCGAAAAGTACGCCCAAGCCCTCCGGGCATCCAGTTAAGCCACCCCACCGCAGGTATCCTTCCATCGAACTCGATGGCGGCCGCAGGGTTTGGATTCGTTAGGGCCGATCCCACACACAACGACTCGCACCGGGCATGATGTTCACGCGTGCACGACCGACGCGGCCTTGGTAAGCCTGGCGAAGTCCTGGGCATCCGTCCCTTCCGAGAGTTTCCTGGTGGCGCGTCGCCAGGTGGAGCGGTGGGCTGACTCGTACTCCATTGGCAGGAGCACTTCCCCCTCGGGTGTCGTCACATAAACTTCAGCCGGCGCTGCCGTATCAGGCCCGGGAATAGAAGCCGTCAGGCTCTCCTCCACCGTCAAAAGCCGGACCCGGAGGTTCGGGCCGACGGCGGTGGTGACCACTGCCGAGACGGTCACGGGAGCGCCGCTAGCGAGCTTGCCGGCAAACTGATAGCCACGGTCGTCGGCATGGATACAGCGAAGGGAGTTGGCAGGCAGTGCGCCTTCTCCAACAATTTCGGTCACAGCTGTTAGCTGGTCCAGTAAAACCTGATTCAGGTCCACTCCTGGCGGAACAACGAGCCTGGATTCCAGGAGCACCGCCGGGGAGACCAGCCGGCCTGCTGCTTCAGCGGCCTTTTGGACTGCGGGATTAGACGCAAAAGCCCAATCAAACAGTATTCGGGAGGAAGACTTAGGGGCAGGATCGGACTCCAGTGTTGGTGAAATTATGATTGCTGCCCGGGCACCGTCGTCGAGAGCCTTCTGGGCCTTCTGCATCCAGGCGGTGCCACTTCCATCAATGGCCACAATGTCAGGTTGTGAAATGGTGTGGGCCAGGGAAACGGGGAGCGAAGCGACGACGCTGTCTACGGCCCCGGACTTGCGTGCTGCTTCGTCTGCTCCGACAGTGAAGGGGACGTTCATGCGTGGGCCTCCTCAGGCTGTAGCGCCGGGACCATCCCGGCTGTGGCAACCGCTGCGGCGGCGTCGGCTATCTTGATCGCGAAGCTCAGATCCTCGATCAGGGTTTTGGCTGCGGGAGCGCTGGCGGTGCCAGCGATGATGTCCGCAATGTGCCGCCACTCACCCTCATAGCCGTTGTAGGTAAATGGTCCCGCGACCAGCTTCCGGCATTCGGCAGTGTATTCCGCCACCGCGGAACCGGCCTGCACGTATGACGGCGTGAAGGTGACCTTCAACGCCGACTCAGGTCCGTAAGCTTCGAGCGTCCAATCGGGCTTCCAGGACTTGTTGATGGAGGCCAACAATTCGATCGTGCGGCCACCGGACCTCAGAGTGATCGAGTAGCCGAAAGGCTTGGCGATTGCGGCATGCAGTACTTTAAGGTCATCGAAGCGGGGCACGAAGCGGCGGACAAGCGGCAGATCATGAATGGCAAGACCGAGCACCATGCCCTCAAAACGGGCTTTGACGACGGAAGGGTCGCTGTAATCAGGCGTCGGCATGACGGGACGGGTGATTACCTCGGTTGAGAAGTCCTCAAAACGGGCGTTCGGAGGCAAGACGATTGATGATCGTATGTAATGCGCCGTTTCGGGGAGGTCTCCCCAGATTTTCTCTGCTTCGAGCCAGCCAGGGTCGAAGGTGTGCATGGCGCCGACGATGACCGGTACCCCCGTTTCCGCTGAAACCTCGGATATGTCCGCCGCCTCTGCAGCTGAGACTGCAAAAGGCTTCTCGCACAGCACAGCCTTCTTTCCGGCACGGCAAGCGGCAATGACCTGTTCCGCATGGAACTTATGGGGGCTGCAAATGGCTACAACTTCAACGGAATCATCCGCCAGCAAATCGTCGACGGCGGAAGAGGAACGGGCACCCACCCGCGCGGCAACCGACTCTGCAACTGACTGATTGACATCCATGACGTGGCTCACCCGGAACAGGTCGGTCAGACGGGCAAGGCTGGGCAGGTGGATCGCCTGGGTTACTGGCCCGGCACCCAGGAATCCAACTCCGATACGTCGGTCTTTGCCGGTCAAGGGGATCTTTGAGTTTATGTTCATCTTCAAGCCTGTCTGCTTTTAGGGTCCGGCACGCTGGCCCGGACGGAGACGGATGGGAAAGCTGCTGTGAGGTCTTGGCGGGATACAGGAGCAGATTCTGGAGTCTGGCTGGAAGGGCCGGACATAGCTGCGGTCTGTCGCCGTACCAGACCGAAGCATTCGGTCGCAAGCTCCACGCTCATGCTGCCTGCCCGGCAGTGCCAGCGAGCTGGCGGCGCGTTTCCCGCCGTTCCCTCTGCTGGGCAGGGTTGGGCACCGGAGCGGATGTGAAAAGTTTTTGGGTATAGGGGTGGACGGGTTGGGACGTGACCTGCGCCGCGCGGCCGTGTTCAACGATGTGTCCTTTGTACAGGACGATGACGTTGTGGCTGATGTGGCGGATGACGCTGAGGTCGTGGGAGACGAAGAGGTAGGCCACTTTGGTCGCTTCCTGGATCTCGACCAAGAGGTCCAGGACGGTGGCCTGGGTGGTGAGGTCCAGGGCGGAGACGGGTTCGTCGCAGACGATGAGGCGTGGCTTGACGGCGATGGCGCGGGCGATGGCGATGCGTTGCCGCTGTCCGCCGGAAAACTCACGGGGAAGCCGGCCACCTGAGTTGGCCGGAAGGTGGACCCGGTCCAGGAGCCCGCGGACCCGGTCCAGGGCATCCTTCTTGGCGATCCCTTGGATGGTGAGGGGTTCGCAGAGTATGTCTTCGACCGTCATCGATGGGTTCAGGGAGGTGTAGGGGTCCTGGAACACCACCTGGATGTCCCGACTCAGGGCACGCCGGTCGTGGCGGCTGGCGTGGGTGATGTCCTTGCCGTCGAAGAGGATCCGTCCGCCTGTGGGTTTGACCAGGCCAAGGATCGCCCTGCCAATCGTGGTTTTTCCCGAACCGGATTCGCCCACCAGGCCAAGGGTCTCGCCCTGGCGGATGGCGAAGGAAATGTCCTCCAGAGCTTTGAAAGGAGGTTTGCGGCCATGGCCGGGGTATTCCACGGCGAGCTTCTCGACTTCCAGTAGCCGGTTGGTGTGGGGCATGGGTTAGTCCTTGGAGGTGAGGGTGGCTGCGAGGTGGTCCTCGTCGAAGGGGTAAGGACGGACCGGTCCGTCCTCGAGCATGGAATCGAGGAGTTTCTGGGTGTATGCCTGTGACGGTGAAGTAAGGATTTTGTCGACGGTGCCTACTTCCACAAGTCGCCCGGCCTGCATCACGGCCACGCGGTCGCAGATGTCGGCTACCACGCCGAAGTTGTGGGTGACCATAATCACCGCCATACCGGTTTCGCGCTGGAGGTCCCGGAGCAGGTCCAGGACTTCGGCCTGAACGGTGACGTCCAGGGCGGTGGTGGGCTCATCGGCGATGAGCAGGCGGGGGTTGCAGGAGACTGCCCCGGCGATCAGGACGCGCTGGGCCATGCCGCCGGAAATTTCATGCGGGTAGGACTTCAAGGTCTTTTCCGGGTTGGTGATCCCGACGCGGGCGAGGAGGGCAAGGGCGCGTTTGGTGGCGTCCTGTTTGGAGAGCCCGAGTTTTGTCCGCAAGGGGACGGTGAGCTGGTGGCCGATCCGGAAGGAGGGGTCCAGGTTGCTCATCGGTTCCTGCGGAATGTAGGCGATTTCGGTGCCGCGCAGGGCGGTGCGTTCCTTGTTTCCGAGGGTGGTGAGTTCTTTACTGTTGAACAGGATCGAGCCGCCCGAAACGCGCCCGCCGTCGGGAAGGAGACCGAGTATGGAGAAGGCGGTTTGGGTCTTGCCTGACCCGGACTCCCCCACCAAACCCAGTACTTCGCCCGGGGCGACGTGAAGGCTGACGCCGTGGACCACTTCCTTTTCCCCGGCCCCGGTGCCGTAGGCGACTTTGAGGTTCTGGACGGACAGGAGCGCGTTGTCGGGATGGGCGGCTGCTGGTGCGGACCCAGTTGAGGAAAGCTCGACGGCGGGTCGGGCCGGGAGCCTGACCGCCCGGGTCGTGGCGTGCCCACGGTCTTCGAGGGCGTCGCGGAGTGCATTGCCGAAGAGGATCAGGGCCATGGAGACCAGCCCGATTGCGAGGCTGGGCCACAGGATAAGTCCGGGATTTAAGGCTATTTTTCGGAAGCCCTCGTTGAGCATATTGCCCCAGGAGGGGACGGAGCTGTCGGTGACGCCGAGGAATTCAAGTCCGGCCTGGATGGCGATAGCGATGCTGGCCACCCTGGCGGCCTGGATGATGACCGGTGCCCGGACCACCGTGAAGATGTGGCGGGCGAGTATCCTGGCGTCGCTGAGGCCCGAGACTCTGGCGGCGTCCACGTAGAGTTCGTTGCGGACTGCCTGCACCGCCCCGCGGACCACACGGAAGAAGGCCGGCGTCAGGAGGACGCCGAAAACACCCATCGCGATGTAGACGGAGGGTCCGACGACGGCTCGGACGGCGAGCAGGACCACGATGCCGGGAAGTGCCATGTTCAGGTTGTTGACCCAGGAAGCGGCGCTGTCGAACCAGCCGCCATAGTACCCGGCCAGCAGGCCTGTTGCGGTGCCTATGACCAGGGCAACGGCAAGGGCGAGTGCTGCGCCGATGAGGATGACTTGGGTGCCCCACATAAGACGGCTGAAGGTATCTCGCCCGGAGCTGTCGGTGCCCAGAAGATGGCCAGTTCCCGGGGGGCGCATGGCTTCGCGCAGGTTTACGCCGTTGGGGTCCGGCAGCCCCAGATAGGGTACGGCCACGGCGATGACGATGACTGCCAGGAGCACAATGGTGGAGATCAGTCCGAGCGGGTTGCGGACGAATCGCCTCAGGAGGCCCGAACGAGGGACGACGGGGTCCACGTCGGTGGGTACTTCGGTCGCAAGTGTCATGACAGGCGGACTTTCGGGTTGAGCCAGGCTACGAGGATGTCGACGATCAGGTTGACGGCGACGACGATGAGTACGACGGCGAGTATGACGCCGATGATGAGGGGAAGGTCAGTCCGGCTGGTCGCTTCGACAGCGAGTGAGCCCAGTCCGGGCAGCGCGAACACCGCTTCAATGACGACGGCTCCGCCGAGGATGCCGACCACTTGGACGGCGAGGCTGGTCAGGCCGTTCGTGGAGGCGTTCCGCAGCACGTTGGTCAGGATGATTCGGCGCTCCGAGAGGCCGCGGCTGCGCGCGGTGCGGATGTAGTCATTGCGTAAGACCCCCAACGTTGCGGAGCGGACCTGCTGGGCCACGCCGGCGACCCCGCAGATGGCGAGCGCGATGACCGGCAGGGTAATGGTCCTGACCCAGCCTGCGGGGGACTCGGTGAGCGGTATGTAGCCGGTTGCGGGGAACATCTTCAACTGGATCGCGAAGTACGTGACCAGGAAGAGGGCCACGATAAAGGAGGGCAGCGCGTCTCCGAAGGTGGCCAGGATTTGCAGGGTCCGGTCCACCCATCCCTTCCGCACGGCGGCATAGATGCCGGCCGCGAACGCCAGGATTCCGGTCAGCAACGTCACCACGATCACCAGGCTCAGGGTGACGGGGAGCCGGATCATGAGGGTGTCCCACACCGGTTGGCTGCTGAAGTAGGAGACGCCGAGGTCGCCCGATACGGCTTTGGTGAACCAGGCGAGGTACTGGATAGGGAGGGGCTGGTCCAGTCCGAGTTCCTGGTTCTTCAGAGCAACCTGTTCCTCCGTGGCGTTTTCACCAAGGATGTTCCGGGAGATGTCCCCCGCTGTGGGGAAAAGCAGCACGTAGGCCAGGAACGACACCGCAACGAGCAGGACCGCCGCCGACAGGAAGCGCCGCAGTAGGAAGAAAGTCACCGATGACTCCTAGTTCGGATCGAAAAGTGGGTTCCGGCGGCCGGACGGGCCGGCCGCCGGAACATGACTACTTGCCAGTGGGCTTGTAGTTGTAGATTGACGGGACAGCCTGCTCAGCCTGGTTCTGAACATCAACCTTGTCGTTGTGGTAAAAGTGCTGCTCCAACCTGTAAAGGGGGCTGAACCAGTACTCATCAACGACGATGTTGTTGATCTCCCTCGCAGCTTCGCCGATGGCCTTCTCATCCCCGGCTTGCGCCTTCTTGATCAGTTCGTTGATCTCCGGACGCTCAGTCTTAAAGGGGTTCCACGTTGCGTTCGGTGCCAGGAGGAGCTGGATGTGGCGCCAGTCATCGCGCTGCACCAGGGACATGTAAGCGACTGGGAACTCACCACGCAGCATGGAAGGAATCGCCTGGCCTGGCCCCCACTGATGACGGGTGACCGTAACCCCAACGTCCTTCCAGTTCTGCTCGATGGAATCGTAGATCGCGGGATCAAAAACCGGGCTGACCGGAAGGGTGATTGCCAGGTTTTCCGCGCCGGCTTCATTCAGAAGTTCACGGGCGCGGTCCGGATCATAGGTGTACTTGCCGTCAAGGGCTTGGTCATACCCCTTCGTATCGGGGCCGAAAGTTTGGCTGGTCAACTCGCCCTTGCCCAGCGCGACACTCTGCAGCAGGGCCTCGCGGTCGATGGCCAGGGACAACGCCTCCCGGACACGGACGTCTTTGAGTTGCGGGAGCTTGGTGCCCTCCCGGTCAAAGAACCAAATACCTTCCCAGTTGGTGGCATATGGTTCGTGCAGCAGTCCTGTGCCTTCAGCTTCTGCCGCTGTGGCGGCCCGCTGGAAGACTGCAGCGTCCACCTGACCGGACTTCAGCGCGTTCAGCCGGGCAGTCTCGTCGGCGAGAACATGGAATTCAACCTTGTCGTACGGAAGCTTGTCGCCCCAGTAATCTGCACTACGGGTCAGCGTGATCTTGGATCCGGCCACGGTGTTGGCGGCGTCGAGGACGTAGGGACCGGAACCCACCGGGCTGGTCTTGATTTCGGTCGTCTCGAGCGCCTTCGGACTGCCCATGTAGCCGGGGGCGTTGGAAAGGGAATATGGAAGCCCGGGATCGGGTTCCGTCAGCTTCAACACAGCAGTAGCGGCGTCGGGCGTGTCTACGCCGATGACTGACTTCATTGAGCTGGCGAACGGTCCGTTCGCCTTCTTGAAGTGCTCAACGTTGGCCTTCACCGCGGCGGAGTCGAATACCTCGCCGTCAGCGAACTTCACGCCCTCACGCAACTTCAAGGTGTAGGACAGGCCGTCCTGGCTTTTCTCCCATGATGTGGCCAGCATGGGGCTGAGCGCCCCGTCTGCTTCACGCTTGATCAAGGTGTCGTAGACGGCCTGGTAGATAGGAGCCTGATGGCCCTCGTTCGCCTGCGCCGGGTCGTAGCTCTGCGGCTCCTGCAGGGAACCTATCCGCAAGAGCGGGGCGGTATCTGGCCCCTGCTGACTGCCAGTAGATTCCTGGGGCGTGCTGTTGCACCCGGTAAAGGCCAAAGCTGAGACGACGGCTGTTACCGCCGTGGTGAGTATTCGGCTTCTGATGCTCATCGCTTCTCTTCCTAGAACTTCGTTGTGGTAGGACAGCGCACTCCGTTCTCAGGTGACGGGGCGCATTCCGTAGCTTCGGTAAATAATCACCGATCGCTTACTTTTCAAAAATATAAGCGTCTGGTAACTTTTTGGCAAGAGGTACTTGGAAATGCGGAACAGAACGGTGGTGATGGGCATGGCAGCGAAGCCAGGAACCAGAGGCGCGTACCCCAAGGGCGTCGAGCGCCGCAGGCAAATCGTCAGGGCGGCAGCGCGTATCTTTGCCCAGTACGGCTATCACGCAGGTTCTCTGCGGAACATAGCCGACGAAGTAGGCGTCACCAGTGCGGCCCTCATCAGGCATTTTCAGAGCAAAGAGGGCTTGCTCACGGCCGTACTGGAGTACTGGAACGAGGAAAGCCAGTCGGCCGGCAACCCGGCCACAGGCCTTGCCCACATCCGCCAGCTTCCGACTCTCATGGCCTACCACCTCACCCATCGGGGCCTCATAGAGCTCTTCCTTACTCTGGCCGCAGAGGCATCGAATCCAGAACACCCCGCCCGGGATTTCATCGTAAAACGATACGAAATTACCGTGGCCAGCCTCAGCGCCCGGATCCGTGAAGCGATTGATGCGGGGGAAGTTTCCATGCCCCCGGAGCAGATCGAAAGCGAAGCCAGAGGACTCGTGGCACTGATGGACGGCATTGAGCTCCAATGGCTGCTCCACCCCGAACTTGATCTCGTTGGCCTCTTCACCACCCACTTGGAGCACCTCCTCGCGAGGTGGACCGGTCAGGTTCAACCGTCAATCGCCGGCACAGGAGCTGTTGCCGTGCAAGGCACTGCGTAACGGCGACCTACTTCCCTTGAATTGAAAGGCAAACGATGAAGATCATTTACGTCGATGTGGACAGTCTGCGCCCCGATCACACCGGGCCATACGGATACCAGCGGAGGATCACTCCACACTTGGATGAGCTTGCACAGCGCAGTGTCCGCTTCGACCGCTACTACTGCTCCGATTCCCCATGCCTGCCGTCCAGGACAGCCCTGACCAGTGGACAATTCGGTATCACTAACGGAGTTGTGGGCCATGCCGGAGACGCGGCGCGGTTTCGGCTGGACTCGGGTCACCGTCCAGAACCGGGCCGTCCGCTGCTCGGCCAGCACCTGACTCAGAATGGCTATCTAACCGCCTGCGTCTCATCGTTCGCCGAGCGGCACCGCGCCTACTTCTTCACTGGCAATTTCCAGGAAAACATCCGGGCGGCTCCCGAAATCGGTGATGAGCCTGCCGAGATCATTACCGACAAGGCCGTGGACTGGATCGAACGCAACAAGGACGGGGAAAACTGGTACCTGCACCTTACGTACTGGGATCCTCACGTGTCTTACCTTCAGCCCCCCGAATGGACCGACAAAGCCGCGGCCAGCGGACCACCCCCTGCCTGGCCTACCCAGGAAGCCATTGACAGGCACGCAGAGATCTATGGTTCACGAACTGCCTTGGACCTTCACTACTTTGGTGGACCCAACCCTTCCCCTGTCCCCTACAACATGCCCGATGCAATCCGCACCCGCGCTGACTTTGAGCACCTAATCAACGGCTACGATGGTGCCATCCATTACTGGGACCACCATTTCGGCCGGTTACTCACCGCGATCGATACCCTCGGCATTCGAGAAGAAGTCGCCATAGTTGTAAGCGCCGATCACGGAGAAGCCTTCGGTGAACTCGGGGCCTACGGCGAACACGGGCTGGCCAGCGAACCGGTGCAACGACTGCCGCTCATCATCCATTGGCCGGGTATCACGGACACCGTGGAAGCAAAGTCCAACGACGCACTTCTGTACAACATCGATTACGCTCCGACGCTTTGCAAGCTGCTCGATCTACCGGTACCGGAAAAGTGGCAGGGGGAATCCTTTGCCTCCGCGGTTCAAGGAGAACCCATGAAAAGCCGTGAACACCTGGTGCTCGGGCACGGGGCCCATACTTTCCAGCGCGCTGTTCGAACGCGTGACTACCTATATATGCGCACGTATCACCCCGGAGCCTACAGAGCTGAATGGGAATCGCTCTTCCATGTTGACCAGGACCCGTACCTCGAACACGACCTCATCGAAACCGAGCCTTCAATCGCCGAGGGAATGCGATCCAGGCTTATGGCGTGGTGGAGCTTCTACGCCGGGACCCCGGGCGCCCTCCCGGACCCGATGCAGATCTCGCTCCAGACAGGCCCAACACTGTATACCGACCCCGAAGAATATGCCCGGCATCTCCGCGACACCGGACGAGAGCACCTGGCCAAGGATCTGGAGGAACGGCTACACCCAGCCAACGGCGCCGTTCCCGTCTCCTGGCATGCATCCGCTCCTATACGGACAATTCGGGCCAAAAAGGCCGAAGTTCCAGACTGACCTGCAAGAGAGTGACCACAAGGATCCGGAAACAGACCAGGGGAAACAATGAAGCTGCTGCCCGGAAGTGATTCAACGGATGTCCCGCCAAAGCCTGTTGCACGCCGTCGCGGCTCATTAAAGTCGCGCCTTCAGCGAGCCACGACTGCGCATAGCCAGGGTGGAGACACACCACCAGCGCGACCCAGGGGCAGACATCGGTGGCGGAGGGCTGCGGGGGTGCCCCCGAGCCACCGCGGGGCGTGACTGCGGTGCTCAGTGATGCTCTACGCGGGTCGCAAACTCGCTGCCGAGTCCGGCGCTGATCTCAGCGGCGGCGTCCTGGAGCAGGGGGAGGTGCTCCAGCAGCTCGCGCGTCGTCAGGGCGGACGATGACAGGCCGAGCCCGGCGAACACCCGTCCATCGCCTCCGCGGACCGGCGCCGCGATCGAGCGCAGCCCGGTTTCGAGTTCCTGGTCGACCGCCGACCAGCCGCGCTCGCGGATCTTCGCGAGGCGCTCTTTGAGTGCTTCGGGGGTGGTGATGGTATGCGGCGTGATCGCCTCAAGTCCGGTTGTGTCGAGATAGTGGCGGAGGCCCTCCGCTGACAGATCTGCGAGGATCACCTGTCCCATCGCGCTCGCGTAGGCCGGGAGCCGGGTGCCGATAACGAGCGAGAGGTTGCTAATCCGCCGCATCGAGATGCGGCTTATATAGACGATGTCGGATCCGTCGAGTGTCGCCAGGGTGCAGGTTTCCCGCACCTCGGCGACGATCTGCTCCATCACCGGCTGCGCGATCTCCCTGAGGTCGAGCGAGTTCAGATACGCGTATCCGAGCGTGAGGATGCGCGGCGTCAGCACGTAGCCGCGCCCGTTGGCGCGGACATAGCCAAGTGCCTCGAGGGTGATCAGCAGGCGTCGTGCGGTGGGACGGCTCAGTCCCGCTGCTGCGGCGACCTCTGTCAGGGTCAGCCGCGGACGGTGATCAGAGAAGGCCAAGATGACCGAGAGTCCCCGCTCGAGTGACTGGACATAGTCGCGTTGATCTAGGCCCTCGGGTCGCCTACTCATCCAAAATCTCCAACCACTCGAACGCGAAACCCCTGCACGTCCGTGAAGCGGACGTGCCTTTCGGATACAGCGTAATTCAGCTCCCGATGGAGCCGATCGCGCTTCAGTAGTCCGCTGGCTTGATCCATGGCGAACTGATCCTTGCCGCGAGCACCACCAGGCCCCCCTGTCTCCAGGCGGCGACAGCGCGCTTTATCCCATCGGCGAGATCTTCCGGGGAGCTCACCGTGAAGCCGGTCGCGCCGCACGCCGCGGCGATCCCGGCGATGTCCACCTCGGCGAGGAAGGCAGTCGCTGGCGGCTGGGGCCGCTCGGCGTCGGGAAAGAGGTCGTGGACGGGCTGACTGCTCGCCGCGTAGCCACCGTTCTGGAGTACCACGATGAGACCGTCGACGCGCTCGCGCCGCAGCGCGGTCAGCGCCGCAACCGGTGCACTGAATATGAACGAGCCATCGCCGACGACGACGAAAGTCGGCCGCTCCGGCTCTGCGGCCATCGTCCCGAGCAACGCGCCGAGGGCCCAGCCGAGCCCGGCACCGCCGGCGCGGAACAAGGTGCCCGGCACTGTCCGCGGGAGCCACTGGCGGACAAAGCCCGCCGACGTCGTCGACTCCTCGATGAGCCGATCCTCCGCCGTGATGTGGTCGGCGAGAACGGCAAGGACGTCCTCCGCCGTGAGCGATGCGCCGGGGGTCGGGCGTTTGGGCACCAAAGGCGGCCGCCCGAGCGGGACGGGCCTCGCACCCTCCGATTCGAGTCGCGCGACTATCGTCTCGAGCCAGACGCGCGGCGAGCTGGCGACGCGTACATCCGCCGGGAACGCCCAGTTCGGCATCGCGACGTGGAGCGGATCGGTGTCGATGAGGAGTATCCGGCAGTCCCGCCGGGGGCCTTCCTTCCCCAGGATCCAGGGTACGGGCGCATCGAGGACTATGGCGAGGTCGGCCTCCGCCCAGGCGGCCGCGACGTTGGTCGCGGCGAGCGGGTGCGTCGGGGGGAAGTTCATCCGTTCCTTGAGCGGATCGATGACGGTCGCACCGATGAGCTCCGCGAGCCGGGTGAACGGTGCGACCGCTTCGGGGTCCTGCCCCACCCGGGATGTGACGAGCACGGGGTGCTTGCTCGCCCGGATCTCCCGAAGGCTCGCCGCGGTTGCCTCCGAGCTCGGGCCGGAGCTGAACAATGAGCCCAGCCGCGGGGCCTCGGGCTCCGGTGCCGTCTCGATGAGCATCTCACGCCCGAACGTCAGGTAAACCGGCCCGGACGGGGCTGCCGCGGCGATGTCGATCGCCCGCTGCACGGTCTTATGGACGAGGCTGGCGTGGGAGGGATTGAACGTGGCCTTCACGTACTGCCGGACGATGCCGGCTTGGTCGGGTGCGTCCTGCATCCAGTGGACGATGTGGTCGCGTCCGCCATGGACGGTGCCGTACTCGTCGTAGGGGGTGAGGCCAGCCATGATGATGACGCCTGCCCCCGCCCGGGCCGCGTTGTGCACCATCGCGCCGAGATTCTGCGTGCCGACGTCGACGTGGACGAAGACGGCAGACACCTGGCCGGTCACCGCGAAATGTGCGTGGGCGGCAGCGAGTGCGACCGTCTCGTGCGGGCACAGGACAAGCCGAGGAGCAGGGCGCGCCTCGGAGAGTGCAATCTCGATCGCGCGGGCAAGCGGCGCGGTATCGGTACCTGGATTGATGTAAATCGTGTCTACGCCCCGGTCGATGAGGCCCCGGAGGAGGAGCTCTGCTCCGGAGAGCGGCCGCGGAGTGGTTCGGGAGAGAGCCTGCTCGGTGGTCAACTGCCTATCCTTCGCGTTCGCTTTCAACATACCGGTGTCGACCGCCGGGTCAAGCCTTCGCCTCCGCTTGCGCTGCCGCCGCCTCTGCTTGCGCTGCTGCCGCATCTGCGCTGGCTTGCGTGATGAGCTTCGCCACCTTGGTGCGGAGCTCTCCGAATCGTGGCAGACCCTTCGTCGTGACCTGGCTGCGCGGATGCGGCAGATCGATGTCGATCACGTCCATTACGACTGTCGGCCGGTTTGACACGACGACGACGCGGTCGGCGAGGTAGACGGCCTCATCGATGTCGTGGGTCACGAGAACGATGGTGACGCCCGCGCTCTGCCGGACCCGGAGGATGAGGTCTTCAAGGTCGGCGCGGGTCTGCGCGTCGACGGAGGCGAAGGGCTCGTCCATGATGAGGAACTCGGGGCGGTAGGCGAGGGCACGGGCGATTGCCACCCGCTGCTGCATGCCGCCGGAGAGCTGCCACGGATAGCTGTCCCCAAAACCATCGAGCCCGACACTCTGCAACGCCTGCTCGACAGCCTGCCGGCGCTCGTCCCGGTCCTTGATGGTGTTGGCGAGCGGCAAGGCGACGTTGCGACTGACCTTGTACCAGGGCATCAGCGAACGGCTGTAGTCCTGGAACACGCAGGCAATCTCTTTCGGCGGCGAGTCGATGACCCTGCCGGTGTCGGTCAACGTCACCTTCCCGCCGGATGGCGGCAGGAGACCGGCCATACAGCGCAGCAGCGTGGTCTTCCCGGCTCCGGACGGCCCCACGACAGTGACGAACTCGCCCTCCTTGACCGTGAAGCTCACGTCTCGGAGCACCTCAAGGGGCTTGCCGCCCGTGGAATAGGTCTTTTGCAGCCGTTCTACGCTGAGCACGTCAGTCCTCCTGATTTTGGGTATACCAGTGGAGCAGCTTGCGCTCCACCAGAATGAAGATTCCGTTGACGAGCAGCCCGATCAGTCCGAGCAGGATAAGTCCGGACCACATGAGCGTAATCTGGAAGCCCTGCTGCGCGAGCAGGGTCACATAGCCCATGCCGTTCGTCGCGCCAAGCATCTCCGACGAAACCATGACGACGAAGGCGAGGCTCAACGCGATACGCATTCCGGAGATCACCTGAGGCGAGGCGGCGTGGAGTTGGACCCAGCGCAAGCGCTGCATCTTGGTCAGTCGGAAGGACCTGCTGACGTCTTCGATCACCGGGTCGATATTCCGGACTCCGTCGATCGTGTTCAGCAGGATCGGGAAGGAGCTCACAAAGGCGATCAGCACGATCTTCGGGGTGTCGCCGATGCCGAACAGCACCACCGCGACGGGGATGAGTGACGTCGCCGGGAGCGATCGGAAGAACTGCAGGACCGGGTTCAGCGCGTAGGCCGCGATCCGCAGCCGCCCGAGGAGCGCACCGAGCGAGACGCCGACGACGACGGCGATCAGGAATCCGACCACCAGCCGCGTGAGGCTCGGCACAATATCGGACATAACCCGCGCCGACAGCCAGGCCTCGACGAAGGTCTGGAGGATCAGCTGGAGGGGTGGGAAGAACGGCGAGGTGCTGTTCGCCGACACGAACCACCAGGTGATGAGGATCACCACGGGAAGGATGAGCGAGACGATCGTACCGCTGAAGCGCGGGGACCCACGCCGTCGAGTGGCTTCGGTGGTGGTCGATTCGGTGGTCGCTGTGGTGGTCGTCATGCCTGCTTCTCCCGGTACGATGCATGCCAGTGCAACTGACGGCGCTCGAGCAACTCGAGCAGCCCGTTGATAATGAGTCCGATGATGCCGACTACCAGGATGAGGGCGTACATCCGGGGAAAGACGCCGTTCTCGGCGTAGTTCTGGATGTCACGTCCCGTGCCCGGGACGGCGGCGATGATCTGGACCGCGACCACGATGATGAGCGCATGGGCCGCGGCGATCCGGATCCCGGTCGCGAGGAACGGCGACACGCTGGGGATGGTGATGCTCCGTATCTGCTGCGCGCGGCTCAGGCCGAACACGCGTCCGGTGTCCTTCAGGATCGGCGATACGCCGACGACTCCGTAATAGGTCTGGTAGAGAACCGGCCACGTGGACCCGATCGCCGCCAGGGTGATCGCCACCGGCGGCCTTGCTCCCATGAGGAGCAGGAGGATCGGGATGTACACCACGCTAGGGGTGAAGCGAAGGAACTCGAGCACATACCGAAAAAGCTGGTTCAGCACCGGCGCGACGCCGATCAGAATGCCGAGCACAACGCCTGCGCCGATTCCAAGCGCAAGGCTGATCGCAAATTGTTGGAGCATCTGCCCGAGGCCCGTGAGGAAAACGTCGGTCGGCAGCATCATCCAGCCTGCAGCGACGGTCTCCGTGAACGGGGGGATGACGTTGGGGAGCACGCCCGTGCGGGCGAGGATCTCCTGCAAGGTGATGATGGCGAGGGTCGTGATCCAGGGAAGGGACCGGACGAGCCATGAACGACGCTTCACTTTAGTTCCTCCTAGGCGCCGTTCGGGCGGCCACGGGTGACGCAAAAGCCGACCGAACGATGCAGATTGTCTCGTCTATCCATCAGGTTCAGGGAACGATCAGGCTGTCGACCGACGGCGCGTTCTGGATCACTCCGTACTTGAGCAGCCAGCCGGTTTCCTTCTCGATCGCGTTGCGGTCGAGCTCCACCACGAAGTTTGGCACCGGGGCAGCTTTGACGAGATCAGGATTGAGCGACACCATCGAGATCGCGGCCTCCCGCACCTTATCGGGGTTGGCCTTCGCGTAGTCAGTCGACTTCTGCAGTGCCGCACGCCACCGCTCAACGACACCTGGGTTGTCGTCCACGAACGACTTCGCCATGAAGTAGTTGGTGTTGCCGTTCTCGGGGTCGCCGTACGCGATCGCCGCCGGGTCGCCGATGCTGACGAAGCCCTCAAGCTCCGCCTGCTTGGCGAAGGGCTGCTGCGTCGTGATCGCGTCGACTTGGCCGCTGGCCAGCGCTGTGGCCTGCTGGGCGAACGGCAGTTGAACCAGCTTCAGCTTGCTGTCGTCACCGCCGTCGGCGATGACCGATTCACGGGTCCAGAAGTCCCAGCAACAGTTCAGCGAGTTGATCGCGACTGTCTTCCCCTCGAGGTCTTTGAAGCTCTTGATGCCGCTGTCCGGCGATACGAGCGTGGCGTACCAGGGGCCTTCCGGGCTCTCGGCGTCGGCTATGCCACCAGAGACGAAGACGACCGGGATGTTCTGCGAGGCTGCGGTGATGGTCCCCGAGAGCCCGCCGAGCGCGACCTGGATCTCACCGTTGATGAGCCCTGTGACACCGCCGGCGCCGGTGCCGGACGGCACGGTGGTGACATTCAGCCCCTCCTCTGCGAAGAAGCCCTGCTCCATTCCCAGGCGCAGGTTCAGGGAGCTCATGCTCGCCGCGACGCCGGCGACGATGTCCACCGTCTCTCCGGAACCATCCGTCCCGTTCGTCGAGCCGGGTCCGGGACTGCAGCCGGCAACCGTGGTGAGGGTCGCCGTGAGTGCAAGCGCGACTATCGAGATGCTCTTCAATCGCCTTTGAATGAACATACTGGATCCTTCAGTTCAATGAGTGCAAACACTAGCGTCGATCTCTAGCGGACACTGCGTACGCGGATATTGTGGCCAGCCTGACGTGAAACGCAAGGGCTTTTTCGTGGGAAATGCTGCTAAATCAAGGTGAGATCAAGGACATGCAAAACGGTGCGTATACGTTACATGGATGCCTCCTGGATCCCTAGCCTGCGGTGCACGGACTGTAACGTCAGGTACTGGGAGAGGCCCTCGACGCCGTACTCCACGCCGATCCCGGAATCGTGTCGGCCTGCGAGCGGTGCGGCGGGATTCGACGTGAAGAAATTGAGCCCGATGTTGCCCGTATCGACACGGCGCGCGACCTGGAAGGCGTAGTCCTCGTCTTGGCCGAAGACGATGCCGCCAAGGCCGTATTCCGTCGCATTGGCGATCGCCACCGCCTCGTCGACGTCCGCGGCGCGGAGGATGGAGAGCACCGGTCCGAAGATCTCCTCACGTGCGATGCGCATTCCGGGATCGACGTCCGCGAACACCGTCGGAACCACCCACGAGCCGCGCTCGAAGACGGGCGCCACGTCGCCGCCGGTCGCAACACGCGCACCCTCTCGGATGCCTGACCGGACATAGCCCCGCACGACATCACGCTGGGCGGCGGTCGCAACCGGGCCGAACACCGTGGCCGAGTCGAAAGGATCCCCGACCACCGCGGCGGACACCGCCGCCGCGGCGAGCTCGACGACATCGTCATAGCGCTCCGGGGTGGCGACGATCCGGCTCGAGTTGTAGCAGGTCTGGCCGGTGTTCCGCAGGCAGCTGCGCAGCAGCGCACTCCCGAGAACGTCGAGGTCTACGTCCGGCAGCACGACAGCGGCCGACTTGCCGCCAAGCTCAAGCGTGACGGGGCGCAACAGCTCCCCACACGCCGCCGCGACCTGGCGCCCCACCGACGTCGAGCCGGTGAACCCCACCTTGTCGACCAGCGGGTGCCGGACGAGCCGGTCGCCCACCGTGGCGTCGCCGGTCACCAGGTTGACGACGCCGGCGGGGATACCCGCCTCTGTCGCGGCATCGATGATGTACCGGACCGACAACGGCGTAGAGGGCGCCGGCTTCACCACGACAGTGCATCCTGCAAGGAGCGCCGGCGCGAGCTTGATGAGGACCAGGTTGATCGGGAAGTTCCAGGGTGCGATCAGCGCGCACACACCGATCGGATCTCGGTGTACGGACGTCACGACGGTCCGGTCATTCGGCGAGCCACGGAAATCGGGTTGCGCGAGCCAGTCTGCGAGTGAGGCGAAGTAGCGGAGGATCCCGGCCGCATTCGCTGCAGCCAGGGCTGTCTCTGACAACGGCGAGCCGTTCTCGAGCGTACTCGTGATGCTGAGCGGTTCGGCGCGACGCTCGATCGCGTCGGCCATCGCGAGCAGAAGTTCCGCGCGTTCCGATGGCCCGCGGCGGCTCCACTCGGGAAGCGCGCGGGCCGCAGCCGCCACCGCGGCATCAACGTCCGACGCATCGGCCACCGGCACCGCTCCCCATACGTCCCCGGTCGCGGGGTCGACGAGCTCGGTCCGCTCGGCGCTTTTCGCCGGACGGTACTCGCCGGCGATGAAAAGATCGTCGACGTAGCGCGTCGGCAGCGCCCCTGCGGCCGCGGCGTGCCGCGCGGCGAGCTTGAGCTCGACCTCCCCCGCAGGCAGGCGTTCCGTCGTCGTCATCCTGTTCTCCTCTGCAGGCAATCCATCACCGTAGGGCGAGGACGTCGCCGCTCAGCCTGTGGCCTTCGGTAGCTTCACCGACGCCGGGTTCGGTGCGGGCTCGACCGTTGCGCGGACCCGTACCTGACGGTGGCGCTCGACCCGCGGCTTGCGGGAGCCGCCATTCGCCTCACCCCAGACGATCTCGACCTCGTCGCCGACCGCGACACGGTCGAGGTCGATCATGGCGACCGAGATGAGCTTCCGAACGTTGATCGTGTAGCCGACCTTCGTCGCGACGCCGATCATCTCGCCATCGAGGTTGTAGACCTCGTCGCGGTGCGTGAGGTTGCCGTAGTCGGCGACCGGCAGCTCGATGTACTTGTAGGGCAGCTCATCCTCGTCGAAGAGCGAGCCCACGACCTTAAGGATGTCGTCCCTGTTCCAGATGAGCGTCACCTTGGTCCTGGTCTTGTGCTGCGCGATCTCCTCAAGGGCCGCGCGGCCGATGAAGTCGTGATCGAAGCTCACGAGCTTCCCATAGCCCATGTCATACGGCGTGACGTAGTAGTCCTCCACGCTTTCGGGGCGGAAGCTGCCGGCGAGCTGGAACTTCCCCTCCCACGAATCGGCGGGCAGCCATTCGCGATACGCCCGGAGCTCCTCGCCGGTGTAGACCGCAGGCAGCGGGTAGGCCATCCAGCCGCCCTCGAAGCTCGCACTGAAGTACGTCTTCGCTCCGGCCTGGAGAAGCCCGTGCCGGGCGCCCGCATCGAGGATCGCCTTTAGGACGACGCTTTCACCCTGCTCGTACGGGCCGGAGACCTCATAGCCCCGGTGACCAGACATGCTGTGCCGCAGCACGAGGACGTCGACGCCGGCGATTCGCACCCTGGCGGTGCGGAACGGACCGACGTCGGGCACACCGCCTTCGATGACCTCGTCGAAGATCGCACCGGCGTTCGGGCCGTCGAGCTGGTAGCGGAAGAGCTTGCGGCTTCCGGTGGGATTGTCCGAGGTGTTGTTGTCACGCTCGTAGGTCACGTCCCAATCGCCGGTCAGGATCTGGTACTCGAGCCAGTTCAGGAGCGGCATACTGCTGACGAGCTCGTAGGTCTCATCCTCGAGGGCGTAGAGGATGCAGTCGCCGATCATCTGTCCCCGCTCATTGACCCCGAGGAACTGTTTCGCACGCCCCGGCTGGAGGTTCGCGAGGCTGTTCACACCAACATGATTGAGCAGCCGCTTGGCGTCCGCGCCCTTGACGACGAGCTCTGGCATGTGGTGCGACTGGTCGAACAGGACTGCCGTCTCGCGCCAGGAACGCTGCTCATCCCGCCAGTTCGTGAACTCCTGCCGTACCGGCGTGAGGTCGGCGCGGCCGCGGGAGTGTGCACCGGGCGAGTCGTTATACAGGTAGTCGACCAGATCCGGCTTCGAGTCGATTAGGTCCTGCAGGGAGTGAACTGTGGGCGAAGCGCTCATGCGAACACTTCCTCTCTGGGTCGCCGACCGGTGCCCGCCTGTCCTCTTCCTCGAGGACGAAGGTAGCGCCGAGAATCCCTTCCGGGGATCGATCCAATGCGTCGATTTTTCACGTCGGTTTTTCACGCTCGTACGCTATCCGGACGTATTGTACGCGTTCCGTTGTTTAAACTATTGTGAGGTATGCCACAGTTGTCAAGCGGACCGGGAGTGCCGTGCGCCGACGTCGAAGGGCCGGTCGTACTTGCCATGCGGGTCGGGCAACGGTCTGGTGCAACAGGTCTGGTGCAATGACGCACGAGAGCGACACGAAGGGATGGCCCCCATGACGTCGACGGGGATCACCGGAAATCCGAAGGACGCCGGCGGCGTGACAGCGGCCCGCAATACGGCCGGTGTTATCGCAGCGACGGCGGTTCGACTGGGCGCCACGCACCTGTTCGAGGTGATGGGCGGGTCGAATATGCGCGTCGTGCACGCCTTCGAGGACGCCGGCGCCGTCCTCCACCACTTCCGGCACGAGAATGGCGCGGTCGGCGGTGCCGACGGCTACGCACGCGCAACCGGCCAGGTCGGCTGGACGAGCGTGGTGCACGGGCCGGGATTCACGAACGCGCTGACCGCGCTGCGGACCGCCGTCAAGGCGCGCAGCTCCCTCGTGCTCATCATGGGCGACGTGATGGGCACGCCGGCCCGTAATGCTCCTTTCGAGGTCGGAAATCAGGGACTCGCCCCCGATGCGCTGCTCGGCGAGATCGGCGTCGCAGTGGTCCGCGCGAGCGCCGCGACAGCCGCCCAGGACACCGTGTCTGCGTACCAGGCCGCCCTGCACGGGTGCGCCCCGATTGCGCTCATCATCCCGCACGGCATCGAGTCGCTGCCGAGTGGGTCGGACATCGAACCGGCCATCGCCAGGCTGTCAGGTCCTTCTGGTAAGGTGCAACCCACCCCGGAGGACATTGCCGCGGCGGAGCGCGCCATCCGCGGGGCTAAGCAGATCGTGCTTCTCGCGGGTCGGGGCGGGAGCGCCCCGGAGACGGCGAAGCTCCTCAAGCGCCTCGCGAAGCTGACGGGGGCCTACCTCGCCACCTCGGTCAAGGGCATCGGCATCTTCGAGGAGTCCCCGGCGAACCTCGGCATCTTCGGCGGCTTCACCTCCCCCGAAGGCGCGCGGATCATCCGCGAGGCGGACTGCATCCTCGCCGTCGGTGCCAGCCTGAACTACATCCAGACCCGCCGCTCCACTCTCCTCTTCGGTTCCCAGGTGATCCAGGTCGATGAGGACCCCCTCGCCTTCGGCAAGTACGACCGTGCGGACGTCCCGGTCCTCGGTGACGCCGCGATCGTCTCCCGGGAACTCATCGCCCGCTTCGAGGCGGAGCCGATGGTGCCGAGGCGTCCTTTGCCCACCGCACCGGCACAGATGGGGTCCAGCTTCACCGATGTCTCCGCCCCGGAACAGATAGACCCCCGTGCGCTCGCGACCGAGCTCGACCGCCTCCTGCCTGCCGAGCGGGCGGCTGTCATTGACGGCGGCCACTTCACGGTGTGGCCGATCGCCTTCATGCATCATCCGAGCCCTGACTCGCTGATGTGGACCTGCGACTTCGGCGCGATGGGCTGCGGCCTCGGGCCAGCCATCGGCGCGTGCATCGGACGCCCTGATCGGCTGACCGCACTCTACATCGGCGACTGCGGTCTGTTCATGTCGCTGGGCGACCTTGAGGTCGCGGCCAGGGAACGGATCCCGATCCTCGTCGTCTGCTTCAACGACGGTGCCGCCGGGTCCGAGATCGTGCTCTCTGAGATCGCTGGCCTTCCCGCCGACGAGGCGATCTTCGGCGTCTCGGACCTCGCGAAAATCGCGGCGAGCCTCGGCACCGAAGCCGCAGTCATCTCAACGGTGGCTGACCTCGAACCGGCGCTCGCTGGCTGGGACCGCAGCGGCCCGCTCTTCCTCGACTGCCGGATCACGCGTGATGTCCGCTCGCCGCTCTACGCGCAGTACATCTGAGGCCAACGCCAGAGCGAGGGAGTGACCATGAGAAACGGCACCGTACCGCCCCGAGGGCTGGAGCTGAGTCACGCCGTCAACGTCGAGGACGTCCGCGCGATCGCGAATCGGCGGCTGCCGGCGGCGGTCAGCGACTTCATCGATGGCGGTGGTGAAGGCGAAATCACCCTGCACCGTAACCGGCACTCCCTCGATGCGATCATGTTCCGCCCACGCGCGCTTTCCGACGCGTCCACCCGGACGCTCGCGACGACCATGCTCGGCACACCTGTATCGGCGCCGCTCGCCCTCGCGCCGGTCGGGCTCGCGGCGCTCGCGCACCCGCTCGGCGAGCGAGCGGCCGCACTGGCGGCGGCTGGCGCCGGGATCGTCTCGACCCTCAGCTCGAGCTCCTGCTGGAGCCTCGAAGAGGTGGCGGAGGCGACACCGGATGCGCCGAAGTGGTTCCAAATCTACGTCTGGCGCGACCGTGGCATCACCAGCGACGTTGTCCAGCGGGCGAGGGCCAGCGGATACAAGGCGCTCGTTGTCACCGTCGACGTGCCCGTCGGAGCGCGGCGCGAGCGGGATCTGCACAACGGCTTCACGATCCCCCCACGCCCGACCTGGCGGCACACCGGCGATATGCTCGGGCACCTGCCGTGGGTCGCCCGCTTCGGCTGGGACGAGATGTTCGGGCATGGGCTCACGATGGGGAACTTCGGCGGCAAGGCCGCGGTGACCCAGCGTATGGCATTCATGGAACGCGTCAATCAGCGGTTCGATCCGGGCATGACCTGGGACGACCTCGAATGGCTGCGATCGCTCTGGGACGGCCCGATGGTTGTTAAGGGGATCACGAATGAGCGTGACGCCGCCGAGGCGGTCGCTCGAGGCATTGATGCGGTGTGGGTCTCCAACCATGGCGGGCGCCAGCTCGATGGGCTTCCCGCAACAATCGACGTCTTGCCCGCTGTCGTCGACGCTGTGGACGGCAAGGCCGAGGTGTACATGGACGGCGGCATCCGCCGAGGCAGCGACATCGCCAAGGCACTCGCACGCGGCGCCCGCATCTGCATGATCGGACGACCGTACATCTACGGCCTCGCTGCGAAGGGACAGGCCGGCGTCACGAAGGTGATCGAACTGTTGAAGGAGCAGCTCGACAACACCCTCGCACTGCTCGGTTGCGCATCCGTCGAGGCGCTCGACCAGGACTGGCTGCGCAGCTGACGGCGCGGAGGCCACAAGACGTTTCCGATCGACAACGGAAGGTCGACTATGACCGCTCTCTCCACCCCCGACGGACCTGCCGTCGACCAGCAGGTGGACGTCGTCCTGATCGGTGCCGGCGCCTCCGGTCTGTCCTGTGTGATCGAGGCCGCAGGGCGCGGTGCACGCGTGACAGTCATCGACGCGGCGCCGAGCTTCGGCGGGACCGCGTCCGGTGCGGCCGGCGGCACCTGCATCGCAGGTTCCCCGCTCCAGGATCGGCTCGGCGTCGAAGACTCCGTCGGCCTTGCGCTCGAAGACTGGATCACCTGGGGCGGCGACTCGGTCGACGTCGAATGGGCGCATCGTTACCTCCTGGCCAGTCGGGATGTGTTCTTCGACCACCTGTCAGCGCTGGGGGTCAGGTGGATCTCCATCCACCCGCACGAGGGCAATCGCGTGCCGCGATGGCACCGTCCGGAGGGAGGAGGCAAACGCGTCATGTCGCTGCTCGCCCACCATGCCCGCGCGCTGCCGAACATCACGTGGCGCTTCGGCTACCGTGCGCAGGAGCTCGTCCGCAGCGGCGGGCGCATCACGGCCGTCATCGCCATGAACGGCGATCGAATTGTCGAGATCTCCGCGCCGGCGATCGTCATGGCGACCGGCGGTTTCAATAACAGCGCCGAGCTCGTAGCGATGCACGCCAAACAGGCGGCCGGAGCAGAGCGCGTGCTCCTCGGCGGCGGACCGGAAGCGAAGGGTGAGGGCATTCGCATGCTGGAGGCAGTCGGCGCGCAGTTCACGGAGCTTGATTCGGTGTGGATGTACCCGTATGGGACACCCGACTACCTGAAGCCGGGAACCGATCGCGGCCTCGCAGTCCGCGGGGTCGACGGCGAACTTTGGATCAACGATGAGGGCAACCGATTCCACGACGAGAGCCTGCGGGGCGGGGCGAGCGGGACCGGTGCGCTCCTCGCCCAGACGGAGGGCCGGGCATGGTCCGTGTTCGACGCGGGCGTCGCATCGGGGTTGATCCTCGCCGATCCGTACTACCTCGACGGCAACAAGATCAACCGCGATCGCGTGGCGGAGTTCCTCCGCTCATCGCCCTATGTCGAGTCCGCCCCGAGTGCCGCCGCGCTCGCTGCCCGTATCGGCGTCGACCGGAGGAATCTGGAGGCCGCCATCAACGACATGAACAAGGCCATCGCCGCCGGCCTTCATCGGGACCCCGCCTTCGGCAAGCCGCTCGATGGCATCGCCCCGCTTGACGAGGCTCCGTTCTATGCGGTGCGCCTGCACCCGTTGGCCCGGAAGAACCTCGGCGGCGTGCGCACCGACCTCGACTGCCGGGTCCTCGACAGCGAGGGCCGGCCAATTGACGGACTGTTCGCATCCGGCGAGGTCGCGGGGATGGCCGGCGGCCACATCAACGGTCATGCCGCGCTCGAAGGCACAGCCTTCGGGCCCAGCGTGTTCAGCGGCATCGTCGCCGGGCGGGCTGTCGTGGAATGACGAATGTGCGTGTCGCATCCGGCGCGCATCGAATGAAGAAGGGAAGCGGAAAGGATGACTTCAGGCAACCGGGTTTTGATCGTCGGGGGTGGCGTCGGAGGGCTGTTCCTCGCCAACGCGTTGATCGCACAGGGCATCGAGGTGGTGCTGTACGAGCAGGCGTCTGCCTTCGGCGAGGTCGGGGCCGGCGTGTATCTCACGCCGAACTCCGTCCGCCACCTCATCCGGGTCGGTCTCGGTCCCGCGGTCGAGGAGGTCGGCGCCCTCGTCGGTGAGGACTCGCGGTACTACCGCTTTGATGGCAGAGAGATCGCCCCAGTGCAGGTGGCGGATCCGAGCGGATGGAACGCCACCTATGGGATGCATCGGGCGGACCTCGTCGAGCTGCTCTGTCGCGGGCTGCCGTCCGGGGTCCTCCACACGGGGCACCGCGCGACGGGTTTCGAGCAGGACGGTGACGTCGCGCGGGTCAGCTTCCAGAACGGCGAGGCGGCAGACGCCGGCATCGTGGTCGGTGCGGACGGGATCCACTCCATCCTGCGGCCCATCGTCCATCCCGAGAGCAAGCCCGTGTTCTCCGGTACCGCCGTCTACCGAGGCCTGGTCCCTCGGGAGCACCTCGACGGATGGCGACCGGACGTCTGGCAGATGTGGCTCGGTGCAGGCAAGCACTTCCTGTCGTTCCCGGTGCGCCGTGGCGAGCTGATCAACTTCGTCGGCTTCGTGCCGGCGCGCGGCATCATGCGAGAGTCCTGGACGGCGCCTGGCGACCCGGACGAGCTGCGGCAGGAGTTCGAGGGCTGGGATCCAAGGATCGCGGACCTCCTCGCACACGTCGAGTCCACGTTCCGGTGGTCGCTGTACGACCGCGACCCGATCCCGGTGTGGACCAAGGGGCGGCTCACGCTGCTCGGGGATGCCGCCCACCCGATGCTGCCCCATCTCGGCCAGGGCGCAAATCAGTCGATCGAGGATGGAATGGCGCTCTCGCTCCTTCTGGGGGCGAGCGACCCGGTGGACGCCCCCGCCGCCCTCCAGACCTACGAGTCGCTGCGCCGAACGCGGGTCGCGGAGGTCCAGATCGGCGCGAGACGGAACGGCATGCGGTACGACTCGATGGAGGGCGATCTCGAGCGGAGGGATGCGGAAATCAGGGCTCACGCGGAATTCCGACGCGAACTTTATGGCTTCGACGTCGTGCAGCAGGTGACGGAAGTGCTGCAGGCGCCGCGATGAGGATGACCGGTGTCAGAGCCGGAACCCGTCGTCGTGGAGGGGCTTTTCCACCGGTTTCGCGCTCCGTTGCAACCGTCGCACGACTAACCATAAGCTGATGAAAAAGTAGCAATAATCAAGGAGACACCATGCGCGTCGCGATTATTGGAGGCGGCATCGGCGGCCTGACCGCCGCGATAGCGCTTCGGAACGCCGGCATCGAGGCGGTCGTCTACGAGCAGGCGCAGCAGCTCGGCGAGGTAGGCGCCGGGATCGGGGTCGCGCCGAACGGGCTGCGGGTCTACGAACGGCTCGGGCTCAGGGACGCGATCGAGTCCGTCGCCGCGCGCTACGGGGACGGATCGGTCTACTACCGCGCCGATGGGACGCTCATCGGCGAGATGACCACCTCCGACAGCTCCGGCCGGTACTTCACCCTGGGACTTCATCGTGCCGATTTCGTCGGCGTCCTCACGTCCGCCCTGCCGGAGGGGGTGGTGCGTACGGGGCACCGCCTCATAGGCCTTGAGGAAGGCGAGGAAGGGGTCGTCCTCGAGTTCGCGAGCGGCGTCACCGAGACAGCCGATCTCGTCGTCGGCGCAGACGGGATCCACTCGGTCGTGCGCGCGGCCGTGACCGAGCCGACCCAGCCCGTCGCCTCGGGCTCGATCGCCTACCGGGGGCTGGTGCGCGCGGACCGGCTCAGGTCCTGGACACCCGGCATTGCCCAGCTCTGGATGGGCGAAGGCAAGCACTTCCTGACGTATCCAGTGCGTTCAGGGGAGCTGATCAACTACGTTGGATTCGTGCCCAGCGGCGAGCGTCTGCGCGAATCCTGGTCGGCACCCGGCAACGTCGAAGCACTCCGCGCCGACTTCGCGGGATGGGATGACCGCGTTGAGGGGCTTCTTGAGGAGGTCGAGCAGACCTTCTGGTGGGGCCTGTACGATCGCGAACCGCTCCAACGCTGGTCGACGGACCGAGTCACCCTCCTCGGGGATGCCGCGCATGCGATGCTCCCCCACCTGGGCCAGGGGGCGAATCAGGCGATCGAGGACGCGATGACGCTGGCGGTCCTCCTCGGGGCTGCGGCCGCCAGTTCGGCCCCCGAGGCGCTCGGTGAGTACGAGCGGCTCCGCCTTGATCGCACCACGCGTGTCCAGAGCGGCGCCCGCGACAACGGACTGCGCTACGACTCCGGCTATGAGGACCTGAGGCAACGCGACGACGAGATCAAGAACTCGAAGACGTTCCGCCGCTGGCTCTACGACTACGACGCGGAGGCAGTGGCGCGCGAGCGCGTCTTGACCGTCGATTAGTGTCGATCCAGTCCCCGGGGTGGAGGGAGCCGGCATGAGCGGTGGTGAATGGCGTTGGATCATCAGTCCAGCGATGTCTTGATGAAGACGGCCTGCGGCTCGGTGAAGAACTCCCGGCTGAAGTTTCCGCCCTCGCGCCCGATGCCAGAGTACCCGGGCCCTCCCATGGGTGCGCGCAGATCGCGGACCTGGTAGCAGTTCGCCCACACGGTTCCCGCCCTCAGCCGGGATGCGGCGGTGTGGATACGTGCCGCGGACTCGGAGAACAGCGTGCAGGTCAGCCCGTAGTCGGTGTCGTTGGCAAGTGCGATGCCTTGGTCGAAATCGTCGAACGTGGAGACGGTCGCCATCGGGCCGAAGACCTCTTCGCGCCAGACGCGGCCCTTGCGCGAGACGTCGGCGAC
The DNA here is from genome assembly GCF_026427775.1 of Arthrobacter sp. CDRTa11. NCBI lineage: Bacteria > Bacillati > Actinomycetota > Actinomycetes > Micrococcales > Micrococcaceae > Arthrobacter > Arthrobacter sp. CDRTa11. Next base: position 2,506,905 of record NZ_CP044532.1, on the reverse strand, counting down.
GATCGTCGGCTTGAACGTCCAGCCCTCTCCCGGCCCGCCGCCGAGCACTGTCCCGCCTTCGGACTGCGCGAGCGCGAAATAGCGGGAAACTCGGTCGAACTGCTTCTCGGAGGCGAGCGGGCCGAGGTCCGTCGACGGGTCAAGCGGGTCGCCTACGCGCAGTTGTGCAGCCTGTTCCGCGAAGCGGCGCAGGAACTCGTCGTGCACAGAGCGTTGGACGAGCACGCGTGTGCCGGCAAGGCATACCTGTCCGGTGTTGTTGAAGACTGCCCTGGCAGCGGTAGCTGCAGCGAGGTCAAGATCGGCGTCGTCGAGCACGACCGTCGCACCCTTGCCTCCGAGTTCGAGTGTGACAGGCACGAGATTCTGCCCGGCGGCCGCGCCGACGAGGCGGCCGACGGCGGTCGATCCAGTGAAGGTGATGCGGTCGATCTCCGAGGAGTGGATGAGTGCATCCCCGATCACCGCCCCCTTGCCCTGGACGACGTTGAGCACCCCCGCGGGCCACCCCGCCTCGAGCGCAATTCTCGCCACGAGGTAGGCGGACGTCGGGCTGTCCTCCGCGGGCTTCCAGACGACAGAGTTTCCCCAGGCCAGCGCGGCCGCGATCTTCCATACGCCGAGCATGAGCGGATGGTTCCAGGGTGAAATCGCGACGACGACGCCCGCGGGCCGGTAGGCCGTGAAGGCATGAAAGTCGGCGCTCATCGGATAGACATCGCTCGTAGAGAGCGAGTGGTGATCGGCGAAGAAGCGGATCATGCCGACCGCTCTCGGGACGTCGAAGCTTCGCGAGGCGGCCAGGGGACGCCCTATGTCGGCCGTCTCGGCCTGCGCGAGCTCCTCGGCGTGGAGCTCCATCCGGTCGGCGAGTGCGTACATGAGCGCGGCGCGCTGACGCTCTCCAAGCCGGGACCAGGCGCCGCTCTCGAACGACGACCTTGCCGCGGCGATGGCGTCCCCGGCCTCCCGGGCTCCGCCGGAGGCGAGCGTTCCCTGCGTCGACCGTGTCCAAGGGTTGACATTGTCGAGGGTCGAGTCGTCGTACGACGCGCGCTCCTGCCCTGCGATGAGGTGGGGGATGAACGACAGACCGGACATGAGCGCCTCCTTGCGATCCTGGCCTTGGTTCAGCTGGTCGATGCATATTCCAGTGATCGCTATCCTAACCGGCCCGCGCGTCGCGGAGTATGGCGAGCGCCTTCGCCACTCACTGGACGCCGCGGGCTAAAGACCCGGAATGGCTACAGGGATTCGCGTTTTCTTTACGGCTACTTTGGCAGGACATAGCCACCACATGCGGCTCCCGTTGCACGACAGTGGAATAGTTGAGCTTTTCCCGCTCGGGGGATGGGCATTCGCTTGACAGCCGCTGCAGATTCGGTCAGACCAGCCAGCGCCACCAGCGTGACCGCTCCGGTTCCGGCGTCGGTTCCGGCTCCGGCTCCTCGCCCAAAGCCAGCGCGGCCTCGACGATGTCGTCCGCGGTGAGCGTCATGACGGCCTCACGATCGAGCGCATCAAGACTTTGTTCCTCGTCGAGCGACAGCCGCAGCGCCTGGCGGTTGAGCGCCTGCTCGAACAGCGTGCGGGCGAACCGTGCGTTGCCGGAGTCCTCGCCCGCGTGGAGCCCCGTGAAGATGCGGCGCAACATCTGATCCGCACCCGGCTCCAGTGTGTACTCGTGCTGGGCCAGCATCTGGTGGAAAATCGTCTGGAGTGCGTCGACGGAGTAGTCGGGGAACGTGATCTCACGGGCGAACCGGGAGCGCAGTCCGGGGTTCGAGAGCAGGAAGGACTCCATCAGCCGCGGGTACCCGGCCACGATCACCACCAGGCGGTGGCGGTGGTCCTCCATCCGCTTGAGCAGGACCTCGATCGCCTCGGGGCCGAAGTCCATCCGGCCGTCCTCCGGGGCCAGCGCGTAGGCCTCGTCGATGAACAGGACGCCGTCCAGCGCACGCCGGATCACCCGATCTGTCTTGATGGCGGTCGCGCCCACGTACTGCCCCACCAGGCCCGAACGGTCGACCTCGACCAGGTGGCCTTTCTGCAGCAGACCGACCGCGCGGTACATCTCGGCCAGGAGCCGCGCGACGGTGGTCTTGCCCGTGCCTGGGTTTCCGAGGAACACCAGATGCTGTGATGTGGCCACCTCCGGCAGGCCGTGCGCCTTACGGCGGGCCTGAACCTGGAGTAGTGCAACGAGAGCCCGCACCTGTTCCTTCACGGTCTCCAGTCCGACCAGCGCGTCGAGCTCAGCCTGCACCTCGGACAGCGGCCGGGCCGGGCCGGGCTTCGCACCGATGAGATCGCCGACCAGGTCGTCGACGCGCTCCGAACCGGGCAGCTTGAGCTGATCGGCCAGATGGCCGATGGTTTCACGCAGGTCGTCGAGCGGATTGCGGCCGGGAGCCATGCATCCATTTTAGGGTCCATCCATGGGTGCCGCACGATTGAACGATGCTTTCCATCCCCTGAAGCCGTTAACGGGCTGAGCGGCTGACCCGGACACTACGAACCCGGGTCCGAGTGGAGAATGACTCGTTTGAGGCGATGGCCAGGGAGTTCTTTAGCTCCCTCCGCCAACTCGGTCAAGCGCCAGGGTTCAGCGACGCCCGCAATTGATGTAGCGCGACATGAACGACGGTCTCTGATCGATGGATCTCCCTTACATTCATCCCGGTGAACTCTTTCACCGCACGGCGCATGCTTTGCACATTGGTGAATCCGCACGTTGCCGCAATTTCTGAGTAGGTGGTCCTTTTGGCCTCGGCCTGAAGGAGGAGTTCGAGCGCTTTCCGCGTTCTCAAGGCACGTATGCGCTCCCCCAAGCGGAGTTCTTCATTCTCGAAAAAGTAGAACAAAGAGCGACGGGAGAGGTTGAACCTTTCGGCGACCATCATCACGTCCAGATCGGGGTTGTCATAGCTGGCATCAAGGTATTTCTTTATAGCCCGGCTGAGTGCCGGTCTCTGCGCCTCATCGTCGACCGGCGTTTCGAGCAGGGAGCCCACAAGGGTTGCCATTACGGATCGGAGGATGTCCGCGGTTCCCGGTGCTTCGCGATCGATGCCCGGCCGCTTCCAGCTCATCAGCGCAGGGATCAGGAAAGTGCCCACAATTGGGTGCTTTGCCAGGTCAGGCAGGCGAAGCAGGGAGCCTAGTTCGGCCTCGCTCACATTCAGGCTGCTGCGATCAATGTTGAGCTGCAAAGCGTGAAAGCCTTCGGGCGCTTCAAAATGTCCGCCCCGTGAAGTATCGATGAACCTAACGGAGCCCGGGGATATTGGCTCAGGCACGCCGTTGAGAGCGAGTGTCAGTCCCGGCGCTTTACGGAAGTAGGCCAGGCGCACATCAGTGGCGTCGGGATTCGGCGCCCACGAGCCCAATGCGGGGGCGTTGTGCATTTCTATGAGGCTGAAGCCCGGCCCGGCAAGATTAACAGCTGTGGGATTGAAGGACACCGGAGTCTTAGATGTCGACTTTTCCAACCGCATTGGGGTTTCGACGGCACTGCCGTACCACACTCGCCAATGCTCGAACCTTTGTTCAGGATTGAGCCCCTCCGGCACTTTATAGAGTCGCAGACGGCCGCTGTTCTCGTTATCTGACTGAGGCATGCCATCCTCCTGGACCACCTGATCTTTACGGTGGCCTTGAGAATTGCCACGACGTTGCGGTGGCTCATAAGACCGGCCGGAAAAGACTTCAGCTGTCAGGACCATTTTACCTGCGTCCACCTTTGATTGGTTGGTGCGTTGCGCGTTTGGTCTCGGCACCCGACACGACGCGTTCTGGCGCCGGCGCAGGCCCGGGTGAGATGCACTTCAATGGGCTGTCTACGCGACGTGCTCCACTTTCTGCAGATCGTCGGTATCGTCGCGGCCGGCGGAATGCAGCGTCTTCGCGAGGTCATTGACCCGATGAGGGGCGAGGGCATATTCGACGGCCAAGATGCTCGCCCCAATCACTCCAGCTTCCCGCCCGGTTTCGGATTGGGTGATATTCAGGTGCTGGGTCGCCAAAGGTGTTGAGCGTGCATAGACCGTTTCACGTATTCCGGCGATCAGATGTTCTCCGGAATGTGAAAGCGATCCGCCCACCACAATCAGCGCGGGGTTGATAAAGCTTACGCACATGTTGAGCATTTCCCCGATGTCGCGTCCGGCCTGTCGGACGGCTTGAATAGCAGCCAAATCGCCGGAACGAACGAGCGGGACGACGTCATTTCCGGTGATTGCCTCAGGTCCGTTGCCGCGGAGTTGCTTGGCGATGGCCGGAGTGCCTGCGATGGCCTCCAGGCAGCCACTCTTGCCGCAGCGACATAGAATTCCTGCTCCCCTGGAAACGGCGATATGGCCGACGTCCCCAGCGACCCCTGCTGCGCCACGCTGCAACATTCCCCCACTTACAACCCCCGAGCCGATACCGGTGGCGACTTTAAGGAAGATCATGTTGTCCTCGTCAGGCCAACGTTTCGCCCGCTCGCCGAGGGCCATGAGATTGACATCGTTATCGACGAGTACGGGAACGTCAAAGGTCTGCTGAACGTAAGCGGGAACATCGAACCCATCCCATCCCGGCATGATCGGCGGGCTGGTTGGCTTTCCGGTGGAGTGTTCAACGGGACCGGGTAGCCCGATACCGACGGCGATGACATCCGCTGTCGGACGCTCCATCGCTTTCAATTGGCCTTTTAGCGTCGTCAACAGCCAGTCCAGAACAGCTTTGGGTCCACTCGAGATCTCAAGCCGCTCCGTGGTTTCCATGAGTACCCTCCCTGACAGGTCCGTCAGAGCCACGATGGCGTGGGTGGCGCCGACGTCAGCGGCAGCGGCCAACCTTGCACCCGGGTTGAAGGCTAGTCGCGCCGAGGGGCGGCCTCCAGTGGAAGGCGCATCCGATACGGGGATAACCAGTCCGAGTTTTAGGAGCGGCTCCAGGCGGGAACTGATGGCAGCCCGACCCAGGCCCGTTATCCCGGCCAGTTCTGCCCTGGTTCGCGGGCGTCCGTCGCGCAGGATTGGTAAAAGTTCGCCGGGACCGCCGTTGTCCATGACTCTCCGTTTCGGGGCTCAAAAGATGTGAATGGTGACACTGAGGTCGTGCATCAGGCTCACAGAACCCCGAGGGGGGATCATGTCACCCAGTGTCGAGTGCCCGCTTGCTCCCGTCCACTCATCGACGCCCGTAGCATCAAAAAGTGCAACTTTGCCGCGCAGTCCAGCGCCTCTAGCGTCAAATGGTGCAGACTTTTGCTGACTGACTGACGAAAGCCATGTGCTGCGTGTCACGGTTTCTGCATGGAAAACGAGAGAACCACGACAGCCCCCTCCCGGTTACGGGCCGGGTTCGTCGGTGCCGGGTTCATGGCTGAGGTGCACAGCAGAGCCGCCCGTGCTTCAGGGGCGGCGATCGCCGGCATCGCATCCTCGAGCCTTGCCAGTGCCGCCCGCGCGAAAGACCGGCTGGGTGTCGAACAGGCTTACGCCTCCGTCCAGGACCTCGTCCAGGACGACAAGATCGATGTCATCCACATCTGCACCCCGAACGCCACCCACTACGCTCTGGCCGAGGCCGCGCTGAAAGCAGGCAAGCACGTTGTCTGCGAGAAGCCTCTGGCTACGAACGTGCAGGACGCCACCCAGCTCGTGGAGCTGGCTGCAACGGCCGGAACGGTTGCCACCGTTCCCTTCGTCTACCGGTTCCACCCGATGGTTCGGGAAGCCCGGGAACGCATTGCATCCGGCCAAACGGGACGGATCTCCACCATTCAGGGTTCCTACCTTCAGGATTGGCTTCTTTCCCAGGACGACGACAACTGGCGGGTGGACGCCGGCCTCGGTGGCCCGTCGCGGGCGTTCGCCGACATCGGGTCCCATCTGTGCGACCTCATCGAATTCGTGAGCGGGGACCGGATAACACAGGTCGGGGCCCTGAGCCGCACTCTCTTCTCCGGCCGGGCAGACCACAAGGACGTCCACACCGAGGACCTCGTTGCGGCTGTCTTCACGACTGAGGCCGGCACCGTGGGAAACCTCCTGGTCAGCCAGGTTGCACCTGGACGGAAGAACCGCCTGATGGTTGAGATTTCGGGTGCGGAGAGCACCCTCCAGTTCGACCAGGAAGCCCCGGAGACGTTGTGGCTTGGTAAACGGGCGGGTTCACAGTTGCTTGTCCGCGACCCGGACGCGCTTAGCCCCGAAGCGGCACGGCTCAGTGTCCTGCCGGCCGGACATCCGCAGGGTTATCAGGATGCTTTCAATGCATTCGTCTCCGATACCTATGCCGCAATCAACGGAGACATCAAAGATGGCCTGCCCACCTTTAGGGACGGCCTCAGGTCAGCGGTCCTTACCGAAAGCATCATCGCATCGAGCAAGGGCGGCGAGTGGGTCGCCGTCCCAGAGGTCAAAGAACTAGAAGGAGTAAGTAAATGAAAATCATCCAGGTAGGCCTCGGCGCGTGGGGCGCTTCATGGCTGAACGTGATTCACCAAAGCAAAACCTGGGAGCTGGCCGGCGTCGTCGACGTCAACCCCGACGCCGCACGGGCCGCAGGTGAACAGTACGCAATCCCCGCCTACGCCACTATCCAGGAAGCGCTGAAGCACAAGGAAACGTTCGACGCTGTCCTGGTCATCGTCCCGCCCGAGTTCCATGCAGCCGTCGCCATCCCGGCCCTTGAGGCCGGCGTGCACACCCTGATAGAGAAGCCCCTCGCCCACAACCTTGAGGACGGCATCCGCATCATCGAGGCGGCCGAAAAATCCGGCAAACAGGCCATGGTGTCGCAGAACTACCGTTTCAAGCGCGCCGCGCGCACTGTTCAGCGCCTCATCCGCGAAGGGGTCATCGGGGACCTCGAGCACGTCTTCATCGACTACAAGAAGAACCCGCCGTTCGAAGGGTTCCGGCTCGAAATGGATGAACCCCTCATCGTGGACGCCATGATCCATCACCTTGACCAGCTCCGCGGCATCGTCGGCATTGAACCCACCGCCGTCCGCGCACGGTCCTGGAACACTGGCACTTCCAGGTTCAAGGGCAACGCCTCCGCGGTCGTGCAGTTCGACGGCCGCAACGGTGCCCGCGTCGTATACACCGGTTCATGGAGCTCCTACGGCCCGCAAACCAGCTGGGACGGCGACTGGGAAATCCAAGGCAGCAAGGGCGCCATCACGTGGAAGAACAACGAAGTCACCATCAATTTCGCCTCACTGTTCGACACCGTTTTCCTCGCCGGAGCGGTGGAACGCTCCGGCGTCATGCACGTCGACCTGGACCCGTTGCCAGTCGAGGAACGCCTGGGGACGCTCGCAGCATTCCGCGACGCCATCGAAACAGGGCATAAGGCTGAGACAGACGTCACCGACAACATCCAGAGCCTGCAGCTCGTCATGGCCACCGCCGACTCCGCCCGCCAGGACGGTGCGCCCATTTCCTTGAAGACCAACGCCGAACTTTTCGGCAACCACTAGCACTTTCCGACCCGAGGAAGTGTCGAATTGACTGGAGATACAACCATGCAGCCACATACAGCCACCGGCCCCGCCGGTCCGGTTTCCGGGAAGGTTGGCCCCGGAAAGTTCCAAGACAAGTCACGTTCACGGCTATCCGGCGTCGGCGACTTCATCGGTGCGCAGGGCCTGCTCGTCGTCGTCCTGCTCTTCGGTGTACTGCTGACGTTCCTCAGCCCGGTATTCCTGACCACGGTCAACCTGGTAAACCTGCTCTACCAGTGCACGATCCTCGGAGTGTTCGCGATCGGCATGACGTTCGTGATCCTTACCGGCGGCATCGACGTCTCGGTGGGCTCGACAGCTGCCCTGTCGTCCGTGCTGTCCATGGGCGTGATCGTCAACATGAACATGCCGCCGGCAGTCGGACTCCTGACCGGCCTCGTGGTTGGTGCCGGAGTCGGAGCCATCAACGGGCTGATGGTCACGAAGCTGGGCATATCCCCACTTATCGCGACACTGGCAACACTCTCCGCCGGCTCGGGCATCGCCTTCGCCTACTCCGACGGCGGCAACATCACACCCGTGCCGAAGGTCCTCACCGACATGGTCAGCGCGAAAATCGCAGGGATCCCCCTGCTCATACCGGCCGTTCTGGTACTGGCCTTCCTGGCTCACCTTGCCCTGACCCGTACCACCTACGGACGCTCCATCTACGCCGTTGGCGGCAATAAGGAAGCAGCCCTGCTGGCAGGGATCCGCGTCGATCGCGTCACCATGAACGCCTACATCATCGCCGGTCTCTCCGCGGGCATGGCCGGGCTCCTGCTCACCGGGCGGCTAGCCTCCGGAAGCCCCCGTGCCGGCGACGGTATTGAACTAACCGTCATCGCTGCCGTGGTCATCGGCGGAACCAGCCTCTTCGGCGGCCAGGGAAACATCAAGGGCACCCTGCTCGGTGTGCTGTTGATCGCCATGGTCTCCAACGCCGTAAACCTACTCGGCATCCCCTCTTCGTACGACCGGATTGTCCAAGGCGTCGTCATCTTCGCCGCCGCCGCCCTGGATGTGTACCGCTACAAGTACGTCCAAAAGAACCTGTCACGGAAACGCAAGATCGGGCCGCCGCCGTCGACAGACCCGAAGACGGCCGGCACCACAACCACCGGGACCGCCGTAGCGCACAGCGGTACGCCGGCCTGACACGTCACCCGCTCACAACCCGGCTCAGCCTGCACAGCTAAACACCCAACAGAAAGAGTAAGTCAATGAAGACCTCACCCAAACTTGCGGTCCTGGCGGCAATCTCCGCCGCTGCCATCGCCCTGACTGGCTGCAATGCACCAAGCGCCGCCCAGGAAGGAAACGACGGAAACAAGACAAAGAAAATCGCCGTCCTGCTCTACAGCCAGAGTTTTGAATTCATGGTTGCCCTCGGTCAGGGCGTTAAGGATAAAGCAAAGGAACTCGGCGTGGAGGTCACAGTCCTTGACGCCAAAGGTGACTCCAACACCCAGATCAGCCAGATCCAGGACCAACTCGCCCAAGGCGTAGACGGCATCGTCCTCAGCCCGAACAACTCTGCAGAACTGGTTCCCGGAGTCCAGATGATCCACGACGCCGGAAAGACCGTCACCACCGTCGACTCGGTGATCCCGGGCGACATCGCCGACGCCGCCGTCGCATTCGACAACGAAAAGGCCGGCAAACTCGGCGCTGAAGCATTGGCCAAACTCATGGGAAACAAGGGAACCGTCCTTGAATACCAAGGAGCCAAGGGCGCCTACCACGCCATTCTGCGCGGCAAGGGCTTCACAGAGGGCATCAAGCAGTCCCCCGATATCAAGGTCATCGGCCGTGACGCCCAGTGGACTGCAGATAACGCCCTCTCCCTGACCGTCGACAACTTCACCGCCGACTCCAGCATCAATGGCCTGTTCAGCCACAATGACGAAATGGTCCGTGGCATCGTCTCCGGCCTCTCACAAATCAACAAGGACGCTCCGGTCGGAGCCGCAAACCACATCCCGCTCGTCGGAGTCGACGGCACACCGCTCGCCCTGGACCGCATCCGCAAGGGCATTCAGGACGCCACGATGGACCAGAACCCCTTCGAGATGGGAGCCCTGGCCCTTCAGGCCCAAGTTGATCTGCTGGACGGCAAGCAGGTTCCCAAGATGCAGCTGACCGACACCAAGCTCATCACCAAAGAGAACGTCGATGATCCCACGCTCTGGGGCAACATCTTCAAGGACTAGAGCCCCAGCGCAGCGACGGCCGGGCCGAGCCCAGGCCCTTGGCCCGGCAGCAACAAACCAATTCCAATTCAAGGAGAAACATGTCCCGCTTCAAGTATTCCTACAACGCCATCGTCTACTACCAGGAAGACATCGCCAAAGGCATCGACCGCGTTGCCCGCTACGGCTACGACGCCATCGAACTCGTGGGAGAACCGGCAACGCACAACGTCGAAGAAATCAACCAGCTCACCAAGGACGCAGGCATCGACGTCAGCTCCATCTGCAGCATCTGGTTCGGCGAGGAACGCGACCTGATCAACCCCAGCGCCGCCAACCGGCAGAAGGCCCTGGACTACGGCAAGTCGGTAGCCGACTTCGCCGCCGCCGTCGGAGCTCCGACCATCATCGTCGGTCCGTCCCCGGTGGGTAAGACCGAAGCCCTGGCCAGCGACGAACAGGAATGGGCATGGGCTGTCGAGAACGTCCGCACGCTCGGCGAATACGCAGCCAGTATCGGCGTCAACATCACTCTCGAAGCGTGGAACCGCTACGAGACACATTTCCTGAACCGGCTCGACCGCGCCGTTGAACTTCTAGACGCCACCGGCCTGAAAAACGGCGGCGTCCATGGTGACCTCTTCCACATGAACATCGAGGAAGACAGCATTCATGGCGCCTTCGCCCGTGCCGGCAGCAGGGTCAACCACGTCCATCTGGCCGATTCAACCCGTGCAGCCCCCGGTGTAGGACACACCGACTTCCGTCCGACACTGCAGACGTTGAAGGACATCAACTTCGACGGCTACCTGACCTTCGAACTCCTGCCCGCCGCGTCGAACCCCTTCGCCATGATGGCCCGTGGCGGCCACCTGGAGTTCCTGGACGTCTACACCGAAAAGGCCATTAACGAAATGAAGAAGCTGGAACAGGAGCTGTGGCCCAATGAGTAAGTACGAGTTCGGTGTCAGCACCTTCATCCTCGTCTCCCCGTTCACCGACCAGGATCTCGATCAGTTCGATGTCGCCAAGGAGATGGGCTACGACCTGATCGAGGTTTGCATTGAAGACCCCGCCGTGGTCAGCGCGGAAGCACTGAAGAACGCCTCAGAACGAACCGGACTGCCCGTATCCATCTGTGGCGCGTTTGGACCGGACCGCGACGTCTCGCACGAGGATCCGCAGAAGCGGCGGCAGGGCATTGATTACCTGAAACTGTGCGTCGACATCGCCCAGGCCGTCAGATCGCCCCACGTGGCCGGACCGATGTACTCCGCCACCGGCAAAGCCCGGTTGCTTCCCCCGGAGGAACGCCGGCAGCAGCGCCAGTGGGCGGCCGACAGCCTGCGTGAAGTGGCCGATTACGCCTTTGAACGCGGCGTCAGCCTGGCCATAGAACCGCTCAACCGGTTCGAAACCGACCTGGTCAACACCGTCGAACAGGGTCTGGAACTGTGCGGGCTGATCGGCCGGGACAACGTCGGCCTGATGCTCGACACGTTCCACATGAACATCGAAGAGAAGAACATCGGTGCGGCCATCACTGCCGCCGGCGACAAGGTCTTCCACTTCCAAGTGTCAGAAAACGACCGCGGAACGCCCGGCAGCGGACACGTCCCGTGGTCCGAGACCTTCGACGCACTCAAAACGATCAACTACCAAGGTTCCATTGTGGTCGAATCATTCCTTCCCACGGTCGAGGAAATCGCCAAGGCCGTTTCGCTCTGGCGCCCGGTGGCGCCATCCATGGACGAACTGGCACGAGATGGACTCACTTTCCTCAGGAGGGAACTGGCATGACCGAGAAGCCCGGACGCGCTCCAGCAATTGTTGAAGCACGCAATCTCGTAAAACTGTTTCCGGGCGTCGTCGCCCTCTCCGGCATGAACTTTGAGCTTCATGCCGGAGAGGTGCACTGCGTCTGCGGGGAAAACGGAGCAGGAAAATCAACCCTTATCAAGACTCTCAGCGGGTTTTACACTCCCGACGAGGGCGGCGTGTACGTGGACGGCGAGCTCATGCCGTCCAGCACGGTGGCCTCCAAGGCCGCCGGAATCGCCACGATCTACCAGGAGCACAACCTGGTCCCGGACCTGTCCGTGGCCGAGAACGTTCTTCTGGGAAACTGGGGCGGACACAAGGGCATCCTCTCCCGCCGCGAGATCCGCAGGCGCGCACGCAAGGCCCTGGACCAGGTCGCACCCCACCTCAACCTCGACACCCCTGCCATGGCGCTCTCAACAGTGGATGGTCAGATGGTGGAGATCGCGCGCGCCATAGCCCAGGACGCAAGGGTCATCATCATGGATGAGCCCACCACGGCCCTGACCGAGCAAGACGTTGAAAAACTGTACAAACTCGTCGACGGATTGCGGAGCAAGGGCCTGGCGATCATGTACGTGTCGCACAAACTGGAGGAAGTCTTCACACTTGCCGACCGGATCACCGTCATCCGCGAAGGCAAAACGGTGGCCTCATCTGTTCCGGCGGATGAACTCGATGCCCGATCCGTGGTGCAGCTGATGGTGGGCAAGGACGTTGACCTCTACGAGCATATTCCCCGCGATCGCGGTGAACTCGTCCTTGAGGCGCGGGGGCTAAGCCGTGCCGGCGCATTTGAGGATGTGAACCTCCAGCTGCACGCAGGAGAGATCGTTGGACTCGCAGGACTCGTGGGTGCAGGCCGGACCGAGGTCGCCCGATGCATTTACGGGGCAGACAAAGCCGACGCGGGAACGGTCGAGGTAAGCGGCCGGAAACTCAGTCTCCATGGCGCATCGGCCGGCATCGCCGCCGGCATTGCCCTCGTCCCCGAGGAGCGAAAGCTGCAGGGCATCATTCCAATGCTTTCCATCCGCGAAAACACCACGCTGACGCTCCTGAAGCAGGTCAGCAAATGGGGCGTATTGCAGCGCGGCTATGAAAGGAAGATGGTCAGCGGCTACATCAAGGAACTCGATGTCAGGACCCCGTCGGCAGAAACCCCAATACAGTCCCTGTCTGGCGGCAACCAGCAAAAGGTCATCATCGCCCGCTGCCTGGCAAGCAATCCCAAGGTCCTTATCCTGGACGAGCCGACAAAGGGCATCGACATCGGTGCGAAGGCCGAGATCCACCGCTTGATCGAACAGCTGGCCCGCAGAGGCGTGGCCGTGCTCGTGATCTCCAGCGAGCTCCCTGAGCTGCTCGAGCTCTCTGACCGAGTGATGGTCATGCGGGCCGGACGAGTGGTGGCCGAACTGGACAAAGCCCAAGCAACCAAAGAAAACGTCATCGCTTACGCCGCTGCGTAAGCGATCCCACCAGAACGGAACCAATCATGACCTATCAAGAGCCCCGGTCGTTTACCCTGTTCACCGGCCAGTGGGCCGACCTGCCCTTCGAGGAAGTCGCCAAACTCGCCTCCGGCTGGGGCTACGACGGACTGGAAATCGCCGTCTCCGGCGACCACCTGGACGCCTGGCGGTGGGACGAGCCGGGTTACGTCGAATCCAAACTCGCCGTCCTGGACAAGTACAACCTCAAGGTCTGGGCCATCTCCAACCACCTCAAGGGCCAGGCCGTCTGCGATGACCCCATCGACTTCCGCCACGAAGCGATCGTCGGAGCCAAGGTGTGGGGCGACGGCGACCCCGAAGGTGTCCGCACCCGCGCCGCCGAGGAAATGAAACACAGCGCCCGGCTCGCCCAGGCACTGGGCGTGGACACCGTCGTCGGGTTCACCGGCTCTTCCATCTGGCAGTATGTGGCCATGTTCCCGCCCGTTCCGGAAAAGGTGATCGACGCCGGCTACCAGGACTTCGCGGACCGCTGGAACCCCATCCTGGACGTCTTCGACGAATGCGGCGTCCGCTTCGCCCACGAAGTCCACCCCTCCGAAATCGCCTACGACTACTGGACCACCGTCCGGACCCTCGAAGCGATCGGTCACCGGCCCGCGTTCGGGCTGAACTGGGACCCCTCGCACATGATGTGGCAGGGCATCGACCCCGTCTCGTTCATCTGGGACTTCAAGGACCGGATCTACCACGTGGACTGCAAGGACACCAAGCTCCGCCCCACCGGCCGGAACACCGTTATGGGCTCCCACCTGCCCTGGGGTGATCCGCGCAGAGGCTGGGACTTCGTCTCCGCAGGCCGAGGCGATGTCCCCTGGGAATCGTCCTTCCGCGCGCTCGCAGCCATCGGCTATGACGGACCCATCTCGGTTGAATGGGAAGACGCCGGCATGGACCGCCTCCACGGCGCCCCCGAAGCCCTCGCCGCCCTCAAAAAGTTCGACTTCCCGCCGTCGAGCACGTCCTTCGACGCCGCCTTCAGCACCAAGGACTAACGGCGCATGGCTGTCCCAGCCATGCATCTGAGCGCTCTTTGGCGGTGTTTCTTAGTTGATTTCTGGCTTAGGGCCGATGGGCGCTGCACGCTGGATGGCGGTAGGCCGTGGAATGGGCGACGGGTGCCGCTACAGTGACTGCTTGGGCTGCGCCGGAGGTCATCCCAGCAGCCGGCCAAGTGATTCCTCACGGTCGCGTCGCGGGACCACACACCCTGCTTACTGGACCGGTATCGGCTCTCTTCATGCACGTACTGTGCAGCAGAGGCTGGTCGGGAGATCATTTTTCATGATGAGCGTTGGCATCGCGGGCACGGTTCCCGGGCTTGCGGTCGAATCTACCTCGCGACAGCGTCCGGTGAGTGATCAGATGCGCCAGCCCGCGAGTATAGAGGGTCCATGGGTTGCGCTATTCGGCTACGACTGCCATTCTTCTGCCAGCATCCACTGCGCCTGGAAAGGATCGGTCATGACGAGGGAGATCGTTAGGTCGGCCAAGGCACCGAGTTCGCCGTTCTTTAGCCAGGGCGTGAAAGCGGGACCATTCATTTTTGTCTCGGGGATCGTTGGCACCGATCCGATCCACGGCCAGCTCGCGGGCGACAGGATTCAAGATCAGACACGCCAGGCTCTTGCGAATTGCGAGGCCATCCTTGAAGCAGCGGGGGGAGGGTTGGGAGACGTGGTCGAGGTCGGAGTGCTCCTCAGTGATCCTTCGGACTTCGCGGGATTGAATGAAGAGTATGCACGGTGGTTCCCGCAGGACCCTCCGACACGCTACGTTGCCAAGCTCGGCGTCGACCTGCCGGGAATACTCGTTTCGATCCGCATGACAGCCTTCGTCAGCTGAGGAATCCGGGCGGAGTCCATTTCGCCCCTTCACCATCCGAATAGGCATCCTCCACGGGCTTTTGTCGACCAGCCGCGTGGCCGGTGACAGCTTCCGCCACCCCTGAGGGGCCGGCATGTCGCCTTCCAACCGTTTTGGCGGATCTGGATCTATCGGGACTGGAGAGCATCCAGCGCCACCGCCATCGCCGCCGCAACCCGGCCGTCGAGTCGGGCGCCCGGGAGGGTGATGAGGTAGCGGTCGCGCAGGGACCTTCCCCGTTCCGATGTCATGAGCACTTCTCCGATCGACTCGACAAAGTCGAAGTGGAAGCGGAAGGGCGAAGGGATCACATCTCCCAGGGGTGTCGCTTCCCATATGCGGCGGCCGATGGCGACGCCGAGGCTGCGTTCGCTTCCGGTGACTTTGAGCCCGGACGCTTCCAGGTGCCAGGTCGACCGCAGCAGCGACTTGCCAAAGTCTTTCCGGAAACTGCCGAGCGGTTGGCCATTGGCGTCCAGCACGTCATACGTCGCGCCGAGGTCAAGGCGTTGCCGAGCCTTGAAGGAGAAAAGCGGGATGGTCCTGGCCTCGTCCTGATAAAAGGTCACCTGCTCCTTGAAAGCGGCCCGCTTCTGCTGAGCGACGGCAAGCAGGTCCCCAGGTTGCCCGTCTCCGGTCACGGAACGTATCTCGTACCGGTTCACCATCAGCGTGAGCTTCTGTATCACGGTGAAACGGTCGATCCCTTGGGCAAGTTCTGCACTCATGTGCGTCCTCCCTGGTTAAGGCGGTCCCGAACAGTGTGAGGTTCGCCTGTTGCTATGTTCTCTGGCTTGCTTGACTGGCTCCTGGTCGTGAGAGCTAAGTATAGGTTCACGGCACTTTGGGGGCTGCCGAGATGGAAAGGCGTCAGCTTGTTTCACTTCAGACTCAGCGCAACGATGACGTATTTCGGGCGGCCGCACCCAATATCTGTCGTCTGTTCATTCGCCGTCAGCGGGCTACATGCCGCTCATATCCGAGATCCCCATCCGCGCTCTAACGTCACAAAGTGATTCCCAAAAATCAGACTTTGTGTGGACAGTGTCCACACCCCTTTTGGCCAGACAAATCGCGGCCCTGTTGGATGATTGCTTACAGTCAGTCGTCCAACAGGGCCACGCGCCTTGATCGAGCTACGTCAGGTCAGCCTCAGTGTGAGTAACCTGCTGCGGCCTCGGTGAGGGTCTTCCCCTTTGTCTCCGGAGCCAGCCACTGAGACAGCCCCGCCCCGGCGAGGGCAACTGCGGCGGCGACCAGCATGGTCGGGCCGGACCCGAGGATCTCCATCGACATCGGGAAGAGGAAGATGCCGATGCCCGCTCCGACCCGGCTGACGGCAGCCGCGAAACCTGTTCCGATCCCTCGGATCTCGGTCGGGAGGATCTCGCCAGGGTAGACGCCCGTCAACGTCGTGTACATCGCGTTGAAGAACGAGAAGACCAGGAAGAGGATGAGCACGATTGGAGCTGGGGCTCCGGCCCAGAGCCCGATGATCGCGAGCACGACGGCGCACAGCCACTGCGGTGGGACGCACAGTACGCGTCGGCCGGCCTTGTCGATCAGCAAGACGGTGACCACGACCCCCGCCAAGGCGACGGCGGAGAGCCCGACACCACCAGCGAGCCCGCCGGAAAGCCCGTACTGGTTCAACACGCTGTCGGCGAAGGTGGCGATCGCGAAGTACGGCGTCACGGCGCAGAACCAGAATGCCGAGATGAACACGGTGGACCGCCAGTGCGCCTTCGAGAACAGCATCCCGAAGCTGCCCTTGCGGACGTCCTCGTGCTGGACGTCGTCGAGCGCATCGTCGGGCATGTACTTTGCGGCGAGGGCGCGGGCCTCATCCTTGCGTCCCACGCTCCACAGCCAGCGTGGGGATTCCGGCAGGCCGAGACGAGCGATGAACAGGGCCACAGCGATGAACGTGCTCGTACCCAGGATGAAGTGCCAGCTCAGGTCGGTGTACTCACCGAGCAGATGGCCGGCCAGGAACGCGAGCATGAAACCGCCATACCAGGCGATCTCCATTGCGCCCATGAGCCGCCCCCGCAGATGGGTGGCTGAGAACTCAGCCATCAGGGGCCATCCGACCGCATACTCGGCGCCGATGGCAATGCCCATCAGCAGCCGCACCACCAACAGCCACACAGGTGAATCGATGAAGAACTGCATGCCCGATGCGACCGCGAACAGGCCGATGTCGAACATGAAAATTGGCTTGCGGCCCCACTTGTCTGCTGCCCAACCACCGATCGGTGACCCGATCAGGATTCCGATCAGGGCGCCAGCGGCGATCAGGCCCTGCCAGAACGCATCAAGCTGCAAGTCCTCGGCCATCCTGCCGGACACCGGTCCGATGATGCCCAGGATGTAGCCGTCCAGGAACATACCGCCGATCAGGACGGTGACCATCCTGATCATGAAGCGTCGCTTGCTTGCCGCCGAGGCAACGTCCCGTGGGGAAGTTGTATTGTCTATGGCTGACATTTTGTCACACCCCCACAGCTGGCGTGGATGATATGGGATTCGCCCTGTTCGCGGCACTGAGAAGTTGTCGCTGGAGCATGTTGACCTCCCGGTCAGTGAAGGCACTGGACTTGCGATGAGCGATGGCAACTGTTGCGCAGATCCCAGTCCGCCTTTTATCATCGGCGCGCCATTGCCCGCCCAGTACGACTAATAATTGTTCTTTGCGTTAGGTGGGCGGCCTCATTCCTACGACCGCACCGGAATTCTCGGGACCGTGCGTCCTGCAACCATTCTCTTGCCACATTGTTCGAGAATTTCCAGCTCGCATTAACCGATGGTTCCGGGGCTCATTAAGCCCTTGTCACGTTCAATGAGCGAACGTCACGATCAAAATATGGCATTCATCACAGCGGAGGTCAAGCTTGCCCAGCAAAATGACATGTTGCCAAGCCGGACCATTGACAGTGAACGAAAAAGCCTCATAAACTGAATGCGACGTTCATCATGTGGACGCGGCTTCGAAGCGATGAGGAGTAGTTGGATACAGCGGAGACATTCCCAAGACCCAGCAGGAAGCGGAAGCGAAAATGGTAGCCATTCGAAGCGCAGCAGCGGAGGAAGCACTGGTAGAAGACGACGCGGCAACGTCTCAGGAGCCCGATGACCTGGCTAACAAGTCCGTCATCAAGGCCACTGTACTGCTTAAGGAACTCGGGCATCACCGCCAAGGAATTACGGTCACTGACCTGGCCCAAGCGGGTGACATGACGCGGCCAACAGCCTTCCGCCTGCTCCTGGGCTTGGAACAGACTGGCTTTGTCCAACGCATCGATAATCGTTACGTGCTTGGATGGCAGGTGGCCCGGCTGGGAAGGCTTGCCAATCCCCACGCTGGTGTGGTGGCTAGGATCCAACCCATCCTCGACGAGTACGCACGAAGGATCAACGAGACATTTAGCTTCGTCATGGTGCACGACGAAGGGGACCACAAGGTGATCGCCGAGGCCTTGGGCTCACGGTACCTGAGCGTATCCCACCAGTATCTGGGCGGAATCTATCCACTCCATGCCAGCGCAACGGGAAAGCTGATTCTCGCCGAACAGAGCGACGATAGAATCGCCGCGGAGCTCCCTGAGACGCTGGACTCCCACACTCCGTTCACGATCACGAGCAGGGATGCCCTTCTTCGTGAGCTCGGCAAAGTTCGTGATCAGGGCTACGCAATCCTCGATAACGAGCTCGAAGAAGGACTCTTCGCCGTCGGCTGCCCGATCCGGGACTCGGCCGGGGAACTCATCGGTGTCATAACGGTCAACGGTCCCACGCAGCGCCTTAAGTCGGAACGCCTGCCCGAAACGATCCACGAAGTGCGCCAGGCTGCAGACAAGGTCGCGGCCGCCTTGGCCTAACCGTGGCATACTCGCCGATGTCGCAGGCTGACTCAAATCGACGGGCTTCGCGGCGCCTAGTCTCGGAGGGAGTATGGGCGTAGCGTCGATGCAGAAGTAGTAGCGGCAATCGACTGTTGGCGACGGATTCCGCGGTGCGCCGCCCTGGTCTTGAGCCGTTGAAGGAGGCGGGGATGGCTGGATGGAATGCTGAGACGGCCGCCGGCCCCTTGGGGTCAGGCGCAGTCACCCTGGTGGAGGGTTCTTCCTTCTGTATCTCCTTGGCGAATGGCGACATCCATCCGGAACATCCCCACGGTGTTTTCCATGAGGATACGCGCATCCTGTCCCGCTGGAATCTGACCATCAACGGACAGTCCATCGAGCCGTTGACCGCGACGACAAAAGAACCTTACAGGGCCCTGTTCATTGGCCGCGTGCCCCGCTCGGACGGCTATGCGGACAGCCCCCTGATCGTGGAGCGGATGCGGGAAGTCGGCGCCGGGATCCTCGAGGAGCTCACGATCAGGAACTACTCTTCGCACGAAGCCGAATGCCTGGTCAACCTCAGCGTTGAATGCGACTTCGCTGACCTCTTCGAGGTAAAAGAGGCTCGGGTCCAGCGGCACTGGGAAGAGTCCCGCCAGCCGGACGGTGACTCGCTGACAATCAGGGCGGTCTGGCAGGGCGTGCGGAAGGCCGTCGTGGTAAAGGCGAGCGGGGCCGTCGTCGACCCCGAGGTCCTCACCTACCGGGCGGTTATACCGCCACACGGACACTGGAGCACGCTGGTGAGCGTACTGCCGGGCGTCGACGGCACTACACGGGCAGCGTCATTCATTCGTCCGGGCCGAGGCGGACTATCAGCGAGTGACAGAAAGCGCCAGCAATGGGTGGAGAAGATCCCCAAACTGCACATAAGCAACCGCTCGATCGAACGAACCTTGCGTCGCAGCTACGACGACCTGGGCGCGCTCCGCATTGAGGATCCTGCCCATCCGGAGCGGATCGTGGTGGCCGCGGGTGCCCCCTGGTTCATGACGCTTTTCGGTCGGGACTCGCTTTGGGCTTCGGAAATGGCGCTGCCGGTTGACCCGTCACTGGCTCGGGGTACCTTGCAGACGCTGGCCGACCGCCAAGGCAGTGTCGTGGATCCTATGAGCGAGGAGGAGCCCGGGAGGATTCTCCACGAGGTCAGGCTGGGTGTCTCCAGCGGGCTCTCCTTGGGCGGAAAATCCGTCTACTACGGAAGCGCAGATGCAACTCCCCAGTTCGTGATGACACTCGCATCGGTCAGTCGCTGGGGTTTTGCCAAGGAAACCATTGCCGCGCTCTGCCTCATGCGGACCGTGCCCTGGACTGGATCCGGAATTACGGGGACAAGGACGGCGACGGCTTCGTCGAGTATGAGCGGCTTAATCCCCAAGGGCTGATCAACCAGGGCTGGAAAGACTCCTGGGATGGGGTCAACTTCGCCGACGGCCGCCTTGCCGAACCTCCTATTGCGCTGTGCGAAGTGCAGGCTTTGGCCTACACCGCCTATCTGTCCCGGGCCTTGATGGCGTACGACGCCGGCGACGGACCGTTAGCAGCCCAGCTCACCGCAGAAGCAGCCCAGTTGAAGAAGAGGTTCAATGAGGAATTCTGGATGCCCGACCGCGGCTACTACGCCATCGCCCTCGACGGCAAGAAACGGCAAGTCGACGCCTGCGCCTCCAACATGGGGCAATGCCTCTGGCATGGCATTGTGGATGAAGACAAGGTACCCCGGATAGCCGAACGTCTCATTTCTTCGGAGATGTTCAGCGGCTGGGGTGTCCGAACCCTCGCGAGCGACATGGGTGCCTACAACCCGGCGAGCTATCACAACGGCTCGGTACGGCCGCACGACAACGCGATCATCGCAGCGGGACTGATGCGCTATGGGTTCGTGAAAGAGGCACAGCGCATCGCCAACGCCCTCTTCGAGGCCGCCGATTACAGCGACGGCAGACTCCCGGAGCTCTTCTGCGGCTTCAGCCGCGACCAAGTCCCCGAACCCGTGCCCTATCCAACAGCGTGTTCACCACAGGCGTGGGCAGCGACAGCGCCCATCATGTTGATTACCAGCATGATGAGGAACGACGCCCATATTTCCCGTGGAGGCTTCTGGATGGATCCGGAACTCCCCGAGTCCTACGGTGACCTGCACATTACCAATGCGCCCATGGCCGGAGGGCGTATCACCATCGATATCAAAGGATCTGAACCATCCGTGGAGGGACTGCCGGAAGGAATACTCTTTCACCGTGAACACCGGCCGTGGCTGACCGAACTCATGGAGCAAGCCGGTCTGGGAGGCGGGGACTAGCCGGATCGGATACCTGAACCTCCCCAGTTCCGGCAAACGGAGGTTTCGGTGGCGTGTTATTCCGACTCAGTCAGGTCCTATTCGCCGTACATCATGCTGCTGAGGAAGCGGTCCAGTGCTGTGCTGATCTCCACGCTGTTATCAATGGCTGGTTCGGCCGTCCCGTCCTCTTCCAGGTAGAGACCTTCCCAAGGCGAGCAGGTGATGCTTCCCGTTGGCCCGACGTGCAGGGAGTCAGTGGGATCAGCGTCCCGATACCGGGCACGGCCGACCTGCGGAAGGGGCCGGCCATGCCTGGCATCGAAAGCGGTGGAAAAAACGCGGTGGGCGATGGTCATGATGGCTTCCTCTCTGAAACGATCGACCAATAGGAAGTATTGAACGTCACGTTCATCTATTGAACGTCCATCGATTATGGCATAAGCCACAGGTTGCAAACAAGGACTTTGGTCGAATATTTCCTCGTTATGAACGTCACGTTCATATTTGGACGAAGCCGAGGCTTGTTCTCAGGGAAGGTCTACTCGGTAGTGCACGATGCTTGCGATTTTCGTGAGGGGCAACCTCTGCCCTTCCACTCATGAGGGCCGCGGATGAGGACGATATGGGCGGCGGGATGAGCACGAGCTTCCTGATGTGCCTTTTGGACAGGAAGTCCTGTTGAGCTTGTGCGATGTCGGCCAAGGGTATGTTTTGGAAACCACTGGATGAATCTCGTTACGCTCCATGCAGCTGTGCGGCGGCCAGGCCGACCCCTCCGGACGCCCCGGTAATGAGGACCCGTTCGGCGCGCGCTGGATACGGGGGAAGGCCAAGGCCTCGCCGGACCACGTGGTGTCGGTGTCATTGATGCCCGCGAAGCCGGAGGCGCCCCCGGCGTCAGTGCCAGACGACACGGCCTTGGAATGCCAGCCAATGCGCGTGTGGATGTCCGTGTTGTTAATCCCTGCGGCGGCAACCTCGATGAGCACCTCCCCTTGCTTTGGCCGGGGAACGGTCACGTCAGTGCGGTGGTCGATCGTGTCGAAACCACCGTGGCCGGTGAGCACCGCTGCCGTCATGGTCTTGGATAGCGAAATCAGCTTGGGACTCGACGTAGGTTTCGCTCAAGTGCGATGAAATCCATCCCGGAGCAATTGCGTTGCATCGTATGTTGACAGCTCCGGGGATCGCTGACGAGTCGCTCACGTCCGCTTGAATGCCGAGAACCCTTGGGTGCCTCTCCAGGTCAGAGTCCAGCGGCCGGCGCTGGACAGTCGCCACCTGCGCGCCTTCCTCAAGGAGGCGATCCACAATACCTCGGCCTATGCGTTGACCCCCGCCGGTGACCAGGGCGAACTTGCCTTCCAATGCATTGATCTTCCTATCTCAAGAAACGCAGGCTCATCTTTGGGCCTTCATCCTGTGGCGCATTTCGCCTACGCCGCGCACATATGTGACAAGTTCGTCTCCAGGCGCGAGGAAACGCTGGGGAGTGCGGCCGACGCCCACTCCAGGAGGGGTGCCTGTAAAAATGACGTCTCCTGGCAGCAGCGGAGTGACCCTGGACAAGCGGGAGATGATCTCGGGAACCGGAAAGACCATGTCGGCAGTACGTCCCTTCTGTACCTCTTTACCGTTTAGTACACAGCCAAGTTCGATATTGTCGGGGTCATCGAACTCGTCCGGGGTCACCACCAGCGGGCCGATCGGACCGAATCCGGGGAAGGACTTCGCGAGGCTGTACTGGGGTGCGGGACCGGCAGCCTGCATGGTGCGTTCTGACAGGTCCTGCCCAACGGAAACTCCTGCAACGTGCCCCCACGCCCGCTCCCTGGGAATGTGGCGGCCGCCCCGGCCGATAATGACGACGAGCTCAACCTCCCAGTCCACGGTCCCGGGCGGGAGTGTGATGGTTCCGTACGGTCCCGCCAGCGAGGTGACAAACTTCGTGAACACCGTAAGATCCTGCGGCACCGCCAGGGATGCTTCCGCCGCGTGAGCGGCATAGTTGAGCCCTATCGCAAAGACCTGCCTCGGCTGCGGCGCAGGATTCCCGAACTCCTCGGGCATAATCTCAGCCAGAGGCCTTCCGGTTATGCCTCCGAGCGTTGCAGCGACTTCCAGGAGTTCATCCCATCGCTCGTAGCATTCCTCGATGCGGGGACTGAAGAGCCCACCGGTTTCTTCCGAGACGTCGATGATCTCGCTGTTCCGGTTTATCAAGGTCAGCCGGTTGGAGATGTTGGCCAGGCGCATGTGTGCTTTCAGTTGAAGGGCTGGATCGGAGGAATCAGTACCGTGCCTGAAGGGGCTAAGCCCGTCCTGGGGCTGCCCCTCCGTGTCGGGTTTTTAGTTCAAGCCGTAACGTCAAATTCGACCGTGCCCCAGCCTTCGAAGGTGCCCGACCAGCGGCCGGCTTCCCTCATGGGCACGGCTTTCAGGCAGCTGCCGGGAAGGATGACATGTCCCGGTTCGAACCCGACGCCGTACTCGGACAGGCGGTTCACGAGCCACGCGACGGCGGCGAACGGGTTGCCGAGGATGTTCCGGGTAGTTCCGGCAATTACTTCCCGGTCATTGAACCGCAGAACTCCGCGGGTATCCCGCAGGTTCAAATCCGTGATGCGGCGAGGGGTGCCGCCCAGAATGACCGCGCCTGTGGAACCGTTGTCCGCCAGCGTGTCCGGAAGGCCGATAGCCCAATCCTTGACGCGCGAGTCGATAATTTCAATGGCCGGCAGGGCGAATTCGATTGCATCGATGACGTCGGCGATGGTGGTGTTCGGGCCGCGGAGGTGTTTACGCAGCACGAACGCAGGCTCAAGTTCCACGAATGGTTCGATGAACTTGTCCCGCTCCAGCGTCGTTCCTTCATAGGCGAAGACGCTGGACAGGAGGTGCCCGTAATCCGGCTGGTCGAGACCAAAGGCGTCCTGCATGACCTTGGCGATGTTCCCCAGCTTGTAACCCACGAGTCGGTCACCGTTGGCGACCGCGTGTTTGACGTTGATCTCCTGAACCTCGAACGCGGCATCGGCGTCGAGGTCCGGCCACGTCTTGGTTGGTGCTGCGATGGGTTCGCCCTGCAGCCGGGCGGTGCGGAGCGTGCCCGCGATGTCCTCGAGTGTGGTGGTAGACATGGGATGAAGTTCCTTCAATGTGTGTGAAAATCCGGCCCCGGACGCCTTCTGGGTCAACCAGACGCGTCCGGAGCCGGATATCAAGAGTTCAGGCAGGGTCAGTCAGCGCGTCTGGCTCTCCGCCTCGCCGTTGACGAGCCGGTTTACCTTCCACGGGTTGGAATCCTGCAGGGCCGCTGGAAGCAACTGCTCAGGAAAGTTCTGGTACGAGACAGGCCGCAGGAAGCGGGAAATGGCCAGTGTTCCCACTGAAGTGGTCCGCGAGTCCGAGGTTGCCGGGTACGGTCCGCCGTGGACCATGGCGTGGCCAACTTCTACCCCAGTGGGCCAACCGTTGATGATAATCCTGCCCACCTTGTGTTCCAGTACAGGAATAAGGGTTGCGACAGAGGCGTAGTCCCCTTCCGTGGCGTGGACGGAGGCAGTCAGCTGACCCTCGAGTTTGATGGTGGCCTCAAGGAGATCCTCCACGCCCTTGTAGCGCACTATAAGACTGGCGGCCCCAAAAATTTCCTCATGCAGGACCTTGTTGGCCATGAAGACGTCAAGGTCCGCACCGAAGACGGCAGGGGCGGGGGCGTTGGCCGTGCTGCCGACTAGTCCCCTGCCGATCAGTTCGACGTCGGCAACAGCATCCAGGGAGTCATGGCCCTGCTGCCAGGACATGGCGATTCCGGGGCTGAGCATCGTCTGGCCTGCCTGTTCGGCGATCACTGTCTCGATGGAGGCCGCAAGCCGATCGCCAGCTTCGCCGGAGGGGACGAACAGGAGGCCCGGCGAGGTGCACAGCTGGCCGGAGCTGCCCGTGACCGAGGCGACGTAACCACGGGCCAGGGCATCGACGTCGCCGCCGAGGGCGCCAGGCAGTACGTAAACCGGGTTGATCGAGGACATCTCCGCGTAGACGGGGATGGGTTCCGGACGGGCCGCAGCTGTACGCATCAGCGCGGTGCCGCCGGCGCGGGAACCCGTGAAGCCGATCGCCTTGATGGCGGGATCGGCGGCCAGCGCCTGGCCGATGCTTGCTCCGGATCCGTAGACCAGTGAGAAGACGCCGGGGTGCAGGTCCAGGTCGCGGATGGCCCGGCTGATTGCGTGACCCACCAGTTCCGAGGTACCTGGGTGGGCGTTATGTGCTTTCACGATGACGGGGCAGCCAGCTGCCAAGGCCGAGGCGGTGTCCCCGCCTGCGACCGAGAAGGCCAAGGGAAAGTTGCTGGCACCGAACACAGCGACGGGTCCAAGGGGGATCTCGCGGAGCCTGATGTCCGCGCGGGGCAGCGGCGTCCGGCCGGGCAGGGCGGGGTCGATGCGGACGCCGCGGAAGTCACCCTGACGCACGACGTTCGCGAACAAACGCAGCTGGCCCACGGTGCGGGCACGCTCGCCGCGTAACCGCTCAGTTCCCAGCCCCGTCTCCGCCGAGGCCCGGTCGATTAGCTCGTCACCGATGGCTTGGATGTTGTCGGCGATGCTTTCCAGAAACAGGGCGTGGCGCTCCGGGGGGAGGTTACGGAAGGACTCGAAAGCGTCCGTGGCGGCATCGCTTGCTGTCTTAAGCTGATCCTCGCTGACCAGTGTGTAGGGCGGTTCCAGCGCTTCATTCGTGGCTGGGTTGATACCGAAGGACGTGCCGTCCGTGCCGGCGACAGAATGCCCAGCGATCAGGGAATGTCCGTTAAGTGTCATTGTCGAGTCTCCTGTGAGGATGAGGTATGTGCGTGCGTGGACCCGTGCCCCGGCTGCGGGCCGGCAGCGGTCCGGTTCAGTTGCCGGCGCCCAGGTGCCAGATGCCGAGAGCGGAAAGAAGTTCCCGCGGGTCCCAGACGACCCATTCCTCGGCGAGTTTCTCGTCTTCGAACCGCAGGAAGGATGCCCCGGTAACAGTGACGGTCCGGCCGGTGGCGGGTACGTCCATGTAGGTTCCCTGGTGGGTGCCGCGGGTCTGCCAATGGATTGCCGCCCTGTCGCCGTCCTCGATTATTTGCAGGATCTCGATCGCTGAATCCGGGAATGCTGTGTTCATTGCCTGGATGGTCTTCCGCAAACTGGCGTAGTCCTCGGTCCCGGACTTGGACCGGCGGATGTATCCGGGGGCGAGGATTCGTTCGAAGGCGTCAACGTCGCCGTCTCCCCATGCACCGTTCCAAGCTTTGAGAATTGTTTCCCGTCTGGTGCTCATGATGCGCTCCTTGCTGCTTCGGTGGGGATTTCAAGGGGTTGGTACTGGCCGAACTTTCCAGCCCTGAACAGTAGCGCGTCGCCGTTGCCCTCGGTCATGTGGCTAACTGCGCCCACCACCATGTAGTGGTCACCGACGACCACCTCGGCAGTGACGAGGCAGTCGATATAGGCGGTGGCCCCGTCCAGGTGTGGGGTGCCGAGTGGCCCTTCGGTGCAGGGCAGATTCTCGAACTTTTCCGGTCCCTTGCGCGACAGCGACCGGCAGATGGCGATCTGGTCATCGGCAAGGATGTTCGCGGTAAATTTCTGCAGCTTGCGGAGCTTCGGCCAGCTGGAGGACGACTTGTCCACACAGAACATGACCAGTGGCGGCTCCAGGGACAGTGACTGGAAGGTTCCGACCACCAGTCCGAGCTTTTCGTTGTCGTCGTTGATGCCGGTGATGGCCACGACCCCTGTCGGCAGCTTCCCCAGGACCTGGCGGTAATAGGCAGGAGTGATATTCGTGGACGGAGTCTGTTCCGTGTCTGGAGTGATATCCATGTAAGTGTTCCTTAAAACTTTTGGGGCGGGCCTCTATGCCTGCCTAGGAGGAAGTGGGACGACTGTCGCTGAAGCTTCCGAAGCGGCCGCCGTGGAAGATGAGGGGGTCGCCCTCACCGGCTGTCATTTCCAGAACGCTGGCGATGACCACCACGTGGTCTCCGGCAGCAAACTGTTGCTCGATCCGGCAGTCGAACCAGGCAAGGGAGCCATGGATGTGTGGCGTTCCCCAGGGGGATTCGGAATAGCTGACGGTGCTGAGCTTGTCCTCACCTTTTGCTGAAAGTGCCCGACAGACCTGCTGCTGGTCTTCGGCGAGCAGGCTGACGCTGAAGGTTTCGGCTGCGGAGATCTTCGGCCAGCTCGTGGAGGAGTGCATAACGCTGAATGTCACCAGCGCCGGTTCGATGGACAGCGAGGCGAACGTTCCCACGATCATGCCGTTCCGGTCACCGGTCATCGGATCGGTGGAGCAGACGGCGGCGACGGCGGTGGGCAGGTTCCGCATGACGCTGCGGTAGGTATCCGAATCGATCCGTCGGCTTTCAAGTGCTGGGGCGCTCATCGCTCGACCTTCAGTTCTGCATGGATATTGCGGGAAGCACGCAGGCCGGATTCAATGGCACCGTCGAAGAAGCCCGCCCAGATATTGGCGATGTCACTGCTGGCGAAATGCAGCGCACCTTCGCTGGCCTGCTGTGCTGCGTGGTATTTGGTCAGCTGGCCGGGGCGCTGGATCTGCCAGGTCTCCTCGGCGTAGGGGTCTTCGCCCCACTTGTGACCGGTGACTTCCAAGACTTCCAGGTCATCGCGCCATACCTTGATGGCTTCCTGGATCTGCGCGGGATCGGTGACGTCGATGCGGTTCGCGTCGGCACCAAAGCCGACCAGAACGGCGTCGTCCTCCCCGACGAACTCTGTGCGGATCACCGAGAGCGGCTTGTCCTGCGCGGAATAGGCGAAGAACGGCTTGATGGGTCCTTTGACGCGGATCCAGGCCTTGACGCCCTGCGACGCTGTCCTTTCCCTGCTGGCGGCGAGCTTGCCCTCAGACAGGGCAGGCTGGACATCGAGCTTGTGCAGAATGTTCTGCGGCAGGGTGATGACCACCTTCCTGGCCCGGATCTCCTGGCCGTCGCCGTAGGTGACGGTGGCGCCCTCGCTCGTGTGGCGAACGGAGGCGACCGGGGCGTTGACGCGGATGTCCGCTTCCGTGTCCTCTGCAATCGCCGTCACAAGCGTGTCGTTGCCGTTCTTCAGCCGGAAGATGGCGGAGGCCTCGTGCATCAGGTGCCAGTGGCCGGAGGAACCGGCCGTCCAGCGCAGGGCGTTGACGTAGGCGCACTGGTTCAGGGGTGCGTTGAAGTGGCCAACCCACGCTGCCTCGTTGGCGTTCCGCTCGTCCACGGACAGGTCCAGCTTGTCCAGCATTTCCTGCAGGTTGTACTGGTCCGCCTCGGCAAGGTCCGGATTGGTCAGTGGCGCGTCCGGGCGCGGGAGCCACTTCATGGTGTCTTCGAGCAGCCGTGTCATGCCGGGGTCGATCAGTTGCATGAAGTCGTCCAGGTTTCCGCGGCGCACCTCGTTGCCGGCGAGCCAGAATGTCTCTTCCGAGCGCGGGCCGCGGGAGACCTCGAGTCCGTACCGGGTGACCTCTGCCCAGACATGCGGCTGGGTCCAGTGCAGCCAGTTGCCGCCGAGCTCCAGGTTCTGGCCGAGACGACGGTCGGTCCACAGGCGGCCGCCAAGGCGGTCGCGGGCTTCCAGGACAACCACGCTGTGGCCGCGGTTGCCCAGTTCACGGGCTGTGATGAGTCCGGCAAGTCCGGCGCCGATGACGACTACGTCCGTCTGTTCAGTCATGGGGGTATCTCCGTTGGTTTTGGCCGTCGTGACGGGAACGGGTCTAGCTGGCCGCTTCGGTGAGGTGCTGGGCGCGCTGTGCCGTGGCCGGGTGGCCGTTTAGCGTGTACTTCTGGCCGAAGAGCTTTTCGCGTAACGTGACGGGTTCCTCGCCCTCGGCACGGACCGGGGCAATGATGCCTTGGGCGCGGAGCTCGGGAAGGGCGAGTTCGATGAACTCTTCCCAGCCGCCGGGCTTGGTGATGTAGCTGAGGTTGACGCCGTCGATATCAGCCTCGTCGCGCCAACGGCGCAGCTCTGCAGCAACTGTCTCCGGGGAACCGATAATGGTGGAACCGGTGCCACCCACCGCGAGGAATTCTGCGATCTGGCGGGGGGTCCAGTCCCGGTCCGGGTCCGCCTTGGAGAACATGTCCACCATGGACTGGCCGGCCTTGGTACCAACGGACCGGAGCGGAATGTCTAGTTCGTACTCGGACATGTCGATGCCGGTCCAGCCGCTGAAACGGGCGAGGATGCCGTCAATCGGAGCTGTTTCCACGGCCTTCCGGTACTTCGCCTGGGCTTCCGCATCCGTAGGGGCAACTACGACAGTGAGCAGAATGACCACCTTGATGTCCCGGGGATCTCGGCCGGCGTCGGCCACCGCCTGACGAAGCTTAGCCACGCTGCGCTTTGCACCTTCAACGGAGGTGGCCTGAATGAAGACGGCCTCAGCATGCTTGCCGCCGAATTCCATGCCCCTGGAAGAGGAGCCGGCCTGGAACAGGACCGGGGTGCGCTGGGGCGACGGTTCGCACAGGTGGAAACCGGGGACCGTGAAGTACTGGCCGGAATGGTTGATCTGGTGCACCTTGTCAGGATTAATGTACGTTGCTGACTCGGCGTCACGAACCACAGCACCCTCTTCGAACGAGCTCTCCCACAGCTTGTAGACCACCTCCATGTACTCGTCCGCCTGGTCGTAGCGCTCAGCCGGTGTGAGCTGCTGCTCTTTGCCGAGGTTGCGGGCCGCTGCTTCGGAGTATGAGGTCACGATGTTCCAGCCGACTCGGCCGGAGGTGAGGTGGTCCAACGTGCTGAACTTGCGGGCCAGCAGGTAGGGCGGTTCGTAGGTGGCCGAGCAGGTGACACCGAAGGTGAGGTGCTTGGTTACTGCGGCCATACCGCTGATCAGCACGGTCGGGTCGTTAATCGGGAACTGGGCGGCGTCGCGGAGGGCGGCATCGCCGTTGCCGCGGAAGACATCGTGGTACCCGAGGTTGTCGGCGAAGAAGATCCCGTCGAAACCGGCCTTCTCAAGCATCTGGGCAATACCGGTCCAGTACGCGAGATCCGTGTAGCGGTGGCCCTGGTCCGCTTCGCCGCGCCACGACCCGGAGGTCAGGTGGGAGGGTGCGAAGACGTCGAAGGCGAAAAGGCTGAGTGGTTCGTTTTTCATGGCAGCGGTGCTTCCTTGGACTGCGCCTGACATGGCGACAACTTAAGACAACGTTCAATTACTGAATATCGCGTTCCAAAAAATATGAACGCTGCGTTCAATGTAGATGTTGCCTGCCTCACTGTCAAGGCACGCAGAGGCCAGGCGCCGAAGGAAGCAAGCCGTCCGCTTTGAGCATCCACGAGGTCGTTCTCAGCACCAGTCGCAACCTCCCTGAGGTAAAGCGGATTCTCCTGGCTAAGCGAGTTTTGAACGCGCGGTTCGGAACTTGAAGGCCCTAAGATGGGAGGAGAAATCGAGGGGCAGCACGAAGCCTCAAAGAAGACGGCAAACGGGAGCGGACATGGCATCGGCAGGCAGTGTAGCGCCAGAGGAAACACCAGCAGACGATGAATCTGTGACCGCGCAGGAGCCCTTTGACCTGACCAACAAGTCCGTCATTAAGGCCACGGTGCTGCTAAAGGAACTTGGGCACCACCGACAAGGGATCACCGTCACAGAATTGGCTCATGCGGTTAAGATGACACGTCCAACAGCCTTCCGCCTGCTCCTGAGCTTGGAACAAACAGGCTTTGTTGAACGCTCGGACAATCGCTACATGCTTGGATGGCAGGTTGCCCGCTTGGGAAGGCTGGCCGATCCCTACGCTGGTGCAGTCGCCAAGATCCAGCCCATCCTTGACGAGTATGCGACAAAGCTCAATGAAACATTCAGCTTTGTCATGGTGCGCGGCGAATGGGACCACGAGGTGATCGCCGAGGCCTCGGGCTCACGCTACCTGAGCGCTTCCCATCAGTATCTTGGTGGGAGCTATCCCCTACATGCCAGCGCAACGGGAAAGCTGATACTCGCTGAGCAGAACGACGAAAAGATCAAAGCAGAGTTGCCGAAGAAGCTCGAGTCCTTCACGCGCGAGACCATCACAAACAGGGATGCGCTCCTTCGCGAGCTCACTAAGGTCCGGGAGCAGGGCTACGCAGTTCTTGACAATGAGCTCGAAGAAGGCCTCTTCGCCATAGGCTGCCCGGCTCGAGACCCCGCCGGCGAACTTATTGGCATTGTGACGATCAACGGCCCCACGCAGCGGCTCAAGTCGGAGCACCTACAGGCAACGATCGAGGAAGTTCGGCAAGCCGCCGAAGAGGTTTCCAAGGCCCTGGCTTAGCCACGACCCACGATCTCAATACGGCGTCGTCTTAGCTGGGGATTAGCGAGCAGGCCTGAAGGGGCCGTTTCGCAGGTGATCAAGACAGCGCCGGGCCAGGTTCTTGCTAAGTCCGCTCCGCCGAGCAAGGTCAACGGCTGAATTAATTTGCGCGCCCTCCCGATTCTGGGATTCAAGAATCGTAGCCACACGTTGGATTGCCCAGGCGGGCAACTGCGTCTGCGGAGTCATAATGGTTATCCAATCGGGACATTGCGGATAGTGGGTCCATAGTTGGGCGTTCTTCGATTGAGGATGTCAGCTGTGGAAGCAGGCATCTCCCGTCGAACTCAAACGCCCTGATCGACGACGCCTTCCAAGATGGACCACGCTTGACCCTGTTTGCGCCGCCGTGATCAGTCTTCGAGAATCGACGAATCAGCCTTATTCCTAGGCACCGGCAGGCCTGTCAAAGGAACAGTTGGCCTCCTGACCTTCAGGACGCGATACAACGCAATGCTCGAGATTGCGGCCCAGGCAACATTGAGGACCACTGAAGGCCAAGCCCCGTGGTGATACGCATTCAGGAGCAAGGCTGCCGATCCGAAAAGATTGGACGCCTGAAAGATCGGCCCGTTGGCGATCCAGCCGAGCGAGAATGCCGCATATCCCGCCAGGATGGCCAATGCTCCGATCCAGCCAATAAGTTCGGCCAAAATGGCCACCATTGCCCCCTTGAGATCTTCTAAATTGCTAGCCAGGCAATGGCGCTGGATGCCTTGTCGTAGGTGATCCACGTCGCCCCACCTGGAGCTTGGCGCCGCCAGAAACCCCCCATCCTTCCCGGCCACACTCCCGGCGACACTGCTCTGATTAACATCATCGTTTCACATATTGAACGCGGCTTTCAATTCCCTATTGACGATGTGACACACACCACCCTATGCTTTGTTCACCAAGCAATCAAGGTGTTCACCTAGTGAACAGAAGGAATTCTAACCATGACGCAAATGAGGCTCTTTGCCTTCGACTTCACCGGGCCCGCACACCTGTCGGCCGGGGTGTGGAAGCACCCTGCAGACAGGGGTAGCGAGTACAAGTCGCTGAAGTACTGGGTCGACTACGCACGCATGCTGGAGGAGGCGTGCTTCGATGGGATTTTCTTCGCCGACAACGTCGGATACCACGACGTCTATCGCGGCAACGTCGACGCTGCGCTGAAGGATGCAGCGCAGATCCCTGCCAACGATCCTTCTTACGTCATTCCCGCCATGGCAGCTGTAACCGCCCACCTTGGCTTCGGCGTGACCTCCACAACTGCGTACGACCACCCGTACTCCCTTGCCCGGAAGTTCGCCACGCTCGACCATCTGACGGACGGACGGATCGGCTGGAACGTCGTGACTTCCTACGCAGACAGCGCGGCCCGGAATCTCGGAACCGGAGTCCAACGCGCCCACGACGACAGGTACGAGGTAGCCGGGGAATTCATCGATGTCGCCCTCAAACTATGGGAATCCTCATGGGAAGAGCAGTCAGTTGTAGCGGATCCCGCTTCCTCAACCTACGTCGATCCACAGCGTGTGCATCCCATCGAACACTCAGGTCAGCACTTCACGGTTCCAGGCATTTTCCTCTGCGAGCCCTCCCCGCAGCGCACC
The DNA here is from genome assembly GCF_026427775.1 of Arthrobacter sp. CDRTa11. NCBI lineage: Bacteria > Bacillati > Actinomycetota > Actinomycetes > Micrococcales > Micrococcaceae > Arthrobacter > Arthrobacter sp. CDRTa11. The sequence continues at coordinate 2,473,834 of NZ_CP044532.1, read as the reverse complement.
CCGGTGATCTTCCAGGCAGGAGGCTCCAGCAAAGGCATCGCCCTGGCAGCGGCCACCGCGGAAGCGGTATTCATGAATGCCACGTCCAAGTCAGGGCTAAAGCAGCAGGTCGACCGACTCCGCAAGCAAGCGGAGGAAGCAGGAAGGAATCCTGCCCACATCGCCGCCCTTCAGATGATCACCGTGATCAGCGGAGCGACGGATTCTGAGGCGCAGAAAAAGTATGAGGCGTACCGGAAGCTGGTGTCCTACGAGGGTGCTATGGCCAGGTACAGCGGGTGGAGCGGATTGGACATGTCCACGTTCGACCCCGACGTTCCCCTGCGGCACGTTAAGACCAACGCCGGCCAGACGATGGTTGACATCTTTTCAAAGATGGACCCCGATAAGGAATGGACACCTCGGGACATAGCGGAGTACATCGGCATCGGCGGAACTTCGCCGGTCATCGTCGGAGGGCCGGAGACAGTCGCCGATGAACTGAACTCATGGATCGAGGAAACCGGCGTGGACGGTTTCAACGTCAGCCATGCCGTGAAGTATCAGGACATCAAGGATTTCACCGATTTTGTGGTTCCCGAGCTTCAGCGCCGCGGCCTGATGCGCACGGGGTACGACGGCGGAACGTTGCGTGAGAATCTCTTCGGCGCCGGCCAAACGCGACTGGCCGACGACCACCCCGGAGCCGTGTACCGCGACAACTTATCGACCAAAGCCCTATAGGGAGAACAGCAATGAACGCGCAAACAACTGTTCCGGTAGGAACAATCACGCCAAGCGACTACCGCCAGATATTCGGCCTGCTCCCCACCGGCGTTGTTGCGATCACGGGCCTGACCGATGATGGCAAACCCATGGGGTTCGTGGTGGGAACGTTCCAGTCCCTATCCCTCGAACCTGCCCTGGTCACTTTCTGCGTGGATAAGTCCTCAAGTACGTGGCCCGCCCTGCGCAACCTGGGCCGGTTCACGGCCAACATGCTCTCGATAGAGCAACTGAGCGTCTGCAAGGCGCTGGCACGGAAGGGCGACGACAAGTTCCACGGCATCGACTATGAGGAAAGTGCCATAGGCACCCCGAGAATCATCAACTCCACAGCATGGATTGACTGCAAAGTGCTCTCCGAAATTGTTGCCGGGGACCACTACATGATCGTCGGTTCGGTATCGGCCATGGAAGCCGGAATGGGCGACGCACTGATGTTCTGTGGCGGGAAGTTCGGAGAATTCACCCTTTGGCCCTCCCCCACACCGACCGAGAAAGCCTAAACACATGAACATGTTGCCGCGCATCATCGAGGCCTGGAGCCGCGCCTGGGGGGAAGGTGACACCCGTGCCTTCGAAGAGATTGTCGCCGAGAACTATGTACGCCGGTCCAAGAGCGGACAAGAAGGCCTGCCTGAGGTCATTCGCCAAATCGAGGAGTCCCATGCTGCATTCTCCGACTTCACTATGGACGTCCTGCACGCCGTAGAAGACTCTGACCTCATCGCAATCAACTGGCAGAGCCACGGAAGGCACACGGGCACCTTCATGGGTGTTCCGCCCACTCAGCGCATTGTGACAGTGAACGGAGCCTCCTTCCTTCGGCACAAAGACGGTCTCATAACCGAGGAATCAGTGGTCTGGGACCCCCGGGAACTCCTCTCCTCCATGAACATCTGGCACCTAGGCCACCAAGTTAGGACAAACCCGTGAGCGCCATGCACCTCAACGCACCGACCTATGGCGAGCAAGCCATGAAACCGGAAGAGCCTTTCATCAAGGTGGAGCACCTCACCAAGATCTTCCATCCCGCCAAAAAGCGGTCGCTGGGACTGCCCGGCAGGAAGAATGGCCCCCCTGGCTTCGTCGCCGTCGATGATGTTTCCTTCCAGGTAGAGCAGGGCCAGATTTTCGTCATCATGGGCCTGTCCGGCTCGGGCAAATCAACCATCATCCGCATGCTGAACCGCCTCATCGACGCCAGCGACGGGTCCATCTCCGTTGACGGAAAGGACGTCCGCTCCCTGCCTCCTGCAGAGCTGCGCGACTACAGGAACCGGACCATCAACATGGTCTTCCAGCACTTCGGACTCTTTCCGCACAAGTCTCTGGTCCACAACGTTGACTTCGGCTTGAAGGTACGCGGAATGGACAGGGAAACCCGCGAGCAAAGAGCTGCGGAAGCACTCGAACTTGTGGGACTCGGCGATCGCATTCATGCAATGCCGGACCAACTGAGCGGCGGCATGAAGCAGCGCGTCGGCCTGGCGCGTGCCTTGGCAACGGACGCGGAAATCCTACTGATGGATGAACCGTTCAGTGCACTGGACCCGCTCATACGCAAGGACATGCAAGAGCTGCTCATTAAGCTGCAGCGCAATTTCAAGAAAACCATTGTCTTCGTCACGCACGATTTGAACGAGGCCATGTACCTCGGAGACCGCATCATGGTGATGAAACAGGGCAAGATCGTCCAATCCGGCACCGCGCTGGATCTTCTCGAGGCACCCGCCGATCCGTACATAGAGAAGTTTGTTGCGGAAGTCGACCGGAGCAAAGTCCTCACCGCCGGGATGCTCGCCGAGCACCACGATCCGTCCCCGGCCTCCCGGACTTCGTCCGGATCTTTCCCGGACGGAGCCATGCCCGTCTCCGACACAACCTTCCTGAATGACCTGCTGCCGATCTTCGCTACAGGAGCCGGATCAGTGAATGTAGTCAACCAGCAGGGATCGTCACTAGGCCACGTCACGGCCGAAAAAGTCTTTGAAGCACTCTCACCCAAGGGGTTTAGCAATGCGTCCTGATATTGGAGGCTGGTTCGCGTCGATAATCGACTGGATGCTGGCCAACTTCGGCTGGTTCTTCGACGGCGTCGCCTGGCTGGTTAGCCAGATCGTCGGCGGCGTGGAGTTTGTGCTGGTCGGTCTGCATCCGTTCCTGATCATAGGTTTGCTCGCCGCTGCCGCAGCCGCTTTGACCCGGAGCCTGGGCATCACCCTCTTCGCGGCGATAGCGTTTCCGCTGATCGTCTCCATGGGGCTCTGGGTGGAAAGCATGTCCACACTGGCCGTAGTACTCGTCTCCGTGATGTTCTCCCTCGCGATCGGCATCCCACTTGGAATCTGGGCCGCCCTCAACTCCTCAGTCAGCGCGGTAATCCGCCCCGTACTCGACCTCATGCAGGCCATGCCGGTATTCGTTTACCTCATTCCCGCAGTCTTCTTCTTCGGCGTCGGAATGGTACCCGGAATCGCCGCGACCATCGTGTTCTCCATCCCTCCGGCCGTAAGGCTGACGGAACTGGGGATCCGAAAGCTTGACGTGGAACTGCTTGAAGCCGCAATGGCATTCGGCGCCAAGAGGGGGACGATCCTCAAGGAAGTCCAACTCCCGCTCGCGTTCTCGTCGATCATGGCAGGCGTCAATCAGGTCATCATGCTGGCATTGTCCATGGTTGTGGTCGCCGGACTCGTTGGTGCAGGCGGACTTGGCGGCGTCGTCGTCGAGGGCGTTGCCCAACTGGACACCGCCCGCGGCTTCGAAGGCGGCCTCGCCGTCGTCATCCTTGCCGTCTACCTTGACCGCGTCACCAGCGGTGCACGCTCCATAGGCGACGTCCTGCGCAACCGGCGCATTCGCAAAGAACAGCGTGCAGCAGGCCCCAAGCCCGCAGTCGCTGCCGCCCACTAGAACCCACCCATCCCCAACCCACCCCCACATATTGGAGATTGACCTTGATCAAGAAGACTATCGGCGCCATCCTTGCTTGCGCGGTCCTGACAACAACGATGAGTGCATGCTCGGGTGCCGGCACCCCGGCGCAAACCAGCCAGAAGACCATCACCGTGGCCGAGGTTCCCGGATTCGACGACACCGTCGCCGTCACCGCACTTTGGACAGAACTGCTCTCCGAGCACGGATACAACTTGGAGACCAAAACGGTTGATCTGGCAGCTGGCTTCTCCGGCATAGCCCGCGGAGACCTGGACGGCTACCTCAACGCCTGGCTTCCCTCAACCCACGCCTCCTACGTCGAGAAGTACCGCGACGACCTCGTCGTCCTGGATAAGAACGGCCCCTTCTTTGACAACGACCGCTTGGTCCTGGCCGTGCCGAAGTCGGTTGAAGAAAACACCATCAGCGAGGTCCTCAAGAATGCCGAAAAGTACGACTCCAGGATCGTCGGAATCGAGGCAGGAGCGGGAATGATGAAGCTCCTCCCCGACGTCCTGAAAACCTACGGCGCAGAGGGGAAATTGGATATCGTCGCGGGAAGCACACCCGCAGCACTGGCTGCCCTGAAGGACGGCGCAGCTAAAAACAAGCCCGTCGTGGCGACGTTGTGGACACCGCACTGGGCCTTTGCCTCGATGCCGATCAAGGCGCTCGAGGACGATATGTCCGGCTGGCCCAAGCCCGACGGGTCTTACGTGGTGCTCTCGAAGAAATTCAACGAAGAAGAACCCCAGGTCGCTGAATGGATGTCCAAGAGCAAACTCACTGAAGAGCAGTTCGCATCCCTGATGCTCGCCGTCAGCGAAACCAAGACCGCTGCAGAAGGTGCGAAGAAGTGGCTCGAAAACGCCGAGAACCGCGCAGCCGCGGACGCATGGTTCAAGTAATGGCACTGCCGGCTTGTCGTGAACGATAAGAATTTCAAGACCACGATCAGCGCCAACAGGTCCGTAGCACGCGCCATCAGCGTGCTACGGGCCCTGGCCGGCAATCCGGAAGCAGCCACGGCCACGGACGTAGCGAAGAAGGTCGGCTTGCCCCGGGCAACAACCTTCCGGCTACTGCTGACGCTGGAAGAGGAAGGCTTTGTGGATCGGCGGGACAACCACTACTCACTGGGCTGGGATCTTGCGCGAATCGCGCAATCGGCAGATCCCGCGGCAGGAGTGGAGGCGCGGACAAGGAGGGCGGTCAAGGGTCTTGCCGAACAGCTTGGAGAAACGATCACCCTAAGTCTGCGCCGGGGCCTGGCTGAGTTCGACCTCGTGCTCCAAGAGTCCCCCAGATCCGTTCTTGTGACGATGTCCGACATGCGCGGAATGAGATGGCCGCTCCACGCATCCGCTACCGGAAAGCTGCTTCTGGCCGAACTCGCCCCCGAACAGGTGTACCGGGCCGCAGGCGGGGAACTACCCAAAATCGCTGCAAGGACCATATCCAACCGGGAGGACCTCCGGGTCGAGTTGGACCGCGTCCGCAGCCAGGGATGGGCGCAAATTGATGACGAACTCGAAAACGGACTCTTCGCCATGGCCGTGCCGCTCCGGGACAACATAGGGCAGTTGTTCGCTGCCTTGGCCATGGTTGCACCCAAGACTCGAATTGAATCAGAGGCCACAAGACAACACCATCTAAAGCTCCTGCTCGATGGCGCCAAACAGCTCACACAACAGCTAACCAGTACCATGCCGGCGAAGGAGTGACTCTCACTGAACTCCCGAAACATCTCTTGTGGAAGAACGGGACATAGTCAATAATTGATCCTAACGTTCATATGATGAACGCCAACAGGCCGTGCGGAAGCCGCCGGCCCACTCCCTCGGACCCCGCTAAACGCGACACAGCAGGATACACGGACTGATTTCGCGGGGAAGACTACTTCCTCCCATCGCACAACATGTCCAGTTCCACCATCAGCAGACAGGAAGCCTCATGTCCTCACAGCTCAGCGGTGTACTCACCGCCCTCGCCACCCCTTTTACCGCCGACGGCCAGATCGACGAGCCAAAACTGCGACTTCTGGTGGACCGCTCCATCGACGGTGGAGTCAACGGGGTTGTCGCCTGCGGCTCTACCGGTGAGTTCGCGGCGCTCAGCGCCGACGAACGGCGACTCGTCGTAGAGACCGTGGTGCAGCATACAGCAGGGCGGGTACCTGTCGTGGCACAGACGGGGGCAACCAGCACGAACGAGGCGATCGGGTTGTCCCTGCATGCCCAGGAGTGCGGTGCCGACGTGCTCATGCTGGGCCTCCCCTACTACGATCCGCTCTCACTGCCTGAGGCCACCGGGTACATCCGCACCGTGGCCGAGGCGGTGAAGCTGCCAGTGATGCTGTACAACTACCCGGCCGCAACCGGGGTCAACCTCGACGCCGATACCGTGGGAAAGCTGGCCCGCGAGGTGGAGAACATCCGCTACATCAAGGACTCCAGCGGCGACATGGGACAGGCCACCCAGCTGATCCACCAGCACAGCGAGCACATCTCCACGATCATTGGGGCGGACAACCTGATCCTTGCCGCCCTAACGGAAGGCGCAACCGCCGTCATGGCGGGTACGGCCAACATCCTGCCGCGCGAAATCGTTGCCGTCTACCAGGCCGTCGCCACCGGCGACTTCACCACCGCCCAGGCCGAGTGGAACCGGATCTACCCGCTGATCGACGCCATTCTCTCCGCGCCCTTCGTGCCGGCTGTCAAGGCCGCCCTCGGAGTACTCGGCCACCCCATCGGTACCCCGCGCCGCCCAACCGCAGACCTCAACGCGGCCGACACCGCCCGCATCGAAAAGATCCTGACCGAACTGCAACTGCAGGCGGCCTACGCCTAGGCCGCGACCCCCTGACCGTCCATTCACCCCAACCAATCAACTTTTAGGACTGATCATGACATCTCCAGCAATGACCATCTCGAGCACTGTACGCCGGGCCGCAGACCCATCTCCGATCCTCGCCGCCGAGGAACTGCCTCCTACGCAGCACTTCATAGGTGGGCAGTTCACTGGCGGAACTGGCAGCGAGACCCAGTCCCTAGTGGATCCCGGTAGCGAGGAAACCATCTGCGAAGTGCCACAGGGCACGGCCGAGGATGTCGACGCCGCTGTCCTCGCCGCCGTTGAGGCCAAGGAGGCCTGGGGACGCACGCTGCCGAAACAGCGTGCCGAAATCCTTCTCGCCATCGCCGACCGGCTCGCCGAGAACGCTGACCTTCTCGCCCGTCTGGAAGCACGCAATACCGGCAAACCACTCATGGTGGCCGAGGACGACATCACCAACTCCATCGACACATTCCGCTTCATGGCCGGCGCGGCCCGGGCCACCACGTCAATTGCCGCAGGCGAGTACGCCCAGGACCACCTCTCCGTCATAATTCGCGAGCCTCTCGGAGTCGTCGGCGTGGTGACACCGTGGAACTATCCCCTGCTGATGGCGGCCTGGAAAATCGCCCCCATCCTTGCGGCCGGCAACACCATCGTGCTCAAGCCCTCCGAGCAGACCCCGCTGACCACGCTCAAGTTCGCCGAACTCACCAGGGACCTGCTGCCAGCGGGAGTGTTCAACGTCGTCACCGGCCTCGGCCCCATAGTCGGCGCACGTCTCGCCGAGCACCCCAAGGTTGACATGATCGCCCTGACCGGCTCCGTGAACAGCGGCCGGGCCGTCGCCCGGGCGGCTTCGGAAACGGTCAAACGCGTGCACCTCGAACTGGGCGGCAAGGCACCGGTGGTAATCTTCGACGACGCCGACCTCGCCGCCGCTGCGGAATCCCTGCGCGCAGCCGGTTACTGGAACTCCGGACAGGAATGCGGCGCCGGTTGTCGGGTCCTGGTCCACGAATCGGTGGCCGAGAAGTTCACCGGCCTGCTCGTCGAGCAGGTCGGATCCCTGGTGGTCGGCGAATCTACCGCCGGAGCCGACGTCGAACTCGGCCCGATGATCTCCAAAGCGCACTACGAGCGAGTCCTTGGCCACCTTGAGCGCGCCCAGGCCGACGGAGCGAAGGCGGCCGTCGGCGGCGGAGCCATGGAAGGACCGGGCTACTTCATCGCCCCCACCGTCCTCGTGGACGTCCCCGAAGGTGCCGCCTGCAGTCTTGAGGAAATCTTCGGCCCGGTTGTCACCGTCGAAACTTTTACCACTGAAGAAGAAGCATTGACCCGGGCCAACGAGGTTCCGTATGGCCTTGCCGCTTCGGTGTGGACGCTCAATGCACAGCGCAGCCACGACGTTGCCTCCCGCCTGGACGCGGGCACTGTGTGGGTAAACTCCCACCTGGTGCTGGCCAACGAAATGCCCTGGGCCGGATTCAAGAGCTCCGGCTATGGACGCGATCTGTCCGCCTACTCCCTGGACGACTACTCCCGCACCAAACACGTAATGCACAACAAGGCACGCTAAACCCACTTACGCGCCGCCACCGGACACCCTCAAACGGTCCGTATTCGGGAACGGGGTGCCGGTGGCGGCCATCAAACGTTGGCGCCCCTTCCAGGTCCCGATTCCACGGGATCTAGGACCAGCCTTCAGTCGTCCTGATTTCGGAATCGGTTGCTGGCTCTTCTGCAGGATCCCCCCACCACCACCCTTCCCAGGGTAAGGATGTGATTTGCCTGGACCACAACGGATCTTCCGATGTAGGCCCTGCGGGGTTGCCGTTTCCGTCTGCTGGCTGAAGCGGAGTACTCGCGTCGTTTCGCGTGATCCGGTTCATGTCACCTCCTCGTTGTGGTGTTTGCAGACCGAAGGTGCGGCGGCGCGATTGACAGTTCGTAGCCACCGGCCTTTTCAATCATGGATCTGCCGTTGTTTGCGTCCGCCGCTATCCACGCAATGTCGCCCGACGCGGTGGCGTTGTCTACAACGCCGATGCCCAGGAGCCGCCCGTGCCGGCGGATTTCCACCTGCACGCCGATCAGCAGCTGCCATTCCTGACAGGGAGATGTCGGGGCAGCCACGAGACCGTGTGGCCATACGACGACCGGCATGCCATCCACTAAGTGAGCGTGGCTGGGAATCCGCGGATTCTGCGTCACGGGTCATGGTCCCTTCGTAGCTTCCGGAGTCATCGTGACAGGAGCAGCGCTTCGCCCTGGCCACCGCCGCCGCAGAGCGCTACAGCGGCCTTGCCGGTGCCGCGGCGCTGGAGCTCATAGACGGCAGCCACCACCACACGTGCTCCGGAAGCGCCGATGGGATGGCCGAGCGCGATGGCTCCCCCGTTGACGTTGACCCGGTCCATGCCGATCCCCAGTTGCGCGGCTGAGTGGACAGAGACTGAGGCAAACGCCTCATTGATCTCCACGAAGTCCAGATCGCCAACGCTCCAGCCGGCCGTCTCCAGTGCCTTGCTGATGGCATGGGCCGGTTTGTCGGGCAGCGTGGTGTCAGGGCCGGCCGTCTGCCCATGGGCATTTAGCGCCGCCATGATCTCCACGCCGTGCGCCTCCGCGTAGCCGCGGGTTGTGAGGACGACGGCGGCTCCACCGTCGTTCAATGGCGAAGCATTGCCTGCGGTAACAGTGCCGGTTGGGGAGAACGCCGGCCTGAGTTTGGCAAGGGTCTCCTCGTTGCTCTCGGCCCGCACCCCCTCGTCACTGCTTGCCAGCTGGGCTTCCCCGCGGCGCCGCGGCACCTTGACGGGGACAATCTCAGCATCGAAGACCCCTTGTGCCTGCGCCGCCGCTGCCCTCCGGTGGGAGCCGGCCGCAGCTTTGTCCTGGTCGGCGCGGGTAATTCCCAATGCATCATTGGCGTGGTCTGTGGCGAGGCCCATGACCTGGTGATCAAATGCATCGGTGAGGCCGTCGTGGGCTGCCGAGTCGATGAGGGCAGAATCGCCGTAGAGATGTCCGGCCCGCGAGCCCGGAAGCAGGTGCGGGGCGTTGCTCATTGATTCCTGCCCTCCTGCCACCACCACGTCAGCCTCCCCCAGCCGCAAGAGCCGGCTGGCGTCAATGATCGCGCTCAATCCGGACAGGCACACCTTATTCACTGTGACGGCGTGGGCACCCAGCGGGATGCCCGCTGCCACTGCTGCCTGCCGCGCCGGGTTCTGCCCTGCCCCGGCCTGGAGAACGTGTCCCATGATGACGGCGCCGACGGCTTCGGGGTTGATGCCGGAACGGTCAACTGCCGCCGCGATGGCAGCGCTCCCGAGCTCCACGGCCGTCAACGGGGCAAGCTGTCCCATCAGCTTGCCTTGGGGCGTGCGCGCTGCGCCGACGATCACAATGTCAGTGTCGTGCATTTCTTCTCCTTTGAGTGGGGCGAATGGATGGCTGGTTTCGTCTGCCCAGGACCAGCTCGGGGGGGCAGAGCTAGCCGGGGGCAGTGTTAGCCGACGGCAGGGACACGTACGCGCAGTTCAGGATAGAAGGCGGAGCCCGCCTCCCGGTCGAGCAGCGGCGTAAGGCCGCCGGTATGAAACGGGAAATTGGCGCCGAGGATCATGCACAGGTCAACCTCCTCCGGTCCTGCCACCACCGATTCGTCCAGCATCGCCGTAACTTCCTCGGCCAGGGCCCCCAGGAGCGTGGCCCGGACTCTGCCCGCGTCGGTGGGGGCCGACGGCGGCAGCAGGGCAGCGGCGGAAGGTGAGAGTCCGCCGTCGTGATCCAAATAGCCGGGGAGGCCGGCCGCCACCAGCGCGGTCAGGCTGCGGCTCACACCGAAGCGCTGCGGGTAGGCCTGGTGCATCGTTTCGCAGATGTGCAATTGCACCGCCGGCCCGATGAACTGCAGCAGTGCCAGTGGCGTCATGGGCAGTCCGAGCGGATCCAGGGCGTGGTTGACCACGGTCGGATCGCTGCCTCCATCAATCAGGGCGAGGACCTCGTCGAACAACCGCGTCAGGACACGGTTCACTACAAAGCCGGCCGTGTCCGTGGCCAGTACAGCCGTCTTACGTAAGCGTCTGGCCAGCTCAAACCCGGTTGCCAGTGTGGTTTCGTCTGTCTTCGGCGCGGCAATGATCTCAACCAGCGGGAGCACGGCCACCGGGTTGAAAAAGTGGAAGCCGATCAGCCGTCCGGGCCGGGCCAGGCCGGCGCCCATGGCTTCGATGGACAGCGAGGACGTATTGGTCAGCAGCAGTGTCTCCGGCCGTAGCAGCGGTTCGAGCTCCGCAAAGACTGCGCGCTTGACCTCCAGTTCCTCAAAGACCGCTTCGATGACCACGTCGCAGTCCGCGAAGGCCGCCTTGTCAGTGCCTCCGGTGACCAGCACGCGGATGGCCTCGGCCTCGGCCGCAGTCAGGAGTCCGCGTTTCAGGAGTTTGTCCAGCTGCCCGGCGATCCACGCCAGCGAGGTGTCGATGCGGTCTGGGGACAGGTCCGTGATCCGCACCGGAACGCGGAGCTGCTGCGCGAAGACCAGGGCGAGTTGGCTGGCCATCAGTCCGGCCCCCACCACGCCTACAGACCTCAGCGGCAAAGGTTGGGCAGCCGGCCTGCCCGCGGGCTTCCTTCCCAGGGACTGGGTGAGGTGGAAGGCGTAAATGCTCGCGCGGGCCTCGTCGGAGAGCAGCAGTTCGCCGAAGGCCTTCGTCTCAGCCTGCTCTCCTGCAATGCCTGCCGGGTTGACGGCGGCTGCCCCCGCCTGTTCGTTCGCGGCCGCGGCCGCTGCAATCAGATCAAGGGCGCGGTAAGGCGCAGGCGCGGCGCCGTGCAGCCGGACATCCAGCTGCCTCCGGACGGCGTCCAGCGCTGCTGATGCATTCGTCACAGTGCCGGAAGGCCCGTGCTTTTTGCTGGACTGTGCCGCTGCTGTCGGCTCTGTTGCCGCTGTCGACTCTGTCGCCGTCGCCGCACCTGTTACCGCTCTTCGGGAAAGGGTGCCGGCAGCAAAATCGAGCGATGCGGGCAGGAACCCGTCCTCCGGCAGGATGGCATCAACCAGGCCGAGGTCTCCAGCCCTCCGGGCGGAAAGGTTCTTCCCGGCGAGCGAATCGGTAATCACCAGACGGGCTGTCTCGGCCGCTCCGAGCAGCGCAACGGTGCGTGGGATGCCACCCCAGCCCGGAATCAAACCCAGACGGACCTCTGGAAAGCCCATGGCCCGGACAGAGTCGGCGGCAGTGCGGTAGTTGGCGTGCAGAGCCAGTTCCAACCCGCCTCCCAGCGCGGTCCCGTTGATAAACGCGAAGGTTGGCACCGGAAGCGCTGCCAGAAGCCCAAGCGCCTGCAGGCCCCGGCGGGCCACATCCCTGGCCTGCTCGGGTGTAGCCGCTTCGGTCATCATCTTCAGGTCTGCACCCGCACAGAAGACCGGGCCTTCTCCGGTCACGGCCACGGCGTCCACTCCGGGCAGGTCCAGGGCGCGCACTGCTGCCTCAAACCCGGCAAGCGACGCCGGTCCCAGTGTCACAGGGCGGTGACTGGAGTTTGCCAGGGTCAGGACAGCAAAGCGGTAACCGCCGTGGTTGACGTAGCTCGCCCGGGTTTCGGTAACGGTTTCTGACACAGTTTCTGACACAAAAGTTCCCTTCACATAGGCATACAGGACTGCGGTGCCCGGCCTCCGCGGAGGCCAGGCCTGCGGATTCACGGCGGCTACGAAAAACTCTGAATGCCAGTGATCGCGCGGCCCATGATCAGGGTGTGGATCTCGTCGGTGCCCTCATAGGTCCGGACGCTTTCAAGGTTGTTGGCGTGCCGCAGCGGCGAGTATTCCAGCGTGATCCCGTTTCCGCCGAGGATGGTGCGCGCCGAGCGGCAGATTTCGATTGCCTGCCGGACATTGTTGAGCTTGCCAAAAGAAATCTGCTCGGGGCGCAGCCGTCCGGAGTCCTTCAGGCGCCCGGTCTGGAGGGCCACAAGCGTCCCCTTTTGGATCTCCAGGACCATATCCACCAGCTTCTGCTGGGTGAGCTGGAACGACGCGAGCGGCTTGCCAAACTGGGTCCGCTGGTTCGCATAGGCCAAGACTGTCTGATACGCGTCCCGGGCGGCACCCATGGCGCCCCACAGGATGCCGTACCTTGCCTCATTCAGGCAGGAGAAGGGGCCCCGGAGACCGGTGACCTCGGGGAGTACGGCAGTGGCAGGCAGCTGGACGTTCTCCATGGTGATGTCGCACTGGATGGAGGCGCGCATGGACAGCTTCTCCGGGATCGGGGTGGCCACGAAGCCCTCGGTGTCCGTCGGGACGACGAAGCCGCGAATGCCGTCGTCGGTTGCCGCCCAGATAATGGCAACATCTGCGATGGAGGCCAGACCGATCCAGCGCTTGGCGCCGTTCAGCACCCAGCCGGACCCAACCCGTTCCGCCCGTGTGAGCATGTTGGCGGGATCGCTGCCGGCGGTGGGTTCGGTGAGGCCGAAGCAGCCGATGAGCTCACCTGCGGCCATGCCAGGGAGCCACTGCCGCTTGTGCTCCTCCGACCCAAACTTCGCGATCGCGCTCATGGCCAAGGAACCCTGCACGGAGACGAAGGTGCGGATGCCGGAATCGCCGGCCTCAAGTTCCATGGCAGCGATCCCGTATTCGACGGCGCTGCGGCCGCCGCAGCCATAGCCGGTCAGATGCATGCCCAACAGGCCCAGGCTTCCCATCTCCTTGACAAGGTCCTGGGGAAAGACAGCGTCCTCATACCAGGCGTTGATGTTGGGCCGAATACGGTCGTCGACGAACTGGCGGACCTGGCTGCGCAGGTCGAGCTCCTGCTGGCTGAGCAGGGAGTCGATATCAAGATAGTCGGTGGCGAGGTCGATCACGGGTGTGCTCCCAATGGCTGGTGGTTGTTGCTGTCGTTGTTGCTGCTGTGCTGTTGCGGGGGTTCTGTGACGGGCAGGCTGTTGAGCCAGGCACGCACTTCGTCGGCGTGCTGCCCAAGCCTGGGTGGCCGCCGGCGGTAAGAGACCGGGGTGTCGGACAGGGTGATCGGGTTGGCGGCCAGGTCTACGCTGTCCTGATTAGGGCTGTCGTGATTCAAACTGTCGTGATTCAAGCTGGCCTGGCCAGCTCCGACGGTTACGCGCGGGCTGAGGCCGAGTTCACTGGCCATCGCAAAGGCTTCGGCGATGTTATTGACCGGTCCGCAGGGAATCCCATGCGCTGAGAGCACCCGGTACCAGTGGTCCGCGGTCTGGCCTGTGGTCCGGGCCGTGATGGTGCGATCGAGATCATCGATGTGGGCTACGCGGGCGGTGTTGGTGGCAAAGCGTGGATCCTTCGCTGCCCCGGGAATGCCAAGGGCGCTGCACAGCTGCGTGAACTGCCGGTCGTTGCCAACAGCGATGACCACCGATCTGTCCGAAGCGGGGAACAGCTGGTAAGGCGCGATCGAAGGGTGCCGGTTTCCCAGGATGCCCGGAACCGCGCCCGCTGCGGTGTACCCGACGCTCTGGTTGACCATGCTGGACAGCAAAGTGCTGAGCAGGTTGACCTCCACAAGCTGGCCCCGGCCGGTTGTCTCCCGTGCCCGCAGGGCGGCCAGCACGCCGATCGCGGCATGCAGCCCCGTCAGCACGTCAACCAGGGCGACGCCGGCCTTGACCGGTTCACCGGGTGCCGGCCCGGTGACGCTCATCAGCCCTCCTACGGCCTGGACCAGCAGGTCGTAGCCAGGCAGGTCCGCGGCGGCATCGTCCGATCCGAACCCTGTGATCGAGCAGTAAACCAGCCGTGGATTGATCGCGGCCATCTCGTCGTAGGACAGCCCGTGCCGTGCCATCGTTCCGGGGCGGAAGTTTTCGATCAGCACGTCAGCCCGCCGAATCAGCTTGACCAGGTCCTCATGGTCTGCCGCTGCTGACATGTCGGCAGTGAAGGAGCGCTTGTTGCGGTTGACCGACAGGAAGTACGTCGCCTCATGATCTTCGGTAAACGGCGGACCCCAGTGACGGGTGTCGTCACCGGAACCGGGACGTTCGATCTTAATGACGTCGGCGCCAAGGTCACCGAACAACATCGTCGCGTACGGCGCGGCCAGGACCCTGCTGAAATCTGCGACGACGATCCCCGCCATTGCGCCTGCTGACGGACCGCGTGAGCCGGTGTCAGTCATTGGAACTCCTTAGTTAGTGATCAACGCCGGTGATCAGTGACCGGCCGCGCGGACCGCGTTGTTGAACAGTGGCGTCCGGACGATCAGCATGATGGCGGCGGCCGCCAGCGGCAACGCCGTCACCTGCAGCAGGCCGGCTCCTTGCCAACCGACGCTCGGCACCAGAGCTGCGAACAGGAGGCCGGAAAAGGCGGCCGATCCGTAGTAGCAGGTGACGAAAAGACCGGCGGCACGGCCCACCTGGTGCGGACGGACTGCCCGCTGGATGGCACTGTTCATGTTGGGGAAGAAGACGCCGGTACCGAATACACCCATGAGGCAGGCGAAGACGCACTGCCAGGCGAACGATGCCTGGACCTGGTAGATCAGCACACCGAGCACCGCCATCACCACCAGGGAAACGATCAGCAGCAGCCTCTGGTTGATCCGGTCCCCGATCCAGCCGCCGAGCAGGCCGGCCAGGCCTCCCAGGCCCACGAAGCTCAGCGCCACTGCTGACTCTCCGGTGGAAATGCCCAGCTGAGTTGTCAGGAACGTGGGGTACAGGCCCAGGAAGCCGTAGAGGGCGATGGAGCCGCAGCCCGCTGCCGCCGCGATCGCAATGGAGTTGCGGTTGTAGGCCTTGGCCGGCATGTAGTCATAGGATCCTTCGACGCCGGTCAGGCTGATCGCCCGTTCGGTGAATTTGCGGCTGACAGTGAACGCTACGACCACTGCGAGCAGCAGCCCTATCACCCCGAAAATGATGAAGGGGGCCCGCCAGGTTCCGAACTGGCCGGCGAACATGATGCCGAGGGCGGGTCCAAATGTTGCACCCAGTCCGAACGCGAAGCCCAGTATGCCCAGGGCGAGGCCTCTGCGATGGTGGAAGAACGCGCCCACCGCGGCGAACAGCGCTGCGGCCTGCATCCCCTCACCCAGCCCGGAGATGATTCGGTACACGGCCATATCGGCCCACGAGGAGGCAAGCGGCGTGGCCAGGGTGCCCAGGGAATAGATCACAATGCTGACTATCAGGACGGCTTTGCGTGAGAAGCGCTCCACCAGGAACCCGGCAGGGATGCCTGCGATGGCCATCCCCAGGGTGAAGATTGTAGCCAGCAGTCCGCCGGCCTGCAGGCTGAACCCGTTCTCTTTGCTGATAGTTCCCAGCAGCGGAAAGAAGACCTGCCTGTCCATCGCATTGAGCATAAAGGTCACTGCCAGCACCCCGAGCGAAACGGCAGCAACCACCTTGGTGGGCATGCCCTCGGGGTTGTCCTTGACCCGTGATGGTGCGGGGCTGGACGGAATCGCATCCATCGAAATGGCGTCCATGGGTTCAGGGTAGGTGGGCACGGCGGGCCCGGAGGCAGATCCAGCTGCAGCCGGGGCCTGGCCTGTGCTGGAGGGGGTCGAGTGGGACATCTTTGTCTCCTAGTCGAGAGAGTTGCGTTCTCATGTGGATTTAATCGGCTCTGGAATTAACCGATGATCAGCGGAATTACATGAACTACGGCAGGTGGCCGATCCTGATCACACCCGGAAGTCTCCTCCCTCTGGTCAGGTGGACCACCTGGTGCGCCGCACTGTACGGGCTGCCATTCTGCGTAACGCAAGTCTGTGCAGCTGATGCGGCGGGATATGGAACTTGTGCTAACGATAGCACCCGGCTGCGGCAAGTCAAGCGTCGACTTGCCAGAAGCTCGGAAAACTCTTCCGTGTTGACTGCAGGCCCATCGGTGCTATCGTTAGCATCAGGAAGTGGCGACGCCGGCTGGTTTGAATCCTGGCACCAAGGAGCCTCACGCGGACTGGCGTCAAAGGATGGGCGTGCCAGGCCAAGCCACATCAGTACACTGATCCCAGCCCAGTTCCCGGTAGTATCCGCTTACCGGCTTGCACAGGAGGAACGATGGTCACGACCAAGGATATCGCTGTACATCTGCAGCTGTCGGTCTCCACCGTTGGCCGGGCGCTGGCGGATGACGCCCGTATCAGCGACCAGACCAAGGCGCGGGTCCGCCAGGCAGCCTCCGAGCTGGGATACGTAGGCAACCATGCTGCCCGGATGATGCGCGGGGCTCCGAGCAACGTCGTAGGGCTGGTCATCCCGGACATTCGAAACAGTTTCTACTACACGATTGCCCACGAACTGTCCGCAATCATGGCCGGTGAGGACTATCAGTTGATGCTCGCCGAGACATTCGATGACAGGCTCATTGAGAGGCGCCACCTTCGTGAGCTGTCGGCGAGCCATGCGGCGGGGGTTGTCATCGCCCCCACCCCCAATCCACACAGCGATTCGATCAATATGCTGAGCGGAATGCCGCACGTCCAGCTGCTGCGCAAACATTCATCCTTGGGTGCCCAGTGGTTCGGCCTTGATGACCGCAGGGCGCTCAAGGATGCCACCACACACCTGCTGGATCTGGGCCACTCCCGCATCGCCTACATCGGAGCGCCCGCCGACCTGCCCACCGGCCGGGAGCGGCTCGAAGGCTACCGCCAGGCATTGCGGGAAAAGAACATTCCACAGCGCTCACAGCTGATCGAACTGGGCCCTCCGGCGTCCCCCGAGCATGCGCGGGAGGCGGCGCGCCGGTTACTGAACCGGCCCAGCCCGCCCACCGCCGTCGTCCTCGGCTCCGTCCTCCATACTGTGGGGCTGCTGGATGGATTGCTGGAAATGGGCGTCGACGTCCCCACGGAATTGTCTGTGGTGGGCTTCGGCGATCAAAGCGGATTCTCCTGGTGGGGACCCGGCCTGACTACCGTCAGCCTGCCCATCGGAGATGTGGCCACCTCCTGCGGCCTCTGGTTCATTCGCAGGCTCAACAATCCACCCGCCGGGAATGACCCCTACGAGTCCGCGTCAGTGGGCTGGCTGGTGCCGCGGGGCAGCACTGCTGCACCTCCCGCGGCATCGCGCGAGCGCTCTGCCTGAACCGCATCACCTAAAAGAAGCTGCGCCTCCTGCGCAGACACCCATAATGCGGATGCTAACGATAGCACCGTGATGATCCCATTGGAGATGGACAAATATGCTGCCACCGGTCGATCTACGTCCGCCGTTCAACATCACCCGAACCAGCCACCTGCGGCTGAATGTGGCTGACCTTGCGGCGAGCCGTGATTTCTACACCACTGTCCTCGGCCTGGTGGTCACCGAGGAGGACTCCTCCACTGTGTACCTGCGGGGCCTGGCGGAGGCCTGTCACCACAGCCTGGTGTTGGAGCAGAGCGCCGACGGCGGCACGGCCCGCCGGATAGGATTCCGAGTCTTCTTCGACGAGGACCTGGACAAGGCCTACCGCTGGTTTCGTGACCGGAGCCTCCCGGCCGAGTGGGTGGACATGCCACACCAGGGGCGGACGCTGCATGTCGCAGACCCTGTCGGGACGCCGCTGGAGCTGTGCGCAACCATGGAGACCAGGCCCCGGCTGCACATCAACTTTGAGCAGTACAAAGGCGCCCACGCCCAGCGACTGGACCACTTCCAGCTGCTCACGCCCGACGTCTACGAACTGTGCGCGTTCTACAGCGAACTGGGCTTCCGCAACTCGGAGTACCTCGAGTACGGCGACGAGCTTGTGGGCGCCTTCATGTACCGCAAGGGCACCTGCCTTGACCTGGCCATGGTGCCCGGCGACGGTCCAAGCCTCCATCACTTCGCTTACACCGTCTCCGAGAGCCATGACATCTTCACCGCCTGCGATTTCGCCGGCATCCTGGGCTACGGCGACCAGGTGGAACGCGGCCCCGGCCGGCATGGACCCGGCGGCATGCTCTTCGCTTATCTGCGTGATCCGGACGGCCACCGGGTTGAGGTCTTCAACAGCCACTACCAGACCATCGATCTTGAGACCGAGCCGGTGCGCTGGGACGCCGCATCGGTGAGCACCAACGCCCGCTGGGGCCTGCCCGCCCTGGAGCAGTG
The DNA here is from genome assembly GCF_026427775.1 of Arthrobacter sp. CDRTa11. Taxonomy (NCBI): domain Bacteria; kingdom Bacillati; phylum Actinomycetota; class Actinomycetes; order Micrococcales; family Micrococcaceae; genus Arthrobacter; species Arthrobacter sp. CDRTa11. The sequence goes on along the minus strand of NZ_CP044532.1, from coordinate 2,455,186 downwards.
GTACTTCGAGGCCTCGCCCTTCGTCGGCGCCCCGCTGAAGTCCCCGGCTGTCCGTCCTGCCCCCATGACGCTGGAGAAGTTCCTGGCCAGCCCCCAACTCCCCTGATTGCCGGCCCCGCTGATCACCAGCCCCGCTGACCCCCAACCCGACTGGAGACCCACATCATGTCCCGAGTTCCTTCCCTGTCCCGCAACGACGCCGCTTCGGTCCACCAGCAGCCGCTGTGGGACCGCATCGAGGCGGAGCGCAAAATGCCCACTGCCAATATCTTCCGCTCACTGGCAAATGCCCCCGTCCTGCTCGACGCGTTCCTCTCCTATGCCAACGCCATGCGTGACAGCTCCGTGCTGAGTCCCAAGCTGCGGGAGCTGGCCATCCTGTCCGTGGGCCATGCCACCGGCTCTGAATATGAAATCGCGCACCACCAGTCACATGGCCGGAAAGCCGGCCTCACGGATGAGCAGCTTGCTGCAGTGGCTGAGGGCACCAGCATTCAGCTGTTCAATGACGCCGAACGCGCCGTGATAGCGCTGGCACGGGAATCCACCATCAACGTGAACGTGTCCGATGCCAGCTGGGCGGCCGCCGCCAAGCACCTCGATGACCAGCAGATGGTGGAGCTCACGCTGACCATCGCCTGGTACAACTCAGGCGTACGGATAATGGGCCTGCTCGGCATCGAACTTGAGGACAGCTACCGCAAGTAGCTGCCTGCCAACCCCCTCCCCAGAATCACCACCTTTTCCCAGAAGGAGCCGTCAATGGCGACGATGCGCGCAGCCAGACTGCATCAGATCGGCGACCCGATGTCGATCGACACCATCGAAGTACCCAAGCCCCGACCCACCGACGTACTGGTCAGGGTCAAGGCCGTCGGCATTGTGCCGAACATGGCCAACGTAATCAACAACTGGCCCACCTGGTTTCCGCACCAGCCCATCCCCAATTTCCCGGCGATCTTCGGGCTTGATCCCACCGGGGTGGTGGAAGAGGTCGGAGAGTCCGTCATCAACGTCAAACCTGGTGACCGGGTGTACGTCAGCCCGCTCCGCTCCTGCGGCAGCTGCTACGCCTGTTCAGGGGGAACCCCCAGCCGCTGCCGCTACTACACCCTCAACGGATACTTCAGCACGTCCCTCGACGGTCAGCGGATCTTCGATCTCTACCCTTACGGCGGGTTCAGTGAGTTCATGACCGCGCCGCAGCAGGCCCTGGTTAAGATTCCGGACAACCTTCCGTTTGAGCTGGCAGCCCGTTTTGGCTACATCGGCACCGCTTACGGGGCGCTCCGCCTGGCAGATGCCGGACCCGGCACAGTGGGCCTGATAGACGGCATTACCGGCACCCTGGGCGTGGCCGCGACTGTGCTCTGTTTGAGCATGGGCGTTGCAAAGATCCTGGGCACGGGGCGCAACGAGGAGCTGCTTCAGCGCGTGAAGGCACTGGCGCCGAACAGGATAGAAGTCATGAACCTCGGCGGGCAGTCGTCCGGGGAGTGGGCCAAGGCGCAGACACGCGGCGACGGCGCCCACTTCGTGATCAGTGCGCTCGGGGCCCGGGCGGACGCCGCAACCATGGTGGATTCCATGCGCGGGGTCCGGCGCGGCGGCCGCGTGGTGAACGTCGGCGGAGTTGCTGACGAGGTTCCGGTGGACATGAAATGGCTGATGGACGAGCAGGTGCAGATCATCGGCTCGAACTGGTTCACCGCAGCCCAGGGCCAGGAGATGGCAGACATGATCGAGACCGGCACCCTGGACCTCACCTACCTTGAGACCGAGGCGTTCCCGCTGTCGGACGTCAACAATGCAATCTCAGGGCGGTTGAAGGACCCGCGCGGTGGCTTCAGCAACTATGTCGTCATTCCCTGATAAAAAATTGCGGCCGGCCGTCCCTCTGGGGACGGCCGGCCCGTGGTGTCCGGGATACACCCGGACACCACTCAGGACACCACTGAGGCGCCGGCGCCGGTGAGCACAAACGCCACCGTTGCCGGCGCCTGTGTCTTGTTCCGCCAGGCATGGCGTGCGGCGAGCTGCACAACGGTGTCACCCTGCGTCAGCAGCACCTGCGCGCCGTCGTCGAGCTCCAGCCACAGCTCCCCTTCCAGCACCACTCCATAGTCGACACTGCGCGTGCGGTGCATCCCGTCCGGCTCGAACACCTCGGCGAGATCAGGAGCGTAGGAGGCCATCTCCTGCCCTGCGGCGTCCGGATCGAATCCCGGGCTCATCATTACGGATTCCGGTGCGTAACTCACAATCACGAAGCTTGCCCCGCCGGGGCCCGGCACCACGGGCCCATGGTTGTCAGTGGGCTCCGTTTCGGGGATGGTTCCGGACGGCAGGTCCGGCGTAAACCAGACCCGGACCTGAGCCTGCCCCGGCATACTCTCGAAGGCATGGCTATTGGGCACGGGTCCGTCGGAGACGAATACCGACTTTCCAGATTCGTCCATGCCGGTCACCACTCTGCGTACAGTCACGAAAAATCCTCTTCCTCTTGTGCAATCGTTAGCACTATCTCGTGCTTTGATACGCGGCGTCAAGGGATGCAAGCGACATCCAGCACTTCCCTTCCGCTGGCCCATTTAGTCGGCTAAGCGTCTGGTATTTCCAAAGGTTTGTGCTATCGTTAGCATTATGCTTGAAGAAGACAACCTCGACGACGCCCTCGCTCCAGCTGGAATCGTCCTTGCCCAGGCAGGCCTCCCCGAGGAAACCCCGGCCATCTGGCTGATGCACAGCGGCCGGGCGCTTCCCCTGCAAACCTGGGCCGGGCGCTGGCCTTGCGCGAGGTTTACCTCAGTCACCGATTTGATCGGGCATTGGGGAGCCGTTCACGCGGAGCTTCGGCAGCTCCTCGAGCTCCCGCAGACGTCGGCGACCATCAGCGAAGAGGGTGTTCCAGTGGCTTCGCTGCGGCTGGAGGCTCCCTTCCAGCCCACGCAGGTGTTCTGCACCATCGGCAACTACCGCCGGCAGGTCATCGAGGCCGCAGTGGATGCCGGCGGCCCCGCCGACGCCGCGAAGTTGGCGGCCGCCACCACCCAGGCGCTCAACCAGCGGCGCCGGGACGGCAGCCCCTATGTTTGCCTGACCAGCAACGACAGGGTGGGCCCCGCTGTTGGCGAGCTGGCCCTGGAAGCGGAGGTGGACACCCTGGACTGGGAGGTGGAAATCGGTGCCGTCATCGGAGGTTCAGGCTCCCGCTTGACTGTGCCGGAGGCTGAGGCAGTGATCGCCGGCTACTGCGTGGTCAACGACCTGACCATCCGCTCCCGCATCGTCCGGCCGGACCTGCCTGCGCTGGCCTCGGACTGGCTGCAATGCAAGGGCATGCGGGGATCCCTGCCACTCGGACCCTGGTTCGTGCCCGCCTGGCAGGTCCCGGACCCGTCCGCCCTGCGGCTTCAGCTTTCGCTCAACGGCTCGCCCATGCAGGACGACACGGCCGACGACATGGTGTTCACCATTCCCGAACAGCTGTCCTACCTGTCCCAACACACCCGCCTTCGCCCCGGAGACCTGCTCTGCACCGGCTCCCCCGCCGGGTTCGGCATCCACCACGGCCGTTTCCTGCGTCCCGGGGACACCGTGAGGGCTTCAGTAACCGGGCTCGGCGAGCAAAACACCCGGTTCGTTGGTCCCAGATCTTTTCCCAGCCCATCCCACTCAAACCTGGCCGCTTCAGGCCTAACCACCACCTAAGGAGAGCAGACTCATGACGCTGCAGCAAACAGTCCTGCTGACAGACCGGGCGTGGCCCGACGACAGTATCGAACGCGGCATCATCGAAGACGCCGGCTTCCGTCTTGTCGCCGGCCCGGCCGACCCCGCACCGGTTGAGGCCATTGACGCCCTGATCGCCGAACACCAGCCTTCCGCCATCCTCACCTGCTGGGCAACAGTGTCCGCCGAAGCAATCGCTTCCTCGGCCCCCTTGCGGGTTGTTGCCCGGATGGGCGTTGGCCTGGACAACATTGCCGTGCCCGCTGCCACGGATCGCGGCGTGCAGGTAACCAATGTGCCGGACTACTGCGTCGAGGAGGTCTCCGACCACGCCGTCGGGCTGGCCCTTGCCTGGACGCGCGGCCTGGTGGCCGCGGACCGCGAGGTACGAGCCGGACGATGGAACCCCGCCGGTGCCCGGCTTCGCCGCCTTTCCAACCTGACCTGCGGCGTTGTGGGATACGGCCGCATCGGCAGAGCCACTGCAGCCAAGCTCAAGGCGCTCGGAGCCCGCGTGGTGATCAGCGATCCGCACCCCCCGGCCGACACCGGCGGTAGTGAGGTAATGGCATTGGACGGCCTCCTGGCCGCAAGCGACATCGTGGTCCTGCACGCTCCCCTGGTCCCGCAGACACATCACCTGATCGGGGCCCGCGAACTGGCCCTGCTACCGCAGGATGCCTTCCTGATCAATGTCAGCCGCGGCGGACTGGTAGACACCGCAGCACTGCTGGCCGCCCTGCAGTCAGGCAAGCTCGGCGGAGCAGGACTGGATGTCCTGGAGGAGGAGCCCACGGTTCCCGCCGGGCTGCTGGCCCACCCTGGCGTGATCGTTACACCACACATCGCTTTCGCCTCCGACGCTTCGGTGATCGACCTGCGGCGCAGCGCTGCCGAGGAAGTGGTCCGCGTCCTGCGCGGCGAACCCGCAAACTATCCCTGTAACACCCCTTCCGTCCTCGCCACAGGAGTGTCATTGTGAGCATCATCCGCACCGTCCACGGCCGCCAGATCTTCGATTCCCGCGGCCGCCCCACCGTCGAGGTGGACATCACCCTCGAAAACGGCGTCAGCGCCCGGGCATCGGTTCCCTCCGGAGCCTCCACCGGTACGCACGAGGCCCACGAACTGCGCGATGGAGACGCATCGGTGTTCGACGGCCTCGGCGTCACCTCCGCCGTCGAGCATGTGAACGGTGAGATCGCCGCGGCGCTCCGCGGCCACGATGTCGACAACCAGCGGGCCATCGACGAAACGCTGCGGAACCTGGACGGAACCTCCACACTGTCGCGGCTCGGCGCAAACGCGGTGCTGGGAACCTCACTGGCGGTCTGCCGCGCCTCCGCTGTGGCCAGCGGACTGCCGCTGTACCGCAGGATCGCCCAGCTCGCAGGCGTCGACGAGCCCGTGCTTCCGATGCCGATGGTCAACATCCTTTCCGGCGGCCTCCACGCAGGCCGCGGCATGGACGTCCAGGATTTCCTCGCGGTACCAGTCGCGGCAACGTCCGCACTCGAAGCCATCCAGCTCACATCACGTGTCCGTGCGGCTGCGGCTGCCCTTTCTGCCAAACGGGGACTGCCCACGCTGTTGGCGGACGAGGGCGGACTGAGCCCTGGCTGCCGAACGGGCGAGGAGGCTCTCGAGCTCATCACCGAGTCCATTCTGGCCGCCGGACTGCGGCCCGGCACAGACATAGCCATCGCCATCGACGTCGCTGCCGCATCCCTGTACGACAGTGAGGCAGGTGACTACCACCTGCGACGGCAGGAACGGCACCTCAGCACAGCCGAAATGATTGACATGGTGTCCTCATGGGTTGACCGCTTCGCTATCGTCTCAATTGAAGATCCGCTCGGCGAAGACGACTGGGACGGCTGGCAGACCCTGACCAAACGCCTAGGTCACAGGATCAGGCTGATTGGCGACGACCTGTTCACCACCAACAGCGAACGGCTGGCCAGAGGCATCTCCCAGGGTGTTGCCAACGGCGTCCTGGTCAAAGTGAACCAGAACGGCACGCTGACCGGCACCCTTGACGTGGTGGCCGAGGCGCGCGCCGCTGGTTACGCCCCGGTGGTATCGGCGCGCTCCGGTGAGACCGAAGATGACTTCCTGGCAGATCTGGCTGTGGGCAGCGCCGCCGGGCAGATCAAGATCGGGTCCGTCAGGAACTCTGAGCGGCTCGCCAAGTACAACCAGCTGGTGCGCATCGCCGAGGACCCCACGCTGGACTTCAGGAACCTGCCGGCCCTGGCCTTGACCGCGGACGGTGGCCGGTGAACGTCGCCGGACCCCAGGAGCGGGTGCAGGAGTTCCTGCTCCGTCACGGGCTGATGGAGCCGGGTGAAGAGGCGATACTGAGTCCCTTGACCGGCGGCGTGAGCTCGGACCTCTGGCAAGTGTCGCTGCCGGGCCGGACGCTGTGCGTCAAGGGAGCATTGGCCCGGCTGAAGGTGGCTCACGAATGGCTCGCTCCCCTGTCCCGCAACCGCGTGGAATACGATTGGCTGCAGTTTGCCGGGACCGTCGCTCCCACACAGGTCCCACAGGTCCTCGCCTACGATGGGCAGGCCGGATTGTTCGCCATGCAGTTCCTCCCCGCCGAGGACTACCCGGTGTGGAAGGACAGCCTCCTCACCGGACAGGTTGACCCCGCTGCCGCGCACGCCGTCGGCGACCTCCTCGGCAGGCTGCACTCAGCAAGCACCAAGGATCTTTCGCTCCCGGGCAAGTTCGGCACCGACAGCAACTTCGACGCCCTGCGCATCGAGCCGTACTTCCGGGTCACTGCACGTGCCAACCCGGACCTGGCGGACCGGATCGATGTCATCGCCGAGAGAACCGCCGGCACTCACTTGGCGGTGGTTCACGGCGACGTCAGTCCCAAGAACATCCTCCTGGGTCCGGACGGTCCGGTGCTGCTCGATGCCGAGTGCGGCTGGTTCGGTGACCCGGCGTTCGACGTCGCATTCTGCCTGAACCACCTGCTGCTCAAGGCGATCATCCTGCCGGACCATACGGCGCAGCTGCACAGCTCCGCCCGCATGCTGCTGGACGGATATGCCCGCCATATTGACTGGGAGCCTGCCCCGGACCTGACGGCGCGCGCCGCGGCCCTGCTGCCGCTGCTCGCCCTGGCCCGGGTGGACGGAGCCTCGCCGGTGGAGTATCTGACACCCGAGCAACGCGGCCAGGTCCGCAACGCCGCGAGGGACCTGCTGGCCCGACCGGCACCGGCCCTCGACACGGTCCTCAAGGAATGGATGCAGATGGCAGGCGCTCCAGCGGCCGGCGCGACACCCATGAAGGAGCAGACCAGGTGACCTTTTCCCTGTCCACCGTTCGGATCGACGGAGTGCCCACTCCTGTGCTCCGGCTCCCTGACGGTCCCCTGTACAGACTCGCCGACGTCGCACCGGAGGTTCTCGACGCCAATCCGGCGGGCGGGCTCATGACCGTCTTCGCCAACTGGGAGACCTCCGAGCCTCGGCTCCTCGCTGCCGTCGAAACCCTCACCGGCAGCGGGGCAGGTCACGTGCCTGAGCCAGCCCGGCCCGAAGACTGGCTCACGCCGCTGCAGTACCCGAACAAGGTCATCTGCGCCGGCGCCAACTATTACGACCACGTGGTCAACGACGGCGGTCATGCCGGCTTTTCGAAGGAAGACAACATTCCGGTCTTCTTCCTTAAACCGCCCAGCACCACGCTCGTCGGCCAAGGCAAAGCGGTAAGGTACCCCAGCCAGACGGAAAAGTTCGACTACGAACTCGAACTGGCGTTTGTCATCGGCCGGCGCGGCCGGCACATCCCGGTGGAGCGGGCCCGTGAGCACATCGCAGGCTACACCATCGCCCTGGACCTGTCGGCCCGTGACTGGCAGCGCCACCCCAAGCACCTGGTCAAATTCGACCTCTTCGGCGGCAAGGTCTTCGACGACAGCTGTCCGCTTGGTCCGGGCATTGTGCCGGCCCGCTTCATCGACGACACCAACCTCCAGCTGCAGTTCTGGCTCAACGGAGAGCTGCGGCAAAATGCCAACACGTCGGACCTGATCTGGTCTGTTCCCGAGCTGGTCTCCCTGATCAGCGAGCATGTGACCCTCGAACCTGGCGACGTTGTGCTCACGGGAACTCCCGCCGGTGTTGGCCTCAGCACCGGAACCTGGATGCACCCCGGAGACCAGCTTGAGGGACGGATCAGCGGCCTTGGATCCATCAGCGTGCAGATCATTCCCGCCGACACCGACCAGCCAGCCTGACACCCCACCAGATTCTAAGGAGCAGACCATGAAGGCAGCCGTTCTGACCCAGACCGGAACAGTCCCCACGTACGACGATTTCCATGAGCCGGAGCCTCACAGCGGCCTTGCAGTCATCGAGGTTGCCGCGGCCGGGGTACATCATCTCGATCTGGCCAAGGCCTCGGGTGCATACGGAGATCCCGGCACCATGCCGTACGTGATAGGCGCCGACGGCGTGGGCAGGACCTCCGCCGGACGTCGCGTCTTCTTCACCTCACCGGTTTCGCCGCACGGTTCCTGGGCCGAACGCACCGTTGTGGCCGAGGAGGACCTGCTGGACCTCGCGGACGACGTGGACGACGTTACCGCGGCCGCGCTCGGCAACACCGGACTTGCCGCCTGGCTGGCCCTCACCTGGCGGGCCGGGCTCCAGCCGGGCCAGAACGTGCTGGTGCTCGGCGCAACCGGTGCACTGGGTTCCATCGCCGTCCAACTCGCCAAATCCCTCGGCGCGGCAACGGTGGTCGCTGCCGACCGTGACCCGGGCCGCCTCGCCCTGTCCCGGAAACGGGGCGCCGATGCCACCGTGACCATTAGCCCGGACACCGACCTCGTGGCCGCCTTCCGCAACACGGTCGGTGACAGCGGATTCGACGTCATTATTGACCCGGTATGGGGAGAACCAGCCCTTGCCGCTATGCACGTAGCTGCCCGGGGCGCCCGCCACGTCCAGATCGGCCAGTCCGCAGGCGCAACCCTTGAACTGCCTGCCGGCATCGTCCGCGCAGCCCGCCTGGAGCTCCTCGGGTTCGCCCACATGGATCCGCCGGCGCAGGTCCGGCGCGAGGCCTACCTGCAGCTGACAGGCCTCGCGGCCACCGGAGCTTTGGCCGTCGACACGATGACCCTTCCGCTGGCCGACTGCCAAAGGGCGTGGGAGCTTCAGCAGCAGGGTGCGCCCCGCAAGCTCGTCCTAACCCCTTAGTGCCACTCAGCAACACCATCCACCGGAACGCGCCCTGAGCTACATCAGAGCCAGGGGAAGGAGCACCATGATTAACCAAAGGACCCCCTACGCCGTAGAGGTCAGGATCAGCCACCGTAACGAACTCGAAGACGAACTCGACCAAGCCGTAGAGGGTGCGATCCGAGAAGCCCACAACGCCCCCGGGCACGGCGTGCTGGTCACCCGCCATGACGACAAGACTTTCACTGTAGAGCTCTCCCACGAGGTTCCCCACGGGACTATCAGCGAATTAGTCCTTTACCCCTAGCTAATCATCGGGGAATGATGCGTTTCTCCTGAAGCCGCTTCAACCAATAGATGATTGAGTCCTCGGTGTCGTAGCAATCTTGGAAACCCGCCAGGCGCGCCTTGATGGGGCTCGTCACAATCCTGTCCGGAGGATTCGGCTGGCCATGGGCAAAGGCATGATCAGCAAACTGCCAAGCCCCGCCAATGACTTCGTGCATGGTCAGGGGCCTTAGCCCGCTGTCCCGCACAATCTCGTTCCAGACCCCCGTCTCCCCCGGCATCTCGGCCGCCAACGACCGGCTGAGCGGCTCATCGACGTCCACTCCGAAATGCCCTGCCAGGTCAGGCCACACGTCTTGCCACACAAGCACGTCACCGTTGACCACGTTGTACGTTTCGGGACTGCCTCGGGCCATCCTTGCTACAGATTGGATAGTGATCCATACACAAGATGACCGACTCAGAGAAGAAGAACACTGACGTATAAAGTCTGCGGCGAATAAAGTCTGCGGCGAAACTTCAGGGCCGAGTTGTCAGGTTACCGGGCGCGTCAGCACCTCAGCGCCAGGCACCCGCCAGCATCTGTCGTCAAGCATTCAGGTGTCAGAGGTCGAGTCCACGCCTGTTAGTCATTCCCGCTCCCCCACAATTATTGAATGACTAGAAAGCCAAAGCAGCTTCGCTGTGCAAACGCACTGCTATCGTCTCAGTCTGTTTCGGGGCCGCTGCAGAACTGGCAATCTTCTTCACACCCGACCTCGTAGCGAGTTGACACGTAACCGCCCGATTTCGTTCGGTTGTTCGTCACTGGATTCTCCTCAATTGTTTGGTCTGCCTGGGGATGTTAGAAGTGGAGTGACTGGGTAGTGAGGAATTCTTCGATGCCATGGGCACCCCGTTCCCTGCCAAAACCGGACATCCGAAACCCCCCGAAGGGCGCATCGGGATGTGTGGCCGCGCCGTTGATGGATACGCTCCCGGTACGGATTCGTGCAGCGACCTTGCCCGCCTCAGCGGAGTCGGGTCCCCATACCGCACCGCTGAGTCCGTAAGGGGAATTGTTTGCCATGGCCACCGCTTCGTCGATGTCGCTGTATGGCACTACGGCCAGGACCGGTCCAAACACTTCTTCCCGGGCGAGTCCGCCGTCGGCGTCGGTGAGGTAGGCCTCAGCCGGAACATAGAAGCCTGCGGGGTCGCCCCAGACTGGACCGGAAGCAAGGAGTTCAGCGCCGGATTCGCGGGCAGCGGCCGTCAGGCTAAGCACTTTGTCCCTCTGGTCAGCGGTTGCGACAGGGCCAAGCACCGTGCTGGCTTTCGAGGGATCGCCAACAGGGAAGGAAGCAACCTGAGTTTTGAGTGACGCGGACACCTGTGCGAGGGCCTCTGATGGAACGAGGAGTCGGGTCAGAGCGGCACAGGTCTGACCCGAGTTTTGAAAGCTCTTTTCAAGGGTTTTGCTTACTGCCAGCTGAACGTCGACGCCAGGGAGTACCAGGCTTGCTGACTTTCCGCCCAGTTCCAGAGAAACCTGTTTGATGTGCTGGCCTGCTATGGCGGCGATTCTGGCACCGGCGCGGGTGGATCCTGTAAAGGAGACGAAGTCAATTGCCGGGTGGCTTATGAGAGCCTCTCCTGTGGTGGGTCCGTTCCCGAAGACCACGTTGAAAACTCCTGGCGGCAGACCCGCTGCTGAGGCGACGTCGGCGAGGATAGCTGCGTTGGTTGGTGCCACTTCGCTTGGTTTTAGGACTATGGTGCAGCCGGCCATAAGTGCAGCGGCGACCTTTGAGGCTATCTGATAGAGCGGGTAGTTCCACGGCGTGATGCACGCGACCACGCCGACCGGCACCTTGCGGATCCATGTAGCGTCCAGTTGTTCATCGACGAGGACTTCAGGTCCGAGCCTTGCCGCGCTTTTGAACGTTTCGACGGCAGGAGTGACCTGCATTCGGACACATCCGTGTCGGGGGGTGCCCACTTCCAGCGTGATTCCCTCGGCAAGTTCTTCTGACCGGGCAGCGAGGCCGTCGGCGATACGGGCCACGACGGCCGCCCTTTCGCTCACCGCGGTATCACGCCAGCCCGCGAATGCCTCCGAGGCGGCAAGGCTGGCGTGGTTCACATCATGGACACTTGCAGCCGTGACCTGGCCGATGCGGCTGCCGTCCGCCGGGTTGTACACATGCAAAATGTCTGTTCCGGTGGCGGGAGTCCAGCGCCCTCCGGCGAAGATGCGGCTCAACTCTGCGATTTCAGCCATTGTCCTTTTTCCTCAGCGTGTATAGAATCGTATAGGAAAGTCTATAGGAGATTTAGGGATGGGTAAATATGCAAACCGCTATTTCAGAAACCGGTTCGGGCCCGAAGATTCGGGCAGCGATCGAGGAGCTCCCGCCCTACAGCGCGGGCAGGAGCGTCCGTGACGCAGCGGGCGAGGGTGCAGTTCTCGAATTGCTGGGCCTTGCTGCGAACGAAGGGCCGTATGGTCCATTTCCTTCGGCTGCCAAGGCTGCACTGGAACAGGTAGGCCGGGCCAACTTGTATCCCGAGTCAGGTTTCCGCACTCTTCGTGGAGAACTCGCTGACATGCTTGGGGTCGATATTGCAGAGGTTGCCGTTGGCGCCGGCGGGATCGGACTGATCCACCATCTCTCAATAGCGCTCCTGGATGAGGGCACAAACATCGTTGTTTCCACACCCACTTTCCATGCATATGCCTTGGACGCCCGAAAGCAGGGTGCCACAACGCTCAGTACACCTGTCCGCCAAGACGGAAGTTACGATCTGGGTTCTATGCTGGGTCTTATCAGCGAGGCAACGCGCATTGTCTATGTTTGCAACCCGAACAATCCCACGGGCGGCATTGTCAGCAGGGAAGAGCTGCTCAGCTTTATTGCGGCCGTCCCGGAGCACGTGACGATTGTCGTGGACGAGGCCTACTTTGAGTACGCCAAGTCTCCGGAGTACTCGGACACAATCGCCGAAAGGGACTTCAAGCGTCGTAACTTGGTCACGCTGCGGACCTTCTCCAAGGCCTACGGCCTGGCGGGTCTGCGCGTCGCGTACCTGGTGGGGTCCCCCGAAATTATCGGGGCTGTCCAAAAGGTGCAGAGCAACTACGAAGTGTCCAGCGTCGCCCAGGCTGCGGCATTGGCAAGCCTGCGAGAGCACGAAGAACTCGAACGCCGTGTGGGATTAAATGAGCATGGCCGCAACGAACTAACCGAAGGCCTCCGCAACCTCGGATTTGAGCCATTAGTCTCACACGCGAATTTCGTCTACGTCCGAGTAGGTGACGCGAAGGCGTTCACCAAAGCACTTGAGGCGGAGGGCATTATCGTACGCCCCGGAAACGCCATGGGTGATCCTTCAAGCGTTCGGATCACCGTAGGAACCCCGGAACAGGTGAACGCTACGATTGCAGCTTTGGACAGAGTCGTGACGAAAGGTCTGACCAGCGGTGCGTAAAGGCATTCCTATGGAAGCTCTTCGAAAATGAAGGAGATCGCATAGGATTAGCTATACGCTTTGTAGGCTGTTGGTTGCTGATGCGGAAACGGGCAGACCATGAGCCTTGATTTCGTCCACAAAGTTGCTCCGAGAGGGAAACATGACAGCTGTCCAGTCTAAGGTCGACTTTGCCCATGAAATATTGCGGACACGCATTGTGGGCTCTCAGTATGCGGCCGGACAGCGTCTGATCATCGACAACCTCGTCAAGGACATCGGCGTCAGCCAGGCCCCCATCAGGGAGGCACTTCGTCGGCTGGAAGCCGAGGGACTGGTTGAATACGGGACAAACTCGGGACCTTCCATCGTTCAGCTTGATAAGACACATTGGTTCAATCTCATGGAGATGAAAGCCGTCCTGGAGGCGTACGCCACCCGCGCCGCAGCCCCCCTGCTGTCCGGTGAGGAGATCTCAGCCCTCCGCGAGACCAACGGTAAGCTGTTGGGCGCCTTGGAGGAGTTCGATTTTGAGGCATGGACAACGCTGAACCGGCAGTTTCACGAGATGATTCATAGTCGCTGCCCCAATGTTCTCCTGATCCGGGAACTTCAGCGGCTCTCCCAGTGGACGGACACAGTCAGCAGCTTGGTGTTCGCCCGCGAACGCGGCATCATCATTCAGACCTTGGGACTATCTGCCGGTAAGGAAACCATCGGCTTCCATACACGGATCATCGACGCCATCGAGAACGGCGAAGCCGACACAAATCTCGAAGAGATAAGCCGCGAGCACACGCTGGTCCTGGTGCGCCGTGTCCAGGAGAAACTGAGCAATCGCAGCGCAGCCTAACCGGATTCCAATCCCCGAAAGAGCGGAGCGGCTCCTAAGGGGCCGGCCCGCCTTTTCGTTGGCTAGCTGCCAAAGCTCGACGTGTCTACTCCTCCACAGGCTGCATGTCCGGGGAAGGGCCTCCTTCCGGCGGCCAACGCCTACGAGCGGAACCAGTCGCTCGTATGTTGGACCAGTTCCTTTTGGGACATGGATTCAACAACGTCCAAGGACCGCTGAACCTGTTCTTCCGTTGCCCAGAGCCTGTTGGACTGGTCTCCCAATGAGTAGACGGATCCAGTAACCTCCATGAGCTGGTCCGGGCGCAACACGAGAACGTTCCTGTGCCGCAGAACATGTTGCATCAGTTCTGCATAGAGCTCCGGATCGTATCCGGTGGAGGAGGTGCTCACTATCCCGAGTTCCTGGGCTGGTCCACGCAATGAGTTCGTGAGCTCATCCAAGAGATCCGGCGAGGCGTTGTTACTTTCGTACGAGCCCTCCCCCTGGCTCTCCATGTCTGCGGCTCGCTGGTTTTTCAGCCTCAGCTGAAGCTCCTTGGTAGGGGCCACGAGAACGAATAGCGTGCCCGGCCCCCGCAGGCCTGATTCGGCCACGTCGTCAACGACGTGGGCGAGTTCTGAGAACCTACCGCCGATGTGCGGGGCTTCAACGATGAGCAAATCATCCCTGTCGACGTGCTGGGAATACCAATCTCCGACGGCTTCCCGGACCCAAGTGCCCATCGCCGTTCGGATGCCCTCATGGGTGACGCCATCAATTTCAGGATATGTAGCCGCCGCCGAAGGGTGACTGTCCCAGGATTCTCGCGAGACGTCCCATTGCATGACGGTGCTGTGGCGTCCGTCTGCGTCGGCTGCCGCCGCGATCTCACGGACGAGGAGGCTCTTCCCTGTACCGGGCAGTCCGACGACGACGATACAGCGAAGCCCTGCGATTCTGCTCCACAGTTCCTGAAGGTACGGAGCCGGAGGACTCTTCGGTTTGTCTGTCACGGGTTTTCCCGTCACCGGAACTGGTCCACGCTGATCATGTCGCCGACTACAACCTCCACCACGGTGGGTTTGCCGGACCTGAAGGCGTTCTCGAGTACCGGGGCCAGTTCCTGCGGCGATGTGGCACGTCCGTAGGAGGCTCCGAATGACGTGACGAACTGCTCGAAGTTCGGGTTAACCAGGTCGGTGGCTATCACCTTTCCACCGTAGAGGTCCCGCTGCATCTGCTGGACGTTGCCGTACTGGGAATTGTTAAAAAGAACCGTGACCAACCCGATATTGTGCTGAACTGCAGTTGCCAACTCCGTTGCGGCGAACATGAAACCACCGTCGCCTGTCACCGAAAGCACGCGCGTGTCTGGTTTTGCGACCTTGGCTCCCAGGGCAGTGGGGAAGCCATAGCCGAGCGTGCCCATATAGCCGGTGGAGATGAAAGTCCGGGGCTTGTAGACCGGCAGCAGGATGCGGCTGGCAAAGCCGACCTGGGTGAGTTCATCGACGAAGATGCCATCGATGCCAAGCGCCTCGCGAATGACAGTGAGAAAGGCGGTCTGCTGGTCCAGTACGGCGCTGCGTTCCCGCCACTCCTTATGCACCAGTGTCATTTGCTCGGTGATGTCGGCATTCTGGATGCCTCTCTTCTCCAGTCCTTCGATGAGGACCGGGAGGTGTGATTCGAGGCGCCCCGTGATTGCCGCATCGGGCTGGCCATAGCGGCCGTGGACAGTCTGGTCGACGTCGATTCGGATCACCTTGCGCGCGCCTCTCCCCCAGCCCTGGAGAGCCGAGCGTGCGCTGCCTCCCAGAGTGATGAGAACGTCGGTCTCGGCCCACAGGGGCTTGGCCTCGGGCAGAAAGCAGCTGAGGGGATGCCGGCTGTCGACGATGCCGCGTCCTGTGCGGTAGCCGACCACGGGTGCCTGAAGAATTTCAGCAAGCCGTGTGACTTCGGCTGAGACATCCTGTGCCCCGTTGGCGACGAAGATCATGGGATTCTTGGCGTTGCCCAGGATGGAGAGGGCTTTTTCTATTCCTTCCTCATCGATGACGTCTTGGGGACCGTCAGCGACAGGGAACCGGTCCGGGACCGGAGCACGATGCTCCAGCACGTCCATCGGCACCTCAATCGCAGCCGGACGGGGCCGTCCGGTGTTCAGGGCGCCGATGGCAGCCGCAATTTTGGTTCCCGCTTCTGCTGGATGGGTGACCCTGTCGTAGTGCTTTGTGAGGGAACGAAGGAGCCCAGGCTGGTCCGGGACCTCATGCAGCGTTCCCATTTCCCGGCCAATCATCTTCTGCGGGACCTGACCGGTAAGGAACAGCATCTTTGCATTCAATCCGTACGCAGTGGCAAGCGCCGCCCCGGCGTTCAGAACGCCTGGCCCTGGCACAACATTGCAGACGCTTGGCTTGCCCGTGGCCAAGGTGTGGCCCAGAGCCATGTATGCGGCACCCTGCTCATGACGGGTGTGGATCACGCGAATGTCCTCTCCCGCGTCATAAAAGGCGTTGTAGAGCCAGTCGTTCTGTACGCCAGGCAATCCGAAAATGGTGGTTAGGCCGTTCGCCTTAAGGCTGTTGACGACGGCTTCGCCGCCGGTGTTGTACGTGGTCATAACTTAGATCTCTCCTTTGATGGGAAGTGGGACTCGCAGGAAGTCGCTGCCAACCCAGGTCTTTCCGGGAAACTCGACGCCGGCTTCGGCCAGTATTTCCTCGTCGGACGCCGGTCCGAAGGTGCCAACAGGGCAGAGGAGAAGGGCTTTCGCCTTGGCAGATGCCGCGATCCGGGCGGCGCCCGTTGGGTCGCTGTGGACTGAGTTCATGCGGGGTAGTACGCGGGCTGCCCTTGCTGGGCTGAGGTAGTCGGCAGCGTTGGCCAGATACGTGGTTTCGTGGACGAGCAAGTCCGCGTCCTGAGCGAGCCTGGCCAGGAAATTGGAGGGCCGGGTGTCCCCTGAGAAGCACACACTCAGGCCCGATTGGTCGATCCTGTAGCCGAAGGCATAAGGCACCGGTTGATGATCAACCAACACCGCGGTTATCACCGCTTTGCCAAGTTGAATGGTCGCATCCGCCTCGATTTCGATGACCTCGACAAACTCCCTCAGGTGCTTCCGTCCTTCGTCATCCATGCGGGAGCGGATGTCGAATTCGAAAGCCTCGTAGTGGAGCTCGAAAAGTCTTGCCAAGGGCGGTGGGCCGATGACCTGGATAACCCTGTCCAGCTGAGA
Organism: Arthrobacter sp. CDRTa11; assembly: GCF_026427775.1. NCBI lineage: Bacteria > Bacillati > Actinomycetota > Actinomycetes > Micrococcales > Micrococcaceae > Arthrobacter > Arthrobacter sp. CDRTa11. Next base: position 2,438,424 of record NZ_CP044532.1, on the reverse strand, counting down.
CCACGCCAAGTGCAGCAACATGGCGACGTCAGCCACATGGTCGATGTGATGGTGCGTTATGAGAATCCGTCTGAGCTGGCCCAGATCCAGCCCTGCGGTGACAAAGTGGTTGACCGTGCCGTTTCCACAGTCGATGAGCGTCACCTCATCATCGATGATGACGGCATGCGACACCGGGCGCCGGCCGGGCTTGGGTGTCGGGCCACCGGCAGAGCCAAGTACTACGACTTCATTTACGCTCGGGCGTCCGAATGCCGTGTCTGCGGTGCTGTTCATTGTCCTGCCCTTTCCGTCCTCGTCACCATGCCTGTATGGGAGCCCATGGACTCCGGGTCGGGGGGCGAAAGCTTGACTGCAAGGGTGAATGCGGATGTCAGCGCCGGACCGAGAGAGGCACCGGATCCGGCATAGCCTGGGCCCATGAGGGCGGCTGCGGATTCGCCCACTGCGAAGAGGCCCTGGATGGGTTCGCCGCGGTGGTCAAGTACACGGGAAAATTCGTCGGTGACCAGACCCCCCTTGGTGCCATTTGCGCCCAGGGTGATGGGCACGGCAACGAACGGCGGTTCAGTGATGGGGCCAAGGCACGGGTTGGGTTGATGCGCTTCTTCCCCGTTGAACCGGTCGTGCGCGTTTGCGCCGCGGCTGAACCTTCTGTCCGCTCCGGTGTGGGCTGAGTTGTTGTTCTCTGCCACGGTCAGGTGCAGGGCCGCGGCGTCGATGCCGCACTTCCTGGCAAGGGATGAGAGATCGTCCGCCTCGATGAATTCCTTCGGCGCCGGTGCCGAGGGCCCGATGCCTGCTACGGATCGGGTGCTCCTGAAGTTGGCATCGAAAATGAGCCATGCGGGTTGGTTGGGGAACCGATGGCCCGCGGCGTCAAACGTGTAGAACGACTTACCCAGATCGTTGTAGGAGCTCGCCTCATTCACGAAGCGGACGCCGGCCGCGTTCACCAGAATCGAGCCTGGGTAGGCGAGCTCCCGAACCACATTCCTGTGAAGGGCTACGCCATCGATAGTCTCGCCCTCGATAGATGCGGCGGCAGTCCACCAGGCTTCGCTCATTCCGCGCAGCCTGCCTCCCAACGCCGTGCCCAGCCGGATACTGTCTCCCAGCGACCCGGGAGCAGCCGTCGGAACAATCTCCACGGGCGGAAGGAAGTCCTTGCGGAGATCGGAGTTGCGGGCGAAACCGCCTGATGCGAGGACAACGTTTTGGGCTCCGACGTCTCCATCCTCAATGCCGAGCACGAATTGTCCAATCGACCGGCTGACGGACGTTACTCGGGCGCGGATCCGCAGTTCAACGCCGCGGCGCAAGGCCGCGCTGACGAGTCCCGCAACGAGTCCGGATCCCTGGGTCCGCACGTCGGACGCTTGCCGCTCCGCCACGAGAACGTTGTCTAGCGCAGTGCGGGTCTCGGGCCCGGTGACGGGCCGCCTGGTAGGAGAGGTACGTGTTCGTTCCCTCCAGGCGCCGAGATCCTGAGCGGGAACGGGGAGGGGTTCAACAGTGCGGCCCATCGCTGCGCCCGCCCATTCTGGGTGGTAGTCGGGACGGTCAATATTAACGACGGGTATGTTGAGCTCTTCTTCGAGGTAGGTGATGAAATTGGGTGCATTTTCCAGGAAAGACCGCAGATTGGCCGATGGGGATACCCCGAGGGTCACCCGCTGCAGGTACGCCATTGCCGCGTCCACAGAATCATGGAACCCTGCACGGATCATTGCCGGCGAGCAGGGAATCCACATCTGGCCACCCGACAAGGCGGTGGTCCCGCCAAGGAAATCTGTTGATTCCAGCACGATCACCGAAAGACCGCGGTCAGCCGCCGCGCAGGCTGCAACGAGGGCGGCTCCGCCAGAGCCAACCACCGCCAGGTCATATGTAGGCCTGCTCATGGTGATGATCCTTCGTAGTTGGTGATAATACTATTGGAAATCCTATAGGAGATCTTTACCAATGAAATGTGTTCCAGCGCGTGCTCCCTAGAGCACCAGGATTTTGGAGAGAAAGTCGCGAGCACGCTGCGTGGTTGAGTTGGTGAAGAAATCTTCGACGGGAAGATCTTCAAGGATTCTGCCGTGGTCCATAAAAACCACCCGGTCGGCCGCTCGTTTGGCAAACCCCATTTCGTGGGTAACGCAGAGCATCGTCATACCCTCCTTTGCCAGACCGGTCATGACAGCGAGCACTTCGTTGACCATCTCTGGATCAAGCGCCGAGGTTGGCTCGTCGAAGAGCATGATTTTTGGGTCCATGGCCAAGGTGCGGGCTATTGCAACACGCTGCTGTTGCCCGCCGGACAGGCTCTGCGGGTACTTGTCTGCGTGCGCCTCCAGGCCTACGCGGGCCAGCAGGTGTGCTGAGCGCTCCATCGCTTCCTTTTTGCTCCGACGGAGTACTTTGAGCTGCGGCAGAGCCACGTTCTGCAGTGCTGTGAGGTGCGGAAACAGCTCGAAGTGCTGGAAGACCATGCCGACGTTGAAGTGGAGCTTCCGGGGAACCTTCTTCCTCGGCTGCAGCGTGAAACCCGCGATGTCGATGGATCCGGAGTTAATTGGTTCCAATCCGTTGAGGGTTTTGATGAAGGTGCTCTTGCCCGAACCTGAGGGGCCGCAGATTACGACGACCTCCCCTTTCTCCACCTGGAGGGAACAACCGGTCAGGACCTCAACGTCCCCATAGGACTTCGATACGCCCTTAACACTGATCATTTGCTCTTCCTTTATTTGCGTAACGGGGTGCTGCTTGCGGCACGCCCTGTACCAAGGCGTGTAATCCGTTCATCGGGGCAGATGCGCTCTAGTTGTCAGTGGTGAAGCGCACGGAGGAACTCGATGAAGCGTGGATGGGTTGCGTTATCGATGGTTTCCTTGGCAGGTCCGTCCTCTGCGATTTGGCCGTTCTCCATGAAAATGACCCGGCTGCCTACTTCCCTCGCGAACGCCAGTTCGTGGGTTACGACCACCATGGTCATTCCCTCGGAGGCGAGCTGCTTCATTTCCTCAAGAATGTCGACCCGCAGTTCCGGGTCCAGGGCGGACGTGGCTTCGTCAAAGAGCATGACCTCCGGCTGCATTGCAAGGGCTCGCGCGATCGCCACCCTTTGCTTCTGCCCGCCGGAGAGGCTGCTGGGGAAAAAGTCCTTCTTTTCCTCCATTCCGACTTTGCGGAGCCCGGCCAGTGCGAGTTTTTCGGCCTCAGCCCGGTCTGTGTTCTTCGCCCGAAGTGGACCGATCATGGCATTCTGCAGGACCGTCCTGTGCGGGAACAGATTAAAGCTCTGAAATACCATGCCCATGGACATGCGCCATGCGGCGATGGCCCGCATTTCTGCCCGCCGGGCCTTGAAATCGAAGAAATCAATCTGGCTGTTGGACCACGTGCTGCCCTTGAACGTTATCTTTCCGCTGTCGGGGGGCGCGATGAGGTTCATGGACCGCAGTAGGGTGCTCTTCCCGCAGCCACTGGGACCTACCAACACCACTACTTCACCGGGATAAATGTCCAGACTGATGCCTTTGAGGACGGTGACTTCTTTGGGCGTCCCTGCGTTGTAGGTTTTCCTGACGTTCCTTAGGGAAATAATGGGCGTCCGCGCCTCGGTCGCTTCGGGCTGCCCATCCGGTTCCGGCATGGGTATGGGCGTGAACTCGACGGCGTCGATGTCCTCATTAGTCATGAGTTCATCCTCATTCTTAACTAGCGGATCTGTCATGGCCTTTGGCCCCTTTCATACGGTGAGTCCGCCATCGGCTGTCAGCGCTGCTCCTGTGATGTAGGAGGCGTCGTCGCTGGCCAGGAACGCCACAACGTTGGCGATCTCCTCATAGCGTCCTTCTCGCTTGAAGGGGACAATTTCCCGCACTCGGTTCCGGCGTTTTTCGATCATCTCGTCCGATGAGATCGCTTTCCGATCGGCCATGAAATTTTCGAGAATGCCGGCACAAACTGCGTTGGCCCTGATGTTTGCATCGGCGAAGTCACGGGCGGTCACTTTGGTGAGTTGCAGCAGCGCGGCTTTGGAAACGCTGTAGGCGGCTTCGTTGGTCGACGCTTTGAAGGAGGCAATGGACGCGGTGTTTACGATCACGCCACCGCCGGCGCTGACCATTCCGGGTACAACCCGGGACGTCATCATGAACGCTGAACGAAGATTGATGCTCATCGTCCTGTCCCAGACATCAAGGCTCGTTTCAACAACGTTTCCTGTCGGATTGATTCCGGCGTTGTTGAACAGGATGTCGATCCTGCCGAACTTCGCTAGGCCGGCAGCCACTACATCGTTTACGACGGTCTCTTCGCCAATGTCGCCGCCCAGTGCCACCACAGATGTACCGAATTCGGCTCTGCATTTGGCAGCCAGGGTTTCTACCTTCTCGTGGTCCAGGTCCGTGAGGATCAGTTGGGCGCCTTCCGCGGCGAACTTTCGGGTGGACGCTTCACCCAGACCGCCGGCAGCTCCGGTTATCAGGACTACCTTTCCTTGAAAACGCATGAGAACCTTTCGATTTGGTAGGTGTCGTTTAGGAGGCCAACAGGATCGAGGGGGCTGGCTATCCCAGCGCGCTTTGGAGGACAGGGGTCAGCGGGCTCGGGCACGTGAGAGCGCGGCATCATGGAATGCGCAGCTTTCTCTCGACCCAGGAGCTGAAGGTGGTCAGGATGAACACGACCACCACATACATGAGTCCGACAAGCGTGTAGTACTCGAAGTACTGGAAGGTCAACGCCGCCGTGTGGCTGGCCCTGTACATGATGTCGGCGACACCAATGACGCCAATGATGGAAGAATCCTTCAGGATGATGGTCAGCTGGCTCACCAAAGACGGGATGGCCACGCGGATTCCCTGCGGCAGGATGATGTCCGTATAGGTGCGGCCAGTGGACATTCCCAGGACGGCCGCAGCCTCCCGCTGCCCGCTTCCGACGCTGGAAAGCGCTGATCGGAGGATTTCGGCGATGTAAGCGCTATTGAGGATAGTGAGGCCGATGATACCTGCGACGATCGGTGGAATGGGGACGCCTATGATGGCAGGCAGTGCGAAGTAGATGAAGAGGACGTAGACATAGGCGGACAGCGATCTGAAGACTTGTGTCAGAGTGAATGCCGTCCTTTCGAGCCACTTCAGCCCGCTCAAACGCATCAGAGTCAAAACCAGGCCACCGACACAAGCAAGGCCGAAGGATGCGAAAGACACTGCGAGAGTGATGTAAATGCCCTCAGAAATTGCACCCGTAGAGCCCAGGACGGGACCCCAGGTGGACCATAGCTTCTCGAACCAGTCGATCATTTGATCTTTAGCCTCCTTTCAGCGAGGTTGAAGGCGAAGGAGGCTGCGAAAGCCATCAGGACCAGAACTATTGCCAGTGCTCCATAGGCTTCGAACGGCAGGAACAGGCTCGTGGAGATTTCCTGGGCCACGAAGACGGCCTCGGCGACACCGATTACGGCAGCGTAAGTGGCCCCTTTGAGCTGCATCACGAAAACGTTTCCCAACTGGGGCAAAGCGATGCGGATCGCCTGGGGGAAGAGTACGGATGTGTAGGCCTGCCACCGTGTCATGCCAAAGGACTTTGCTGCCAGCGCCTGTCCCTTGTCGAGGGCAAGGAACGAGGACCGGAAGACCTCGGCGGTTACCCCGGAGGTTGCTATGCCGAGGGCGATGATCACGGCGGCTATGGGTGGGATGTTGATTCCGATGACCTGAGACACGCCGAAGTAGACCCACAGCAGCAGGACGTACAGCGGCGCTCCGCGAATGATCTGGACAAGAATGTACGAAACGGTCCGGGAAAACCCGTTTCCGCGAGACATCGAGGCCAAGCAAAGCCCAATGACGACCGTGAGGGCGAAGCTTGCCAGCGCGATGTAGATGTCCACCGCGGCTCCCGCAAGGAAGAGGTCATACCGGCTGAGGACTGCGCCCCAATTCATATCAGGCATCGTTTCCTAGGTGGGTATTGGGCGGCCAGCGTGGGGTTAGACCTGTATGAGGCCGCCGCCTGGGCCGACGGTCACGACCGGGAGCTTGAACTCACTCCGAAGCGCGTCGCCAACCCATTTGTTCCAAAGCGCAGCGATCGTTCCGCGTCCGGCATGATGCCGCAGCCAGTTCGAAATCCAGATGTGTGACTTGTAGTCACCATGAGGCAACAGGAAAGTGTTAACGTCCACATAAAGGGGCTCGCCCGGCAGGACGGTCAGGCCCGGGTTGTTTCGGAGCCCATTCATGACATTGAAGATCGATGCCAGTGTGATGTCAGCCCGTCCCGACGCGACCTCTGCGATCGCCACCGTCGCGTCAGCCAGAGCAACGAACGTGGCCTTCGGATAGCGCTGGGCGCCAATTGATGCCTGGGAGGATCCCTGGATCACGGCGATCTTCACGGCGGGATCGTTCAGAGCCTCATCCGTTTCGATAGTGCTCCCGGGCTTACGCAGCGCGTAGATCGGTGCGTAGTTCGCGGGGATGTCAGCGAACAGGCCCTCATTGGCCCGGGCGGGCAGATTCGTGACGGGTTCGAGCATTTCAACCTTGCCCGACACCAGCGCGGGTACAAGCTGCGCGAAGGGCATTTCCGTGAAGTTGATCTTTATGTCTTTATCCAGATCCGCCATCATCATCTTGACCATCTCCACACTGAAACCGTCCGGTTCACCGGCGGAGTTGCGGAACTGCATCAGCGGAGTAGAGAATTCCCAGCCCAGGTTTGCCTCTTTGGTCCGCCGCCACTTGTCAACCAAGGGTTCCTTGTCGGTGGGCGAGCCTGCGCCGGTGGCCCCCGCTCCCCCGTCGGCTCCCGGGATGAGCCGGGTAAGTCCAAAGACTGCCGCGCCAGCCGCTGCGCCGGCGATCAGCCCCCGGCGGCCAGGATGTTCGTTGCTCGAAGTTGCAGATGCAGTCTCGGAGTCGTTCTCGGTCTTGTCGCTGATGGCCATTTCAGGTCCTTCCTGGGTTTGGACGCCCCCTCTCGGTCACGTCTCTGTGATGTAAATCATGCTATCTCATATCGTATAGGAAAACCTACAGGTTTTGCTTGCGCAATTCAAAGTTTTGAACTGATCTCCACTTGGAGTTGCTGAGGTCGACGTTTCTCAGGGCTTGGAAGTGCGAAGCCTCAACTTCATGAGGCAACCACCATGGCTCTTCGATCGAGCCGGTGCTGAACGTCCCCGGCGGGATCGGCGACTCATCATCGGCTGCCGGGTCCAGAGAGTCTTAAGTCCGGGAGCCCTGCGGGCCCCACTCGGTCAGGTAGCTCGCTGGATCGACGCAGAACGGATCAGGTACCGGTCTAGACTCATTGCCAGGTTGGCGGCCGTGCCGATCAGTTGCCCCGCCGGCTGCCAGCGGACTCCCAGCACCAGCGGACCGGCCGGCCGGCCACCCTTGGTCCGCGCCGAATCCCATCATGTCCATGTCCATCAGGAGAGCCAACACCCCATATTTGGGCTACGGCCCGGATCCGGTTCCGCGGATCAGAGACTCGGCCCGCCACCCCTCCCGGCCACTTGTATGTCATCTCCGAGGGCAGGCAGGACAAGCCTTTAGCGCTTTGCGTTCGCTTTCGTCCCCCACACTTGGCCGATGCGTACTTTTGGTGTCGAAGAAGAATTCCTGATCGTGAACCCCGACAGCGGTGTTCCCCTGCCGTTGGCCGGGGAACTATTGCGTCTGCACGATCCGGGCGTTCAGGTCGACCGCGACGCTTTGCGCCTGCCAACGCTGTCCGGGGAGCTCCAGCAGGAACAGCTCGAAGTCATCACCCGCCCGCACAGCAGCCTGGCGGCACTGGCCGCTGAGATCCGGGCTGGCCGGACCTACGCCGATTCATTGGCCCGGATGGCGGGCGCAAGAGTCGCGGCACTGGGCACCTCGCCGCTGGCCGTGACGCCCTGCCCGACCCGCACGGAGCGCTACGACTCCCTGCAGGAAAAATTTGCCCTCACGGCCCGGGAGCAACTGACCTGCGGAATGCATGTCCACGTTTCCGTCGACTCCGACGAGGAAGGGGTCGCGGTCCTTGACCGGATCCGGTCATGGCTTCCGATACTCACTGCGTTGAGCTCCAATTCACCGTTCTGGAACGGCGCAGACAGCGGATACGCCAGCTTCCGGACCCAGGCATGGAACCGGTGGTCCTCGGCAGGGCCCACAGAAGTCTTCGGATCTGCCCGGGCCTACCATGCGCTGGTGACGGACCTTGCCGGCACCGGCGTCGTTAAGAGTCCGGATTTTGATGCGCGCCTCTCCGTCAATCACCCCACAGTAGAGGTCCGCGTGGCCGACGTTTGCGTTGACTCCCGGGACGCGGTCCTTGTCGCAGCCTTGGTCCGGGCCCTGGTTGATACAGCGGCCCGGGAGTGGGAGTCTGGCCTGCACCCGGGTCGTGTCCCCGCAGTAATTCTGCGCCAGGCGGCCTGGCGGGCCAGCCGGTACGGAGTGCACGCGGACCTGCTCCACCCCATGACACACCGCCCGGACACCGCAGGAACCGTCGTCGCAGCGTTCCTCAACCATGTCCGGGACGCCTTGGACGACGCCGGGGACGCCGGCTTTGTTGCAGAGTCGCTGGCAAGGATTTCCAGTCAGGGCACAGGTGCCACCCGCCAGCGGCAGGCACTAACACGCGGCGATAGATTGGCTGACGTGGTTTCTGACGCCATTGACGGCACCCACCAGGAGTTGGCGGGGCACTTTCCGGACCTTGTCTCTGTTTTGGGCTGACCGTCCCAAAGCGAACTCGGGGTGAATTCTGGGTTAGCGCCGGCCCGTTCAGGATCACGGCTGGCTACCCTTGGCTGATGCAGTCGTTTGAGTCCGAAGAGCCCATCAATGCCCGCTCATCAACGGTGTGGGACATCATCACGGATGCCGGCAATTTCACCGTCTGGGAATCAGGAATCATATGGATCGACGGCGAGGTACGCAACGGCGCCCTGATCCGGATCAGAACCACCGGCGGTGACCGCCGGACCTTCCACACGCGCGTGCAGCAAATGCCGGGCCAGATCATGATCTGGAAGACAGGCCTGCTTCTTGGTCTGCTGACGTGGACCCGCACGTACAGCCTCTCGCCACACGCGGAGCTGACGCACCTCCGGGTCAAGGACGAATTCGGTGGGCCCCTGCTCAGGTTCGCCAGCAGCGCCATTCCGGTCTCCCGGCAGGACCTGTATTCCTACGTCGCTGCAGTCAGAAAACGCGCAGAACTCCTTGATCGGCGCTCGTAGTGGTACTTCTGCCGGCGTTCATCAGCCGTTCACTGCCCCCGGATAGGGCCTCGGCGTGAACGTTTTCGATCTGTCCCGCCACGGCTTTACTGTTCCCGACGAAGATGACGAAGACCCCTTCTCATCTCGCCGGACGGCACACCGGTCGACACCTGGCGGGAAGGCTACCCCTACACGACAAGAATGACGCGGAACCATTACGAAATGGAAAAGCGCCTGCCGCAGATCGAGCTGCTGAAGCTGCAGAAATCGCTCAAGGCTTCCGGCCGCCGACTTGTCATGGTTTTTGAAGGGCGCGACGCTGCCGGCACCCGGGACAATCAAACGCTTCCGAGCACTCCGATTCACCGGCGCGCAGGCCTACCGGCGGCCCCGCTGATAGGGGTGATGACACGGTGTTGACACCGTCAACACCCCCGTTGGCCGGATAAACTCGCCGCCAGCCACCCTCCCGGGCCCGCAGGAAACAGCGAATGGATGGAAAACCCGGATGAACGTTCCCCTTGGTCATGTCGTCAACAGAAACCTTAGCCATGAATGAGTGATTGCCAACCACGGCCATCAGAACAAACCAGAGAAGAGGACGAGTCCCCCACAGCCCAGCAGGCGGAAGGCCCACCAGCCAGGACCCTAACCCGCCACCCACACACCTGAATAGGCCCCGCGGCAGCCAGGCAACAGCCCGCGCAATAGCGTCAGAGGGACGCCATCACAAGCTTGTACACACGTTAAAGCAAAATCCCCTCGGACGAGGGAATCTCTTGTGCCCGAGGTGGGACTCGAACCGCATTCCAGGCCCTGCAAACACTGGGAACTCCCGAAAACATAAGCAATCCGGGCCAGTCCGGCCGATGTACAGCCCAGTCCGAAGCGAAAAGTGTGGACATTGTCCACACCCAAATATCGACCACTTCGAAGCAGTTCCAATTAGCTGCCACTTGCACTACTCGTGTGACGAGATGGGTCGCTAACGACGAGATTGAATGCTTCCTCACTGCTGAAGTCATGCCGCTAGCCGTCGATCCAGAGCATTAGGACCCATCAGAGTCCAGACCGCACGCTTGTTGCCGTCGATCAGCGCGTGTACCCATGCCGCCGACTCCAAGAGAACCGCCGCATTCGGGCGGTTTGTACTCTCCACCCATCAGACATCGATTCGCCTGAAGCGTGGTTCGTCACCCCCTGCTCTTACGGCCGCTGTTGCCGCTTCCCCGGTCACCTCCTCATGCGCGCTTTGCCGGGGGCTGGCTTCATGTGGCACACAGGCGTAGCGTCCGTTGGGTAGGGAATCCGCGGTGGACAGCGATCCGAGCGGCGCCCGGTGTTGAAGCCCTTGAGGTCAGTCCTTTGAAGGAGCCCAGGATGACTGGATGGAATGCTGACACTGCTGCCGGCCCTTTGGGGCCCGGGTCGGTCACACTGGTGGAAGGCTCATCCTTCTGCATCTCTGCAGCGAATGGGGACATCCATCCGGAATACCCGCACGGTGTGTTCTATGAGGACACCCGCATCCTGTCCGGCTGGAATTTGACCATTAACGGTGAGCCCGTGGAGCCGCTGGTCGCGAAGACAAAAGAACCCTACCGGGCCCTGATTGCTGGCCGCGTAAACCATTCGGACGGGTACGCCGACAGCCCCCTGATCGTCGAACGCCTTCGGGAGGTAGGCGCTGGGATCTTAGAGCGAATCACCGTCCGGAACTACTCGACGGCCCCCGCCAAATGCCTAATTTCCATCAAGGTGGAGGCGGATTTCGCGGACCTCTTCGAGGTAAAGGAGGCGCGCATCCAGCGGCACTGGGACGAGTCCCGCGCAGCCGACGGCGACGGGCTGACTATCCGGGCCACTTGGCAGGACATTCGGAAGGGCGTCCTCGTGTCTGCCGACGGCGCTGACGCCTCACCCGAAGCCCTGACGTTCCATGCCGTTGTCCCGCCCCATGGAGAATGGAGCGCCACCGTTAGTGCGGTGCCCACTGTCAACGGGACCGGTCCGGTGGCGCCGCTCGTACGTCCTGACGCCGATGAGTTATCTCCTCGCGACCTGCGCCGGCAGGAGTGGGTATCAAAGATTCCCGTCCTGCAGATGGGCAACAGCTCCATAGAGCGGACCCTTCGGCGTAGCTACGATGACCTGGGAGCCCTTCGCATCGAGGACCCGAAGCACCCGGACCGAGTCGTGGTGGCTGCGGGCGCGCCCTGGTTCATGGCGCTGTTCGGACGGGACTCGCTATGGGCGTCCCTGATGGCGCTGCCGGTGGATCCGTCACTGGCTTTCGGCACCATCCAGACGCTCGCCGAACGCCAGGGCAAGGTCGTGGATGAGATGAGCGAAGAGGAGCCGGGCAAGATCCTGCACGAGGTCCGGCTCGATGTCTCCAGCGGGCTGGCGTTGGGCGGCAAATCCGCCTATTACGGCAGCGTCGATGCCACCCCGCTGTTCGTAGCTCTATTCGGGGAGGTGAGCCGCTGGGGCTTCGCCGCAGAAACCTTCACTGCCCTGCTCCCGCACGTTGACCGGGCGCTCGACTGGATCCGGAACTACGGCGACAAGGACGGCGACGGCTTCGTCGAGTATGAACGCCTTAACGACAGGGGGCTCATCAACCAGGGCTGGAAGGACTCCTGGGACGGTATCAACTTTGCCGATGGCACTCTGGCCGAACCCCCGATCGCCCTCTGCGAAGTGCAGGCCTACGTCTACGGCGCCTATCTGGCCCGCTCCTGGATAGCCTATGACGCTGGGGACCTAGGCCTGGCAGCGGAGTACCGGGACCTCGCGGCACAGTTGAAAAGGCAGTTCAACGAACAGTTCTGGTTGCCCGACCGCGGGTACTACGCAATCGCCCTAGATGGAAAGAAGCGGCCTGTCGATGCGTGCGCTTCCAACATGGGTCAATGCCTCGTGTTTGGCATCATCGATGAAGACAAGGCCCCAATGGTGGCAGAACGGCTCATGTCCCCGGAGATGTTCAGCGGCTGGGGCGTAAGGACCCTGGCCAGCGACATGGGCGCCTACAACCCCGCCAGCTACCACAACGGATCGGTCTGGCCCCACGACAATGCCATCATCGCAGCCGGACTCCTGCGCTACGGCTTCGTCGAGCAGGCGCAGCGGATCTCCACAGCTTTGTTCGAGGCTGCCGAGTACTCGGAAGGGCGGCTGCCGGAGCTATTTTGCGGCTTTAGCCGCGAACACTTCGACGAACCCGTACCCTACCCGACTGCATGCTCACCACAGGCTTGGGCCGCCACCACCCCGATCTTCCTCATCAAAAGCCTAATGGGCTACTACGCCGACGTTGCCCGCGGCGGCCTCTGGATGGATCCTGTCCTCCCGGAATCCTACGGGGACCTGCACATCACCAACGCCCCCATGGCCAACAGCAGGATCACCATCGACATCTCCGGTTCCAGCGCGACGATCAAGGGACTGCCCGAGGGCATGCTGTTCCACCATGGAACACGACCACGGGCATCCGAATTGGTTGAACGCGCCAGACCGCGCGGAAAGGCCTAAATACGGAGTTACCGTTCCACGGAGGAAGCCGAGGTCACTCAAAGTCTCCATGGGCCGCTTCAGAGCACGCGATGAAACCATCTTTCCGGAAGCTGCCGTGCCCCCGACGGACGCAACTCCCCCCCCCGCAGCCACGACGTCCCTGGCGATTTCCCACACCGCACTGGTGGCAGCTAGAAAGCGCCTGGCTCCGCTTCTGTCCTCCATCCAGCAGTTGGCGAGCTTTCCGTGCAGGCCTCAGGACATAAGTGATTTAATGGGTTCCTAACTGTATACATAACTTTCGCTCATTAGTATTTTGAAACCGAATGGGCTGGATGTGGGAACCCGGCGTATAGGAGTTTTCACGCGGCAAAATACCCGTTTTTGCAAAGTGTCCGGAGACAGGGTCTTCCGACCAAGCGGTTAAGTGTGTACAGTTTGAGGCACATCTTCTAAGAAAACGTTCAAGAAGATGCACATATAAGCAGCGACGGGATCGAAGAGGATTCAGTATGACGAACTCACCAGCTGGCATGGGAAGCTCAACGCCAGTCAATGTCTCAAAACTTGGATACGTGGGGTTCGAAACCCCGGATGTAGACCGCATGGTGGACTACTACACCAAAATTCTTGACTTCAAGCTTGTCGAGCGCAGTGAAACCCAGGCCTTCCTCACCACAAACTTTGATCACCACTCCATCGTGATCGAAAAGGGGGATGTGAACCCGCGCTCATTCGTAGGCTACGAGATTTGGGAAGACATCAGCGATGCACAGCGACGGTTGAAGGAGGCCGGCTACGATGTTGAGCGCCGTACCGACATCGCGCCTTCGACCCCCGACGTGCTGATCGTGGAGGAGCCCTCAACCGGCATCCCGCTACACCTCTATGACGCGCAGTCCGGGAGCGGCATTGACGGTTACACGCCTATTCGACCGACCAAGCTCGGTCACGTGGCCGCATTCGTACCTGATTTGAAACCGCTGCAGGATTTTTACCAAGGTCTTCTGGGCTTCAAATGGGCTGACACCATCGGAGATTTTTTTGTGTTCCTTCGGTGCAATTCCGACCATCACGCCGCGAATTTCATGGCTTCCAAGGTCAAGCGTTCCCTCCACCACATCGCCTACGAGATGCGTGACGTCAACCACCTGCAGACCATGATCGACCACCTGGCAAAGAACGGCTACCAACTGGACTGGGGCCCCGGCCGACACGGCCCGGGCCACAACCTCTTCACCTACCACAAGGATCCGGACGGCAACAACATCGAGCTCTTCACCCAGCTCGACGTCATCCACGACGAGTCCAAAGGCTACTGGGAACCCCGTCCCTGGCACAACGACTTTCCGCAGTACCCCAAAACCTGGGAAGTCGATGTCATGACGATCAACAGCTGGGGCCCGATCAACCCAGCCCTTATGGAGCACTAAACAGCTCGACCTTTGCGAGCCGAAGCGCTGCCCGACGCTCGCCCGCATTAATCGGCAACAGCACATACACAACACCATGCACAGGCCCACAGACGTGCCTACAGGAGAATCGAATGAATAAACCATCATCGGCCCTTATCCAGTACATCCTCCCCGGGGATCCGACCCCAAGACTTGGAATCCAGGCCGACGGAGAGGTGCGCAGACTGCCCCCGCAAATCACCGCTGCAACCATGATGGAACTGCTGGAAAATTGGGACGCTTACGCTTCCGTCCTTGAAAGCCTGGACACCTCGGTGCTAGAGCCGGTACACGACGCAGCCCTCGTCGCTCCCCTGACGTTTCCCCACAAGGTGATCTGCGCAGGCGTGAACTACTACGACCATGCCCAAGAGATGGGAACCGCCCGCCCAGATTCCGAGGCGGACCCGTTTTTCTTCCTTAAAACCCCCACGACGACCATCGTGGGACCGTATGACGACATCCAGCTGCCCGGCAACCCGGCTTCGAAAGTGGACTGGGAAGCCGAGCTGGCCGTCGTGGTGGGCAAGACCTGCAAGAATGCCTCCGCCGAAGACGCACTCAGCTACGTAGCCGGGTACACAGTGGCCAACGATCTCTCGGACCGCGGTCTTTTCCCGCGCGCCGGGGCAGTGTTTCCCGCCTTCAGTTTTGACTGGTTCGCGCACAAGAGCCAGGACGGGTTCTGCCCCATTGGCCCCGGCGTCGTTCCCTCCTGGCTGGTCAAGGATCCACAAACGCTGGCCGTTCAGCTTTTCGTCAATGATGAGCTGAAGCAGGACGGAAACACCAGGGACATGGTGATAACCATCGCCAAGCTGGTGGCCGCCGCCAGCCGGCTGCTGACATTGCAGCCAGGCGATCTCATTCTCACCGGAACACCCGCGGGTGTCGGGATGCCCAAGGGGACATTCCTCAAGGCCGACGACGTTGTCAGGGTGGAAATCGAAGGTATCGGATCCATTCGGAACAGGATGATTGGAAAATGACTCCCTCCACGCTTACCACTGGCGCCTGGCCTGCTGTCACCTCTGTCCCTTCCGAAATGGCTGCGGCCGTCCTGACCAGGTTTGGCGGGCCGGAGGTGCTGCAAATGCACTCGGCGCCCACTCCGGTGCCCAAGCCTGGAGAAGCTCTGGTCAGGGTTGCCTCGGTCAGTGTGGGCCGGCTACTGGACGTAGTGGCCCGTTCCGGCAAGCACCCCTACGCCAGCTTCACCTTTCCCCATATATTGGGCGCAGAACACGCCGGCGTCGTGGCAGCTCTCGGCCCAGGCGTCACGGAACTGCAGATCGGCAACAAAGTAGCGGGATTTCCGGTTGTTGTGCAGGGCGAGGACGAGTTCACACGAGCCGGCTATTCCGAATTGTCCCCTCGCCTGCAACTCCTGGGAACCCACCGGCCTGGAGCATACGCACAGTACGTGTGCATTCCGGCCGAGAACCTCACGGTGGTTCCAGACACCATGAATCCAGCCGAGGTTGCGGCCTTGGCCCTGGCCGGACCAGTGGCCATGAATCAGTTCACCAGGGCAGGCGGAGTTGGACAGGGAACCAGGGTCATCGTCCAAGGAGCGACATCGGCCTTGGGCCTCACCACAGCACTGCTGGCAAAGCACCTGGGTGCCCAAGTCATCGTTACTTCCCGGCATGAAAGCAAACAGGCCCAACTCCGCGGCTTCGGGTTCGATCACGTCCTCGACGCCGTGGAACCCTCATTCGTTGACGAGGTCGGGGAAGTGTTTGAAGGTAAGGGCGCCCAGCTCATCTCGGATAATCTCGGCGCCCCGATGGTTTGGGAGCACGGCCTTCAGGTTCTGGCACCCGGAGGGGCCATTGTGTCCTCAGGCGCATTTCTTGGACACAACGTTCCCGTCAACCTCCAACGGCTCTACTCGAAAGGCCAGCGGATTGTCGGCGTAAAAACCGGCAACCTCGCAGCGGTCGGTCAGCTGTGGCAGGAAGTGGCCAAGGGCTTCAGGACCATCACCGATAAGACTTTTACGCTTGAGCAAGCCCCCGCTGCGCACCATTATGTTGAAGCCGGCCGCAACGTGGGCCGCGTATCCCTCGAGGTCGAGTAGCGGTTTTCTGCATAAGGCTGGGCGGCACGTAAAGGCTGCCCAGCCGGACCGGAGCCTTACCCCATACGGAGAAACCTTGCGAGAAGATGCACTAATAACCCACTTCCAAGTTGCAGATCGTTCTGTCCGGGACAAACTCCTGGAATTGGCGGTTACCCAAGCAGTAGAGGTAGCCCTCCTCCGTCGCCAGGGCGTGTTAGTGACCCGTCATGGCCACAACTGTTTCCAAGTCGAAGTGACAACAGCGGTTCCGTTCAGGACCACTCGGGAGAAGAGCACGGAGCCATGCGCAATGATTAGCCAGACATCAAGACCTCCCCGTTCGGCTCAACTGTACACACACGGATCTTGCCAGCCCTAGCCAGTAGTTACTGCGACGCGGGAGAAAGAACGCAGGGGCAAAGGCGAAGTGCCTCGAAGTTCAGAAAGAAGCGCGGCTCAACCATTGTGATCGTCGCCACTCTTCTGCCACAATAAGTGTGTACACTCTGATTGTCGCGTTAGCGCTTGGCCGCAAGGACGCGTTCAGTAAGCAACTCGGCGCCTTACCCGCTCCCCTTGAGGAAGGCGGCCAATGAAGTTCTATTTTTCATCTCAATCAAGAGGGGCGCCGGATGCAGCAATACATCGTGGCATGGCGGGACGAACGCCGGCAGGTTGAGGCCACTTAGTCCCACACCGGCGCACTCACCAGTCCGCACCCTACATCTTCAGCTCAACGTGGAGCCCAAAGACAACAAGGAGAATATTTTGAATCAACATCAGTCAGCAACTCAGGTCACGGCCGCAGCGTCGCCGGCTTTGGTCGCCACTGGTCCACGGCGCGGCGCGATCCTTCTGGCCTTCGCCGTACTCTGCCTGTCGTTCATGCTCAACGCCATGGACCGTCAGGTGTTCTACCCGCTCCTCCCCGAGATCCGCAAGGAATTCGGCTTCACGCTTGAGGAATCGGGATTCCTCGCAACCGGCTTCACTCTTGGCCTGGCGGTAGCTGGCTTTCTGGCCGGCTTCGTTGTTGACCGTTACTCGCGGAAAGTGGTTGTCATCGCCAGCATTCTTGTCTACTCGGCAGGAACTTTTGCGATCCCGCTCTCGGCGGGTTTGGTCGACATGTCGGTATATCGCATCATTTCCGGTGTGGGTGAGGGAGTGCAGGCCACCGCACTGTTCGCGATTGCCGGCTCTCTGTTTTTCCGCCGCAGGGCCTTTGCATCTGGCTTTATCGGCGTAGCGTTCGGCGCCGGGGTGTTCATTGGCCCCCTGGTAGGGGTTCCCTTCGCCATGCAGCTCCACACCTGGAAGGCGCCGTTCTTCCTCTTCGCTGCACTTGGCCTGCTGATGGTGGTTGTCATCGCCGTTACAGTGCCCCGCACGTTGACCAGCGTGGATAAAAACGCCTATTCCATATCCCAGGTCACGGTGAACTACGACCACGTTCCGGCCAACCCCTATAACCGCAACGCGATCCTATTTGGCCTCGCGGCAGTGGTTGGCGGACTCGCCTTCTACGGTTTTATGGGTCTCTACCCCACCTTCCTGCGCGAAGAGCTCGGATTCGCGCCGGGCGAAGCCACCATCGCCATTTCCATGGCCGGGCTGGGCGCCATGCTGGCGGTGCTGGCAGGATGGCTGGGTGACATCCTGAGCCAAAAATGGCTTCTGATGATCGCATTCGTTCTCGTGGCAGTCGTGGGCTGGCTAATGTACGCCGTTGTGACCGAGCCCCTGGGGCAGTACTGCCTGGCATTCCTGATGGGCGCGCTGGCGAGCGGGGCCCTGTTTCCCAATCTCGCAACAGCCATGCAACGCTCTGTCCGTCCGGCGCATATTGGCCGTGGACAGGGACTGTTCATGCTGATGTACTACGTGGCCGCGGCATTCTCAGGGCTGCTCTTCGCATCCTCGGTGTCGCAGTGGGGATGGTCTGCAGCAGGCATCTGGCAGCTGTCCGTTCTCCCGCTGGGGGCGGCCCTTATCCTGTTCTTCGTTGACACCCGAACCATGATCGGCGGCGCGCGCACTGCTTCGAGAACGGGAAGCGCATCGAGCTGACGGCCACCGCAGCGCGGCGGCCAGGCACGTTGAGGTCCTGCACAGGAAAGGAACCTCAACGTGCCCCAGCTGCTGACCTAAGGGCCGGGATCGCCGTCGGGCCTCAGGTGTGAAGCCGCAGGCTACTTCTGCCGGCTCCTGGCGCCCGTCGCCATTGCCAGCCCTTCACGAATAGCCAAAGCATCAGACTCGGGCGATACATCCTGAATGACTCTCAGCGCAGTCCTCGACAAATGCTTTGCCATGAGGCTGCCAGAGGCCTGGGGGTCCATTCCCTCCACCGCCTCCAGGATGAGTTCATGCTCTTTTAGTGCGGCATCAAAGGACTGCGGGTGCCACAGCTGGAAAAGTCGAAGATACCGTTCACTCCGCTGGGCGTAGGAGTCAATGGTCCTGCGAAGCGGTTCGCTCACACGGGACATGCAAAGGCTGTGGAAACGACGGTGGCTGTCCATCCAGGCCGACATGTCCTGAACTTTTCTCGCCTTGTCCATTTCCTCGAGGCATTCCCGTGCCTCCTGGGATTCTTCCGCTGTGAGCTTGCCGGTGCTCATCCGGCATCCCAGGCTCTCCAGACAGATGCGCGCCCCATAGAGCTGATCCAACTCCAGGGCATCCAGCCCTTTTACCTTGGCACGCTGATTCAGATCGGCCTCAATGAGACCCTCCTCCTGCAGCATTCGAAAAGCTTCGCGCATAGGTGTACGGCTGACATCGAAGACCCTGGCAAGCTCGGCTTGTTTCAAGATTGCCCCTGGAGGCAGGAGGCTATCAGTGATGAGCTGACGGAGATGGCTGTGCAGTTCCAGACTGGTGGCCCGGGGAGAGCTGAAGGTTGGTCGGGGCAGCCCTTCCAGGACAGCGGGATCGCTCAAAGTGTGGTCTCCTAGCCTGAGGGTCGGGTGGCCTTAAAGCCTCAGAAGTACATGTACTTCTGTGAGCTTAGCGCGCCGGATGAATTCTCGTCGATAACACGCCCTGCCGTCAGCAGGGACTCAGCCCAGAGCTGCCCAACACCTCAATGAATGCAATTGGACCACCTGCTGCGATTCAATGCAGCCATTGCGAGCCTACGGGACTGTATACAGAAACCTCTTAGCAAAGGAAACTACGTGGAAAAGGTAACTACAGCTGTTTTTCCGTCCGCCGGCAGTGCCCACATCTGGTACGCGCAGGACCACGGACTCTTCGAGCAGGCGGGGATCGATGTACGTGTCATCGAAGTGCGGTCATCGGAGGAACAAATGCTGCTTTGGGACACAGCACGGGCGGATTTCATGCATACGGCCCCCGATCACTTGCTGAGGGACCGTAAGCGGGATCCAGTGGCGCTGCGCCTTGAGGGGGTGGGCGAACTGGCCGTCTATGTCCGGCCGGACGTTCCGCTGAGAGGTTGGGCCACGGTCCGATGGGGTGTCGACGGGCCGGACAGCGCCTTCGCGTTTGTGCTGCAGGCCATCCTGGCAGAACGCTCAATTCCCGTCAGCGTCAGAAACGTCATACCTGTTGGCGGTACCAAGCAACGGCTCGAGGCCTTGATCTCCGGGAGTATCGACGGGACGACTCTGCATCCGCCTTTTGACGCAGCAGCCGAAGCGCATGGATGCATCCGGCTGGCCGGCCACCTCACCGTGGCGCCCGATTTGGCCACCGTAGTCCTCGTCGCTTCACGCCCGGATCTTGCTTCCAGCCGGCTCTCGGGCTACCTGCATGCCCTGGATCAGGCGAGAGAGGATCTGCAGGCGGGCGGACCCGCAGCGTTAGCCGAAGTTCTGGGCAGGCGCGGCTGGAGTCAGGAAAGCTCCGAGGCCGTGGCTGCGGACGTGATGGGCCCTCAAGGGCTGATGGCCGATCAGTCACGGCTCAAACACGGCATGGAGGAGGCGGCACGCCTCCGCGCACGATTCACCTCAGGATGGGCACCGCCCCAGGATATCGGGCAGCTGATAGCAGCCCACTCACAAGCCTGAGCTTTAACCGCACCTACATCGAAGGACGCAAGAACGCATGAGACTCCTCACCCTCCGCCTGAACAACGGCAGCAACGGCGCCGGCACCGCCGGTCCCGCCAAGACTGCGGCGGTCCGCCAGGACGGCGGCACCCTTACCGAGATCGACGGGTTCGCCGACGTCGGGGCCCTGCTGCAGGACCCCGCCTGGGAAACCACGGCCAAAGCCGCCTCCGGCGCAACGCACGCGCTCGACGGCGCGGACCTTGCCGCCGTCGTGACCTCCCCCGGGAAAATCATCTGCGTCGGCCACAACTACCGCAACCACATCAAGGAAATGGGCCGCGAAGTCCCCGAATACCCCACCCTGTTCGCCAAGTACGCCGAATCCCTGATCGGGCCCAACGACGACCTGGCCCTGCCGCAGGAATCAGACACCGTGGACTGGGAAGCCGAACTCGCCGTCATCATCGGCAAAACCGGCCGCCGCATCCCCGAGGCCGACGCCGCCAACCACATCGCCGGCTACGCCGTCCTGAACGACATCTCCATGCGCGACTACCAGTTCCGCACCATCCAATGGCTGCAGGGCAAAACCTGGGAGAAGTCCACCCCGTTCGGCCCGGCCCTGGTCACCAAAGACGAAGTCACCCCCGGCCCGCTGATGACCTCCGCCGTCGACGGGGACATCCAGCAAAGCACCCCCACCTCGGACCTGGTGTTCACGCCCGAGTTCCTGGTCTCCTACATCTCCACCATCATCACCCTGAACCCCGGCGACGTGATCGCCACCGGCACCCCCGGCGGCGTCGGCCACGCCCAAGACCCCAAACGGTACCTGCAGGAAGGCCAACTCCTCGTCACCACCATCGAAGGACTGGGCCAACTGAAAAACCGCGTGGTCAAGGAAGCCTGATGGTAGCCCGCACCGACCAAACCACGGACCCGGTACTGCTGGAGGGGCTCCTCCAGGCCCGGCGGGGGACCGCGTTCTTCGCCCGGAAACTCAGCGAGCTCTTAGTCCCCCATCTGACGGTGACCGGCTGTCACATAAAAGGCACTTTTCACCGAGTGGCAGGATCGGTTGATTATCCCGCGCATGTCAGGTGTAGGCCAGGAGTCTCCCCGCCACCGTGACACCTGACCAGGAAACTAAGGACATGACCGCGGCCATCCGAGCGGCGACAGGCGATGGCCCGCCCGAGTCCCAGGCGGCGACGTTCCGGTAGGTGCCACGGTGGAAGATCAGGATATTTAGGCCTGCAACCATGATGAGGCCAAGCTTCCACGGAGCGCTGCCGCGGTCAGCCATGAGGCTCGCCGCGGGCAGGAACATTAGGACGCCGGTGGCCGCTGCGATCACGAACCCGAGGCGTGACAGCGGGAGCAGATAGTTCGCCGCGGTCGTCACCCTTAACTTCTGCCAGCCGAGTCCCAGCAGCCGAAGATCGAAGGCTGCGGCGGGACCGATGAGGAGAGCGATACCGATGATGTGAATACTCTCGAGTACCGGATACAGGTAGGCCGTGCCACGGATGACCTCGGCAAACGGGCCGCGCTCGAGCCAGGAGAGGAAGTCGTCCATGACGGGCGCAGTCACTCTCGACGCGACCGGGCGCGCAGATACAGAGCCCCTCCTGCAACGACGACGACCAGCACCACACCGACCGTGACCCACACCGCTATCGGCGACGTACCGTCCGAGCCCTCGGCAGCAGCCCGGGCATCGTGGTCAACGTCGGCGGCAGCCGAGCCGTCCGCGGGATACGGAACCGGCAGCGGCCTCGCCGGCAGTTCACTTCCGAGCACCTGATTGACCGGCTGCCCGTCCTCGAACCAGAACACGACCGGACGAAACTCATCGTCGTGACTCGCGCCGATATAGCCGACCGCTTCGACTCGCTCGCCGTCAACGAGCGGACGGTCGAGGCCCCACCTTCCCGTGAAACTCGGGGGCGCGATGACGACCTCCAACACGTCATAGGAGCCACTGTACGACGGAGCGTCCCTGATTGGACCGCTGTCTTCAGGGGCCTGCAGCTGCTCAGGTAAAGCCAGTTCAGGCGTGTCAGCGGGGAGCTCGCTGTCGAGCGTGGCGGTGAAATAGGAATGCGGGTCGCCCCAGCGGACCTGCGAGACGGTACCCGAGATGTAGTACAGGCGGTCCGTGTCGAAGTCGTCGAACCCGTGATGGGCCTCTGCGGTGCTGGCGTGGAAGCCAATGAACGTCGCCGCGAGAATTACGGAGGCCGCCGCTAGCTTAGCGTGGCGGGCGCCGGCGCGGGTCTGTCGCGCGATGCTTGTGATGAAGCGCATGCTGAATTGATCCTTTTCCAAAAGCTGGTGTCGGATCCAGTGAATCCCATATCACGAGAATCAGGGAGGCCCTGTTGGTACACCTTTTGGCAGGGCCTGTCGGCAGATTTCTGAGCGATAGGCCGGTTTTCAGGTAGGACATGGCGTGGATCACTCTCTGCCCCCGGAGAACGCCGGGCCCGGTCGGATCAACCAGACCCACCTGCTGGAACTCGCACCCGCCACCGATCAGATCAGGTAGGCGTTCCGTACGTGCCGCCATTGGCGCGGAACGGTGCGATGTGCGGGTCATCGCTCCCGGCGATCCATGCAACCGCATTGGCCCCAATTCGTCATTTTGGTGCTCCCTGGATCGCGATTCCCGTGTAGTCGGCCAGCGAGCTAAGGAGCGCCGCCTGGAAGTGTTCATCACCTGCCGCCTGATGAGGCGCCTGCGTCTTCTGGTGGTGCCAGTAGCGCCCGCTCCGGAGTGCTTCGGGGTTCCCTGCCGCAGCCAGCCAGGCCTGTGTGACGTGGCCAAGCCGAAGTTCGTCGCTGGCGCCTGGACCGCCCATCCGGGTCGGCACCCACCCGGGATCCACGGCGTAAGTGCTCACATCCGGCCACAACCTTGCAACCGCCGCCGCGAGGGCAGTCACGAACAGCTTGCTGTCGGAATATGAACGGGGCTTTTGTCCGCCGCTCCAGTCCACCCCGGCGAGATCTGCATGGCCGCCGTGGTGCATGCTGCTGCTGAGGTAAATCAAACGGTCAGGCCGTTCCATTTCCGCTGTGAGGACGAAGGGGGCGACGACGTTCACCGACAGCAGGGACGGCCCTCCGATGACGCCAGCGTTGTGGATTACGGCGTCGAATCGGCCCAGGGCGTTTGCTTGCTGGGCCAGTCCGCGTACCTCGTCAAGCCTGGCGAGGTCGCCAACCACGGCCTGCGCGCCGCGGTCGAGGAGGTCTTGGACAACTGCCAGCCGCCCGCTCGTGCGGGCATGCACGACGACGGTATGGCCGTCGTCGAGCAGCGCTTTGGCCGCCGCGCGGCCGAGCCCGTCGGTGGAGCCGGTAACGAGGATGCGGGACACGATTTTTCTTCCGTTCTGGGTGTTGACTGGGGAAAACTCATTCGAGAGGTGTCACGAAGGTACGGAAGTCCTTCCCTTCGGTGTAGATGCGCCAGAGGCTATCGGACAGGGCGGCCGGTTCGTGCGCGGGATCGCCTCCACCGATGCCCAAGGGAATGATGAGCTGCGCGACGTGGATTCCTTCCGGTGCCAGGGCGTCGTGAAGCATCTGGGCATACGCGGATTCAGCGGCGAACGCGGCAGAGGTTCCTGCGTAGTTGTGGTTGGGACGGACGGCGCTGGAACCGTTAACGAACAAGGCGGTTCCCCGGCCGAGGGCACGCATGCCGGGAAGAACCGCGTTCATGGCGGCCGCAGCGCCCAGCGCGGAGAATTCCAGCGCAGAGCGAAGTTCTTCGCGCGTCGTTTCAAGAACAGGGCGCAGATATTCCTTAGATGGCACAGGGCTGTATTGAAGGAGTTCTATCGGCCCCAACTCGTCGGCTGCCCGGGCAAGAGCGGTGTTGAGTGACTCATGGTCACGGACGTCGGCGGCGTAGCCGCGGGCGGTAATGCCGGCGCCGGTCAGTTCAGCGGCGAGTGCATCCACGTGTTCCTGCGTACGGGAGAGGAGTGCGACGTTGAAGCCTTCGGCTCCGAAGCGGCTGGCAGAGGCGAGACCCAAGCCAGGTCCGGCTCCGATGATCGCGATGGTGGTCTTCATGGTGTCCTTCTTTCGTGGAATGTAGGGCAGTACAAACTATTTCGGGGAACCGGAAGTGGCGGCCACTGAAGTCCTGTGGCCGGGCAACACCGCGTCAGATGTGTCATCGCGGGTGCGCTTCCCCGTCGACGGCGTCCACACCGTTCACAAGTGGCAGCAGCGCCGCCGTCGTCAGCCGTCCGTGCGTATCCTCTGGGATGCGGGCTGGACGGCCTGGACGTATTCTCCCAGCTCGCCAATGAGGCGAGCAGTTGCATGCGACGGCCGACGGCGACCGACTCTGCTGTCCAGATCGTGAGCGTCAGCCCCGGCTCAACGCCCATTTCCAGCCCCTCAAAAGCGAGTCATTTCACCTGCCGAGAGGGCCCCACTGATCGTTCGCCTTTGGGCGGGGGGCGAGTTCGGGGAGCAACCGTTCCTATCAGTCGGTGTCGTAGGTGTTGGCGATGTAGACGTCACAGGGAGCGCTGTGGGCCACGCTGTTGGCAACGCTGCCGAGGACGCGGCCAATGCCCTGCATCCTCCGGTTACCGACGACGATGATCCGGGCTTCTATCCTCAGGGCCTCTTTGATGAGTGCGTCGGCCGGTCTGCCACGTACTGCGGAGTAGGTCACTTCAATGTCCCGTCCGAGCGTGTCGGCGACGGTGCGGGCGACGTGCTCGGCGGCATCCGCATTGGACACGGTCAACTGATCACTGCCGCTGCCGAAAACTTCGGCGCGGTCGCTGTCGAAGGCTGATACCACGTGCAACGATGCGCCCAACGATGCAGCAAGGTCCCTGGCTGACTCCGCTGCCTTGCCTGCCGTTCCGCTACCGTCGACTCCTACAAGGATGATTCCACTCATGTTTTGCTCCTTTGCTTGACGCGTGCGGCTTAGATGTGTGAGCACAGGCCACAGTTGCAATGGCTTCACAAATTCATCCTGGCGAGTCCGGGCAGCGCGCGGTCGGTCTGGGTCAATCAGTGTCAATAAATTTACAAGATATCCCATATATCGGGATACAGCCACCTCGAAGCCTTGTTCGGTTAAGCGCAGGCAGTCCTACCTCGCTCCAACGGATAACACGGCTGAGAAGGACACTAGCGCCCTACCCATGGGCCAATACAGCCGTGCAGAAGGGGTCGGTCGCTCCTAGAAGCGGCCACGATCCGCATTTGGCCCGGGACGCCCAGGTCTTAGTTGAGCCCTATGGGTGTTTGTTGACCTTTTCGTCCGTCTGATCTTCAGTGACGCCTGCACCCATCCGGCGGGACAATTCCCGGCAAGTTTGGACCAACATCTCGCGGGCTTGCTCCACGGGCACTGTCTCCATGCCCGATAGGCGATGGATAAAAGGCGCCGTGATCGCAGCCACGGCCTTACCGGTATGGTCAAACACCGGGGCCGAAATGTTCGTTACTCCTTGAATTGTGAGCGACGGCCCTTGGCAGAACCCAGCTTTGCGTACCTCGGTAAGATCGGAAAGAAATCGCGCGCGGCGAGCACTTGTCTCGTTGCCTGCGAGCGCCAGCAAATGCGAGAGTTCCTCTTCCTCCATGAACGCGGCAAGGACCCGGCCAGATGCAGAGTCGTCGATGGGAATCTGCGCACCGAGACGGACCGTATTTACGTTGGTATCTGGACCGTCGACCTGAGCGATAACCAGCAACTTCCCGGAATTGAGGATGCAGAGGTGAATGCTTTGGCTTATGCGATTGGCAAGTTTTTGCATCTCATCGCCGGCGATTGCCGTCAAACGCCGAATGATTGGATGACGGTGAGCGACCTCAAACAGTTTCGTCGTCAGGTGATAACGCTCACCGCTATCTAGCTCTACGTAGCCGCGCTCACGCAGCACCATCAGCACGCGGAAAATCTCCGATGTGGTACGGCCGAGCGTCTTGCCGATCTCGGCTTGGCTGAGTCCGGCTTCCGCCGAAGCGAGGAGTTCAAGAATTTCGAGCCCCTTCGCCAGGGCCGGTGCGCGATACTTGCTCTCACTTGTTTCCGTGTCCACGACGACTGCTCCTAATTCGGCCAGCGCTAAGCCGCTCAGGCCAGCACCATAGTTTTATATATGAACGTTACTCATAGCTCTAAAACAGGTCAAATGCCTTTCTGGAGTTCTCCATGATGACCCAAAGGCCCTTTTGTAAGGGCCGTTGCGATCTACAGGCAAATCGCTGTGGCCGGCTGCACTGACCCGGCGCGTGCCGCAATACCAACGCCGTCTCATCGCCCAGAATTGAGGAGCCCGGTTGAAAGCTTCTCACGATAGTTCCGTTACGGGACCAGCCAAGTTGAGCCGCCCTACCCGTGGCCTCCTTTCGACACTGAGCCCGCGTTGCGGGATTAGCTCTCACCCTAGAGTAGTAAGCCTTCAGTGGAGGGGTTCCAGGCGACCGATGCCCTAATCCCAAGGTAGTTCCCGACAAATAGCACCGGGCCCGCATGCCTCTAGTCTCAGTTCGGCGCGCGCGGTGGATACCGGACCCGTACGGCCGGGCCCTCGTAACGCTCTCTTGGCGCACCCCGGGCAACGAGCAAACCCAAATCCAGGCGCGCTGCCCGCGCTTGACGCACCCGATTGCTTCGGGCACTTACCCTTGACGACTGAACTCATATATGGAACTATCTTTTACATACAAAAGCGACGTGCTTAAGCCTCCCCCGGAACCAACCGGTCCGGAGCAGACGTGCGCGCAGATACAAGAGGAGTCTCAATGAAGCGATTCGAAGAGCGAACAGTCGTGGTCACCGGTGCCGGAAGTGGCATTGGTGCCGCCACCGTCAAGAGATTGCTTCGTGAAGGAGCAACAGTGGTTGCGGTGGACGTCACGCAGGCTGGCGTCGATGCTGCAATTTCAAGCGCGGACAACTCCAACCGGATCCACGGAGCGGTGCTTGATGTCTGTGACCAAGAAGCGACAGTGGCAGTTCTCGCCGAAATGCGTGGAAAATTTGGCGGCCTTAGTGGCTTGGTAAACTGCGCGGGTATTACAGGTGAAGGAAGTATCGTCACCACCGATCCCGAAAAGCACCGCAGGATCATGTCTGTGAATCTAGACGGAACGATCAACATGTGCCAAGCATTTGTGCTTGCAGTCAAAGACGACACAGGGCCGCGCGCCATTGTAAATATCTCTTCGGGCGCAGGTATCCTGGGCGTGCCCAACCGCCTCTCCTACGTCGCCTCCAAGTTTGGAATTTCGGGCATAACGAAATCCATGTCACCCGAGCTCGGTCCCCTCGGTATCAGGGTCAACGCCGTCGCCCCCGGGATGACCAGGACTCCCTTGATCGAATACATGATGAGCGATCCCGAGGCCGTGGCACGTATTAATGCAAGGCATCCTATTGGGCGAATAGGCAACCCTGAAGAAATCGCTGCGGTTATCGTTTTTCTTCTCACCGATGATGCAAGCTTCATGACTGGATCGGTTGTCTCAGTGGATGGCGGCCAGACTGCGTGCCTTTAGCTTGCACGCTTCGCGGGTCACTGGCTGAAAGCGTTTCGGGCGCCTTGAGCCCATACCTTGAACGGAGGAATTCATGGTTGAAATCAAGCTTTTGGTTGACTGCAAAAATCATCTTGGCGAGGGCCCGCTTTGGGATGTCCGGGACCAGCGCCTCTACTGGATTGATAGCACAGCTTGCGAGATCTGGAGTTGCAACGAAGACGGAAGCGACGTTCGCACCTACTACGTTCCGACCTATATCGGTTCGATGGCGCTGCGAGAACGCGGCGGAGCTGTTCTAGCCTTGGCCGATGGCTTCAATTTCTATGACTTTGGAACTCAAAGAGTCACTGCAATCGCTAACCCCTTCACCGATAAACCCGGCTATCGGTTCAACGACGGGAAGGTTGACCGTGCCGGCCGATTTTTTGCGGGATCTATGGGCTATGACTTCGACCCCCTGAACGTGAGCATAACCCGGAAGCCTGGTGATGGCGGGTCTCTCTACCGGCTGGATCCCGACCTTTCCGTTGCGGAGATCGACACTGGCCTGGTTTGCGCCAACGCTCCTTGCTGGAGTGCTGACGACAAAACCTTCTATTTCGGTGATTCGGAGCACAAGCTCATCTGGGCTTACGACTACGACATTAGCGCCGGCGAAGTTTCCAACAAACGGCTCCATATCTCCGACCAGAACTACGCCCGTACCGTCGACGGAGCGACCGTCGATTCCGAGGGATACCTGTGGAATGCCAAGGTACTCGGGGGTCGCATCATCCGCTACGCCCCGGACGGATCAATCGATGGGGAGTTCGAAGTTCCTGTTCGCAACGTCACCAGCGTCATGTTTGGGGGCCGGAATCTTGACGTTCTCTATTTCACCAGCATGGCCAAGGCGGTTCGTGGGGTGCCCACCACACAGGACGGTGCCGGCGGTCTGTTCGCGATCTACGGACTCGGCGTGAGGGGCCTGCCAGAAGCGCGCTTTGCCGGGTAACCCTGAACGCAATGCAGTCCTTGATGAGCATTAGACACAAACGAAAGACACGAAATGGTACACAGCGTCGATCTCTCCCACGACCTCGCAGGTTTTGCGGCAAACACGCGGTTTTCTGACCTGCCACCGCAAGCGGTCGAGGCCGCTAAGAAGAGTATTTTGGACACACTCGGCGTCATGCTGGGGGCGAGCGGGATGGAACCAGCCGTTCGACCTATAATCGAGCTCCTCACGGATGCTGGTGGCAAGGAAGAGGCCAGAATACTCGGGTTCGGCGGGCGTATACCCGCCACCGCGGCCGCGTTTGCCAATGGCACGCTAGCTCACGGCCTTGATTTCGACAGCCAAACGCCTTGGGGGGCTCATCCGGACAGTTCACTCGTACCTGCGCTTCTTGCATTAGCGGAACGCAAGGGCGACGTCACCGGCAAAGAGCTAATCACAGCTGTGGCAATTGGACAGGAACTGTTCATTCGTTTGCGTTGCAACGTGGGGTGGCGCATGGACTGGAACTTGTCGTCCGTGGTCGGAGTGTACTCCGGTGTAGCCGCCTGCGGCTCGCTTCTAGGTCTGAATGTCGGGCAAATCGCCCATTCCATGGGCATCGCCAGCCTGAACGCGGGCGGCACGATGGAGCAGATATTCGGCACAGGCAGTGAGCTGCGCGGGCTTTATGCCGGATTCATAGCACAGAACTGCGTGAACGCTGCGCTCCTGGCCCAGAAGGGGATGCTTGGAATGGCCAACCTGTTTGAAGGCGAGGCTGGCGTGTTCAAGGTCTACTTCAATGGTGAATACAACCGCGAGAAGATGCTCGAGAACCTCGGATCTGAATTCCTTTCTGCCGGCATGACCTACAAGTACTGGCCAGCGGTGGGAAACGCGCACACCTATATTCATGCTGCTCTCGAGTTAGCACGGGAAAACCCGATCAAGATCGAGGACATTGAAACCGTCCGCGTCTATGTCGGGGATTTCGCTGAGCGGATGAGTCAGCCGTTGAAGAAACGAAAAGCGCCAGAAACCCTTATGGACGCCAGGTTTTCGTTGCCCTTCCTCGTCGCCTTTGCGCTCGTCAAGGGCAGGATGGGCATCTCTGACTTCTCGACGGATACCCTCAAGGATCAGCAAATCCTCGCGCTTGCGAATCGGATTGAGCCGATAGCTGATCCGGCATACAACTGGAATCTTAAACTGCCCGCCGGAAAGATCGAAATAGTCACAAGCGACGGTCGCCTCATTGAACGCCTAGGTTCCGACGTGCCCGGGACGCCGGAACGCCCGATGACATGGGAAGAGCTCCAGCAAAAGTTCAGTGATTGCGCGGAAGCTTCGATCCAACCCGTTCCCCTTGAGAATGTCAAGAAAGTGCAAGACCTCGTGATGGCTCTGGAGGCCTGTACTGAGATCACTCAGGTCCTCGAGCTGGTCCGCTGACAGGCCAAGGCCAGAAACGGTTGGGCCCTAATGGCGCCATTCGAGTGATAACGGCCACCGCCTCGAGCTGATCATGTCAGCTCCTGAGGATGCCAGCATCTGTCGGCTTCAGCCAAATAAGCAGCTCCATCCTGCCCTCAAGAGTCATTCAGTCTCCAAACCATCCTTCAAAATCCTCAGGGACGTCACAAACGCTCTATAGATCTAGCCCAAATGGGCACAACCTACCAGGAGGTAGCAGCGTGGCTACAAGTAGTTTCATACCGGCCAAGTCGGCCGTAGACCGAAAATCGGTCATCAAGAAGGTTAGACGGACAATCCTGCCGGTCGCCTTCCTGCTGTACGCGTTTAACTATATGGATCGCGCCTCCATTAGTTATGCCCAATTGACGATGGGCAAGGAACTCGGCATTGACGTTGCGACGTACGGCGCTGTCGCCGCGATTTTCTTTGTCGCATATGTTCTCCTTGAGGTTCCCAGCAATATGATTCTCGCGAAGGTCGGCGCCCGACTCTGGCTGGCGCGCATTGCGATCACCTGGGGCCTGGTCACCATGGCTACTGGATTCGTGCACTCGGTCACACAGTTGTATTTCGCCCGCGTCCTACTAGGCATTGCTGAGGCCGGGCTTTTCCCTGGACTCATTCTTTTCCTCACCTATTGGTTCCTGAATCACGACCGCGGCCGGGCTATCGGTGCCATAGCGCTGGCCATGCCTGCTGCTCTCATTGTTGGAAGCGTAAGTGGCGGCTTGATTCTAGAGCACGTGGACTGGTTTGGGCTCAGCTCTTGGCGATGGATCTTCATCCTCCAAGGACTGCCGCCGGTCCTACTCGGGATTTGGATCCTACTGACCCTGGCGGATCGGCCGAGCAAGGCCAAGTGGCTCAATGCTGACGAAAAGAAGTGGCTGGAAGGTTCCATAGCCGAAGAGTATGCAGCCATGCCCGAAGACAAGCACGACAACTCGAGCGAGCTGCGGGCCTTGCGGAACCCCAAGATCCTGTATTTGGGCCTGATCAATGCACTAGCCGGGGTAGCAGCTTATGGGATGACCTTCTTCCTCCCGCAAGTCGTGTCCCAATTGAATCCGTCATACTCTCCGACCAATATCGGTCTATACGGAGCTATACCGTACTTGTGCGGTGCCATCGTGATGTTGCTGCTCGTCCGCTATGCAGACATCAGCGGACGACGGAAGTTTATCGTCCTGACTTGCTTCGCCACCGCTATCGTCGGCCTGCTCATGACTGCCGTGTTCCGCGGCTCCCCACTGCTGGGAATGATAGGACTCATCCTGCTGGCCTGCGGCGTGATCGGGAACATCCCTACGTACTGGGCCCTGATCAGCCAGATCCTGACAAAGCGGCAAGCAGTGGTTGGAATCGCCGTTATCAATTCCTTGGCTTCTGCCGGCGGTTTCTTCGGGCCGTTTCTCATCGGCAAGCTGGCCACTCCTGGCGACACCATTGTAGGAATGACCGTTCCGCTGGTTGCGCTCTCGCTCGCGTTCGTATTGTTGCTCTTCGTCAAAGTGCCACCCCGCAACCAGGGGGAAGCAGCGCCGTCCGAGAAGCAGGACCAGCCCGAAACTTTTGAACCAACAACTCCAATCCAGTCACCACCCAACTGAAGGATGATCGCGAAGATGACAACGACAACGTCCGAAGTGTTTGCCGGGACGCGAGAAGGAAGGCCCTTTCGTGTCGGCCTAATCTCTGCCGAGGGGGTGAGGGTTCCTTCAGCTGGCTTTGAGTTGGAGATTCATAATCCGGCTACGGGCACTGTCATTGGTTCATTGCATGAGGCTGATGCTGCAGAGATCGACGCAGTGGTCGCGGGAGCGAAGGCTGTGTATGAGAAGGTGTGGCGGGGAACGGCGCCGGAGGTCCGGGCCAGAATGCTCGGGGCCTGGGCGGATGCAATTGTTCAGCACCGTGATGAGTTGGCTGACCTGGAGGTCGCCGATGTGGGCCACCTCCGCCGCGAGGCTATGGCTGACATTGACAACAGCGCCCGGGTCCTGCGCTACTACGCAGGGATTGCTGACAAGCTCGAAGGACGTACCTTCGCGCAGTTGCCTGACCGGCTCTCGTACGGTCTTGATGAGCCCTTCGGCGTCGTCGCGGGCGTCAGCCCCTATAACGGGAACGCGAATTTCGTCGCGTTGAAGGCGGGCCCGGCGCTCGTGGCCGGGAACTGCATCGTGATCAAGGCACCCGAGGTCGCCCCTTTGCTGAACTACCGGATGGTTGAACTTGCCCTTGAGGCAGGCGTTCCGGCCGGTGTGATCAGTGTCGTGACCGGCCGTGGAGCGGTGGTCGGGCCGCTGCTCACCGAGCATCCGGATATCGGGATGATCGCCTTCACCGGCGGACCGGATTCAGGGCGGGCGATCATCAACCAGTCCGCTAAGAACATCGTGCCGGTATTCCTCGAACTCGGCGGGAAGAGCCCCGCGATCCTGCTGCCGGACGCCGACCTCGAGGCCGCTATCCCGTCGCTGCTGCACTCAAACTTCGCAAAGAGCGGCCAAAGCTGCGTGACCGGATCCCGGATTTTCGTCCCGGACTCGATGTATGCCCAGGTCAGCGAACGGCTCGGGCAGAAAGCGCAAACAGTACGGGTCGGACTTCCCACGAAGGAATCCTCGCAGATGGGCACGCTCATCAGCCGCCCGCACCGTGAACGCGTGGACAATCTGGTCAAACGCGCGATCGACGCCGGCGCGGTCGCCCTCGCCGGCGGCACCCCGGCCGAGGACGGCGAACTCGCAGGCGGCGCCTTCTACCAGCCCACGGTCCTCGCAGAGGTCAAGGACGACAATCCCGCGGCCCTCAATGAGGCCTTCGGGCCGATGGCCAGCGTGTTCTCCTACTCCGACGTCGATGAAGTAACCGCGCGCGCCAACTCCTCCGAATTCGGACTCAGCGCGCAAATCTGGGGCAACGACGCACGGACCATCCAATACCTCGCCAAACGCCTCGAGGCAGGAACGGTATGGATCAACACCTACCGCTCCTTCCACCCCACCGTCCCCTTCGGAGGCATGAAACAAAGCGGCTTCGGCAAAGAAAACGGCTTCGACTCCATCGCCATGTACACACGCCGCAAAGCCGTCGTCTGGGACCTCACCACCAAACGAGAACTACCCTACGCCGACAACTAATACAGCAGATCATTGTTCCTGACAGGAAAGGACACGCCATCGGGAACGGCGGCCACTGGCAGCAACTGAAGTCGTCCGACGATGACGCCTTGCCCTGGCCGCGTCGTGACGCGTTCAGCAACCATCCTGCCAGCATGTTTAACGGCTGGCGGTGCTCCTTGAGCGTCCGGGTTTCCCTCGACGCCCGGACAAGGTCGATATTGGCCCAGATAGATTGTCAGGAACCAGCCGTCACAGGAACCAGGGCGACGAGAAGGCGCTACATCAAGATCCTCCATACGTAGGACTGCTCACCGCGGTGCGCCATGGCTATTAGAGCCTTATCATCAAGGGCTAAATACCGCCGCGAGGATCCGTTGCTGCTGGCCTGCCCTGGCGTCCTCGAGGACACTGTGGAAGAATCGGGCATTCCGCTCTGCTAACAGCGTTTGATGATGACTCAATCTTCTGCGTTGGAGAGCACCGCGCCGTGCAGAGCCCAGAAACCCGGTTCGGCCGCGGACAGTGGCGCCCCTTGTTCCAAGGAGCGGTTACAGGCATCCTGGCTCACATCCCCCATCACCGCCTGAAAGCCATCTGTCCCCCGTAGACATACAGTGGTTGAGGTCCCTGGGCTGGGCAGCACGTGATGCTTTTTTCGCAAGTCTCTGGGCGAGATCAAGAGGGCGGCTACCTCTTGACGAAGGGAGAGTTCGCCCCCGGCGTCTACGGCGCCGCGGCACTTATTTTCACCGTTCAGAAGACAGTCTTGGGCGGCTTGGGGATCGCGTGGAACGGGAACGAGCGGCGCGACGTCCAGGTCCCTGTCGTTGCTCGGCGTCAAACAGGCGGGCAGGTTCACAACGGAAAGCCTGCTGGAGAAGCAGCGCCGTTCACGAGATCGAGGTATCCGGGAGTTCCGCTGGAAATACTGGGCCAGGCGCTTCTACGCCTGCGCTCCCCCAGCCAAAAGTACGCGTTCCCAGACTTTCACCCCCTGCGGGCTGCGACACGTGAGGCGATGCGCCCAGCGGCGCGGCTCAAGTTAGGCATTCCAAAAGCATTCCCAAAGAGTTACCAATATCCTACACTATGAGATATGACAAATTGTTGGTGTGCCCGCGTGACGGGTCGACGATACGAGGATGGTTGCTCACGTGGGTGGACGGGGTTCGTTAATCCTGGATTTGATTTTGCGCGTTCTGGAACTGTTCACGAAGAAGGGGCCTGCATGGTGGATCGTTTCCTCGTTAGAGCAGGGGGAACGTCGGACCAGCTCGTTGCTGCCCGGCTCCTCGACTGGGCAGACGAAATCGTGGCCCGTCACTGATCCATTCGGTATGCCATGGTAAACATCAGAGATCGGGTCCTGGCCGTGAGCGCATTGAGGATCGCGATGATGGCGTCCCCGCCGCGAATTTTCGAGCTGGGTGGCACGACCACACTGCACCCGTCGCGGCGACCCTCCGCTCTGCAAGGCTTGTCCACCACCGAGCACGGGCCAGCCCCGCATTACTGGTGTTGAAGCCGCTGAGTTCGCTGAAGTGTCTGCCACTTCAACACCCCTCCGTCGGCGGATTCTTTAGTCAAGGGTCAGGGCATCGCCGTTTGACTCTTTGCCGTTTTGGATGAACAAGACACTTCGGTCTGCCGACCCCCGTCGACGACCGCATGAACCCCGGCCTGGTGCAGTGCCAGCGCCGTGCCCAGAGTCACGTTCGAGCGTCGCGTTCCATCTGAGGTCAGCGCGATCACGCTGCAGCATTCGCCACCTTGCTGGATCTTAACCGAGATGGGAAGGGGATGGTTCCTGCGGAATTCGGCCTCGCCGGCCGCGTCGGGAATGTCGTCAAGGCTGTAGTTGAGGCAACTTCCCGCGAAAGTCCGAAGTTGCAAAATGGTTTTTCGGTGGTCATAGGATGCTCCAGTGACCACCGCTGATCCGACGAACTGGTTCGGCTCGTCCGGATTCCCCGCGTATTCCATGTTCTCCTCTCGATGTACGACGGATGCGGCCCCATGCGGAGCCGTCAGCCATTTGGAAAGCGGGAGCGGACTGGCCCAGGAGGGTCGCTCTTCCCCAGGCAGGATGAGTGCCTGCCGCGTCCGCTTCAGGTGCCATCGCCCGCTTAGTGGGAACCTAATCCTGAATATTATAAATATCCCATACAATGGGATTTGCTAAACAACAAGTCCTCGCGCGGTGATGTCATTTTGGATGATCCAGGACCCGTTGATCAGGTTTCGCGCCCGGGTGACCATTGGTCCCCGTACGTGTGTACGGAGAGGAGTCCCTCACGACGACGGGCTGGCCGCCACGGGTTCATCGAGCAGTTCGAAGAGGGGCGAATTGTCGACATAGATGCGCTGGTCCGTGAACTTGCCATTTTCAACAGTGAAGACGGAGCATGCCTTGATTGACACGCTCCTCCCGTTGTGGAGGTGCCAGACGCCGAGAGACTCGAAAATGACAACGCCTTCGTCTTCTTCCCATACGTTGACCAGATCGTGGTGCAACGATCGCACCCGGCCAAGCAATCCCGCCATGGCAGTGAGCGCCGCATCGCGACCGGTGATGGTGGGTGCGGGAGCAAAGGTCAGAGTTATGTCGTAAGCGAAGTACTTGCCGTACCGGTCAGGTTGGTTAGTCTCCATCGCGGCGTAGTACTCGGTCAGCAGGTTGACGATTTCCTGGCTTGCGCGCAAGATTGGGCTCCTTCTTGTCAGCGGGGGCATGGCGGTAAAGAGGCTTGCAGGGCCGGATAAGCCAGCCCTGCAAGCTTGGGACCAATAATCACTAAATCAGACTTCGGGGTCAGCGAAGGCCCGTTGCGGCCGTCATTGCCATCCCGTACGTCTCCTCCTCATTTTTTTGAGCGTCTTTGACCCGTCGCCAACATCATTTCCGTGTACGTACCCGCTGGGCCACTGTGTAGCCGGACACGGCAACGAGCAGGATGATGCCGTAAATGACCTGCTCGGTCGCGTTGGGGATGTTCAGCAGCGGGGTGACGTTGTCCAGTAGCGAGAGGAACACGGCTCCCAGGAGCGCACCGATGAAGGAGCCCCTGCCGCCGGTCATGACGGCCCCTCCCAGGAACACTGCGGCGAACGCGGGAAGCGAATATGTTGCGCCCACGGCGTTCGATCCGATGCCTGTTTGGGAAGCCAGAAGCACGCCTCCGACGACCGCCCCGAGGGCACACACGAGAAGTCCGACGGCCCGAATGACGCCGACCTGCCGGCCGATCCTTCGGCTTGCTTCCGGGTTGAAGCCGGCACCTCGCACGGCCAGCCCAGACCGGCTCCGATAGAGCCACAGCTCGAGTGCGATGGTCAACACGACCAGGCCGATAAATGGAGCTGGCACGAATGCGACGCCGAGGCTGACAGCAGTCCCGAGGTCCGGCGCGATGACACCGCCCGGTGCGGGCCGGAGGATGATGGCGATGCCTTGGACGATGCCCATGGTGGCGATGGTGGCAACGACGGCGTTGATTTTCAGCCAGCCGATCAGCACGGCGTTGAAACCCCCGATTGCCGCCGCGACCAGAAGGAGCAAGGGGATCGTTCCCGCTAAGGAAGCGGGGCTCAGATCCGGGAGCGTCATCGAGACAAGGACGACGGTAAGACTCATCGTTGAACCGACCGAAAGGTCAAAGCCTCTCGAAAGCATGGTGAATTGCTGTCCAAGGGCAACGAAAGCCAAGGGCAATGCGATGATCAGCATGTTCGCGAGGTTGGGCCACGTCCAAAAGAACGGCGACTGGCTGCCGGCGTACCCCGCCACAATTGCCGTCAGCAACAACAGAGCAAGAATGGGGAAATTCGAGGAGGCGCGCGCGATGAGTCGCGACGCCAGACCAGCATTGCTGGGTATCTGGTCAACGTGATTCTGGTCTACGCCAGCCGCGCTGACGAAGCTGCGGACGATAGCGGATTCTGTCGTCGGCCCCGCCAACTCCTGGACGACGGTGCCGCGTGACATGACATAGACCCGGTCACACATCCCCGCCAGTTCAGCTGAGTCTGAGGAATTTACGAGAACGGCCATTCCTTCCTCGGCCGCGCCGGACAAGACGCGGTAGATGTCCATGCGCGCCCTTGCATCAACTCCTTGAGTCGGTTCATCGACGACCAGCACCTTGGGGGGTCGCAAAGCTGGCCTGGCAAGGACAGCTTTTTGCTGATTACCCCCCGAGAGGCCACTGATTGGCTGGTAGGGCGATGCGGCCACGATGCCGAGCTGCTTCGACACCTTACCGAAGGCCTCCCGAAGGCGACTGGGCAGGGCAAGGCCGAAGGGGCCGCTTTCAGGACCCAGCTGGGCAGTAGCATTCTCCATCACAGACAGCTCGCTATAGACAGACTCCACAGCGCGATCGCCGCTCTGGAAACTGATGCCGGCATCCAGAGCCGCGGACGGACCGCCCCGTCCAACGGGCTTGCCGTCGACCAGGATCTCTCCCGAAGTGCGTTTTTCACCGATGAGGCCGCGTAGTAAGGCTCTCTGTCCGTTGCCTTCCGCACCTGCGACGCCGACAATCTCGCCTGGACGAACGTTGATCGATACGGGGCCGTAGCCCTGCCCGGACAGGTCCCGAACCTCCAGCCTGTTGGTCTGCGCCTTAGTCGGCGTTCGAGTCGGGAACTCAAGGTCGGTTGGGGCACCGACCATGACTTCAACTATTTCGTCCACTTCCCAGTTCCGGCCACTGTAGGTTCCCTGGATCACCCCGTCGCGGAGGACAGTAAGCCTGTCGGCAAGGCGGCGGACCTCTTCCAAGCGGTGGCTGACATAAACAATGGCGACCCCCTCGTCGCGGGACTGCCGGATCAGCTCTTCCAAGTGTGCCGCGTACTGCATGTCCAGGGCAGCGGTGGGCTCGTCAAGCATCAGGACACGTGGCTGGTGGCTCATGGCCCTCGCGACTTCGAGGAGCTGGCGTGCGCCGGGACCCAGTGCGCCTACGAGGTCCGTGGGTTTAAACGGCAGGTCATAGCGGGCAAGCAGCCGGTCAAGATCCGACGGGCGCGGCTCGCCAATGGCGTTGAAGGAGAGCGCAATGTTGTCCGCGACGGTGAGTTCCTCAACCAAGGATGTGTCCTGATATGCGGTAACGAGACCGAGTTTGCGGGCGCGTTTTACTGACCCGCCGGCCAGCGACTGACCTCCGATGGTGACTTCGCCAGTGTCATGCGTGAGTACGCCCGAAGCGATTTTGATGAGGGTGGACTTCCCGGAGCCGTTTTCTCCCACGAGCGCGTGGACTTCCCCCGGCCGGCAGTCGAAATTGACGTTTGTGAGCGCCTTCACGCCCGGATACGACTTGGACACTCCGGTAAGGACTACAGCCGGCTGCTTGGAGTCCACCTCTGCAGTCAGAGAGCCGGAATGGGAAGTCCCCACGTCCACAATTTTTTCCACTTCGTGTTCTCCTTTGATCCTTCGCGACGGCGGCGGTGTGAGTTGGCTTGTCATTTCAGAGGCCTTCCCAGTTGCAGCGCCGCAATGCGCCGAATTCCGGCAACGCCATATTGGCTGATGGTTATTGCCGCCACTGCGACGACGAGGGTGAAGCCCTGAATCATGATTCGCGCGCCTGTGGGGAACCCGGCCACAACAAGGGCCTGATCAAGCAGTTGAAGAAAGACGCAGGATACGAGCAGGCTCGCGACACTGGTTGGGCCGCCACTGAAGGTGAGCCCGGCGATGGCCACGGCCGTCACCGTCGCCAGCTGGTAGGGAGCACCGATGGAGATGTCCGGAGTACCGATGAAGCCGGCAACGAGCACCCCGGCGATTCCGTAAAGGAGGCCGACGGCGGCGAACGTGCTCATCTGAACCAGGGTGACACGTACCCCCAAGGCCATTGCTGCCCGAGGATTCGATCCGACTTGGGCGACCCTGCGCCCTGCACGGGTGTACGAGAGCACGGCAGCAAGGATCAGGCCGACAATAAGCGCGGCCATGAAACACATGTTGATGTTTAGCAGTGACCACTGGGCTACTTGCTGCAGTTGCTCCGGCGCTTCACCCGTCAGTGAGAAGGACACTCCGGTCCACAGAAGCATCCCTCCTGTGACGATTCCGTAGGTCGCCAATGTCACGATGATCGAGTTGAGCCGAAGAACGCAAATAAAGAAGCCGTTGACGATGCCTATCAACATGGACAGTACAAGGGCTGCGGGAATGACGAGCCACAGGTTGGCTCCGGGAACACCGTAGTGAACTACTATTCCGGCGGAGGCAGCCACCACGGCAGAGACTGACAGATCGATTGCGCCCAGCATTACGACGAGCATCTGCCCCATTGCTGCCAAGGCGAGGACACCGGCGAGGGCACTGACAACCCGCACGGAGTTCCCGCCCAGGCTGGCGGGAGCAACTACCACTGCAAACAGCAGCAGCAGGACCAGTGCGCCCCAACTGGCCAGATACCGGGCGGGAAACCGGTACTTCAGATCTGTCAGCCGGTTTTGGGCGGCAGCGGGCGGGATATAAGTCGGGCCGTTGCCGGTCACATCTGTAGTCATCGCGGATTCCTCCGCAGGGTTATCAACACTTCTTTGAACCTCCGGGTCAGAAGCAACATTGCTTCACTGAAGTTTCGGCCAGGGCGACCGAACGATTGGTTCGCGCAGATTGGCTGCACTTTGCTCCACTTAGCGCGAACGTGCTGTAGGTCACAAACGGTTTAAGTCATGCGCAAGGCAAGAGCCTTTTCCGCCCGCGGGCGGCCAGTCTCTCCTGCACTTGAAATGTTCATGCGATCCCAGCAAAACCAGGGACTGCGTCATTCGGCCCGTCCGCTTTATCCGCGCAGGGGCCGACGTCCATGATTGACACTATCCCACATTACGAGATATTGTTCAACCGTGAGCAAGGACACAAAAAGGTTCCTGTCCACGGGTAGATGACGCTGACAGCTGACTTCTCGCCACTCGAGCGAGGCTTTCCATGCTTCGTCACCGATGGCTGAGGCCCACAGCTTTTGCCGTATGTCCCAGCTGGCTATTTCGTGGGCGCCCATATCAACGGGGAGCCATGGGCCCCACCAAACATCCCTATGAGGAGTTACATCAATGAAAATGGCATCCCGGGCCCGTACAGGGCCCAACAAGAACCGATCGGTTCTTCAGCTGCTGGCAGCGTTTCTGCTTGCGGCGTCGCTGGCAAGCTGCTCGACGACGGGGTCCTCGGGCGGTTCAAACGCGCCCGCGACGGCGTCTGGCGAGGACATCACCGCACAAAGCGTCGATCAGCAGGCCCTCGCGGCCACGATCAAGAAGACCTTCCTGACCGACATCCCCGTTTCCGAGCTGGACCCGGTTGTGGCAGATGCCATGGCAGCGGCTTCAAAACCGCTGACACCGGAGCAGAATGAACTGTTCAAGACGTGCCTGCAGCAGAGTTCCTGCGACACAGGACGCGGCTCCCTGACCGTGGCCATCGCGCTGGAGAACAGCAACTCCTTCGCCAGCATCATGCGTGGCGAAGCCACAGCCCAGGCGCTCGCGTACCCGCAGGTTAAGAGAATCGTCTACAACAATGCCAACGGTGATGTCGCGGCGGTGTTGGCCAATCTGCGCAGCCTCGTCGCGCAGAAGGTCGACATCATTGTGACGGACCCGGTCTTTGGTGGGGCCATCTCGTCCGCACTCCAGCAGGCCAAGCAGGCAGGGGTCACCGTGGTCACATACAACACCCCGCTCCCCAGCGATGTAGCGTCCTCGGTGTCTGCCCAGGTTCCGCTGGCACTCTGCGACCTGTACACCGAAGGCGCCCAGACCCTGGTGAGGGAGCTCGGGAACAACAAGTCCTATGCTCTATACACCGGCATCCCTGGCAACAGCAACGCCGCTGCATGGCAGCCGTGCGCAAAGAAGGTTCTCGAAGATGCCGGCTGGATCCAGATCACAGAGGGCTTCACGCAATGGACAGCACAAGGCGCCGCGCAGGCTGCCAACGCCCTTCTCGCATCGGGTCAGCAACCTGACGCGATCATCTATGACGACAGCACAGATGACTTCCTGAAGCCCTACATCGCCGACCGCAAGACACCTCCGGCATTCCTGAGCGACGTGATGACCCACTCATGGTTCACCACCGTTCAGCAGGCGAAGGATGCCGGAATCAACCCGAAGTCTTGGCTCGCAAGCAGCCATGTCTGGTTCCCCCGGTTCGGCGTTACGGCCGGAATCAAGATCAAGGAGGGCCAGCAGGTTCCCGCTGAAGTGCCCGTTCGGGTACCGGTTGTCACAACCGATTCGGTTATGGACATCAACAGCCCGGAAATCCCCTCCCGTGTTCCCGCTTCCAGCCTGCTCACGCCCGAGCAGATGAACCTCGCACTGGCTGCACCATAGCCACGGATCGCCCTCACCAAAGCCGCGGGGTCCAACAATCGGGAACCCGCGGCTTTTGGGGAAGCAGGAGTGCACTGCGCTTCCTGCACAAGCCCATGAGTCACACCGCTGAGCACAGCCTGTCATCGCACCCACATCAAAGGAGAACCGTGTGCGCCTCTACCCTTCCATTAAGGAGATACACCACATGAAAATTGCATCCCCGGCCCGCTCAGGGCCCAACAAGAACCGATCGGTTCTTCAGCTGCTGGCAGCGTTCCTGCTTGCCGCATCGTTGGCAAGCTGCTCGACGACGGGGTCCTCGGGCGGTTCAAACGCGCCCGCGACCGCGTCCGGCGAGGACATCACCGCACAAAGCGTCGATCAGCAGGCCCTCGCGGCCACGATCAAGAAGACCTTCCTTACCGACATCCCCGTTTCCGAGCTGGACCCGGTTGTGGCAGATGCCATGGCAGCTGCCTCAAAGCCGCTGACCCCGGAGCAGAATGAACTGTTCCAAACCTGCCTGCAGCAGGGTTCCTGCGACACAGGACGCGGCTCCCTTACCG
This sequence comes from Arthrobacter sp. CDRTa11, assembly GCF_026427775.1. NCBI lineage: Bacteria > Bacillati > Actinomycetota > Actinomycetes > Micrococcales > Micrococcaceae > Arthrobacter > Arthrobacter sp. CDRTa11. The sequence continues at coordinate 2,396,101 of NZ_CP044532.1, read as the reverse complement.
TGGCCCTGGCGATGCAGAGTAGCAACGCGTGGGGTAACATCTTCCGGGGCGAGGCCACAGCCCAGGCGTTGGCGTATCCGCAAGTCAAGAGGATCGTTTACAACAACGCCAACGGCGATGTCGCGGCGGTACTGGCGAACCTGCGGAGTCTTATCGCACAGAAGGTCGACATCATCGTAACCGACCCAGTCTTTGGTGGGGCCATCGCGTCCGCGCTGCAGCAAGCCAAACAGGCCGGGATCACCGTCGTCACAGTGAACACACCGCTCCCAGGTGACGCAGCGTCTTCCGTGTCCGCCCAGGTACCGCTGGCCCTGTGCGAGCTCTACACCGAGGGCGCCCAAGCCTTGATTGATGAGCTCGGGAACAACAAGACCTACGCCCTGTACACCGGGATCCCCGGAAACAGCAACGCCGCGGAATGGCAGCCCTGCCTTAAGAAGGTCCTCGACGGTGCTGGCTGGACCCAGATCACAGAGGGCTTCACGCAATGGACAGCACAAGGCGCAGCGCAGGCTGCCAACGCCCTTCTGGCCTCGGGACAGGAGCCCGCGGCAGTCATTTACGACTACACGACCGACGACTTCCTGAAGCCCTACATCGACGATCGCAAGACACCTCCGGCCTTCCTGAGCGACGTGATGAACCACTCCTGGCTCACCATGGTTCAGCAGGCGAAGGATGCTGGAATGACGCCCAAGTCGTGGCTCGCGAGCAGCCACGTCTGGTTTGGTCGGTTTGGCGTCACCGCCGGGATCAAGATAAGGGAAGGCCGGGAGGTTCCAGCCCAGGTGCCTGTGCGGGTTCCAACCGTTTCAAGCGACTCGGTCCTTGACACCAACAGCCCGGAGATCCCCTCCAGCGTCCCGGTTTCCAGCCTGCTCACGCCTGAGCATATGAACATCGCACTGGCAGCACCGTAAGCAGTTCGGCCTCACAAAGCCGCGGGTCCCACCCTTCCCGACCCGCGGCTCGTGTGAGCGGAAAGATATCGCTGACCACGAGACGATTGGTGGTCTTTCCACCTGATCCGAAAACAAAGAGACCACCCCGGCTCCATGGAACCGGGGTGGTCTTTTTTGAAATGGTGGAAAGGTTTAGTTCCGGGGCGCCAGAGCCCTCACCAGTTCCACGGCATCGGGAACAGTCTCAAGGTTCCGCGCGATTCGTTCGGCGGTGGCTAGCTGATCGGGTGTCGGGCGCGTGACAGAGGCAGCTGCACAGTCCTTGAACTTCTGCCCAATGGCCTTCCAGTCCAACGGCGCTTCCGGGTTGCCGGGGACACCGGTCCCCACTTTGTGGAATCTCCTGCCGTCGGTCATTTCGAGTTCTACGCGACCCGGGGGCAGCTCGAGCTTCCAGTCAAGGCTTGCGTCGCTTACTGGGACTATCTTCTTGGCTACGTTCAAAACTCTGGGATCTTTCAGCGCTTCCTCAGTGAAATGTGAAACCTGCACACCCCGATGAACGGCCGCCACAGCCACTAGGAAGGGAAGACTGAACTTGGCGTCTACCAGCGTTGCCGGCGCGCGCCTCTCCTCCAGCGGGCGACACATCAGATCGTGGTAGTCGCCGACGTAGAGACGGATTTCCCTAACGTCGTCCAGCAGAAGGTTGTTCTCGTTCACCAGCTCAATAATGGCGTGGATGTGGCTATGAGCGGTGCCCACGGTAGGCCAGAGCTTGTACAGCGTTCCGCTGCCTTTGAATTCTTTCCCCAGGCCTTCGAGGATGGCTTCGCGATCGTATCGGCCGTCGAAGTAGGTGTTAAAGAATCCATACTGGCCTTCGAAGACAGTCGGGACGCCGGTCACGCCTTTCTGGGCGAGCAGTACGGCGAGAACGGCACCTTTGGCTGAGAACCCGGCATACATTCCGCGTACATTGCCGCCAGTGCCGGCGACAAGCTCCATAAGCCCGGATGATTGCATAGTGGCGATGCCAAAGGCATTAATCATCTCTGCGCGCGACAGGTTCAGCAGATGGCCCGCGGCAGCAACAGCCGCGAACACTCCTATCACCGGTGAGAGGTTCCAGTCTTTTTTCCATCCGACGTTGCAGCGCAGTCGGGCGAAGATGTCCTGTCCGGCGGCGACTGCAGCGATCATGTCCTTGCCGGTCACACCCCCAATGCGTTCGGCAACGGCGAACGCCGCCGGGACGATGGAACTGGACGAATGTTGGCCCCAGGGGGTTTGATCGTCGAAATCCAGGCAGTGCGCCATAGCGCCGTTAGCGAAGGCAGCCATGATCGCGGGAGCCCTTCCTCCGAACGCAAGTATGGACGATTCTGGCCGGCCGGCGCTCTCCTGAACGATCTCCACCAAGCCGCGTACGGCCGGTTCCGTTCCACTCGCGGCAAGGATGACCCCGAAGGTGTCCAGGATGCTCTTCTTTGCCGCCTCAACAGCATCGGGAGGCGTACTTGCGTAACTGGTCTCAGCGACAAAGCTCGCGAAGTGTTCAACCAGATCACTGGAAGGCATGGGCATGAGACACCTTTCGTTGTGGAAATCGAGAATGCGCGGAATCGAGAGCTACGGCCGCAGACTTCGGGACAAGATGCGGCGCAGGCGCCCTGATCAACTCGCCGACCATGGATGACTTCGCCTGGTGCGCCCTGTCTCCCTTTTTTACGAGTAGAGCCAAGACTACCGAGTCATTGACCAAGTCCCATAATGCAGGATATCATCAAGAGGTATCGCGGGGCCATGGGGAGCATTGCCAAAGCGGTGAACACAGCGCCGCTGACCACCGAACACTCAGCCGAAGGTAGTAAGACACATGACTGGACAATGTCTGTCGAACCAGTGCCAAACGGGCACTCTCGGACCATCCGGCCGCACTCGTATTTCAAAAGTCATTCCGGAGCGGGTATTGCTGCCCCTCGCTCCCCCTGCCCCGGACGCATCCGGTAGCGCCCCCTGCCAGACACCGCCGGGAAGGGAGAAGCTCTAGCATGAAAGCTGTTGTTTTCCAGGGTGAAGGTAAGCTCGAGATCCGTGACTATCCGGACCCGGTGCCCGGGCCGGATGAAGTGGTCATCAGTATAAAAGCCTCCGGCATGTGCGGGAGCGATCTTCATCACCTCCACGGTCCGCTGCGCACCGGATCGGACCTGGTCATTGAAGGGCACGAGCCCTGCGGAGTAGTAACGCTTGTCGGCGACGCCGTCCGACCCACCGAGGCCAAAGTCGGGGACAGGGTCATGGTCCACCACTACGACGGGTGCCGTACCTGCCAATACTGCCGGTCCGGCTGGACGCAGTATTGTCAGAATCACCGGATCGTTTACGGCGGATTAAACGGTGACGGCGGGCATGCCGAGTTCATGAAGGTTCCCGCGCACACACTCATCAAATTGCCCGACTCACTCTCGTTCAAAACCGGTGCGGCGATCTCGTGTGGCACCGGCACGGCTTTCGCAGCGATCAAGAGAGTTGAGCTGTCTGCCGACGAGACCGTGGCCGTCTTCGGCCAAGGGCCCGTTGGCCTGAGCGTCACTATGCTGGCGAAGGCTTTCGGGGCCAGGGTCATCGCAATTGACGTTGAGCCTTCGCGGCTGGAAATGGCCAAGCATCTCGGAGCCGATTACGTTGTCGACCCCCGGGAGCAGGACCCGGTTGCTGCTATCCGCGAGCTGACCCGCAACGGGGAAGGTGCGGACAAGTCTGTCGAATGCAGCGCAATTCCCGCCGTACGCCGCCAGGCGATACAGGCAGTCCGGCCCTGGGGCACCGCATGCATGGTCGGAGTCTTCGGCAAGATCGACCTGGACAGCGAAGAACTCATCCACTTGCACAAAACCGTCCAGGGGTCGCTCACGTTCAGCAAGAACCAGCAGGAAGACTGTGCGCAGTTCATCGCCGAACGAGGCTTGGACGTTGAGTCCCTGTTTACGAACGAGTTCCGGCTGGCCCAAGCAGAGCAGGCTTACGAGCTGTTCGATCAGCGCAAGATCGGCAAAGGCGTCTTCATTTTTGATTGACGGAATGTCAAAGGGTCATCTGAGAGGAAAGTCATGACCGTAACCGAACAGAACTTCGCTTTGAGCGAGCAGGCGCAGGGTTTCCTGTCCCGCGATGTGCACCACCTCTTTATCGACGGAGAGAGGGTCCCGGCCGTGTCGGGGAAAACCCTGACCACGACGAATCCGTCGACCGGTGAGTTCCTGGCCCGGTTTGCTGCCGGCGGTGAGGCCGACGTCGACCGTGCGGTCATCGCTGCACGTGCGGCGTTTAAGGGTCAGTGGAGCACCTGGACACCGTACGAGCGCCAGGGGTTGCTGACACGCATCGCCCAGGTCCTTGACGAAAGATTCGAGGAACTGATCCAGATCGAGGCGCTGGACATGGGCGCCCCGATCTCAAGGCTGCGCAACTCCAAGCCTGCCCTGATGAAGATGCTGGCATTCTTCGCCGGACAGGCGACCAACATCTCCGGTGAAACGCTGATGAACGGCATCCCCGGCAACGTCGCGACCATGACATTGAAGGCCCCCGTCGGTGTCATCGGCGGCATCATCCCCTGGAACGGCCCGCTCGGCGGTCAGTTCTGGATCATCGGGGCGGTTCTGGCCAGCGGCTGCACCACCGTGCTCAAGCCGGCTTCGGAAGCTTCCCTGTCGGTTTTGCGGGTTGCCGAGCTCCTCCACGAAGCCGGCGTCCCGGCAGGCGTCATCAACGTCATCACCGGACCGGGCAAGGACGCCGGTAACGCGCTGGCGGCCCACCCGGATGTGGACCGCATCGCTTTCACCGGTTCCACTGAGACCGGCCGGCGCATCATTGAGGCGTCCACGACGAATATCAAAAAACTGCAGCTGGAACTGGGCGGCAAGTCCGCGGACATTGTGTGCGCGGACGCGGACCTGGACAAAGCCGTGCCCGGGGCCGCGATGGGCGTTTTCGCCAACTCCGGCCAAATCTGTTTCGCCGGGACCAGGGTGCTGGTTCAGCGGTCCATCGTCGATGAGTTCACCCGGCGGCTGCTGGCCTTCATGGAAACCCAGCGGGTCGGTCATAGCTTGGACGACACGGCGACGATGGGCCCGGTCATCTCCCAACAGCAGTTGGACACAGTCCTGTCTTACATCGATATCGGGAAGAACGAGGGGGCCGAACTGCTTCACGGCGGCCAACGGCTCGGGGACGAACTCGGAAACGGATACTATGTTCAGCCGACCGTCTTTGGTGGTGTGACCAACCACATGCGAATCGCCCGCGAAGAGATCTTCGGCCCGGTCCTGTCGATCCTGCCCTTCGACGACGTCGATGAGGCCATCGACATCGCCAATGACAGCGACTTTGGCCTCGGCGGAGCAGTGTGGTCACAAAGCCTCTCCACCGCTCTTCGCGTGGTCCACGGCGTACACACAGGCACAATGTGGGTGAACTGCTACGGCTACATCGACCCCCTGGTCGGATTCAGCGGAACCAAAATGAGCGGCTACGGATACAAGGGCACCGCCGCACACATGGACAACTACCTCTACACCAAAAGCGTCTACATCCAACTGTAAGCATCGGGCGGAGCTGCGGATGCAAGTTCATGCCTCGGGCTTGCGGAAGCTGCACACAAGCGTGCCTGCCGATGCCTGCCGCCCCTCATTTCGATTGGCAGCAGGCATCGCCAGTCGCATTTCTACGCGGCCACCAGGCAGCTACGCACTATAATGGACACCACATACCGTAGCCCGTCGAATAAGCCCATCGTTGAAGAGAGCTTAGAGCAGTAGCTACCTGGCGCGTCCGCTTGTTTGGTAGCCCGCCAACGCGGACGCTGATCGCCCGTTGGCTGGGTAACACAAGGAAAGGGATGGGAGTCAGGTTATGGGAGGACGCGTTTCATTGGATGGCGCTGGGGAGGCTACTGCGGCTCCAGATAGCGCGGGCAGTCTGGCAAGGATGCTGAACGTCCTGGAGCTGTTCAGCGAAGCCGACCCTGTTTGGTCAACAGCGGACATTATCGAGTCTCTCGAGACTTCCAGGTCGACGGGGTACCGGTACATCAAGACGTTGCATGATGCCGGCCTGCTCACCACGGTTCGCAACGGCTACTACAGCCTTGGCCCGCGGATCATCGAGATGGACCTGCAGATTCGCCAGACGGATCCGCTGCTCCTGGCCAGCCATGGCGTCCTTGAGGACCTGGTGGACAAGATTGGGCACTCGGCTCTGCTGTGCACCGCTTTTCGCGACTCAGTCCTGTGCATTGGGGAGTCCCGTGCCCCATCGAGCCCGGCCAACCGGTTCAGCCGCGGCCAGCGGCGCCCATTCTTTCAAGGAGCAGTATCGAAAGTCATCCTGGCTCATCTCCCCCACCATCGGCTGAAAGCCATCTACGCCCGTCACAGCACCGAAATTGAGGACGCCGGGCTGGGTGGCACCTGGAGCGTCTTCCGCAAGACCTTGGGCGAGATAAAGAAGGACGGCTACCTGCTGACCATGGGAGAATTCAACCCTGGCGTCTACGGCCTCGCAGCACCGATTTTCAACGAGCAAAAGACAGCCCTGGGCAGCGTCGGTGTCGCCTGGGATGAAAAAGCGCGGCGCGACGTCGAGGTCCAGCAAGCGGTCATTGCAGTCAAACAAGCGGCGTCGACCATATCCGAACGCCTACTGGAGAACCAACAGCGACCATAAGCAAGAAGCGGTGGGCAGCCTGCGCCCGCCACCGCACCTTCGTATTCCACGAGGCCCCAATACCCCTCGTGCTCCCAACCGCACTCGCTGATCCCGCCGAAAGGGCGCCTGGAGCAGAGAGACCTGGAAATCAACGCCTGGTCGGTGCCCGCAATTTCCTAGTCCAAGGCCCCTCCCACAACGACCGAGCCCGCCTGCCCATATGCATACAAACCCAAAAGGTCTTTCGACACAACATTGGCCCGAGCATGAGTCGAGGAAGCAGAACTTAAGCCGTCGAGCCGTTTTCTCCTTCGGGAGAATCACGCATAGTTGGGGCACGTCCGACCATAAATGACACTGGAAGAAGTCGCTGCCTGTGGTGGCGTGTGGGGTGGGTTAGCTGCTGTGGGTGTAGCCGCCGTCGCAGGCGATGGTTTGGCCGGTGATGAATGCGGCGGCGGGGGTGGCCAGGAAGAACATGATGCCGACGAGGTCGGTGGGGACCATTCCGCGGGGGATGCATTGGAGGGACGCGGCGCGTTCGCGGATTTCGGCGGTGGGGTTGACGGTGCGTTCGACTTCGGTGGCGACGCTGCCGGGCCGGATGCAGTTGACGGTGATCCCGTGGCTGCCGAGTTCGCGGGCCAGGGAGTTGGTCATGCCGATCAGTGCTGATTTGGAGGTGACGTAGTGCAGGTAGTTCGCGGTGCCGCGGGTGACTGCGTCGGATGAGATGTTGATGATGCGGCCGAAGCCTGCTTTGCGCATATGGGCAGCGACTGCCTTGACGCAGAGGTAGGTGCCGGTGATGTTGACCTTCAGCACGTTTTCCCACTGATCCAGGGGAATCTGGTCGAACGGGCCCTTTTCGATGCTGGCGAAGATCGAGGCGTTGTTGATCAGCACATCGATCCTGCCCCATGTTTGGATCACGGTGTCGACCATGGCCGTGACGGACGCTTCGTCGGCCACGTTCACCTTTACGGCCAGACCTACCCCGCCGGCGTCATGAATTTCCTTCACGACTGCTTCGGCCTTGTCGATGGCGAGGTCAGCTACCACGGCAACGGCTCCGGCCGCGGCGAACTGGCGCGCGAGTTCCCGGCCGATGCCCTGGGCTGCGCCGGTGACAATGACCACCCGCCCCTCGACGCTGAAGTCCCGCGCTGATGCCGGCACGCCGGAGTCATGGGGAATGTGAGTCAGGGGTGTCGTCGTCATGGTCGATCCTCGTGGTTTCGCGTCGTGATGGTCGTGCAGGCAGTGGTGAACGGGGTGCTGTCCTGGACAGCAATGACCCATAACCGGCTGGGCGTTATCGGGAAAACAGGAGGCGGTGTGCCCGGCCTTGCTATTGAACAATATCCCGTCATGTGGGATAGTGTCAATGGACGGCGACCGGTCTGCACGATAGCAGCGGCGGACCGGACGCCGCGCCCCCCGCGGATCTTGCCGGGGGATGACTCGACTTTATAAAGGAGCTGGAGATGCGCGTAAGCAAGGCAGCGGATACCGATATCGAAGCAGTCGGATCCATGCGTGAGGGAGTACTGGACCAGAAACACCTGCTGTTCGGTGAGGACGGCTCACCGAACAATTACGACCTGAACATGGGCCACACCGGCGGCGGTGGGTGGCGGACCCCGCGTCACCGGCACAACTTTGACCAGGTCCGCTACGTGATCAAAGGCCGGCTGCCCTACTCCGAGGAGGATTTCCTGGAGGAAGGCTGGGTCGGGTACTTCCCCGAGAGTGTCCACTACGGCCCGCAGGAACGCGCCGAAGGCCTCCGCACACTGGTTCTCCAGTCCGGCGGCGCCAGCGGCCAGGGCTACCTGTCCGTCGCCCAGCGCGAAGCGACCAACGCTGATCTGGAAAAGACCGGCGAGTTCAAGAAGGGTATGTACCACTACACCGACGCCAACGGCGCCGAGAAGGTCGTGGACGGCTCCCAGGCGATCTTCGAACACGCCACCGGTGGCAAGCTCGAATTCGCCACCCCCCGCTACGAAGACGTCATCGCCATGAACCCAGACGCCTACGACTGGCTCCCCTCAGCCGATCAGGGCGTGGCCGAGAAATGGCTGGGCACCTTCACCGAGCGCAACTTCCGCATCGGCTTCGTCCGCCTGGATGCCGGCGCCGTTTACCAGGCAGGCCAGTTCCCCTCCATCGAAATCCTGTTCCAAACCAAGGGCCAGGTCACCGCAGGCGGCGAAAAATACGGCCCCGAAACCGGATACGAATTCCTCGCCAACGAAGGCCCCGTACCCCTCGAAGCCATCGAACCCACCGAATTCCTCCGCTTCGTCCTCCACACCTTCTAAACCACCACGGGCCAACACGGGGCCCACAAGGGCCCCGTGCTCACCCCCACCCCCCACGGGTGACCAGATATACAGCAAATTCGGACGCAACCAGCACGAATTGAGCTTTACCGAAACCTTTCATTACAACGGAGTAAATAGTGACGCTTGAAGCAGACGTTCTGGCCGCCTACCCGGCCGAGGTCCCGATCTCCGCCCAGACCGTGGCTGATGCCCTTGCCTCTTCCAACGCGGAGATCCCCCGTGTCCTGGTGGTGCTCGACGACGACCCCACCGGCACACAGTCCGTGGCAGATCTGCCCGTGCTCACTCGCTGGGAAGTTGAGGACTTCATCTGGGCGTTCAGCCAGTCCAAGCCCGCCGTCTACGTCCTCACCAATACCCGCAGCCTGGACCCTGCCGAAGCGGCCGCCCGGAATGAAGAAGTGGTCCGCAACGCCCTGGCAGCAGCGGGGTCGCCTGAGGAACTGCGCCTGGGCTTCGTCAGCCGCAGCGATTCCACCCTTCGCGGCCACTACCCACTGGAGCCGGACGTCATCGCTGCCACTGTGGCGGACGTCAGCGGAGAAAAGACCGATGGCGTTGTGCTGGTCCCAGCCTTCCCCGACGCCGGGCGCGTCACCATCGGCGGCGTCCACTACATGCGCGGCACAGGCGATGCGGCTGGCACCCTCACCCCGGTGTCGGAGACGGAATTCGCCAAGGACGCCACCTTCGGCTTCACCACCTCCGTCATGGCCAACTACGTGCAGGAGAAGTCCCAGGGACGCTTCGCCGCGGCCTCGGTGATTGTTTTGGACTTAAACATCATCCGCGCCGGGGCTTCAGCCGAAAACCCGGCCGACAGGGCAAGGACCAGCGCCAACGCCATCGCCGATGCCATCGAGGCTGCTGCTGATTCCACTCCCATAGTGGCCGACATCGTCACCGAGAATGACCTTCGGGCATTGGCACTGGGGCTGGAGGAAGCCGAACGGCGAGGCAAGAAGCTCCTATGCCGGGTGGGCCCGCCGTTTGGCCGTGCCCGAATTGGCCAAGAAATCCGCACGGAACTCAGCGGCGCCGAGGCCTACGCCGGCAACACGCCGTCTGAGGCCGGCGGACTGATCGTCGTCGGCTCCCATGTGGGCGTCACTACCCGTCAGCTCAAGGCCCTGACCGAACAACACAGCTCGGCTCGGATTGTTGAGATTGACGTGGAGAAATTGCTCGCCGCCGAAACCACTGCAGCCGTTGACGCCTACCTGGACGAGACCGTGGACACGGTCGTGGACGCACTGCGCAGCGGCGACGTCATCGTCCACACCAGCCGCATACTGATCAAAACCGACGATCCTACCGAAAGCCTGCGGATCGCGCGCACGGTGTCTGCCGCCGTCGTCGCCGTGGTGAACCGGACCCTGAAGACTTTCCCGCCGCGGTTCGTCATCGCCAAGGGCGGCATCACGTCCTCCGACGTTGCCGCGCACGGCCTGGAAATCCGCCATGCGATTGTCCGCGGGCCCATGCTGCCGGGCATTGTCTCCCTCTGGGAGCCTGTGGACGGCCCCGCCAAGGGCATCCCGTACATCGTCTTCGCCGGCAACGTGGGTGACGACCAGTCCCTCGCAGATGTCACGCGCAAGCTCAGTAACACCTTCTAACCCGGAAATTTCAGGACGAACTTGAGCCGAGCCAGGATCGTCCTGACATTCGTCCACTGGATCATATGAAAGGCCTAGGCGTTTGATGCGTACTCGACTGGACCACCTGGTCACCTCCGCCCTGCAGCACGGCTCGGCCGTTCCCGCGTTCACCTGCTACGACTTCACCACCGCCCTGGCTGTGGTGGGGGCGGCAGAGGAAGCCGGCCGCGGCGTCATCCTACTCGTTGCCCCCAAAACCGCCGCAACCCCAAACGGCCTGCGGCTGATGGCAGCGCTTCGGGGCCTGGCGGACACCGCCGATGTTCCCGTGGCGGTCCAGCTGGACCACGCCTCAGACCTGAAAGTGATGGTCGATGCCGTCGCGGCGGGGGCGGATTCCGTCCTTGCGGACGGTTCCTCCCTTCCCTACAAGGACAACATTGCACTGGTCGTTGCGGCCCGCGCTCTGCTGGGTCCCGACGTCGTGCTTGAAGCAGAGCTGGGCGGCCTTGCCGGTGATGAGGACCGGGCGTTCGGTGCTGACCAGTCCGGTGTGTCCGTGGCCGGCCTGACCGACTCCTCGCAGGTGGAGGACTTCGTGTCCCGCACCGGCGCCGAACTGCTGGCAGTGGCGGTCGGCAACGTCCACGGCAGGTACAAGGGTGAGCCCCGGCTGCGCTGGGACGTACTGCAAGACATCGCGGTGCGGACTCACATTCCCTTGGTGCTGCACGGTGCCTCCGGCATCCCTGCGGAGGAACTGATGAAGGCGGCGTCCATGAACGTGGGAAAGGTAAACTTCAACACCGAACTTCGTACTGGCGTGCTCGCCACGTTGCAGGAGCAGCTGCCAGGCCACCGTGCCGACGGCGAAAACCTCCAGAGCTTACTGGGTCATTGGAACACCTCAGCCAGGAATTTCGCTGTCAGCGCCCTGGCCACCCTCACCCGTTAAGCGCACTCCCCCATGTCACCGGGTGACTGCTCCAAAATTGATCGTCAAACTGCTGAACCAGCACCAAAGCAGCCGTGGGATCACCAGGCGTGCGGTGGGTCGTCCGCAGGATCAGGCCGGGTCGCGCTTGTTCGTGGGCCAGCGCACCGACGCGGCCGCGAGCACGGCGCAAGACATCCAGAGCGCTCCGCTGGGCCCAACGGGAGCCGCCAGCAGCCCCGCCGCGGCGGGCAGGCCTACCTGGCCTACCCGATTGCCGAGTAGGCGCAGGGCCAGTGCCGCTCCTCGGGAAGCTGGTGGAACGGCCCGAGCAACAAGCACCATCGTGATTGGCTGTCCCAAACCCAGAAAGAACCCGGTGATGGCCATCAGGGCTCCCGCATCCATCAGGTTAGCGGGTACGAATCTAGCGATCGCCGATTGTCCGGCGATCACGAAGCACAATTGACCTACGCCGGGTAGAGCACTCGCTAAGATGACCAAGACAAGGGACGGAGACACTGCAAGTACAAAAGGCCCGACGGCAAGGAGCAGCGCTCCGATAGTCACGATTCCCCGCAGGGAGCTGCACCTGTCGGATATCCTGCCGAGCCATAGAGCTGCGGCCACCGGTACCAGCGCGAACGATGCCGACGTCAGACCGATGGTGATGGAGTCACCGCCCAAAGCCAGCACTTTATAGGAAATCAACGGGCGTACGAGATTTAGGGCGATTTGGGACAGGACAGCGGACGCAATCAGCATCCAAAGCCAGCTACGTGATTCCGGCCCGTCTACGTTCATGGACCCTCCACTCTTTGAAGGCCAAACCAATGCTTGGACCTGCTTCAGAAGGTCCGCAGCTGCACATTACAGGGATCAGAAAGCACGGTGGCTTGAGCAAACGAAAAGTGGCTGACCCAGGAACGCTAAGACTGGAACTCCTCGATGAAACCGTTCAGACAGCCGTGGCGTTCCCGGTCAATTCGTCAGTGTCACGCGGGGAGCTCCGCGACGCGCTGAGCGAGGTAGTCCACGCCGATACGGGGGCTCGACAGCACGGTCATCCCGGTCTTCTCCTGGAGAACCCCGGCAAGACGGTTCATGGATGCCTGCGCAAGAACGATCATGTCAACGTTTTTGGCGAGATCCGTCGCCTGCTCAATGATCATGGCATCGTGCTTTTCGCGGTCCCCCGACATGAGGACTGAGAATGCTCCTTCGCACAACCGCTGCTCGAGTGTGATGCTGCGCCCGATTTCATCTGCTTTTGCCTGGATCAGATCAGATGTCGGACCAAGCGTGGTGGGTACGGTGGCCAGGACGCCAATGCGGTTGCCTTCACGGGCGGCGGTCAGCGCCATCGCCTCGTCAATTTTCACCACAGGGGTATGAACGTTTCGGGCGGCGACGTCCAGAGCCGGTCCCAAGGAAGAGCATGCGGAGAAGATGATGTCCGCGCCTGCTGCTTCAGCCGCCTGCGCCAGATGGGTCATTCGTGCCTCACTGTTGGGTGAAATACCTTGCTCGCGCACAACTGTTGCCAGTACGTCGGAGTCTACAAAGTGCATGACTTCAGCATCGGGAATGAGCTCAGCAATGAGGTCATTGATCACAGGCTCGACAGAAACGAAAACAAAGCTTGTGTGCAGAATCGCGATTTTCTTGGGCACGCTGGTTACTTCCTTTGGTGTGGATGCCTGACGCGTCTGAAGATTCATCAGGGCAGATCTGGTATGCATGGGTGGCTCCAACTAGTTGGAGATGCGGGCTTTGATCTTCCGTGTGCTTGCCCGCGGGGGGGTGGGGGTGAGCACGGGGCCCTTGTGGGCCCCGTGTTGGCCCGTGGTGGTTTAGAAGGTGTGGAGGACGAAGCGGAGGAATTCGGTGGGTTCGATGGCTTCGAGGGGTACGGGGCCTTCGTTGGCGAGGAATTCGTATCCGGTTTCGGGGCCGTATTTTTCGCCGCCTGCGGTGACCTGGCCCTTGGTTTGGAACAGGATTTCGATGGAGGGGAACTGGCCTGCCTGGTAAACGGCGCCGGCATCCAGGCGGACGAAGCCGATGCGGAAGTTGCGCTCGGTGAAGGTGCCCAGCCATTTCTCGGCCACGCCCTGATCGGCTGAGGGGAGCCAGTCGTAGGCGTCTGGGTTCATGGCGATGACGTCTTCGTAGCGGGGGGTGGCGAATTCGAGCTTGCCACCGGTGGCGTGTTCGAAGATCGCCTGGGAGCCGTCCACGACCTTCTCGGCGCCGTTGGCGTCGGTGTAGTGGTACATACCCTTCTTGAACTCGCCGGTCTTTTCCAGATCAGCGTTGGTCGCTTCGCGCTGGGCGACGGACAGGTAGCCCTGGCCGCTGGCGCCGCCGGACTGGAGAACCAGTGTGCGGAGGCCTTCGGCGCGTTCCTGCGGGCCGTAGTGGACACTCTCGGGGAAGTACCCGACCCAGCCTTCCTCCAGGAAATCCTCCTCGGAGTAGGGCAGCCGGCCTTTGATCACGTAGCGGACCTGGTCAAAGTTGTGCCGGTGACGCGGGGTCCGCCACCCACCGCCGCCGGTGTGGCCCATGTTCAGGTCGTAATTGTTCGGTGAGCCGTCCTCACCGAACAGCAGGTGTTTCTGGTCCAGTACTCCCTCACGCATGGATCCGACTGCTTCGATATCGGTATCCGCTGCCTTGCTTACGCGCATCTCCAGCTCCTTTATAAAGTCGAGTCATCCCCCGGCAAGATCCGCGGGGGGCGCGGCGTCCGGTCCGCCGCTGCTATCGTGCAGACCGGTCGCCGTCCATTGACACTATCCCACATGACGGGATATTGTTCAATAGCAAGGCCGGGCACACCGCCTCCTGTTTTCCCGATAACGCCCAGCCGGTTATGGGTCATTGCTGTCCAGGACAGCACCCCGTTCACCACTGCCTGCACGACCATCACGACGCGAAACCACGAGGATCGACCATGACGACGACACCCCTGACTCACATTCCCCATGACTCCGGCGTGCCGGCATCAGCGCGGGACTTCAGCGTCGAGGGGCGGGTGGTCATTGTCACCGGCGCAGCCCAGGGCATCGGCCGGGAACTCGCGCGCCAGTTCGCCGCGGCCGGAGCCGTTGCCGTGGTAGCTGACCTCGCCATCGACAAGGCCGAAGCAGTCGTGAAGGAAATTCATGACGCCGGCGGGGTAGGTCTGGCCGTAAAGGTGAACGTGGCCGACGAAGCGTCCGTCACGGCCATGGTCGACACCGTGATCCAAACATGGGGCAGGATCGATGTGCTGATCAACAACGCCTCGATCTTCGCCAGCATCGAAAAGGGCCCGTTCGACCAGATTCCCCTGGATCAGTGGGAAAACGTGCTGAAGGTCAACATCACCGGCACCTACCTCTGCGTCAAGGCAGTCGCTGCCCATATGCGCAAAGCAGGCTTCGGCCGCATCATCAACATCTCATCCGACGCAGTCACCCGCGGCACCGCTAACTACCTGCACTACGTCACCTCCAAATCAGCACTGATCGGCATGACCAACTCCCTGGCCCGCGAACTCGGCAGCCACGGGATCACCGTCAACTGCATCCGGCCCGGCAGCGTCGCAACCGAAGTCGAACGCACCGTCAACCCCACCGCCGAAGTCCGCGAACGCGCCGCGTCCCTGCAGTGCATCCCCCGCGGAATGGTCCCCACCGACCTCGTCGGCATCATGTTCTTCCTGGCCACCCCCGCCGCCGCATTCATCACCGGCCAAACCATCGCCTGCGACGGCGGCTACACCCACAGCAGCTAACCCACCCCACACGCCACCACAGGAGAACCCCGACCATGAAGCAGTACCCGCACCTGTACATCGACGGTAAATGGACTGACCCGATCAACGCCCGCGAGGTGGAGCTCATCGACCCCACCCGCGAGGAGGCCTTCGCCCGGGTCACGTTGGGGAGCGCTGCGGACGTAGACCGCGCGGTCGCCGCAGCGCGACGTGCGTTCGAAAGCTTTTCCACCACATCGGTGGACGAACGAATAGCGCTGATCGACCGCATCATCGACGTCTACGAGTCGTACACCGACGAGTTCTCCGAGTTGATTGCGCGCGAAGTGGGCATCCCCGTCAGCAGCCGAGCCCAGGTCATGGGCCCTGCAGACCACATGCGGGTGGCCCGCGACATCTTGCGAGACTACCCATTCGAGTCGCGAATCGGTGGCGCCATTGTTCGACGCGAGCCGATCGGCGTCTGCGCGCTGATCTCACCATGGAACTGGCCAATCCAAACCGGTGTCATCAAGATCATTTATGGGCTGGCTGCAGGCTGCACTATTGTAGCCAAACCCAGTATTAACTCCGCAGCCAGCGGCACCCTCCTTGCCCAGGTGTTGCACGAGGCCAACGTACCGGCGGGTGTGTTCAACCTGGTGAACGGGACAGGCCGCGTCGTGGGCGATGCGCTGTCCCGCCACCCCGGCGTGGACATGATCTCCTTCACTGGGTCCACCGGTGCCGGGCAGCAGGTCGGGGCCGCCGCCGCCGAAACAGTGAAGCGCGTCTCGCTCGAACTGGGTGGAAAGTCAGCCAACATCGTGCTGCCCGACGCAGACCTCGAAAAAGCTGCCCGTTGGAACATTCAACGCAGCTTCTTTAATGCTGGTCAGTCCTGCCATGCCCCTACGCGCATGCTGGTGCACGAGAGCCAGATGGAGCAGGTTGTCCCCTTCCTCGTCGATGAGGCTCAACGCTTCCGCCTCGGTGACCCACTGGAAAACTCCACGACAATGGGTCCGGTCGTCAGTGCCGACCAGTACAAGTCGATTAGGGACCTGATTCAAACCGGTATCGATGAGGGAGCCAACCTCGTCACCGGTGGGCTTGAGCGCCCTGAGGGCCTGGAACATGGCTATTTCGTGCAGCCCACAGTATTCACTGGGGTTACACCGGACATGACGATCGCCCGGGAGGAAATCTTTGGACCCGTCCTCGCCGTCATCCCCTACCGTGACGAGGAAGAAGCCCTACGGATCGCCAACGATTCCCCCTACGGGCTCGGAGGCTACGTCTTTGGCGGCGACGAGACCAACGCCCGCCGTGTGGTAAACGGGCTGCGTGCCGGGCGAATCAGCTACAACGGCGCCGCCACGGATTCGTACACGCCCATGGGCGGATACAAGCAGTCAGGCATCGGCCGCTCCATGGGCAGATTCGGACTTGAAGAATACCTCGAAACCAAATCCGTCTACGGGTTCGAAGACGAGGCCCAAAAACTGCCGGCTCTCTTCGGCTGAAACAACCCAAGTCGATCAGGAGACATAGAACATGAACAACGAAGCCCCACTGCTGCGCAATCACGCCAAGGAAAAGTTATCCAGGGGCGAGACAGTGTATTCCATGACAGTCCGTCTGGTGCGGACCGTCGACATCGCATCTATCGCCTACACCGCAGGTTTTGACTCCATTTACATCGATATGGAGCACAGCAGCTTTTCCCTGGAGGCGGCGGGTCAAATCTGCCTTGCCAGCAATCACCTCGGCGTCACTCCTCTTGTTCGCGTGCCCGGCTTGGACCCGTCGTTCATCGCCAGGGTCATGGATTCCGGTGCAATGGGGATCATCGTCCCCGGGGTGGAGTCGGCCGAGGAGGCGCGCGCTTTGGTTCGTGCCGTCAAGCATGCGCCGCTGGGCGAACGTTCCCTGGCAGGGGCCGCGCCCCAGCTTCACTATCGCACCCTGCCGGCAGATCAAGTCGTCCGTGAGCTTGATTCGGCCTCCATGGTGGTGCCGATGATCGAGTCGCAGGCAGGCCTGGACGCGGTGGAAGCCATCGCGTCAGTAGACGGTGTGGACATGATCCTCGTGGGTGCCAACGACCTCAGCGTCGAGCTTGGTGTTGCCGGGCAGATGGACCATCCGCGGGTGCACGAGGCGTATCTTCAGGTCATCAAGGCCTGCCAGGCGAACGGAAAGTCCGTAGGTATCGGTGGACTTGGCGGGCGGCCGGATCTCATCCGCAAGTATCTCGATCTCGGTGCCGGCTACGTTTCCACGGGGAACGACATTTCATTCCTGAGCGGCGCGGCAGCACAAAAGCGTCAACAGTTCGAATAGTCGGCACAATCCGGAACAGGGAGCACACATGAAAATCTGCATCTATGGAGCAGGGGCCGTGGGCGGGCACATCGCCGGACGGCTCGCAGGGAGTGAAGCCGAAGTCTCACTGATCGCCCGCGGTGAGCAACTTGCCGCGATCCGGCAGCGCGGGCTGCGGGTGGAAACCCGTGACGGAAGCCTGATTTCCCACCCGGCTGCGACCGACCGGCCCTCGGATCTGGAGCCTCAGGACGTCGTCATCGTCGCGGTGAAGGCCCCATCCCTGCCGACCATCGCTGAGCACGTCGCTTCCCTGCTCCACCGCGACAGTCTGGTGCTGTTCGTCATGAACGGCATCCCGTGGTGGTACTTCCACTCTCACGGCGGATCCCTGGACGGCACCCGTCTTCGACGGCTGGATCCCAAGGGGGCGCTCTGGGAACACGTTGGCCCAGAACGCGCTGCGGGCGCCGTGGCCTACACCGCCTGCAGCGTGATCGCACCGGGAGTGATCCGTGCCGAGAACGCAGTTAACCGCCTGATCATCGGACGCCCTGACGGTCAGCCTGACGCAAGGCTCGACACGCTAGCGTCGCTGCTGAACCCCAGTGGCCTGGAGGTCACCATCACGCCGAAAATCCGAGACGCGGTATGGGCCAAACTGGTGATGAACCTGATCGGGGGTTCGCTGGGCGTCCTTACCGCTTCGGCCATGAAGGACGTCCTCGATAAGCCTGCCGTTGCCGGCACCGCCAAGGCGATGGCAGACGAGGGCGTCGCTATCGCCCGTGCCCTCGGATGTGACCCGGGCGATCCCGACAAGGGTTTGAGTAAGCTGGCGACATCCAGCCATCTCCAAAGCATCGCGCAGGACCTCGCGGCTGGCCGGCCTATGGAGATCGACGGACTGTTCCGTGTCCCACTCGATCTGGCCGAACTAGTGCAGGTCCCGACCCCCAACCTCGATTTGGTGATCGAGCTGGCCACCCAGCGCGCACGTGCCGCGGGGCTATATCAAGCCACCAGTAGATGACACCGCTCATCCTTGGGAAGGGCTTCCGCCCTTGAGGTGCATAAGAGCGGGCTATGAGACATCCAGGCGTCGGCAGGGCGGTTAGGGCACAGGCTTTGAACCAACCATTATCGAGTTCAAGGGGAAGTCATGATTACCAGTCGTAAGCCAGATGACGAAGACGCCTTCATGGTTGCGGGAACGGACAACGAGCTGACCAGCTCGCGTTGGATGCCGAACCCAAGCGAACTCGTTGAAGTACGACGCTTGGGGTGTGAAGTACGACGAGGGGTCATCGAGACGGTGATGGAGGACAACTCAGGCTTCTGGTTGGCCGCCAACGGCGTAGACCCCCGCTTGTTTGTGCTCCTGCACGATCAGAAACAAACCATTCGGCGCATCACGGTTTCTGGCTGACGCCGGACCTCAACAGCGAAGCTAGGGCCTGGGGCAAGGCGTTGCCCTCCGGATGATTGGCCCACATGCCGCTTGTTCTTCCGGCCTCGCAGCCCATTTTTCAGTCAATCTTGCCGGGTCCGATTGTGCTCGCAACCGGTCGGATCCGGCAAACCAAAGAGAACCGAAAGCGACCAACCGTGGCTATTGATCAGAAAGACCTAAACACCATTGAACCTCGGCTCAGGGCTACCAACTGGTCAGGACCAGTCTGCGTAGGAGACACCAACCGGAGCGATTGTCCCTTCTGCACAAGCCCTGAAACCGACTAACACTCAATACCCCAGGGCTCCGCAGTTCACGCTGCCTGACTGAATGAAACCGGCAAATGCACAGAAAGATACTTCATGGAGGAGATTATGCGCACCGTTCCCTTGGGACCAACAGGCACCCAAGTCCCCAACATCGTGGCCGGCATGATGAGGATCAAGAACAGATCCAACGAGGACATTCGTAAGCTGTACATGACAGCTCGCGATGCCGGTATCGACTTCTTCGATCACGCCGACCTGTACGGCGGAGAACGGCACACATGTGAGCGACGATTCGCCTCAGCCCTGAAACTGAGCACAACCGAGCGCGAACAGATCACCCTGCAAACCAAGACCGGCATCATTGCAGAGCAGTGGCATTACGACTCCTCCTATGAACACATCGTCACCTCCGCCGAAGAGTCGCTGGAAGCCCTCGGGACCGACTACATAGACGTGCTGCTGCTGCACCGACCCGACGCCCTCGTCGAGCCAGAGGAAGTCGCCCGCGCCTTTGACCACCTGGAGTCCAGCGGGAAGGTCCGCGCGTTCGGCGTCTCTAACCACACACCGCGCCAGATCGACCTGCTCAAGACCGCGGTGACGCAGCCGATCGTCGCAAACCAGGTGCAGCTGTCGCTGACTCACTCCACGATCTTCGCGCAGGGCCTGTCGTCAAACATGACCGGCGAGGACGACTCGATCAGCCGTGACGGAGGCGGCGTCGTCGACTACGCCCGGATCAACAAAATCACCCTGCAGGCATGGTCACCCTTTCAGAAGGGTTTCCAAGACGGCGTATTCTTCGGCTCGGGGGAGCATCCAAACCTGAACGCAGAACTCGACCGGCTCGCCACCAAGTACGGCGTCACGCCGACCGCGATTGCCACAGCCTGGATCACCCGCCACCCCGCCGGCTTCCAGGTAGTCCTTGGGACTACCACCCCCCAGCGCATCACGGACGCGGCAGCTGGCTCTGACATCCCACTGACCCGGGGCGAGTGGTATGGCCTCATCCAGGCCGCCGGCCACAACGTGCCCTGACCCAAGCCGGGCGCACATCACGGACCCGGACCGCCAGCAAGGGGCTTCCAACCACGAGTGTGCACAGGACACGCACCGGCTGCGTGCGCCGTGCTGCCCCGGGCAGGCGGGTATCCACCCCTGGACAGTCCAGCGTCCCACTCAAAATGGTTGCGCGACGCGCGATGGAGGTATTCGGGCTCGGCCTGGTGGAGTTCCAGGGCCCTGGCGATCGCGTCAAGGACACTGTCCGAGACACCAGAGAAGTTTCCGCCCCCAATGGTGGTGTCATATTCCACGCTGACTCCAGGGAGACGGGACACTTCTTCCCGCCGCAGCCCCTGCACGCGGCGCCGCCCGCCTGCGGTTCGATGCCGCCAGCTCCAGAGTGAGGCGTCCACAGCGGCTCGAGCGGAACTGCCGTATTTCGGCTCGGTTATCCAATAGGACACGTTATGACGAATCCTCAATGCCTATGGAGGTTCTGCCACAACCCGTTTCAGCAGGGTCTCGCTGTGGTTTCCTGGCAGATGGTTGGATGGTGACAACCCTACTTAGTCAACAGCCGGATGGAGCACAAACGCATGGTCCGAGCTCCAGCCACGTGAGAAGACGGCATTCATGTGCTTCATCCGCGCTCTAACACACAAAGGCGAGCGGGTGGAGTTCGTCAATGAAAGCCTGGTCTTCACCAGAGAGGACTCCCCCATGGCCAACCCCCTGCTAGGCAAGATCGCCGTTCTCGCTAAAGACCTCGAAATAGCCCCGGGACGTGCGTTGGCCGCCACGGGCGCCCACGAGGTCCCCATGCGGCACGCACGTCTGCACATATGATGGCGAACGACCAGACGCATGGGGTCCGACGCCGCTCGCTTCGGCTACTCTTGGGCCTTTTCCTGCTCGGGATTCTCGGGCCAGGGCTGGTGCTTCTCGGGCCCGGCCTGCTCAAAGGCTTGCACACCGAGATCGCCCCGGTGCTGCTGGGGCCACCGGAATGCACAGTCGAAACCTCAGAGGGAGAGGTAGGACTCGACCGTGCGGAGGCGCAGCTGGCAACAACCGCCGTCGCGCTCCAGGCCCGCGGAATGGAGGTCCCGGACACCTCCAATATTGACGAGGCGGTGTTACAGCAGCTTGCCGACGGGCCGTCCGAAGACGCTGGCCCTACCCTGACCTGTCAGGCATCGGCCGCAAATGATCTGCAGGAACAGCAGTTGAGTGTCACCGGCCTTACACCACGCGCTGAACAGTTGCGCGAAGCCATGACCGAGGTGTTCGGCCAACAGAGCCTGGGCGGGTTCGCCCCGGGTGGCATCGGTCAGGGGCACGGAGCGGACTCGACGCATTACGACGGCCGGGCAATTGACATCTTCTTCCGCCCTGTCACCGAGGAAAACCGGCGTGAGGGATGGATACTGGCCCACTGGCTCGTGGCTCATGCTGAGGACCTCGACATCCAGTACGTCATCTTTGATGACCGCTTCTGGAGCGTGCACAGCACACGAGGGCAATGGAACTACTACGACGCACCAGAGCCAGGCAACGACATCCTGCGTCACCTCGACCACGTGCACGTGGACGTGCTGGGCGGAGGTACCGACTAAGGAGCAAATTCCAAGGCCTGGCCTGGCACAAAGGCCACCTGAACCGGGACCGTCGGCGAGGAACCAAACCATTCCTGGCCAAGGGCCCTTTTCCGCTGACGTCCGATTTGACGAGGAACTCCGCGTCCCGGCAGAACCTCCCCTCCGATTGCACTGAAAGGACAGCTGGCCGGCCCAGTCCGCGGGGCGAACTGCAGATGAACAACGCGCCACGATTACCCAAATGGCCGAGAAACGCGGCCGCCCGGGCCTGCGCAAGGCCAATCGGGGATGCCTCCCCTCCCGGCACGGCCACCAAAGGAGGCCGACGGTGGCAGGCAACTGCCGCCGTCGGCCTCCTTTTTCCTGTCTGAAGCGGCCGTGGCCTGGTGGAAGGCTGCTTATAGGCGGTCGCAAAATCGCCGGGTGACTGCCCTCACGACGGGCTGTAATGGGAAGGTTCGCCCCCCGTTACAAAGTCACGACCCCGCTTATCTTCTTTCGGCCCCAAAGGTCCTGGATTGATTTCCTCTGTCAGGCTCAGGGTTTGATGAGTACCTTGAGGCTGCTGCGCTCATCCATGTCCTTGTATCCCTGAGGAATGCCGTCCATGTTGGTGGTGACGTCAAAAACTTTGCCCGGCTCTATGGAGCCGTTGAGAATTTCGGGCAGCAGCTCGTCAATGTAGGCACGCACCGGTGCGGGTCCTCCAGTGAGTTTGATGTTGTGGCGGAACAGGCTGCCGAACCCAATCGGACCCTCCTCGTACTGCGGGACGCCAACCCGGCTGATGATGCCGCCAGGTCGGACGACTCCCACTGCCTGGTCATAGGCCGGCATGTGTCCGACGGCCTCAAGAACCACGTGGGTGCCGTGGCCGCCAGTCAGGTCACGGACCTGGGCGATGCCTTCGTCGCCGCGGGCGGAAACGACGTCGGTGGCGCCGAACTCAAGGCCGAGGTCGGTGCGGGCCTTGTGCCGGCCCATGAGGATGATCTGCTCGGCGCCTAGCCGTTTAGCCGCCAGCACGGCCATCAGCCCGACGGCCCCATCACCGATGACTGTGACGTTGGTGCGCTTATTGACGCCGCCTGCGTGGGCGGCGTGGTGGCCGGTGCCAAAGACGTCGGCGAGGGTCAGCAGGGACGGGATGAGGGATGAGTCGACGGCGACTGGCAGCTTGACAAGGGTTCCGTCCGCCAACGGTACACGTGCCGCCTCGGCCTGGCCCCCTTCGTCCGGAATGGTGTCCCAAAAGGCTGCCTCGTGGTGCGAACAGGATGTATGCATCTTTTCGCGGCAGTACTCACAGGTGTTGTCGGAAATAGCGAACGGAGAGACCACCAGATCACCTTTTTTAAGGGTGGCAACAGCCGAGCCGATGTCCTCGATGACGCCGATGAACTCGTGGCCCATCCGGGCGGGTCCGTCCTCGGGGGACATGGAGTGGTACGGGTGCAGATCGCTGCCGCAGATACATGAGGCGGTCACGCGGACCAGCGCGTCAGTGGGATGTCTGATGATTGAATCCGGGACGCCCTCGACGCGGACGTCCCCAGGGCCGTACATAAGGGTTGCACGCATAGATTTTTCCTTCTCTCAATGAATGCTCGGGCGAATTTCCGCTCGCCCCCGGAAGAGGGCAGATACTATTGACTTCCTCTGAGCACCGCGGCGAAGTTGGCTCACCCGCATCTGTCGGACGTCGCCGACCCGATATAGACGCTGTACATAGGCCGAAGCAATGAACGGGAGCTTTGTTGCTTAACTAACCAGCAAGTCTAGCGCATATACTATCCCGGATTATGGGATATTGTCCATTGTGAGGTACTGATCGACGCATCTGCCAGAGACATCTGACCGTTCTAGAGATCCCTCGTTGCTCACCGGCACCATCAAGAGGCTTGGCGGCGTAGAACGGGAGCTCAGGGCGCAACCTCGACAACTTACCTGCTCTGAGCCAGGCCTCACAGGTAAAGGTGTGCGGCTGGAGTTCGTGAAATCGAACCTGGTCCTCGCGGGCGAGGACTCCCCCATGACCAACGTCATACCCTCGCTCCTGGGAGCCTTGGCCGCCCGGACCGGAACGCAGCGCACTTCCAGTTGCATTGACCACCCGCGAAATCAATCGGGACGAGACCCAGTCGGCATCTGGCATCGACCTTCCGGGCCTTGTTGCTCCGGCGACTTGTCGGCCGCAGCTCGTCGCTTGGCGGAGGAGGGCGCCTCTGCCGCGAGAGCCCGGTTTCTTTGAAAGAACCATAGGCTGAGCGCGAAAACGACGACGAGGGCTGAACAAGCCATGACCGCCGTCCACTGACCGACTTGCCAGAGCACAGCTGCCAGAGTTGAACCGAGAGCACCTCCAATGAAGTTGCTGACGATGTGGGCCGTGTTGAGGCGGCTGCGCGCGGCAGGGTCTATCGAGACCATCATCGTTTGAAGGAGCACAAGTACGGATTGAGTGCCGACGGAGAGTAATGAAATGGCAATGAGTACGGCGACGATGGATGAGCCGCCGAATCCGGCCAGAGCGACCGCCGCCAAGGTAACAACCAGCCCAATGCCGATGGCAGGAACGGCCCGCCCACGGTCATACACCCGTCCTGCGAACTGGGCGCCGATGACTCCCACCACCCCGAACAGGCTCACAAGGCCAATGTGTGATGCTGGAAGGGAGAACGGAGGGGCGGACAGTAACAATGTAAGCCCAGTCCAGAATGCAGTGAAGACACACATCAACGATGACCCAAAGAGCGGGATCACCTTGGCCCGCCGATGCCGAAAAGCAACTTGGAGGACAGAGCAGAGAAGCCTGCCGTAAGGAAGCCGCTCCCTAGGCTCGAGGACTGGAATCGCACGCCACATGATGACGGCAAGAAGAAGTATTGTCCCTGATGCCAGAACATAAATCATGCGCCACCCGAAGACGTCCGCCACTATACCGCTGACCAAACGAGACAGCAGGATGCCCGATAAGAGCCCAGAAGCCACCGTCCCGAGTACCCGTCCGCGCTGCTCATCAGTGGCAAGATCTCCCGCGAGTGGCAGCAACATCTGACCGGCTACGTTGGTGAAGCCAACCAGCGCAAGAGTCGACAGAAGGAGCGCAAAGCTCGGAACCAGCACGCAGCCCGCCAGCGACAAGGAACAGCAGATCATGATTGCAGGGATCAGGCGCTTCCTGTTCATGGTGTCGCCGAGCGGCACGACGAAAAACACACCGAGCGCGTAACCAACCTGCGTCAGCGTTACGAGCAGCCCGGCCGTGCCGGCCTCGACGTCCAGGTCTGCAGCAATCTCGCCCAGAAGCGGCTGGGCCCAATACAAGTTTCCGACGCCGACGCCGCCCACGAAGGCGAAGAGAAGGGTTAAGCCCAAGCCGATCCGCGGAACTCTGGCAGGCCCGTCTTTGCGCGTGACCAACGTGGCCCCTTTCAGCGTGTGAAATTAGGCGCATTGGTCTCTTCGGAACAACCCTGTTGCGGCACCTTGATATTAAGAATATCTCAAAAGATAGGATTATAGAAAGCGTTAGGATTTATACACCCTCCTGTTTTCCCCGTCCCTGTCCGTGGCCAATTTTCGCCAACCGGTAGTGCAACGGCGGAAGCCGTGCCACGCGGAAGTGCTGAATAGGGCCACATAGTGCAAGATATCGTCGACACTTTTCTCCAGCGTGTGCACCGGCATTGTTGCAGGCCACGAGGGCCAATCGCGTTGTGGCATGGAGAGCAATAATTCTTCCCCGCAGAGGTCACCACGGCGAGGAAGACCAGTTCGCAACACACCCCGTGTTCATGCGTATCGAATGCCAGGCAAGAGGTATTAAACGCATGTAAGCAGTAGTCCTGTGGCCATCTCCCGCGCCTGCTGCTAGTGCCTGTCTGAATCGGACAGCCATCCCAACGAAACGCTGTGCCGCACCGGCCCAGCAACCATATTCAATGGCTCTTAGGCGACCCGCGTCGGGACGTAGGATCCGAGCATGTCTGCCACCGGCATGCGTCCCAGTTCGCCAGCGATTTTCTCCATGACGGGCAGCACGCGTTCGGCCGCCTCTTCGGTGAAGCGGAAGCTGGGTCCGGACACGGTGAGTACGCCGACGATATCACTGCTGCCGGCCGCTCGGATGGGATAGGCAAGGGCGGCAATGCCCTCCTCGTAGATGTTGGCTACGTAAAGGTAACCAGCCGTCCGCGCCCTATTCAGTATGTTTAGGGCCTCTTCGATGCTGCGGGGCGCGGCAGAACCGTACTCATCCGGAAGCGCGAAACCTTCTGCCTCTAAACGTACCGCTGCCTCGTCGTCGGAGAGGCTGCTAAGCAGGAGTAAGCCGCTTGCGGTGGAGGCAAAAGGCATGATGCCGCCATGGACATGAAGGGGGTCGTACTTCAGGCCGGACTTTCTGCCCTGGGCCTTGCTGACGCGTACAAGATGGTTTCCGTCGACGAGGTTCAGACGGGCGAGCTCTCCGCTGGCCACGGCAAGATCTTCCAGCAGGGGGCCTGCGAGGGCCACCAGCGGGATTAGTTCAAGGTACTGCAGGGCGTGAGACATAAGTTTCAGCGTGAGGTGATAACGTCCAAACTCGTCGATACGCGTGTATCCCAGACGCGTCAGCTCACCGAGCAGCCTGTGCGTGGGGCCTTTGGATGCCCCTAAGGCCGTAGCGATGTCAGTGAAAGTCAACCCCCGTGGCGCGTGGCTCATCATCTCGATTGCGTGGAGTCCGCGCTCCAGTTCAGCACTCATGCCTTCTCCATACTGCATCCACCATTCTTCCTGCCGAACCGACATCCTTCAGGCGCTCAAGAATGCGGCTTCAAGACCTGCCGTTAGGTGGCGGCGCCATTCGACACTCCCAGCCTAGCCTCAATCAAAGGGGTCCTGCCAATCTTCGCCCGGTCGCGATGGAAGTTCCCTTTTTCACCATCCCCCCACACGGTCATTGACGAAATCCTGATATCCCGGATAACGTCCGCGCTGGAACCTGGTTCCAGTTCCAATATAGATGTTGACCAAATCCTAGATCGCGGGATATCGTGGCTTCGTGGAACCGAGTTCCACAAAGAGGAGGTTTCCATACACGTTGTTGAACCTCACTCTCGAGCCAAGGCATTTGGGCCCCCAGGTCAAGATAACTTCGCCACTTCACCCTTGCACCTAACCGGAGGTAGTGAAGCCGATGTCGATATCGTCCATGATCTGGGCGGGTCGCGATCCGCAGCCACCATGGGCGGAGGCACCAAATGACCTGAGACCAGATAGCTCAGAAGTTCGGCAACTGTGCGGCCACAGCCGCCATCCCGCTCACGGCGGAACAAATCCGCGCAGCACAGGAGATCACCCGCACGCTGGAGTCGCAAAAGGACGCCACGACCCTGATCGCAGTCATGAAGGGCACCTAACCGGAGGCCTGCGGCCCTTTACTGCTCACCACGTACAAACAATCCCCACTACAGCAACAATCATCCAGGCACTCAGCGAGGAGATAAGCCATGAAAAAAACTAAAAAAGAGGTTCGCCCACATCAGAGACTCATGGGCGGAGCTATCGGCAACGTCGTTGAAACCTTTGACTGGTCGGTGTACGCGCTGACGGCTCCCGCGCTGGCAGCACACTTCTTCCCGAAGGGCGATCCGGCAGCTGCTCTCTTGGGCACGTTTGCGGTATTCGCGGCAGCGTTCTTCGCACGTCCACTCGGTGGGGTGATCTTCGGTATTCTTGGCGATCGGCTCGGCCGGTTGCGCATCCTGACCCTAACGGTCCTGATGATGGGCGGCGGCACGCTGGTGACCGGCTTGCTCCCCACCTACGAGGCGATCGGCATCGCCGCCCCGATCTTGCTGGCGATCTGCCGCATCATCCAAGGTCTGTCGATGGGAGGTGAGTCTTCCGGCGGCTACACCTATGTTATTGAATCAGCCCCCGCCAAAAAGCGAGGGCTGTGGATTGGCATCGTCATGTTCGCTATCTACCTGCCGCACTCGTTCCTGTCCCTCACAATCGTCGGTGTTCAGAGTGCATTGGGGGATGCCTACATGGACTGGGGATGGCGTATCCCCTTCATCTTCGGTGGAGTCCTTGCGGTGGTCGGCTTCTGGCTGAGGAAAAACCTCGATGACCCTGAGGAGTTCGAAGCCGCCACGGCCACTAAGGTCACCATCAAGGACACTTTCCGCGGACTCGCCGAGTCCTGGAAGTCGATCGGCCGAATTCTCCTCCTGCAGGCCCCGCAGGCAGCAGTGGCATACCTGATTGTCGGCTACATGTACACGTTCGTCGTGACTCAGGGCGGCCTCAAACAGATTGACGCCCAATGGACCAGCGGAGCGGCAGTCCTCCTTCTCGCCTGCCTCGGCCCGGTCTTCGGAAAACTTAGCGACCGGGTAGGACGCAAGCCTGTGATTTGGGCAGGCTTCATCTGGCTGACAGTGACAGCGTATCCAGCGTTTGCCCTTGCCTCGAACGGCACTGTGATTGGCGCCCTCCTTGGCCAATGCCTCTTGGCCACCGCCAGCGCGCTCATCACCTCGGCGTACTTCGTCGTCGCGGTAGAGATCTTCCCGACCCGCGTAAGGTACGCCGGGCATGGACTCGCCTTCAACCTCGCAGCAGCCATCTTCGGCGGAACAACCCCCCTTGTCGCCACAGCTCTGGTGGACCAATTCGATTCCCCGGTCGCCCCCGCGTTTTACGCCATCGGGATCGCCCTGACCCTGGGCGTTGCCGGATTGCTGCTCACCCCGGAAACACGGCACGTGAGCCTCCGCCATTCTTTGCTCGGAGACAAAAAGCGCAAGGACGACTCCTCCGATGACGAAACCGCTGTCGCGAGTTCATCCACTGATCCGAAATCGTCGGACATGGATGTCGTCGCAGGCAAATAGGGAGCACGATATTCCCGTCAAGCCTGGGGTGCGAACCCGCACCCCAGGCACCCACACAGCCGCGTAATATTTTCGGAGGCGCTTTCCAATGGCTACCAATTTGATGACAGCCCACGAGTCAATCTTCATCGGGGGTGACTGGGTCGCTCCAGCAACACGTGATCGTATCGAGGTGGTATCACCGTGGAGCGAGGACGTTATTGCCACGGTGCCATCGGGCTCCAGAGAGGACGTGGACCGGGCGGTGGCCGCCGCGCAGCAGGCGCTGACGGCGGGACGGTGGCCCTCAATGTCTCTTGACGAACGGATGGCGATCCTAAAACGGTTCCGCGGGCTCCTCCTCGAACGCAGCGAGGAACTCGCCCAGCTCATTACGGCTCAGATGGGCTGCCCGATCACGCAGTCCCGCACCATCCAGGTCGTCAATCCCGTCGGCATTCTCGAGGCGTACCTGGAAACCGCAGAGACGTATCCTTTCCGTACGTTGCGCCGTTCGGCGAACGGCCAGGCTCTCGTCACCCGCGAGCCGGTGGGCGTGGTCGCGGCTGTCGTGCCATGGAACGTACCCGCCTCACTGACAGCGCAAAAGATCGTCCCGGCACTGCTGGCCGGCTGCACCGTCGTGCTCAAACCAGCACCAGAGACTCCTCTCGATGCCTACTTCGTGGCTCAACTGCTCTCGGAAGCCGGCCTGCCACCTGGTGTTGTGAACGTTGTGCCTGCCGAGCGCGAGGTAAGCGAGTACCTAGTGACGCACCCACGTGTGAACAAGGTGACCTTCACTGGTTCGAGCGTCGCCGGACGGCGGATCGCCGAGCTCTGCGGCCACGATCTGCGCCGTGTAACCCTGGAGCTTGGAGGCAAGTCGGCGGCCGTCATCCTCGACGACGCCGATTTGGATGCCGCCGTCTCGGCCCTGCGTCTTGGTTCCTTCCGAAACAGCGGACAGGTCTGCAGCCTCAAGACACGGCTCCTAGTGCCCTCAAAGCTCCAGGACGAATTTCTTGAGCGCCTCAACGCGCTGATCGACACGATGCCCATCGGTGACCCGCAGGACGAGAACACTCACATCGGCCCCCTCGTCAGTGCCCGCCAGCGCGATCGAGTTGAGGGCTACATCGCAACCGGCATCGCAGAAGGCGCACGACTCGTGCGAGGGGGAGGACGTCCCATCGGGCTGGAGAAAGGGTGGTTCGTCGAACCGACGGTGTTCACCGGTGTCGACTCGGATGCCACCATCGCGCAGGAGGAGATCTTCGGACCTGTGGTAGCGGTCATCCCATATCAGAACGAAAACGAAGCTATCGCAATCGCAAACAACTCGATCTACGGCCTCAACGGGTCAGTCTTCACGACGGACATCGAGCGCGGCTTGCGCGCAGCCAGCCGGATGCACACGGGGACGGTGGAACTGAACGGAAATCCTGCAGGATTCTGCGCCCCGATGGGCGGAGTCAAGCAGAGCGGACTCGGCCGCGAATTCGGCCCGGAAGGCATCGACGCATTCGTCGAGCTCAAGTCGATCGGAATCCCAAAGGAAATCGCCGATTCACTTCAGTGAGTAGTTCAACCCTCCGGCCCTGACGCCCCATGGTGCACGGAACGCTTTGCGCTTTCGTTGCTCCCGTGCGTTGAAACAGCCGCCCACAGACGTCGTGAGCCGCTGATCATGCTCATCAATTGCTGCTATATACAGGAGAATCCCATGCAAGGAGTTCTATTCAAGGGAGACCGCAAACTCGAATTGCGGGAGTTTCCGGACCCGACTCCGGGACCCGATGAGGTCGTCGTCGAAGTCCGCGCGTCAGGAATGTGCGGTTCAGATCTGCACGAGTATCGAAAGCCGCAGGGCCAGACCCCGAAAGCCATCGCCGGCCATGAACCCGCCGGCGTGGTCGTGGCCGTCGGCGATCTGGTGCCGGCGTCGTGGATCGGGCGCTCGGTGATGATCCACCACTACATCGGATGTGGGCGCTGCGACCAGTGCCGGACGGGTTGGACCCACATGTGCCGTAAGGAGCATCGCGCGCTCGGATACGCGGTGAACGGAGGGCACGCCAACTACATAAAGGTGCCATTCTCGATTGTTATGCCGTTGCCTGACGGTCTGTCGTTCGAGGCGGCTGCCGCCATCAGCTGCGGGACGGGAACCGCGTGGGGTGCACTCGAAATGATCAACCTGCGCGGCGACGACACCATCGCCATCTTCGGGCAAGGGCCGGTGGGTCTTTCCGCTACCCAGTTGGCCACCGAGCTCGGAGCCAAGGTCATCGCGCTCGATATCGAACCTCACCGGCTGGAACGTTCGCGCGAGTTCGGCGCAGCCGAAGTCATCAATCCGCTCGAGGTCAGCTCCGTCCGCGAGGCAGTACTCGACCTCACCAACGGCCGCGGCGTGACGAAGAGCCTTGAGACATCAGGTGCGCCGGTTGCTACCAATCAGGCGCTTCAGGTACTCGGCCTCTGGAGTACCGTGTGCTGGGTCGGGCGTGGAGCCCCGCTTCAGGTCGACATGACAGGACTGCTTTCGAAGCAAGTAACGGCCAAAACTTCCTGGACACTCTCCACGGAGCAGATGGGTCGGCTGGCAGACTTTGTCCTTGATCGCGGTGTTGACGTGGATGCTCTCTTCACTGATCGATGGAAGCTCAACCAGGCAGTCGAAGCCTATGAATGGTTCGACCGCCAGAGCAGTGGTAAGGGCGTTATCGTCCCCTGAGAATCTCTACTATGCGGATCCTGTTTGGTCGGAGCCACTCTCATTGAGGCTCTGTGCATGGTCGCCCTTTCAGAAGGGTTTCCAGCACGGCGTGTTCTTCGGCTCCGGGGAGCATCCAATGCTCAACGCCGAACTCGACCGGCTCGCCATCAGGTACGGCGTCGCCACAACGTGCCGTGACCCGAGCCGGGCGCACATCATCGGACCGGACCGTCATCAAGGGGCTTCCAACCAGGAGTGTGGACAGGACACGCACCGGCTGCGTGCGCCGTCCGCTGCCCCGGGCCGCCCCGGATCACCCGGACAGCCCACCGCAACCGGCGCCGGAAAATGATCAGACCGAGCAGGGCAAGGACCGCAGTATCGGCCCATTTAGGGGCTGGCCAGTTGTCCGGCGCGGGCGGGTATCCACCCCTGGACAGGCCAGCGTCCCGTTCAAAATGGTTGCGCGACGCGGGAAAGAGTGCCTCATCGACAAAATACGCCGTGGGGAAGGCTGACGGTCCCGCCAGTAAATTGGCGACAGCCCATTGGTCCACGTGCCGAGACTCGTGAAGCCCGAGTTCTCCCTCCTCAGACCGGGCTTGCGAAATGTTCGGCCCATACCTGACGTACAACCGCTCGCCTTCAGTCCCGTACCCATTGATGCTCAAAGGCCCGGCGCGCATTTCTCCCGGGGGCATCCACGCGACGAACACATCACCGAGGGCGCTTCCGCCGCCACTTGTCCGGGGTGGCGGCCAGAACATGACCAGCAGTGGCGGTCCGGAGCAGGACTCCATCCCCATCACCCGGCCAGCTAAAACCCCAACTCCGCTGATGGGTGTAACCAAGAAGTTGCGGGTGATACTCCATTCGACAGGCGGTGAGATTTCAAGGTATGGCTCCGGATACACTTGCCCGTCCGGGGTGATGTGACTGTGGCAAACGATCTGCGGCGAGGCCGACTCGAACGTCCGGGCAGCAGCTCCGGCGAGGAGCAGCGCCGCGGCCATGAAAACGGCCACGTTGCGCACCCTCATGTGCGACGCGCAGGCTCCGCACTTGGACGCCCGTCTTAACCGACGCACTCTGAACCGTGGCATGGACCAAATCAAGCCAGCGAGGCCGAAGCATATACCGCACGCCACAGCACGCAGGAACGGACGAGCGCTCCTGATAGAACGGCCCAGTGGTCGCGCCATAGGGGTCTACCTCACGTGTTCCAACACTGCTACAAGCACCCAAACCCTAAACATTTGTCCATGCTTGCCCCCACACCTCAAGAGGGCAACCCCGGAACGCTCCGATTCCCCAATTTGAGACAGGAGTAAAGGGAGCCCGCGCACAAGGGACTGCGCGGGCTCCCTTGCCTGATTAGAGCTGTGTCCGGAAGAAGTCCGTAAGCTTGCCAAACGGGATGAGGCCGACACGGTCGTACAGGTCGACGTGGCCGGCCCCGGGGACCCAGAAGAGTTCCTTCGGCCCGGTGGCAAGGCGGTATGCCTCTTCGCTGAACTCCCGTGAGTGTGCCTGGTCGCCGGTGATGAACAGCAGCGGGCGCGGGGAGAGCAGGTCCAGGTCGTTGAACGGGTGGAAGTTCATGAACTTGGTGTTGGTGGCCAGGGCGGGATGCGTGGTGGTGTTGGGGTGGTATCCGCGGGCCGTGCGGTAGAAGTCGTAGAACTCCCGGTCAACCGCTGTGGATTCAGCGGTGAGTACTTCCGGTGTGCCGCCGGTGTACTCAATCGCCCCGCCGGCGAACTCGACGTCGCGCTGGGCAGCTGCCTGCGCGGTGATGGCCTGGCGCTGTGCCAGGGTCACTGATTTGTTGAGCCCGTCGCGGTTGGCGGCACCCATGTCGTACATACTCACCGTGGCGATGGCCTTGATCCGGGGGTCGATTTTTGCCGCGCTGATCACGAAGCTGCCGCTGCCGCAGATCCCGATCGCCCCGACGCGTTCCTTGTCAACGAAGGCCTGGGCCCGCAGGTAATCGACGGCAGCGCTGAAGTCTTCAGCGTAAACGTCGGGCAGTACGGAGTTTCCAGGCTTGCCGGCGCTCTCACCCCAGAAGGAGAGGTCGAAGGAGAGCGTGACGTAGCCCTGTTCGGCCATCTTGGTGGCGTAGAGGTTGGCGCTCTGTTCCTTCACGGCGCCCATGGGGTGGCCTACCACCAGTGCCGGGTGGGTGGTCCCCCGGTTCAGGTTGTTGGGGACGAACAGGTTGCCCACCACCTTCATCTCATACCGGTTCTTGAACGAGATCTTCCGGACCGTGACCTGGTCGCTGGTGTAAAAGTTATCCGCCCCGTTGGAAGTGTCGCCGGGTTCCAGGTTGTTGCGTGAAGCAGCCGGCGCGGCGAAAGCCGGCCCGGCTCCTGCCAGCCCCGCTGCACTGGCGATCCCAAGGGCCGCTGCCCCTGCGCCTGTCAGCTTGATCAGGTTCCGGCGGGATACACCCTCCGCCCCGGCTCCCATGGACGTGTTGTCGCTTCCGTTGAAGTTCGTACTCATCGTATTCATCCTCGTGATAATCGGTTTCGTATCGTGATGGACTTCGTCGTCTTTTCGAGCACATCACAGGCTGAGTAGTCAGTGGGAGTCCCTCCTGAAACTGGTTTTGCCAGAGCCCCCTAAGAGAACGGCGGCTGAGTCAGGTAGCCCGGCGAACGCACGCCGGAATGGGTCAACAATCACATCCCATGCCGGTTGGTCGTTGATCTCACTGCACGACTGGGCTGACGCTCAGCAGCCGATCGTCCTCGGGGGTTGGCCTGCCACGTCCGTCCGTGTTGCTGGTGAGTATCCACAGGGTTCCATCGGGTCCCGGGATGACATCGCGAATGCGCCCATATTCGTCGCTGTAATATTCCGTCGAGGTGCCGGGATCAGATACGGGGACAGCGCGCAATACCCTCCCGCGAAGGTTGGCGATGAAGAGCGTACCGTTCAAGTGGGTCAGGCCGCTGGGGCTGGCGACGCTGGGTTCCCATTGTTGGACGGGGTCGGTGAAAGCCGCAGACCTAGCGATGCCTTCCACCATGGGCCAACCGTAGTTGGACCCGGGCGTGATGACGTTCAGTTCATCCCAAGTGTTCTGTCCAAACTCTGTGGCGAATATCGTTCCGCTGTCATCCCAGGTAAGTCCCTGGGGATTTCGGTGGCCGTAACTGTAGACGAGGGACCCCGGAAAAGGGTTGTCCTCCGGAACAGCACCGTCCGCCTCCATCCTGAGGATTTTTCCGCCCAGGGAAGCCAGGTTTTGCGCGTTGTCCCGTTGGCCGGCGTCGCCGGTGGTCGCGTAAAGCATGCCGTCCGGGCCGAAAGCTATTCTTCCTCCATCGTGATAACTAGCCGATGGGATGCTCTTTACGATGGTCTCTGCTTCTCCAAGTCCCAATGATCCGGGCGACCCACTGAGAGTGAACCTTTGAATACGGTTCCCATCCAATGCGGTGGAGTACACGTACAGCCTCTGTTCATCGTCCATCGCCAGTCCAAGCAGTCCCCCTTCGCCTGCACTGGCTACACCCTCGATCGTTCCCACGACTCGTGCCTCTCCGCCGTCAATGATTTCGAGAATGCGGGCACTGTCCCGCTCGCTGACGAGCGTTGCCCCGTCGGAGAGCACCACAGACCACGGGGCCTCCAAACCAGTGGCGATGGTCCGGGGTGGGGAGCCTGCAACTGCCTGACCTGGTTGCGACGCCGAGCTGTCAGGCAGGGCCGCGGCCGAGGGACCTGACGAGGGCGGGGTGGAGGGTGGTGGGCTGGATTCAGCGGAATCTGTAGTGCATGACGTTAAGAGCGCTGCAGCGCTGACACTAACCATCAGCAGGGCGGTCCTATACCTGAAGTTCATAGTTTCTCCTTGGGTCATGGAGGTCCGAGCGTGCTGTTCTGGCCCCGGAGCAGCCGGAAGTGCTGCCGCCGACGCTGCGCACCTCCCGGAAGGTGCTGAAGGCGAGGCGGTTAGGCGTTACTGCGCTTGACGGATGGTGACCGTGAATTCGCTCGTATGGCCCCGGACGGCGTCAGCGTTCTCAAAGGTTCCGATGGGCACAATCCCGGCGTAGTAGCCGACGTTTTCGTAGTAGAGGACTAGTCCCTGCTCGGGGACGTAGTAGCCGATGGTGAGTGGTGCAGCGTCGCTGCCGTTTGGTGCGCCTTCGAGATTCAGAGGTGCAGGAAGCACTGCGATTTTTTCCTGGCCGCCGTGGTCGCGGAAGGACAGCGTCAGGGGGAGCTGGTCGATGAGCGATGCTGAGGCTGCGCTATCGTCCAGTTCACCCGCAATTTGCTGATCTCCGAATTCTATGATGATCGGTCTCGTGATCCCGGCGGGAGCCGGTGAGCTGGCTGAGGTGGTGGAATCAGGTGACGGTGCTTGAGCAGTCGTGGCTTGCGCGCCTGTGGGGGCGTTTTCCGCTGTGCCCCCGACGCACCCGGAGAGTACGACGGCGAGCACGACGGTCATTGGAACTGCACCCATCCGCTGTACCTGCCTGAGCACGCGAAACACTTGGCGGTGCCAGCCCGGCAAGCCGCTGCCTGCGGCGCCCCCGGAATCATGCCCGGGCACGTCCCAGCTCCCCGTTCGGACGATTGCCCGAAATCAGGCTCTTGGTGAAGAAGCTCTCCAGCGTGTCGAAAGGGATGAGATCCGTTCGGTCGTAAAGATCGATGTGGCGTGCCCCGGGAACCACGATGAGCTCCTTTGGCTCTGCCGCCTGCGCATACACGGTGTCGCTGAAGTATCGCGAATGTGCGTACTCTCCCGTGATGAGCAAGATTGGCCGCGGTGCGATGTCCTGGAGATGGGCAAGGGGTCCCAAGTTGATGTGGGACAGGCTGCTTGTGACAGTGAACCCACCGATGGAGCGAGGGTGGTGGCCCCGGTCAGTGACGTAGTACTCCTGGAACTCGGAAGTGACCGGGTCAAGAGACTCCGGCTTGAACTCGTCAGGGAAGACCGGGGTCAGCGCCGTCTTACCCGCGTCCACGTCTGCCCATCGTTGTGCTGCCGTGACTTCGAGCCCGGCGCGACGCTCGTCATCGCTTTGTGAGTCTAGCCATCCGTTGCGGGAGACACGGCTGATGTCGTACATCGCGGACGTTGCGACAGCCCTGATGCGCGGGTCCACCTGGGCGGCGTTCAGTGCGAATCCCCCGCTGCCGCAGATGCCGATAGCACCGATCCGCTCGCGGTCGACGAATGGCAGGGTGCCGAGGTAGTCGACACCTGCGCTGAAGTCCTCGGCGAAGATGTCCGGTGACGATACGTGGCGAGGCTCGCCGCCGCTCTCACCGTTGTAGGAGGGGTCGAAGGCGACGGCGACGAAGCCGCGACGGGCGAGTTCGTTGCCGTAAACGCCTGGCCCTTGCTCCTTGACACCACCGTAGGGCGGCCCGATAACGATGGCTGGGTGCTTGGCTGACTCGTCGAGCCTTTTTGGAAGGTAGAGGTCAGCAGCGATCTCGATCCCGTACCGGTTCTGGTAACGGACAGACGATCGCGTCACTTCAGGGGCGGTGGAAAATGTGAGGCCGTCTTCGTACGGTGCCATGATATTGCTCCTTGATTTAGACAATTCGTTGCTGAATAGCGCGTTGAGGCGCTCGTCGACGCGGACAGCTCCCGAGGGCCGATCGACGGCCGCGTGTACAAGCTGATGCCCGGTCGCACCAGCCGGTTCAATGTCCATCCAACCCGCCGTGGAAGCTCGTAGCGAGAGTACTGGCGAAACGGGTTATGGCAGCCCCCCATTTGCGCGTAGGTTCTTAAACTGGGATTACGTGCAGTGTCCGAAGATCCCCAAACCCCGCCTCTGCTGGCGAGCACGGGAGGATGGGCAGGCCCCTTGTCGATGGCGATGGGGCGTTCGTCTGCCCTCCCCCATGATTGGTTATTGGGGCTTTACATGCTGCATACGTGGGTTTCGACCGAACTCGCCGATGTTCTCGGTCGCGGCCCAAGAGGCCAGGAGCTTCAGGGCTTCCTCGGAGGGGCTGCCCGGTATGGCGGGATAAACCGTCAGGGTATGGCCGGGGTTGTCTTCGAGTTCCATAGCCTGGTAGTTCAGTTCGAGCAGCCCGACGACGGAATGAAGGAAGGACTTTGCTCCGGAGTAATGCCGTCGTACGTTGTGCGTCGCCCACCGGGTGCGGAACTCGTCGCTTCGCATGGAGAGCTCTCCCACCAGCTCGGCGATGCCCTTGTCGTGCGGGTTTCGGCCGGCCTCGCGGCGGAGAATCGCGACATTTACGTTTGCAGCGCGGTCCCAGTCGGGATAGAAGTTATGCGCGCGGGGATCCAGAAAAATGAAGCGCGAGTGGTTGGCGGGCCGGGCGGCGCCGCGGTACATGTCGGCGTACAAAGCAAAACCCAGTGTATTGGCGGCGACGATGTCCATCCGGTTGTTCCCGATGAAGGCAGGCGCGGCCGTGATCGCATCCAGGAGATGCTGCAAAACGGGCTTCACGTCTGGAGTCGGTGTGTTTGTAGCACGTTTCCGATCGGATGTGTTCGCTGCCCTAGTGAGGTTGTAGAGGTGTTCGTGTTCGGCCTGGTCGAGTTCCAGCGCCCTGGCGATCGCATCGAGGACGCTGTCTGAAACGCCGGAAAGGTTTCCGCGCTCGAGGCGGGTGTAGTAGTCCACACTCACACCGGCCAGGCGGGCAACTTCGTCCCGCCGCAGTCCCGGTACTCTGCGCCGGCCGCCGTACAGTTCGATGCCCGCCTGCTCTGGCGTGATGCGCCCACGGCGCGTGGAGAGGAACTCTCGTACCTCGGCTCGGTTATCCATAGGGCGACTTTACGATGAATCCGTGATGCCCAGGGAGGCTCTGTCATAACCCGTTTCAGCAAACCCTCGCAAGCCTCTTTCAGCAGCCGGTTTCTTGGGGATGGCCCCTTTTAGTCAGCCACAAGACGCAGACAACCTATCCCAACCTACGGCTATGGGCCACGAGTATGTGGGCATCGTCGATGAGGTCGGCGCGGACGTAAAGGACGTCCAGGTGGGTCAGTTTGTGGTCGGTTCGTTCGCCTCGGACAACACATGCGAGATTTGCCTCTCCGGCTACCAGAACGGGTGCGTCCACCGACAGGGCGTGGGCGCTACCCAAGCGGAGTTCATGCGTATCCACCTCGCGGACGGCACGCTGGGGGCCATCCCGCAAATTCCCGACGCCGACAAGGTCCAACGCTGTTGACCGCTCTGACGTCCTGGGAACCGGACGGTTCGGCGCCAAAGCCGTCGAGTCGGGCCGGGCACGACCGTCGCTGTGGTGGGCGATGGCGCCGTCGGGCTTCTCGGGTCTTGCAGCCAAGCAGATGGGCGCCGAGCGCATAATCGCCATGTCGCGGCGTGCCGACCGGCAGGCGTTGGCACGTGAATTCGGTGCATCGGACAGCCCTGATGTCTTTCGACGTCTAGGGCGTGGATCGAGCAAGGTAGGACGAGGCGACGAACTCGTCGCCGACGTTGATTGAGCAGGGTATCAAAACGGAGATACCCTGCTCGACGCTTAGTGGAAGGTTCTTCCTCCATCTACTGCCAAGGCCGATCCAGTGATGTACGACGATTCCTGGCTGGTGAGGAAAAGAATGGCACGGGCGATCTCCACCGGGTCTGCCAGCCGATTGAGCGCGTAGGCTCCGACATTTCCCCTATGGCCATCAGCCATCGCTGTATCGACCATGCCTGGACAGACAGTGTTCACGCGGATTTTCGGGGCCAGCTCGGCCGCAAGCGCCTTCGTGAGAGCCACCACTCCCCCCTTCGAGGCAGCATAAGCCGTATACCCGGCCGCGTTCGGCAGCAGCCCCGCCGCCGAGGCAATCGTGACAACAGTGGCTAAGGGTTCCCGTGACAGCCAGGGGATGCAGCCGCGAACTACGTTGTAGGTGCCAGTCAGATTGATCTCGATTACCTTCCGCCAATCCTGAGCTGATACGTCGGCAGCATGCCCACGGAACATGATGCCCGCTGCGTTGACGACGCCATCGATCCCGCTCAGTGTGGCCGCAGCTTCCGAAATTGAACTGACAACTGCCTCATCATCGGTAATGTCCACCGGGAAAGCCCAGCCACCAATCTCCTCGGCGGCCGCCTGGAGTCTCTCTTTATCACGGTCGAGAAGCCCAACCGCTGCCCCTTCGCGTGCAAAGAGCTCCGCCGTACTCCGTCCAATCCCAGAAGCTGCTCCCGTAACAAGAATCCGGCGCCCCTTCAGCCTTTGGGTCGGAGTTTCTGCATGATCGTTCATATCCATATTCCCTTGGTTCATAATCGCGTTCGCGTTTTTCTTTCCACACGCAGCCATCTGCTGTATTAGTTGTCGGCGTAGGGTAGTTCTCGTTCGGTGGTGAGGTCCCAGACGACGGCTTTGCGGCGGGTGTACATGGCGATGGAGTCGAAGCCGTTTTCTTTGCCGAAGCCGCTTTGTTTCATGCCTCCGAAGGGGACGGTGGGGTGGAAGGAGCGGTAGGTGTTGATCCATACTGTTCCTGCCTCAAGGCGTTTGGCGAGGTGTTGGATGGTCCGTGCGTCGTTGCCCCAGATTTGCGCGCTCA
Organism: Arthrobacter sp. CDRTa11; assembly: GCF_026427775.1. Lineage (NCBI taxonomy): Bacteria > Bacillati > Actinomycetota > Actinomycetes > Micrococcales > Micrococcaceae > Arthrobacter > Arthrobacter sp. CDRTa11. The sequence goes on along the minus strand of NZ_CP044532.1, from coordinate 2,356,019 downwards.
GTCCGAATTCGGAGGAGTTGGCGCGCGCGATTACTTCATCGACGTCGGAGTAGGACAGAACGCTGGCCATCGGCCCGAAGGCTTCGGTGAGGGCCGCGGGATTGTCATCCTTGACCTCTGCGAGGACTGTGGGCTGGTAGAAGGAACCGTTCGCGAGGTCACCGTCCTCGGCCGGGGCCCCGCCGGCCAGGGCGACCGCGCCGGCGTCGACCGCGCGTTTGATGAGGGCATCGACGCGGGCACGATGCGGGCGGTTGATGAGCGTGCCCATCTGTGAAGATTCCTTCGTGGGAAGTCCGACCCGTACTGTCTGCGCTTTCAGGCCGAGCCGTTCGCTGACCTCGGCATACATCGAGTCCGGGACGAAAATCCGGGATCCTGTGACGCAGCTTTGGCCGCTCTTGGCGAAGTTTGAATGCAGCAGCGACGGGATAGCGGCCTCGAGGTCGGCATCCGGCAGCAGGATCGCCGGGCTCTTCCCGCCCAGTTCCAGGAACACCGGCACGATGTTCTTAGCGGACTGATGGATGATCGCCCGCCCTGAATCCGGTCCGCCGGTGAAGGCGATCATCCCGATATCCGGATGCTCGGTCAGCAGCGGACCGACTGTATGACCGCGACCGGTTACGACGCTGATCACACCGGCCGGAACGCCTGCCTCAAGGGCAAGTTCAACCATCCGGTAGTTCAGCAAAGGGGCGACCTCGGGTGCCTTGATCACGATGCAGTTCCCGGCCACGAGCGCCGGGCCCGCTTTCAACGCGACGAAATTCGCGTTCCCGTTATAGGGGCTGACGCCCGCGACGACACCGAAAGGCTCATCGAGTCCGTACGAGAGCCGGTCAGGCAACTGCGCGAAGGTACTTCCTTCGAGCTTGTCAGCAATCCCTGCGTAGTAGCGCAGGACCCGGGCGCTGTTGTCGATGTCAGCCATAGCCTCGCGGCGGAGGTGGCCTACATCGGCGACCTCCAGGTCAGCCAACTCATCACGGTGCTGAACAATTGCATCCGCCCAGGCCCCGAGCATTCTGGCCCGGACCTCCGGCGCCGTTCCCCGCCACACCTTCTCATACACAGCCTTCGCTCCCGCGACCACTGCGTCGATCTCTGCAGCATCAGCCTCATGCAACGTGCCAATCACAGTGCCCGTAGCCGGATTATGAATCTCCAACTCAAAGCCACCCGCAGGAACACTCACCCCCTCGGCAGAGATTAGGCCGACACGAAAGGGCCTTCCTTCTCGCGTCCCGGCAAACACTTCGGACGTTGACGTTGTCATCTTCGCAATCTCCTTCAAGGCCTAGCGCCCTCGGTTACCTCGGTCCGGCCTGATATGGCCACCATTGAAATTGAGATAGTTGTGGGAGTGCGCCTTCTGGTTGCACTACCCGCACCAAAGTTATTCACCTAGCTCCTCGAACGGGCTTACTGTGATACTTGGTGTCCTGCAGAAACGCTCACGACGCCGGTCAACCGTATTCGGGCACTTTGCATCGGGCGCGAACTGATGCCGCTCATTCGGTTCCTCGTTTAGGAATCTCTATACCGTGGAGCACTCCCATTCGCTCAAAGTGCCCATAAATTCGATCAACATATTTTCCGAAATCTGGCGATTCGACGAGCGCGAGGGGTCGTGGACGCGGGAGATCGACAACTATTTCGTCGACTATCTCGCCTGGACTTGGGCTCATCACAAAGATGCGGTCGGATAGACCGACAGCTTCCTCAACACTGTGAGTGATAAAGAGAACGGTTGGTCTATTGCGCAGCCAGAGTGCCTCGAGGTCCGCTCTCACCTGCAGGCGGGTAAGAGCATCAAGCGCTCCGAACGGCTCATCAAGTAGGAGCAACGATGGCTCATGGACGATAGTTCGTATCAGCGAGACCCGTTGCCGCATTCCCCCGGAGAGCTGGCGCGGATACTTGTCCATGGCTTTCTCCAAGTGAAGTTGTTTGAACAACTCGGTGGCTCGAGAACGTAGCGCCTTCTTATCCAGGCGTCGTATGTCGGCTTGGATCAGGACATTGTCCATTGCTGTCCGAAAGTCCAGCAGCAGGTGGTCTTGGAAGGCAATTCCGATATCGGTGAAGGGTCGAGTAATTGATTCACCGCCCACGTGGATGTCGCCCTCGGATCTGCTTAGGAGCCCGGCAACCATCAGCATAAGTGTGCTCTTACCACAGCCGGACGGACCGACTATCGAAATGAACTCCCCGGGGTTTACGTCCATCGAAACGGGTCTGATCGCTTCAAAGGATTTGCCCGCTGGGCTGGTGAAGGTTTTGGCCACGCCCTCTATCGATATGGGCAGACCTGCCGCCCTTGTTTGCAGTGCCGTGTCGTTCATTGCTGTGCCTTTCTCTACTTGCAGCTCTTCAGTTCCGACTCCGGGGGCAGGAAGTCGTAGGAGACGGATTCGGCTATGTCCAGGGGAGCAGGCAGGAGCTTGGCTCGCGTCAAGAGTTCGTTACTCTGCTGCCAGTGTGCGGCCTCCGCGCGGCCGATGACGTTTGCATCGGCAGCACACAACAGGGGGAGCAGGAATTCGAGTTCGGCGCGTACCGTGTCGTCGACAGAGTCTGGCAGAAGCTGTTTCACGGCCGCTACTGCATGTTCGGGATTATCGCGTGCAGTAGACAGGCCTATGAGGCTCGCGGAAACGAACTTCTTGACCGCGTCCGGGTTCTTTTCGGCGTAGTTTTTGGTGGTGAATATTGAATGTGCTACAGGAGAGACACCGTAGTCAGCGAACAAAAAGTTCTTGAACTTAGCGTTTTGCTGTTCGAGCGAAACAGCAGTGTCTTGGCCCCCCACGATTGCGTCAACGTTTCCTTGGAGTAGTGCCGCCGGCATGGACGCAAAGGGAACATTCGAAATGGTGACGTCCGTCTCGGTGAGGCCGTTCGCTTCGAGAAAGAGCGGGAAAAGGAAAGCATGGGCACTGCCCTGAGGTACAGCGACGGTTTTTCCCTTGAGATCCTGGAGAGAGTTGATCCCAGATGATTCCATGACCTGCATCGCAATGTTGGTCACCTGATTCATTGTTGCAACGATGACGAGAGGAGCGCCCTTTTCGATTTGCTGGCTGATTGGCACGGCGTCCGCGATCCCGATATCTGCCTGGCCGTTAGCCACAAGTTGCACTGCCGTCCCGGATCCTGTCCCTTGTTCAATTCTCGTGTCAATTCCGGCGGCCTTGTACAGGCCATCCGCTTGGGCGACTGCGAAGCCGGCGGTGGAGGCCGACCAGGACCAGTGCATTTGAAAGCGGACTGGGGTTTCATTACCGCCAGCGGATGGGGCAGAGCAGCCGGTGAGCATCATCGCTCCCGCGGCAATGGCGGCTGCGGCTAATTTTGTGATGCCTCTTTGCATGGTGTTTCCTCTGGGTCTTTGGCCGAATGGGTTGAATAGGGTAGGTGGTGGATCAATGTCTGACCGGACGTGATTAATAGGTCAGCTCTGGTGACTAGGCGCTGCGACGTTGCCACGGCGTCAGCAGCCATTCGACACCCTCCACCAGATAGTTGAGGATCACTCCGATGACGGTCAAGATCACCAAGATGGCAAACATGTACTCCGTATCCATCGCGCCGCTTGCCCGAAGTAGTGCATAGCCCAAACCGCTATTCGATCCAAGGAACTCCGCGACGAGTGCACCGGTGATCGCGATAGTCGCGGAAGTCTTAATCCCGGAGAAAATCACTGGAAGAGCTGCAGGGAACCGAAGTGACCAGAATGTCTGCCACCGACTCGCTCCCATGGATCGCGTCAAGTAGAGGAGTCTGTCGTCGAGAATCCTGAATCCGCTGATGCTTGCCATAAGCAAGGGAAAGAATGTTATTAGAACGACCAAAGCGACCTTGGTATCGAGGCTGAACCCGAGCCACACCAGGAGCAGCGGGGCGATCGCGATCTTCGGTACCAGCTGCAGGACCATAACCTGCGGGTAAAGCAACTGTTTGGCAGTCCTTGAAAGTGCAATGACCAGGCCCAGAGGGATGCCGATGACGATGCTGAGCAGCAGTCCGATTACAAGCACAACCAGAGTGGACTGTGTATGGGTCCACAAACTGTTTACATCACTGAATAGACGTTCGAATACGGCAAGGGGTCCGGGAAGGAGATACGCGGGAATTCTGAATAATTCGACTGCTGCGGCCCACGCCAGAAGGATCGCCACGAACACCAGTGGCGGCAACGAGGACCAGGCGATAGAGCCGATTCTTCGCCGCGTAGCGGAGGGTTCTTGCACTTTGCGAGGGGCTACTCCTGGCGATTGCAGGGCGACCGCGGCTGCTCCTGTCTCGGTTGTAAGGTTTCTTCTCTGCATGTACCTTCTCCTCCTTGAGTGGAACACGAAAACATCTATCTGAACCCATGGCAGCCTGATAGCAGGCGTGCCTCGAGTACCAACGAAAGGGGGTAGTGTCGGGGCCCTTCGGCCTGTGCTGCGGTGACGTCTTATCTAGTTCTGAACCCTCCGCGGACTATGGAGCGTCCCCGTCATCCAGCTAGAACTGACCATATCCATCATTGTGAGAATTAGTCAATGACCTATGGATCTGGAGTCGCTTAGCGAAGCTGAGCCTGTTTTGGTCGGCGGCTGCCCTCGGATCCATCGCGATGGACCTGCAGATTTCGCCTGAACGGCGCACCGCTCCTGGCCAGCCGTGAAGTCCTCGAAGGCCGTTGTTGTCACACCTGACGCACGTCGCGACGGTCCCGGTCCCGGTCCCGGCGATTGTCCCCCACCGCGACTACGTCACAGGCCTTGAACGACGGATGCAGAATTATGGCCAGCGTAGCGCGGATGTATTCGTCGACGACGACGAAGTACCGGATGTCCGGCCGCCGGAAGTCACCCGGACTGTAAGTCGAAGCTGATCATGTGCAACGAATACTAGCCGTTAGGCCCTTCTGCTTTCCGCCGGCAGGGCAAGTCGCGTTTCCTCCTCCAGTTCCCTGGTCTGTTTAAACGCATCGGCTCCTTGATAACTTCGACCATCGGGCATCCGTAGCTGAGCATCCCCCCGCCCCCTGCACCGGAGCACTGGGTACGGGTTTGCGAGAGTTGCCTATTCGACAACTCAGGATGGTTGACCATTTCTCACACTATGGGATACATTCACTTTTGCGACCCAGCGTGGAACCCCGAGTGCAGGATTGAAAGGGCTTGACAACTTCGGCCAATCTCAGCTACTCGGCGAGGCAAGCCTTGAAGGAGGCCATGAATTGGAAATCCGTTAACCGTCGGGACCTCACCAGAGAACACCAACTTCGTACAGCGGCGGCTGATTCCTCATGACGGTCAGACGTCCTCGGCGAGGACGGCCGGCCGGGGCGGGGGAAGGGCGCCACTCTAGAACCGCCGCTAAATGTCAGCGCAAGTGACCGACAAAGAACGGAAGAAGAATGTCCGCAACAAGCCAATCAGACCGCGCACAACAGTTGAAAGCGCTGCACGAGGCACAGGAGATCCTGCGCGTTGTAAACGTGTGGGATGCCATCAGCGCAGCAACCGTGGCGGCGCTTCCGGAGACGAGGGCAATCGCTACGGCTGGCCACTCTATCGCCGCCATGTATGGTTACGCCGACGGCACGATGCCCCTGAAGTTGGCACTGGCAGGGGTCAAGACGATCGTGGACGCCGTTGACCTTCCCGTCACGGCCGACCTTGATGACGGTTACGATGACCCCGCTGAGACGATTCGCAGGGCTATCGGTCTGGGCGTTGTAGGAGCCAACGTGGAAGACAGGCTTCGACCCTTCGATGAAGCTGTCACCCGCGTGCAAGCCATCATTGCCGCGGTCGACGATGAAGGCATCGCGTTTCAGCTTAACGCCCGCACGGACGCGATCATGCTGGGCGGTGACCGCCCCATCAGTGACAGCATCGATGACGCCGTCGCCCGGGGCCGAGCGTTCCTCGACGCCGGTGCCGCGTTGGTGTTCGTTCCGGGAGCACGAACCCGCCAGGTCATTGAGCCTCTGGTCGACGGACTGGGGAAAGGAAAGCTATCTGTGGGCGGCGGCGCACCGGGGGCCCTACCGGCTGCCGAAATGCAAGAACTTGGGGTCGCCCGCATCTCATATGGCCCCTTCACTCAACGTGTCGCCCTGCGCGCGCTTCGGGATCTCGCCGCCGACCTATATGCAGGCGGCGTCATTCCAGCCGACACCCCACCCCTGAATTAAGTACGCGACATCCTATGTCGGCTACCGATGATCAAAGACTGACGCAAGGCAAAGGAATTCGATAACTGGCGCGGGACATAGAAGCGCGCAAAAAGGCCTTTCAGACATATCTGGCGACAACGGCAAGGGGAAAGTATGGCCCGGAAAACACTGGTAGGAGTTGTTGCAGATGAGCTCCTTGATCGGATCATTGCCGGGGACTTTCCGCCTGGATCCAGCGTGCCCGGAGAGCATGACCTCAGCGCCAAACACGACGTGAGCCGCATGACGGTGCGCGAAGCCATGAAAACCCTCGAAGCGCAGCGGATCCTGAGCGTGGAACGCGGCCGCGGGACATTTGTGAACCCGTTGAGCCGTTGGGCCTCGCTGGAAGCTCTCCTCCGCGTCGCGTCAGAGGGCCAGAACGACGCCGAGGCCTCCGTGCAACTCATCGAACTGTGCCGAGTGCTCGAAACCGGGGCCTGCGAACTCGCGGCCGACCGGATCAGCGATGCAGGTATCCAACAATTGTTCGGCTATGTCGCTGCGATGCGGGCAGCCCACGAGGTCAATGACCTGACCGCCTTTGTAGCGGCTGACCTGGCCTTCCATGCCCTGATTCTCAGGGCGTCCGAGAACGTGTTTGTGCAAGTCCTCTTCGAGCCGCTCCACCGGGTGCTGGAAAAGCGCCGGGCAGAAACATCTGCCGCGCCACCCATCCAGGAGCACGCAATCGCGCATCACCGGAACATTGCCGAGGCGCTGGAATCGCGCAACCCGGGCCGGTCGCGCGAAGCCATGGACGCGCACATGCAACAGACCCTTGATGACCTCAAGCACCTGATCCTTCACGCGTCCTAGTACCTCTAAAACCTAGTACCATCCGATTGATAGACGTAGGTATCTACGCTTTGTTCTATCCTTCGTTAGTTTGAAGAGCCGAGGGGCTGCCGAGAACCTCAACGTCGAACGCGTGAAGGAGTTGTGTGGATACTCGGAAGCTGAAGTATTTCTTGGCAGTGGTTGACCAAAACGGGTTCAACCGTGCGGCAGAGCATTTACTTATCGCCCAGCCCTCCCTTTCCCAGGCCATCGCCGGTCTGGAGAAGGAACTGGGGGTGCCCCTGTTCCATCGCATCGGCGGACGCGCGGTCCTCAGCGAAGCGGGAAAGGAACTGGTCGGACCGGCGAGACTGGTCATGCGTGATCTAGAAGCGGCGCAGTCGGCCGTTCAGGCTCTCCGCGGTATCCGCTCCGGGCGGCTGGACATCATCACCATGCCCTCCCCCGGCATCGAGCCACTAACCTCCACAGTCGCGAATTTCACCCGATTGCACCCCTCCGTGCGGCTAAGTATCCGTGCCGCATTTACACCTGAAGAAGTTATCCACTCTGTCCGATCCGGCAGTTCCGAGATCGGCCTGGCCGGCTCCCCCAGGCCCATCAGGGTGTCAGGAATTCAGGTCCTTCATTTGGAAAGCCAGCCCCTGATTCTCATTGTCAATCCCCAAGCTGACACCTTTAAGCCTGGAGTGTCCATTCAGCGCGAAGATTTAGCTGACCACCGGCTAATCGCCAGCCAGCGCGGATCCCTGATGCGGTGGCTTGTCGATGACGCGCTGGCCCACGGCATCAACACGGAAATCGTCGTCGAAGTTGCCCACCGAACCTCCATCCTGCCACTTGTCCTGGCGGGCGTGGGACACGCGGTTATGCCATCCGCATGGGCACCGCTGGCCCACAAATCAGGACTCAGAACTCTGCTCATTGAGCCAGTCTCCAACCTGAACGTTGCCATCCTAAGCCGTAAGGACGACCTGACACCCGCAGCCCGGGCCTTCCTGGCTGCCGCGGAGCTCCACGCTTCCGTGGGCGCGGAGACCAAGGCTATCCCGCCAGTATCTACAGGCTGAGCCTATCTAAGGTATCGAATCTTGGTCTTGGACGACATCAACGAGCTTGCAGTCTGCTTGAAGGGAAAGAACGCCGTGTTGCGCGAACGGGCTCACTGCTTAACACTCTACGAGGAGGCTGGCACATGAGCGCCACCCAGAAATTCAGCATCGCTTCAATCCCCGCCGACGGTGTTGGGAAGGAAGTAGTTTCGGCAGGCCGCCTCGTCTTGGATGCCCTGGCCGAAGACTCCAATGGCAAGTTCGCCTTCGAATGGACCGAGTTCCCTTGGGGCTGCGGTTACTACGAGAAGACAGGCCAGATGATGCACCCCGATGGCTTGGAGGTCCTCAAGGACTTTGATGCCATCTACTTCGGCGCCGTGGGCTGGGAAAATGTACCTGACCACATCAGTCTCTGGGGCCTGCGCCTGAAGATCACCCAGAACTTCGATCAGTGGGCCAACATCCGCCCCGTGAAGTTCCTGGCCGGCATCCAATCCCCGCTCCGCAAAGCCGACAACGTCAAGCTTGATTGGGTTGTGGTTCGTGAAAACAGCGAAGGCGAATATGCAGGCCTGGGCGGACGCAACCTCAGCGGCCGCGGCCCAGGCAACGAAGTGGCCCTGCAGACCGCGCTGTTCACCGAAAAGGGCTGCGAACGCATCATGCGCTTCGCCTTCGACCTGGCCCGAACCCGCACAGTCAAGAAGGTTTCATCCGTGACCAAGTCCAATGCCCAGCAGTACGGCATGGTTCTCTGGGACGAAACTTTCCAGCGCGTCGCCCAGGATTACCCGGACGTGACGACCGAAAGCGTGCTGGTGGACGCAATGAGCGCCAAGTTTATCTTGCACCCCGAAGACCTGTCCGTCGTCGTGGCTTCGAACCTGAACGCCGACATCCTCTCGGACCTGGGCTCGGCCCTGGCCGGAAGCCTAGGCCTGGCAGCCAGCGCGAACCTGAACCCGGAGCGCCGCTTCCCGTCCATGTTCGAACCGGTCCACGGCTCTGCCCCGGACATCGCCGGCAAGGGCATAAGTAACCCCATCGGCGCAATCGCCAGCGCAGCGCTAATGCTTGATCACTTCGGCCTGCACGAGGAAGCCCGCCGGGTCGAAGCCGCCATCGAAGCCGCCACCGGCTCTGGCCACCTGACCAGCGACGTCGGAGGGAAGGCCACCACCGGCGATGTCACAGAGGCAATCATCAAGGCTTTGACTGACACCTTGGCCGCCGTCTAGTCGTATAACCCGGACGTTAGTGACGCTCGGCTTGGTTTGGTGACATGAAGAAGACCTCCGGGTGGAGTGGGGCTTGTCTGGAGTCCAATTCCACACACGGAGGTCTTCATGTCCCCCCCTTAAACGCTCTTCTCACACCCCGGGGCCGGCTGCAGCTCGCGCAGTGCGTCGTGGACCAAGGCTGGTGTCTGCGCCGGCCGGTGCCACCGCCATCGTCTGCTCCAGTGATTCGCTAAGCGCGCCGGTGTCCGTCCCGTTGCTGGACGACGAGCCGTTCCCAGCCGTGGAAGAGTCCGCAGCTGACCCTGGAACTTGAGGCCGGAACGGCGCCCCCGGAGAGAGGTACTGACAGGGACTCCTTGACTCCAGCGATCCTCGCTACCGTGGACCTCGGCAGAGCCCGGACGAACGAGCCCTCGCCCACGGGGCCTCCCGATCCTGCTGGCAAACCGCCAGCACCCTCGAGGCGGATCGATGGCCGGGGCCGCCGATAACATGCCGAAGTTCGAGCGTGGATCAGCAGGACCGAAAGAACCGCACAGCTGGCCTCGGCCTCTACATATCGTGAACAGTTCCGCTTTACTTCAAGCAAGCAGCGTCGTCTCGTTGCGGAAAGGCCACCAGGTGAGATTTCGTACCGTCGTTTTTGTCGGCGCCGTCGTCATCACCGTCTCGCTCACCGGATGCAACACCGCTCCAACTACGTCCCCAACCGTTGCGGCGCCGAGCGCCGGTTCTCCCGCACCCGAATCGCCGAGTAGATATTGCCGAAACAATTGCCCTGCTGCTCATCCTTCCGGCCATGATGCCGCGACGATCGTGGCCGTCATGAAGCCTGCCATGGACTGCGTACTATCCGGCAAGCAGCCTGCCAGCTCTTTGACCGCAGCCAACGAACAGGTGAAAAACCCCTTCAAGTAGGCGCCTTTCCCCAAAACCGTGACTCCGCACGTGGTCGCAGTCGGAGGTGGATGCCGCCGTTTCTCCTCGCTACGGCGGCATCCACCAACCTCATCACTGAAACAAGTCATCCGGCTCACCGGACCACAATAATTACCGAAAGAGATCCCTCGTATGGAACCCCTGCACCTCCGTTTCGCCAGTACCAGTCTGCTGATCAGCTTCGACAGCGGGGAAGCCGAGATCATCCACTGGGGCTCGGACCTGGGCGAGAACCTACCCGGTCTCGCTATCCTCGTCGAGCCCATTCCGCCCTCCGCCATTGACGCGGCCGTCCCGACAGGTCTCCTGCCGCAGGCATCCTCGGGCTGGAGCGGACGCCCGGCACTCCGTGGCCATCGGCTTGCCGACGGCGTCTCCGGACTGGATTTCTCCCCCCGCCTGCGAGTCGTCACGGTCACCTCTGAGCACAACTCCGCCGTCATCGTCCAGTCCGATACCGAAGCCGGCATTACAGTCGAATCATCCCTGATGCTGCACGAGGGCGGCCTACTGGAAGTGCGGCACACAGTCACTAACGACGGCGCCACACCGTACCAGCTCGACGAACTGGCCACTGCCCTCCCGGTGGGACCGGACGCCGTCGAAGTCCTGGACCTGACCGGCCGCTGGGCCCGTGAAAACCACCCCCAGCGTCGCTCCATCCAGCAAGGCACCTGGGTCAGGACCGGCCGGCACGGCCGCACAGGACACGATTCCTCCCTGCTTTTTGCCGCAGGCACGGCAAACTTCGGCAACCGTCACGGCAAGGTCTGGGCCACCCACCTGGCCTGGAGCGGCAACCACGAACAATTCGCTGACACCATAGGAGATGGCCGCACATTGATCGGCGGCGCTGAACTCCTGGGTCCCGCAGAGGTCATCCTCCAGCCAGGCGCTAGCTACACCACGCCCATTCTCTTCGCCGCCTACTCCGATCGCGGACTAGATGGCATCAGCGAGGCCTTTTACAGCTGGTTCCGGTCCCGCCCGCACCACGTGCTTCCCAGCGGCGCCGACGGCAAGGCCCGCCCGGTCGTGCTGAACACATGGGAAGCCGTCTACTTCGATCACAACCTCACCACCCTGATCGAACTCGCGGAATCCGCCGCGGACCTCGGCGTGGAACGCTTTGTGCTCGACGACGGCTGGTTCCGCGGCCGCCGCGACGATCACGCCGGGCTCGGCGACTGGTACGTGGACGAATCCCTCTGGCCCAACGGGCTGACGCCGCTAATCGAAGCCGTCACATCGAACGACATGGAATTCGGCCTCTGGGTGGAGCCGGAAATGGTCAACCTCGACTCCGACATCGCACGAGCCCACCCCGACTGGATCGTTGGTCCCGCCTCCAAGTCGCACAAGGACGGCGGCCGGCTGCCCCTTGAATGGCGGAACCAGCACATCATCGACCTGGTCAACCCGGAGGCCTGGCAGTACATCTTCGACCGCATCGACGCACTCCTGCGTGATAACAACATCAGCTACCTCAAATGGGACCAGAACCGTGACCTCCTGGAGCATGGCCACGCCGGTCGCTCCTCGGTGCACGAGCAAACCCTCGCTGCGTACCGTTTGTTTGACCAGCTAAGGAAGGCCCACCCCGACGTCGAAATCGAAAGCTGCTCCTCAGGCGGCGCCCGTGTGGACCTCGGCATCTTGGAAAGGACGGACAGGATCTGGGCCTCGGACTGCAACGACGCCCTGGAACGCCAGACCATCCAGCGCTGGACCGGCCTGGTGGTCCCCCCGGAGCTGGTAGGCGCACACGTGGGCCCCACCACATCGCACACGACCGCCCGCACCCATGACCTGTCCTTCAGGGCCATTACCGCGCTCTTTGGCCACTTCGGCATGGAATGGGACGTCCGGGATGTGCAGGGTGCGGAGCGGACGGAGCTCAAGCGTTTCATCGGCCTCTACAAGCAGCACCGGGACCTCATCCACAGCGGTCGGATGGTCCGCGCCGACCTGGCGGAAGACTCACTCATGCTCCACGGTGTCGTGCCGCAGGCCGGCGCGGAAGTGACGGCAGGCTCGACATCCGCGCTCTTCGCGCTGGTCAGCACCGGTTCTGCCTTCAACCAACAGCCGGGACGCATCACCATCCCGGGACTGGAAGCGGACCGCACGTACCGCATCGAAGCCATCTTCCCGCTTCCCTCCGACGCCGACTACGAGTACAACTACACCCAAGTCCAGCCGCCTGCCTGGATGGCGGACGGTGCTGACGCCACCGGACGCTTCCTGTCGACGGTGGGCCTGCCCATGCCCGTCCTGAACCCTGAACATGCTGTGCTTCTGCAAGTCACGGCGGTCTAGCCGACCCAATACCCTCACGAAGACTGCCCGGCGTTCCCGTCTTTGGGAACGCCGGGCAGTCGCGTCTCCGGAGAAAACCATATGGAAATTCTGGACACAGGTGGCACCGGTTACATCGGTCCCAAACAGTTCTTTCCGTGCAGGAAGCCAGCCATAACGTGGTGGTGATTAACAACCTGGTCAACTGCTGCCGTCCGGCATCGAATGGTTTCTGTGATTTCCACCCGGCTAATCCGCCAGCTGCTCGCTCGCGGCCAGCGGTTTCTTCACGCAGCCAGCTCTTCCTTTGCGGTCCGCGACTCTGGGGCGGGGTTGCGAGACTTTCACCAGATGGGAACAGTCGTAGTGCGGACCCTCTTGTCAGGTTGACGAAAACCCCAGCCTGACGTCAGGACGTCAGGCTGTTACTGAGGCGTCGTCAAAATGGGGTTCAATTCTTCTTTTTCTGACATTGGCTTGGCGTGGCCCCTAGAACAAAACCTGGCACTTCCGACTCAGCGCAACGATAAAGTATTTCGAGCGGCCGCACCCAACATCTGGCGTCTATTCATTAACTTAGCTGTGTCAGAGGACGGGCCCTTATCAGTCATGGCGCCCCGCTCCCCCACGCCCTTAATTGTAAGAACCCAGCTTCGCTGTCTGTCATTCTGCCCTCCGGGACTGCTGGGCGGTTTTCCTTCGCCGTCGGGGAGCTACATGCCGCTCATGTCCGAGATCCCCACCGCGCTCCGACGTCACAAAGCGGATTCCCAAAATCAGACTTAAGTGTGGACAATGTCCACACCCACTTTGGCAGGACAAACCCAGCACATGCTGCTCCCTGGCGTGCAAGAGGAGCCCTTCAAAAAAAGATTTCGAACCAAAGTTGGCGACGTCATGTCGTGCCCGCAGCCCCGGACCATGAATAAATGTTGGCCACCCCCCGACCAACCCGACAGGACGAAACGAGGAACCGCATAAACCGAGCCACAGCAGGCGGAGGGCCCACTAGCCAGGGTCCTGAACCCGCCACCCCACACACCTGCATAGGCCCCCGCGGCGGCCAGGCCACAGCCCGCGAACTTAGCGTCAGAGGGACGCCATCACAAGCTTTGTACACACGTTAAAGCAAAATCCCCTCTGACGAGGGGATCTCTTGTGCCCGAGGTGGGACTCGAACCGCATTCCAACCCTTGAAAACATTGGGAACTCCAGAAAACATAAGCAATCCGAGCCAGTCCGGCCTATGTACGACCCAGTCCGAAGCCAAAAGTGTGGACATTGTCCACACACCAATTTCGTCGTTTCAATCTCCCCAACCGCCGACCGCATCCCACATGGAAGGGGTGCGGTTTCTTCGTTGTCCTGCCAAACAATCCGACGCTCCACCCGGGCCTGAACCCACGGCCGCAGGGCAAGCCTGGAGGCAGTAGCTGCTGCGTACAAAACCAGGTCGAACATCCGATCTCTCCACGGCGGCCGCACCTTCCTTCGGCAATATCATGATCCGCTCGACCAAGACTCCTGACCGATCAATAGCGTGCACTGATGCTGGCATGCCGCACAGGAGCCAGCTGACCCCCGACACCGCTTTCAGATGCGCATGTCACCATTCGGTGACATAATGGACCGTAGAAGGGATGCCATGACACTGGAAACCACCATCGAGACCCCCGCAGCAGCCGGCGCCATCATCCGCGCCCGCCGCACAGCCCGCGGACTGTCCCAGCAAACCCTTGCGGACATGGCCGGAGTGTCACGGAAGTTCCTCATCGATCTGGAGGCCGGCCACGCCCGCGCCGAACTCGGCAAGACCCTGGCCGTCATGGCCGCTCTCGGCCTGACCTTGGCCGCCACCGACCCCATCCCCCGCGGCGGCGACTTCGACCCGGCACGGCGCGACTACGCGACAACCTTCACGCGACTTATCGCCGAACGGGACTTTGAGTTCGCGATCAAAATGCTCGCCGACTACGCCAACGCATCCCTCACCGCTGGCAGACCGCTCCTCCAGCGCAGCCCCCGCCTCAAGGACCCGCACTGGTCAGCGGCCCTGGCCGGAATCACCAACTACACCGCACACCGCCTCGGCCAACCGGCGCCATCCTGGACGCGACGGATCAAGCCCCTCGATGCGGCGTGGATGCCGGCAGAGTCGTACCGCAGCATCCGTACACCCATGAAGGAACTCACTCGCACCGAAACCCCGCCGGAACTCGCCGCTTTGAACGTCTTCATCCGCGAACGCAGCCTGGCCACCGCATGACCGGCGGAGAACTCACCGCCGCACAAATCCGGGCCCTCCTCCATGAACTCGGCAGGCGTCTGCAAGCCGCCGGCGCTCACGGCGACGTCAAGCTCGTCGGCGGTGCCGCCCTCGTCCTTCAGGGCATCGGCAACCGCCCCACCGCCGACATCGATGCCAGCTACGCCGACCCACACACCATCCACGCCGTCGTCGCAGACATGGCCGCGGACTACGACCTCGCGCCCGATTGGCTCAACACCAACGCCGCAGCCTTCGTCCCCGACAACGCGACCTGGGTCGACCTTGAACAGCTCGACGGACTCACCATCCAGGCCGCAGACATCGAAACGCTCCTGGCCATGAAAATCGCCGCCGAACGCGACAAAGACACCCTCGACATCGCCAGGCTCCTGCGCCGACTCAACATCACCAACGCCGCCGACGCCGTCGACCTCGCCTACGACAAATACGGCGAACACTCCATCCCCCTCGCCGCAGGACGCGGCAACTACCTCATCGTTGTCGACGACGCCCTCGACGCGGCCACCACGCTCCAGTCCGAAACCAACGAATGAAACACCAGCCCGTCGAGCGATCGACAGCCTCACGCTTAAAGAAGGCAACTACACCTGCGGCTGCGGCGATGAGGAGCGCGAGAGCCGTGGTGACGGCCGAGATCCAATCAGTAGCGCTCGGGGCGTCGTCCTGAACCGCTCGTATGAGTTCTCTTGCCAGTTCAGCCCACTGATCCGCAGTCATGCTCGGACTGTAAAGCTTTCAACGTCAAGCTCGTCAGGACTCAGGTATGTGTACAAGCGAAGTTCGTTGAGGTTTCTCGGTTGAGCGAAAAGTCACTTACAGAATCAAAAGAACACAGAGGCTCGACGCCCCACGATTCAACAGAGGATTCACCCATGGAGTGGCGGTCATCGGGATGTCTCATGAAATTTCGGAGTTCGCGACTTCCCACTTACCGAGCGCTTCTTCATACTCAGATTTGATCAAACGACCATCTTCCCGGCGCATTTCAACAGTTAGTCGAACAGGCCTAGCACCGCCTAGTACCTCTAGATCGATATCCAACTTCAGCGATGGACTGTTTTTAAGAATCCGACGCTTCTGTGGCGGGATGTTTTTCGATGCGAAGCTCAAAGTGACAGCACCCGACGTAGTAACTGTGATGGCTTCCCTTGTCGTAATGGGTGCGGCTAGAGGGTCCGGCTGTTTGTCTTTATCGAGTACCTGCGGCCCTACTTTCGTCGCGAAAGCCTCGTCACCAATCCAAAGTTGGCCACTCATGATGTGCGTCGGTAGCGTTACGGTTTCACGCCCGTTATGGGCGATGAAGACGCGAAGACTGCCGTTGCAAACTAGCGCCTCTTCTTGGTGCTCCGAGCGGCCTTGCGGGGTAGCCCGCCGAATCTCCGGTCGATATGTGGCACGAAGATAGCCCTGGAGTGCGATCACTTCGGGCAACTTGGTGACCGGTATCAACATTCTGAGCAATTCATCGCGTCGAGCGCTCCGAGTTCCTGTGCCTTCCCGCATGGGCACCTCAAGGCTTGGGTTAGCAGAACCAGTTTTGACCACATACGGCGCACGGTCTGAAGCGATGGCAACGGCTACAACACTTTCTCCATTGGGACCGACAGGAACGTGAATGTGACGTGTCATCTCAGGAGGCGTGTGGTCGAACTTGTTCGTTATTTGCGCCCACCAGTCGAGGATGTCAGTCCCAGCTACATCGTGGACCGTACCGTCCTTTTCATCGATGCCGATGATGTAGACGACAGGATCGCCTGCAGCGCGGTTTAGGCTACCGGCCAGCTGACGCGCCTTGTTTTCCTTAGGCCAGTCCCTCTTGCATTCGATGAAATCGTTCTCTACCGACTGTCCGGACCGTATCTCATCAACGGCGGAAATCACTCTGGCTTCAAGATCGATGGCACGCATGGCATCCACGCTATCCAATGGCAGCGAAAACCTCGCTAAGGCGTTGACCGTCGGCGTGGTATGCCCTAGATTTGACGCCTCGTCCAGGAACAGCACTCCCCATTGCACGCCGGGTGCACGCAACTGGCCCCCTCCGGAGCAGGAACCAGCCCACCGGACCCTGGCTGACCGGCGGACGGGCCCCGATCGATACCAGAGGCCAACTCTGTGCCTGCCCTCATCGCCGCGGCGCGGGCGCCGACCCCGTCGAGCGAGATGATCGCATTGATCGAAGGTTGCCATCGGTGGGCCTCCTGCAGTGCAATGTCAACCAACTCCGCCGACGACACCAGACCATTCCGGATGCGGGCCGCCAGCTCGGAAACCCCGACATGGGCGAAGAACCCCGCGCCATGGGGATTCTTCAGTGATGCCTGGGACGATCGCATACTTGCCTCTTTGCACTCGATGGTTTCGATAGAGAATCGGCGAGGGCCTCCACGTTCCACTGCGGAACGTGGAGGCCCTCAATTTTCAGTCAGTTTCAGTGGCTATCGATGAGTCCTGTGGGACCGGTACAGCTGCGTTTATCAGCGCGGAATGAGGGTGTATTTGGTCGACAGGAACTCGCTGATGCCCTCGAATCCGCCTTCCCGGCCAATTCCGGATTGCTTTATACCGCCAAAGGGTGCGGCGGCGTTGGAGATGAGGCCGGTGTTCAAGCCCATCATTCCCGTCTGCAGTTTCTCAATCATGCGCTGTCCGCGATGAACGTTCTCGGTGAACACGTAGCTGACAAGTCCGTAGTCTGTGTCATTGGCGATTTTGACTGCTTCCTCTTCGGTGGTGAATCGGATGATGCCAAGGACAGGTCCAAAGATTTCTTCAGACATCAGAGCTGAGTGGGGACTGAGCCGGTCCAGGACCGTTGGCTGAAAGTAGTTGCCCGGACCTTCAATGGACTTACCTCCAGTGAGGACTGTTGCGCCGGTCGCTACGGCGTCAGCAACCAGGCGCTCAGCCTTTGCGACCGCACGGCCGTCGACCAAAGCGCCGATGTCGGTAGTTTCCTCAGCTCCCCTGCCGATCTTCATTTGCGCCACTCGGTCGCTTACGCGTTGAGCAAAAGCATCTGCGATGGATTCATGGACAATGATGCGGTTCGCCGCCGTGCATGCCTGGCCGATATTGCGGAACTTCGCTAGCAGGACGCCTTCAACGGCTCGATCCACATCTGCATCCTCGAAGATGATGAACGGGGCGTTTCCACCCAGCTCCATTGACGTTCGCAGTACATTTTGGGCTGCGGCTTCAAGGAGTTTCACACCCACAGGGGTCGAACCGGTGAAGCTGAGTTTTCTGAGGCGGGAATCCTTTAACAGCGCGCTGGACTGGTCCGCCGACGATGTGGTCGGAACCACATTTACAACTCCCGCAGGCAGGCCCGCTTCTTCGAGCAGTTGTACCAAGAAGATGGTCGTTAGCGGAGTCAGTTCGGCGGGTTTGATGACAACTGTGCAGCCGGCCGCCAGGGCGGGGGCTATCTTGCGGGTTGCCATGGCCAATGGGAAGTTCCAGGGCGTGATGAAATAGGTGGGTCCGACCGGGAGGTGCGATACGACGATGTTGCCAGCGCCCTCCGGAGTAGGGCGATAGTCGCCGCGGACACGGACGGCCTCTTCCGAGAACCAGCGCAGGAACTCGCCTCCATAGGTCACTTCGGCGCGGGCTTCGGAGATCGGCTTGCCCATTTCGATGCTTATGAGCAGTGCAAAGTCCTCGTGGCGTTGCATCAGAAGGTCGAAGGCTCGGCGGAGGATGTTTGAGCGTTCGCGCGTAGAGGTCTCAGCCCATGCCTCCTGTGCGGTTACGGCAGCTTCGAGCGCCCTGAGGGCGTCGTCGACTGTCGCGTCGGCGATCGTTTTGATGATTTCCCCGGTTGCGGGGTCTTGCACGTCGAATGTCGCGCCCGCCGAAGAGGGCTGCCACGTCCCTCCGATGCCAAGACCGGTTTGCACCCGGTTGATCAGTTCTTGCTCGTGGGGCTTTAAAGTCATTTCTGTCCTTCTAAGTACGTGAAGTTGGTTTGCTGTGGTTCAGGCATTTGCTTGGAGGGCATTCGCCACGACCTGAAGGCCCTCGCGCAACAAGTCGTTTGATATGGACAACGGCGGCAGGAACCGGAGCACATTGCCATACGTGCCGCACGTGAGTACCAGCACGCCGTCCTGGCCTGCCTTCTTCGCGATCGCAGAGGTGAGCGCAGCGGCCGGTCTCTGAGTGCCAGCTTCGACGAACTCGATGCCCATCATGGCCCCGCGGCCGCGGATATCGCCGATACGGTCATCGTCCTCACCGAGACCAGCGAAGAAATCGGTGATGATGGCACCAATTTCCCGTGCACGTTCCGCCAGGTTTTCCTGCTCATAGATTTCGATCGTTGCCACGGCGGCAGCACAAGCGATGGGGTTCCCTGCATAGGTACCCCCAAGCCCGCCCTCCACGGCGGAGTTCATGATGTCCTTACGGCCAGTGACTGCTGAAAGAGGGAGTCCACCGGCCAGTCCCTTGCCGAACGTCATCAAGTCCGGGACTATGCCCTCATGGTTCGCAGCGAACATGTCACCGGTACGGGCAAAGCCGGTCTGCACTTCGTCCAGGATGAAGATGACCCCGTTTTGGGATGTCCATTCCTGTAGGGCCGGTAGAAAACCGTCCGCAGGGGCGATGAAGCCGCCTTCACCCTGAATGGGTTCGATGATGACGGCAGCGACATTTTCGGCACCAATTTGCTTCTCGATTTGAAGTATCGATCGTGCACCGGCCTCAGACCCCGTGAGACCGTCTCGGTAGCTATAGGAAGCGGGAACCCGGTAGATCTCGGGGGCGAAAGGGCCAAACCCGTTTTTATAGGGCATGTTCTTTGCGGTCATTCCCATGGTGAGGTTTGTTCGCCCATGAAACGCGTGGTCAAAGACAACTACCGCCTGCCTACCGGTGTAGTGGCGAGCGATTTTGACCGCATTCTCAAGGGCTTCAGCACCAGTGCTGAAGAGCGCCGAGCGCTTTTCATGATCACCAGGGGTAATGGCGTTGAGCTTCTCGGCGACTTTGACGTAGCCGTCATAGGGGACGATGGTGAAACAACTGTGCGTGAACTGCTCGACCTGTTGCTGCACCGCTCGCACCACAGCTGGAGCTGAATTTCCTACACCGGTCACGGCAATGCCGGAACCGAGGTCAATAAAGGAGTTGCCGTCTGCGTCGATCAGCACCCCTCCTCCAGCGGCTACAACTGAAATAGGGAGCACTCCACCAGTACCTGTTGCGACGGCCGCTTCCTTGCGGGCCAGCAGTTCCTGCGATTTCGGGCCGGGGATAGTGCTCACGAGCTTCCGCACCTGTGGGAGAGTGGGGCCGCCTATTATTGTTGGAGCTGACATGGTTGACCTCTTCTTTCAAGAGTCGTCGAGGAGACTTGTTCATTGCCTAGAGGCATGGGGCGTCTGCGGAATTTCCGGCTGGACGAGACAGATGCTTCAGCCAATGCACACCGAATGCCCGCACGTGCGGTGTTCCTGATCCGGAGAGCAGTCTCTGTTGGGCTTCTTCGGCAGTGGTGACTAGATCCAGCGGTGCGCCGCCGGCGCGGGGCCGATCTCACGCCCATCTTCATTGATCTCCACCACGCCATGGTGGCCACGTCCGGTGGCCCAGGTCAGGAGGTCCGTCAGTGTGCCGGAGACTGTCAGAATGCCGCTTGCCGGTTCGCTTGGTCCTTCACCAGCAGGCTGAAAGTTCACGTGAGCGTCTGTTGCAACAGAGCGTACGTAATGGCCGTCCCGACCCTCCCAGGTAGTAAGAACATCCTGCACAATGCGGGCTGCGGCTGGCCGTGGAATGTCCTGGACGGTTGCCCCGTTGTTGAGATCGATGGCATGCAGCCATAGTTCGCGGGCCCGCATCCAAATGGTCTCGGAGATGGCAATCATGCGCCCCTGCGCGTTCTTTACCTTGTAAGCCCAGCGATCCTCCGGCAGATTCGTCCATGCTTCTTCGAGCAGTGCAGCCTCCTGCGATGAGAGGCGGATCAGACCCGTATGGGAGAGTGCCGATCCGAGGTCGATCTCATCCGCCCGTGACTCAGCCGACTTGTACATCGGATTCTCGATACCTGTCCGCGCCCACTGGACCAGCCGGGCAAGTGCTCGGGCGTTGTAGCCGATGTGCGCAATGACGTGTGCTCGGGTCCATCCGCGAAGGAGCGATTCGCCCTGAAGGTTCTCGGGGTCCAGATCGCGGACCAGCCGGTCAAAGCTCACCTGTCCCCCGCCGGCGAGGGCGAGATCCGCGGCGATCGTCGGTGCGGGCCCTTCGAGCGGGTCTGCATCCGATAGCGAACGCGTTAAATTACTTACTTTGTGCACCGTTAGATCCTCTTTGTTGTGTGCGTTTGGGTTGGGATGTTCGATCGTCAGCTGGTGCCCGACAGGAGCTGCAACTCTGGTGTGGAGTTCCTATGAGCTTCTCTTGCGTCATAGCTCAGCCGGCCGCCAAGTATCGTGGCCACGATGTCGATCTGGGCGATGTTGCGGGCAATCAGGGGCGATTCCGAGAACACCGTGAAATCAGCGAGTTTGCCGCGTTCGAGCGTTCCCTTGTCTCGGAATTGACCGGTGGCGCGGGCAGCCCACTCTGTGTGCGTTCGGAGCGCTTCCTCAGGTGTGATGGCCTCTCCTGCGGCGAAGGGCAAGCCTTTGTCGGTCCGCCGGTCAACGGCTGACTGCATGCCCCTGCGCAGGTTGTTATCTGCTACCGGCAGGTCAGAAGACCCTGCAAGAAGGGCACCTGCGTCGATAACGGACCGGCCCCTGTACAGCCAGGATTCCCGTTCAGGCCCAACCAAAGTGGCAATCTGATCGCCTAAGGGACCAATGAATCCTGCTTGAGGGGCCACTGCGATGCCAAGGATTCCGGCTCGTTCGACTTGGTCCGGGCGGGCGATACCAAAATGCTCAATGCGGCAGGGCGCCTCACCGCGGCCGTACCTATCCTGTGCCTCCTCGATGAGGTCCATCGCCAGGTCAATGGCGACATCGCCAATGGCGTGCAGCGCCAATGGCCATCCGGCACGGTAGGCACACAATGCGCGCTCCCGGTAGGTTTCTGGTTCGTCCAAAAGGTACCCGGTGTTGTGATCGTGTCCGCAGAAGGATTCGGTCACTGCAGCGGTTGCGCCCAAAAGAGACCCGTCAAGGAAGACTTTTACGTGTCCGAACCGGACGTAATCGTCACCGAACCCGTAACGGATCCCCAGGCCAAGTCCAAGACCTGTTCCTTGATGATGGAAATCGGCAGGATGCCCCGTTAAAGGTTGCAGCGCGTCCATGGAAGGCATCAGCTGGGCGCGTGCATGAAGGTGCCCGCTCTCGGCAGCGGCCTGGTAAGCCGCGACCTCGACTGGGCTGTGGCCGATCCACCCTCCGCCAATGCCGGCTTCGGTAAAGCTGGTTATCCCTTGTGCCGCGTACCGCTCGGTCGCAGCATCCAGGGCCCGAATGATTCTCTCGGTTGAGTAGGGCAGCAGCAGTGCCTGCACCAATCCCTGTGCAGCTTCTTCCAAGACACCGGTAGGTTTTCCTTCGTCGTCTCGCACCACAATTCCGCCTGCCGGGTCCTGGACGGTCGAATGTGAAGCCCCGATCAGGTGCAGCGTGGCGCTGTTGGTGATTGATGAATGGCCGGAAGCGTGCCGAAGGTAAAGCGGACGATTTCCAGTTATTTCATCGATACGCCCGATGTCCGGGAAGCGTCCCCCATGATGGGCTTGGTTGAATCCGGTACCGTGTACCCAGGCATCGTCATCACCGGACAGGCGCTCTGCTTCGGCCTCGATCTTGGCGTAAACCTCTTCGAGTCCTCTGCACCCACTTAGATCCACCGCATCGAGGCCGAGACCCCACCACGTTGTGTGGCAATGTGCATCGATAAGACCGGGGGTGATGCACGCATCATCGAAGTCAAGGGTCCGCTCCGCCTCCATATCTGTGACTTCTTCATCAAAGCCAACGATACGTTCGCTGATGACTCCGACAGCTGTCGCAATGGGCCTGTCGGGGTCCATGGTGAGAATCTCGTTCGCCCGGACAAGCAGGTCGAGTTTCATTGTGAAGTTCCTTTCTGGGGTCCAAGCCCATCCTTTCAGCGATGAGAGCGACCGTTTTTAGATGACTGTTGGCTTGGACTTGCCAGCATTGGACGGGCCCAGTCGAAGGGTTGGTCAGGGTAATTGCCTGCGCGACGACCGGGGCCCGGTCAGCTTAGGGATGGGCAACCGAGGCCGGATTGCCTAAGGCCCATTTTTCGCTAGTGCTTGAAACCGGGCAGGTTCACGCTGAAACGGGGCGCGATTGCACCGGCCGAGGCGGTGATGATCGAGATCAGTGCCAGCATCGCGGCGGCGGGCCACCAGTGGTTCCCCGCGGCTGCAACTACGCCAGTGACAATCAGCGGGACAAAGCCTGCCACCATGGCCGAGGTGTTGTTTGCAACAGCGACACCCGTGAAGCGGGTCTTGGCTTCAAACAGGCCGGTCAGAACCGCGCCGGTGCCGGCGTAGGGGAAGGATAGAGTCGATACCGCAAGAACCATGGCGATGACGACGAGGACGTGGTTGCCGGAGGTGAGGAGCAGGAACGCCGGAACGGCAACAACAGCGGAGGCGATACCGCCCCACAGTATGACCCGGCTTGAACCGTACTTGGCGCCGAGGCGTCCACTCCAGACAATCACAAAGATCTCTGCCACCGCAGCGGCAATGGTGCCAAGCAGCATCAGGGATGAGGGGTATTTGAGGACGTTGACTCCGTACCAGACGCAGAACGTGGTGACGAGATAAAAGCCGCCCATGCCTAGCAGGCAGGAGGCCATACCGATCAGGAGCTGCCGCCAAGCGTACTTGAAAGTGGTGCGGACTGGGGTCTGTTCAATTTCGCCGGCTGCTTCGATTTGACGGAACACGGGTGACTCTTCGAGCTTGCTACGGATATAGATGGCGATGAGGAGCAAGGGCAAGGAGATGAGGAACGGAATGCGCCAGCCCCACGCATCGAAGTTCTCTTTAGTGAGGAGGAACGTGACCAGGAAGAATCCACTGGAAGAAAGTATCGTCCCGATGGGCGCACCAATCAGTGGAATCACGGCGTATCGGGCGCGAAGGTGCAGCGGGGAGTTTTCCACCA
Organism: Arthrobacter sp. CDRTa11; assembly: GCF_026427775.1. Classification (NCBI taxonomy): domain Bacteria; kingdom Bacillati; phylum Actinomycetota; class Actinomycetes; order Micrococcales; family Micrococcaceae; genus Arthrobacter; species Arthrobacter sp. CDRTa11. Next base: position 2,332,044 of record NZ_CP044532.1, on the reverse strand, counting down.
CCAAGGTTAGGGCGCCTGACCATTCCCCACCGACGAAGAGGCCCTGTATTACCCGCAACAACACAAGCAGGATCGGGGCGGCGATACCGATTGCGGCGTAAGTCGGCAGCATGCCGATAAGGCCTGTAATTATGCCAATACCGACAATGGTGATCATCAGCGTCTTGCGGCGTCCGATCCGGTCGCCCATGCTCCCGAAAATGATGCCGCCGAGGGGTCTGGCGGCAACGCCAACCCCAAAGGTGGCGAAAGAGGCCAAAGTCGCCGCAGTGGGGTCGCCGCTCGTGAAGTACTGAACGTTGAACACCAGCGCAGCTGCGGCACTGAACAGGAAGAAGTCGTAGTACTCAAGTGCGGAGCCGATCAACGCGCCCAACGCGACCTTGTTGGCGTCTTTCCTGCTCAGCTCTTGGACGGCATGTTGCTCTATCGTCACCGTCTGTAGTGTCTCACTCATGGTGGTCATCTCCGTTGATGCGTGATCTGGTTTACGTTTACATGAATCTTGCGCAAACATCTTGTTCAATGAGCATCTCAAGGGATACAGCCATTTTCGCTCAGCATTTCCCCCCGGATTCTTCGCAAAAACAGGGCATATGCACATATTGTGGAGCGTATGACTATGAACGAACCCCGGCTTAGCGGGGGTCCGGAGCCACATGACTCTATGCGTTGGCAGGAACTGCTGGACCAACTCAATCTTGAGGACCTCACGGAGGCATTCCTTTCTCGAATCATCGCAATCCCCGGCTACGATCCTGCCCCGATTCCCCTTTCTGAGATACGTCGTACGGGGCGCCTGGCATTCGAGGCCATGATCTCTGGACTACGGGAAGGTGGGCTTCACGAAGCAGTCGCTGTAGCTGCTGATGTCGGGGTTTCCCGGGCACGAGCGGGCATCCCCATCACCTCATTGATGTCAGCTATCCGTCTTGATTACAACGTCCTTTGGGAGGCCCTGACCAGGGTGGCAACACCGGAGGATGCACCTCTGGTGGTTCGCCACACCTGGATTGTGCTCAACACCGTGGACGAGTACGCGGGGCAGACCCAGCGGGCCTTTATCGCCGAGCGAGAGCGTATGCAGGACGAAGCATTTTCCGTACGGCAGGGACTGCTAGCGGAACTTTTCCAGACACGCGAGGTGACGGACGAACAGTTGCGGACCATCGCCGGTGAGCTTGAGATTCCCCTTGCTTTTCCCCTGCTAGTAGTGGGCGCGGAGCCCGACGAGATTCCAGCCCTGAGAGTTTTCATTGCTGAGGCCGAACGCACAGGTAGAAGCGTGTTTTCCCATCATCTTGGTGACGCACTTATTGTGTTCACCCCGCAACTTGAAGGGCCGGATTCTAAGCGCGATCTCTTCCTACGCCATCTGCTCACCATCAGAGTCGGAATTACCGATGCCGATGCTGGTCTCCGAGGTCTTCGTCAAGCAGCAAACATTGCCCGCGATCTCGCTCGGGTGTTCAGGGCCGGTGAACGTGGTGCAATGACCTGGAAGCGGGGCTGGGCAAGGCTTGCAAATCGGAGCTTGATCTTGGCAGGGCATCCTGTGCTGACGGACGTCAACGCAGCCCTTTCAAACTGCAGTAAAACGGAGCGTAGCCGGTTGGAAGAGTCTGTTCGCAGTTACCTCCGTACAGGCAGCGCAGGAGACTCGGCAGCGGAGCTCTTTTGTCATCGCAATACACTGACGAACCGCCTGCGTCGCTTTGCGGAGCTCACAGGGATCGACCCTGCCGTCCCACAGGATGCGGCGCGCCTCGTCGTTGGGTGGGCATGACCCGCGCGTCCGCTGTGCCGCCTAACCTCTAGCCTGGTCGTTACCTTTAGCGCTCCCTACTTCGGCTACCCGTTCCACGAGACCGTTAACCGAACCAAGGCAGCACCCTTCCACCCAGGGATGCCCCCCATGCATGGCATCTACCGTTGGCACATCCCAGACCCCATCTACTTCCAGGAGCGCCCGCGTGTGGCGGTTCAGCAAATCGGAACGTGGGATCACGGAGGACTGTTCGAACGCAGCGACGACATTTCCACCACCTCGTACTGGTATCAAGATGGCGTGAACCAAGTCCTCCCTGAGCTTCTCATCGCCCAGCACCGCTGGCCGAGATAGATTCCGGGACAAGGTTGAAAACCGGCGCAGACTCGAACTGGGTCTGCGCCGGGGTCGGCCGACTACCACCCGCACTGGGCCGGAAGTGGCCGATGGCTGTGACTGCTAGCGGACCCCGTTTTTCGTCACACCCACCTAGGGATTCCGGTATTCGGGAGGGACCTCTCGGAGTCGCGTTCGGAATCGCGCGTGCCATTCAGCTCCATACCCGTCTTACCGCTGATCCATTGGAAGAGCACTTCAGCTGCCCCAGACGCATGGGTGTCACTGCAAGTGATCCTCAAAGTCGGTGGTGTACTGCCGCTAACCAGCCGCAGCGGTGCGAAGGGATCATCCGGGCGTGAAACTGTGCTGGTGCGTGTCTTGCCGGTCGAAGGCTGCCTGAGGGACCTCGTGTTGTGTACCTGATTCAAAGCCATGGAGTTCCAGAGATCGAACAGACGCCAAATGTCAGGCCCTCCGTCGACTAGCTCCAAGCGAACCTTCAGGATCTAGTCCTGGCCGTCCAGCCCCGGTCAAGGCCTCAAACTTGTCCACGGAACCCATTCTCACGGGCCCCGCCGCCCTACTCGTAGGACGGAGTGACATCTCCCGCGCCGCAGCTGAGCTCGACGAAACGGTGGTCATCGGCGGAGTGTGATCGAGGAAGTCGCCCAAGGCAGCAGGATAGCGAGGCGCGAATTGTGTCCGTGTAAGGGTCGGTGACTGCGCACCGGCCCTTGCACCACGGCGGTCCGGGTCCGCGGTCGTAGACCTGGGGATCGCGGCCGTAAATGGCTGCCACATCGTTCAGCATGCCCACGGGTATGGACGTTTACTGCCTTGATCTTGGCATTGCTCAGCGGTTCGTCTAGACGTTCGTAGCCTTCGATCATGCGCGCCCTCCGTGCCGGCATGGGCCTTGCCATCAAGCACCGACTGGCACAATCGTGACATCTCAAGCGGACGGTGGGCTGGGGCTGCTCCCGCTTTTCGCCAGGGAGCTGGGGGTACCATCGATTTCGAGTGGTTGCTGGAGCCCGAACTCAACCAGATGACAGGGTAAGTGCCTTAAAGCAAAGGTATGCAACCTGCTTGTAACCTCCCTGCTCCTACGCTGAAAACGGTGGACGCCGGCTCAGGCCGCCACCTTCATGCGGAGCAAAGGAGCTAGCAATGACTGTTTATGCACAGCCCGGTACCGAGGGCTCAAAGGTCACTTTCAAGGACCGGTACGAGAACTGGATCGGCGGCGAATGGGTTGCCCCGGTCAAGGGCCAGTACTTCGAGAACATCACCCCTGTCACGGGCAAGGCCTTTTGCGAGGTGGCCCGCGGTACGGCAGAGGACATCGAGCTGGCCCTGGATGCCGCCCACAAGATCGCGCCGTCCTGGGGAAAGACCTCGGTGGCAGAGCGCGCCGCCATCCTGAACAAGATTGCCGATCGGATCGATGAGAACCTCGAGATGCTGGCCGTGGCCGAATCCTGGGACAACGGTAAGCCCATCCGCGAGACCCTGAACGCGGACATCCCGCTTGCGGCTGACCACTTCCGCTACTTCGCCTCGGCCGTCCGCGCCCAGGAAGGCCGGCTGTCCCAGCTCGACGAGGACACCACGGCCTACCACTACCACGAGCCCCTCGGCGTCGTTGGCCAAATTATCCCCTGGAACTTCCCCATCCTGATGGCCGTCTGGAAGCTCGCCCCGGCCCTCGCGGCGGGCAACGCCGTGGTCCTCAAGCCGGCCGAGCAGACGCCGTCGTCCATTCTGGTCCTGATGGAGCTCATCGGCGACCTTCTTCCGGCCGGTGTCCTCAACGTGGTCAACGGCTTTGGTGTGGAGGCCGGCAAGCCGCTGGCATCCAGCCCGCGGATCCGCAAGATCGCCTTCACCGGCGAGACCACCACCGGTCGGCTGATCAGCCAGTACGCCAGCCAGAACCTGATTCCGGTCACCCTGGAGCTTGGCGGCAAGAGCCCCAACATCTTCTTCAACGACGTGGCCGACTCCAACGACGCGTTCTACGACAAGGCCCAGGAGGGCTTCGCGCTGTTTGCCTTCAACCAGGGCGAAGTCTGCACCTGCCCGTCCCGTGCCCTGGTCCAGGAGGACATTTACGAGTCCTTTATGGCGGACGCTGTTGCCCGGGTGGAGAAGATGATCCAGGGGAACCCGCTGGACACCGAAACCCAGGTGGGTGCCCAGGCCTCGAACGACCAGCTGGAAAAGATCCTCTCCTACATCGATATCGGCAAGCAGGAAGGCGCCAAGCTGCTGACCGGCGGTGCACGGGCGGAGCTCCCCGGCGACCTGGCAGGCGGCTTTTACGTCCAGCCCACCGTGTTCGAGGGCCACAACAAAATGCGGATCTTCCAGGAGGAAATCTTCGGCCCAGTTGTTTCGGTGGCAAAGTTCAGCGACTACAACGACGCCATGGGCATCGCCAACGACACCCTCTATGGCCTCGGCGCCGGGGTCTGGTCCCGAAACGGCAATGTGGCCTACCGCGCCGGCCGTGAAATCCAGGCCGGCCGCGTCTGGGTCAACAACTACCACGCCTACCCCGCCGGCGCCGCGTTTGGCGGCTACAAGTCCTCAGGCATCGGGCGGGAGAACCACTCCATGATGCTGGACCACTACCAGCAGACCAAGAACCTGCTGGTCAGCTACAACGAAAACAAGCTGGGCTTCTTCTAGGCCAGCTGCAGCGATAACCCAACCTCATCTATCTTGTATCGATAAGGATTCAGTGATGATTTCCGAATCCACGTATCCCGCACTGGTCTGCGAGAAGAGGTGGCTGTCCATCGCACGGTCGCCGAGAGAGATAACGTGCGGTGTCCCAGCCGATTGAGGCACGCAATTTACTGCCTTGCTTTGGTCCCGCAGAAACTGAAGGAAACGAAGGGTTTTTACATGTCCACGGATATTGCCGCAATGTCATCGGGAAGCTATGTTGAGCAGGGCGACGCGCTGGAAAACCTGCTGCACGAGACGCGGGCTTTCGCGCCCACTCCGGAATTCGCTGCTGACGCCGTTGTCACGGCTGCGGATTATGAAGAGGCCGACGCCAACCGGCCGGGTTTTTGGGCTAAGAAGGCGCGGGAGCTGCTCACCTGGAACAAGGACTTCACGCAGGCGCTGGACTGGTCCAACCCGCCGTTCGCGAAGTGGTTTGTGGGCGGGGAGGTCAACGCCGCGTACAACGCGCTGGACCGTCACGTGGAGAACGGCCTCGGGGACCGGGTGGCCATCTACTTTGAGGGCGAACCCGGCGACACCCGCACGTACACGTACGCCCAGCTCACCGACGAGGTCAAGAAAGCCGCGAACGCCTTCGAGTCCCTCGGCGTTTCCAAGGGTGACCGGGTGGCGGTGTACCTGCCGATGATCCCCGAGGCTGTCATTACGCTCCTGGCTTGTGCCCGGATCGGTGCCGTGCATTCGGTGGTGTTCGGTGGTTTCTCCGCTGACGCGCTGCGGTCCCGGATCGAGGACGCCGAAGCCAAGCTGGTGGTCACGGCCGACGGCACGTACCGCCGCGGCAAGCCCAGCGCACTGAAGCCCGCGGTGGACCAGGCGCTGTCCGCCGATGGCCACAGCGTGCAGAACGTGGTGGTGGTCAAACGCAACGGCCAGGACGTGGACTGGCACGAGGGCCGGGACCACTGGTGGGCTGACACCGTGGAGGCCGCTTCAACCCGGCACACCGCCGTCGGCCATGACTCCGAGCATCCGCTGTTCATCCTCTACACCTCCGGCACCACCGGCAAGCCAAAGGGCATCCTGCACACCACCGGCGGGTACCTCACCCAGACCGCGTACACCCACAAGGCAGTCTTCGATCTGCACCCGGCAACTGACGTGTACTGGTGCACGGCCGACGTCGGCTGGGTCACCGGCCACTCCTACGTCGCCTATGCGCCCCTGATCAACGGCGCCACCCAGGTCATGTACGAAGGCACCCCCGATTCCCCGCACCAGGGCCGCTGGTGGGAGATCGTGGAGAAGTACAAGGTCTCCATCCTGTACACCGCCCCGACCGCCATCCGGACGTTCATGAAATGGGGACGGGAGATCCCGGACAAGTACGATCTGTCCTCCATCCGGGTGCTGGGCTCGGTAGGCGAATCCATCAACCCCGAAGCGTGGATGTGGTACCGCGAGGTCATCGGCGCAAACGCCGGCAAGAACGGCGAACGCAAGGACCATCCTGCCCCGATCGTGGACACCTGGTGGCAGACAGAGACCGGCGCGCAAATGATCGCTCCGCTGCCCGGCGTCACCGCCACCAAGCCAGGCTCAGCGCAAACACCGCTGCCCGGCATCGCCGTGGACGTCGTCGACGAGATGGGCGAGTCCGTGCCCAACGGGCACGGCGGATTCCTGGTCATCCGCGAGCCGTGGCCGGCCATGCTCCGCGGCATCTGGGGTGACCCCCAGCGCTTCAAGGACACCTACTGGTCACGCTTTGAAAACATGTACTTCGCCGGCGACGGAGCCAAAAAAGACGACGACGGCGACATCTGGCTCCTGGGCCGGGTGGATGACGTGATGAACGTGTCCGGCCACCGGCTCTCCACCACCGAAATCGAGTCAGCACTGGTCTCCCACCCCTCCGTGGCCGAGGCAGCCGTCGTCGGGGCCGCGGACGAAACCACCGGCCAGGCCGTCGTCGCGTTCGTCATCCTCCGCGGGGACGCGGTGGACTCCGGCGACACGATCGTGCAGGAACTCCGGAACCACGTGGGCAAGGAAATCGGCCCCATCGCCAAACCCAAAACCATCCTCGTGGTCCCCGAACTGCCCAAAACCCGCTCCGGCAAAATCATGCGACGCCTCCTCAAAGACGTCGCAGAAGGCCGCGACCCAGGAGACGCCACCACCCTCTCCGACAACACCGTCATGGCCCAGATCGCCAAATCGCTCACGAAGTAGAAAGTAGCCACTATGAAGAGAATGCTGCTCATGGGCCCTCCCGGTTCTGGCAAAGGCACCCAGGCAGAGCGTATTTCATCGCAACTCGGTATTGTCGCCATCTCTACCGGGGACATCTTCCGCGAGAATGTCCGTAGCCGTACGAAGCTAGGCACTGAGGCCAAGCAATACATAGACAGGGGCGACTTCGTTCCGGACAGCATCACCAACAACATGGTTTGTGATCGGCTCGCGCAAGTTGATGTCGCCGACGGCTTCCTTTTGGACGGCTATCCCCGCACAGTCACTCAGGCGCAGTTCCTCGATCACGTCCTCGCCGACAAGGGCCAGCAGTTGGACTGTGTCCTGCAGCTGACGGCCGACAGCGAGGAACTTGTCACGCGGCTACTCAAGCGCGCAACGGTGGACGGCCGCACGGACGATACTGAAAAGGTCATCCGCCGCCGGTTGGACCTCTATCAGCATGAGACCGAGGCCGTCGTGTGGCACTACGAAGAGCTGGGCCTCCTCACCCGGGTCAATGGCACCGGACCAGTCGAAGAGATTACGAGGCTCATTCTCCCTGCTTGAGCAAACGGGTTGGCTGTGCTGATGGTGGAGGGAGGTGCGCCCAAACTTGAAGTGCGGCCAGATTGTCCGTGCCGCATGCCCACCCGGTGGCGACGAGTGGTCCCCGCGGCGCGCCATGCTGACAAAAGGAGGAATCCACTCTAGCTCCCTCAGCAAGCGGGGAGAGCACTTTCAAGAGGACCAGTGCCCTGAACAACCTGAATGGCACATTGTTGACCACTTATGTCGGAAGTAAATCGCCGTCATTCCCCGGCGTTCCAGGGCCCAGGGCCCCTTCTTCTGCCGGAGCCCTGGTCCCCTAGGTTCCGCCGGGCAGCCCCTGCCTGAATACCGGCCCGGATGACCATCCGGCGGCGGGCTGGCCCCTCTTCCCGTCGACGCCAGGGTCCTCTGGCGTCGTCGACACTACTAATCAACGCCCTGAGAGTAAGGATCTATTAGCATGCACGCAGCACCCGGTTGTCTTGTCGTAGCGGTTCAAACCCGAATGGAACTGGACACCGCCCTGGATGAAGCGGTCGCTCTGCTGAAGCCGGCAGCCATGACTCAACAGGTCGGCATCTCGGTGACCCGACTCGGCCCGGGTCGCTATGAAGCGCGTCTAAACAGCCGTGTTCCCCAGGGTGTGACACTCGAAAGATGGGAGACCGAGCGGCAATGAAGGGACGAGAGAGCGAGGCCTCCGGTGCGTCGGCTTTCAGCGTTTCTAATATGGTCTGCCCTGCTGCCCTCCGGGCTGGCTGCCCGCTGGGCACGGCGGCTGTCGACCTGGCGTCGGGGAGAGACGGATTGAAAGTGTCGCTGACAGAATGCGAGATCGGAATCTTCCTGTCCCTGGCCCCGGGGCACCGCGTCGCTGTGAGGAATCACGATGCAGGGGCGTTATGGCGCGGATGGGTTGACGTGACTTTTCCCGACCAAGGATTTGTCTGGGTTATCACGGACGTCGGTGAGCGAAAGCTGTTCGATATCCGCGTGCACACAGTCTGGCGAGCAGAGCAGTCCGGAGCCTGCGGCAGATTTCGCCAAGCAGACGGCAACGGCATCGGGTATCTGCAATAAATCAGTCCGCAAAGAATAGTCTCTTCGCCTTCGGCATCAGACGGCCCTAACCGTTCTTATCTGCGAGTCTCTGGTTTTCGACGACGCCAACACCTTCCCAAGGCAGCAGCATCACTCCTCAAGTACCGGGCAGCGGCATTGGACCGGGTTAGAAGGCCTTATTGTCCCCGTACTTCACCGCGTTGTGATCGAACAACTCGGCCCAACATCTGCGCCGACCTCACCCTGATCCAGCGTTCCTCCACGCACATCACACACTGAATCATTCATGCACCTCGCCGTCGGCGTCCTCCATACGGAAAAGGCCCTCACCAATATCGCAGTATTAGGGCAGGTACGCTAACTCGCATTTTTCATGAGGGTTAGGTTGGAATCCGGGTCCCGGTTTAACTCTTGTGCGGGTTGTTTTTGTGTTGGGGCGCAGCACTGGTGTCGCCGGTTGCTGCTGGGTGGGCGTCGGTTTCCACGCATCGGAGTGGTCGTGCTGGTGCTTGATTGAGGTTGGCCAAAGGGTTCTCGGGTCGGAAGGCGGTCCTCTGAGGCGGCTTTTCCGCTCGGCTATGGCTGTTACTAGTAAGGAATGTGGCACAGGCCTCCTTGGCGGGAAACTGGAAGAACGTTTTCTTTAGTTCGCTCCAGCGGTCAATCACATGCGTGACGAGGGCAATGTACTTCGCGGCTGCGTCGGTGGATAGGCTTACCTTGTTCTGTCCATCATGAAGCCGGCCACCTACCCGACTGCACCGGCTCGAGCGCGGAAACCTCTACCTGTGTGACGCCCTCGCCGAAGCCTGGACTCAGCAAGGCAGGTCCGCATCACCGGGTACCGGTCGATGCGACAACTCCCACGAAACCGGGTCCGAACGACCGGCCTGACGAGGGCAAGCAGCATACCCCCGTCGAAGCCATCGTCCTACTCACAAGACCCTCAGGCCAGCCGGGTGTCAACAAAGGACGTCACCACGTTCTGCCGTGCATGGGAGATCAGAAAGGTGTTCTTTCAGTCGGTAAAAGAGTGCGTCAGCGCCGTTTACGACGCCTGGCGGGCGCCACCTTCATGAAACCCTGTGGCCAATTTTGGAGGCTATTTACCAGCTGGAGGCGAAGATCTGACAGTGCGTATGACGGGTGCGGCTCTCGCCAGGCTACGCGCAACCACCGCTCCTATGATCGGCACTCCTTGTCGTATCACATCCACAATCTGATGATTTCAGCACCCGCGGCCCAAATTAGATCTACACGTCGGCTACCAGCGAGCGGGACGTGAGGAAAGGTTCCTCTGGTAAGGGGCCGTGTCTGAGAACGCTTTGAGGATGTCTTCGACGCGTTGTTTGGCGTCGCCGAAGAGCATTTGGGAGTTGTCGCGGAAGAACAGTGGGTTTTGGACGCCAGCGTAGCCTGCGGCCATGGAGCGTTTGAACACGATGACGTTCTCGGCTTCCCAGACCCGCAGGACAGGCATCCCGGCAATGGGGCTGCCCGGGTCCTCGGCCGCGGAGGGGTTGACGGTGTCGTTAGCGCCGATGACCAGGACCACGGAGGTGCCGCCGAGGTCTTCGTTGATTTCATCCATTTCCAGGACGATGTCATAGGGGACTTTGGCTTCGGCGAGGAGAACGTTCATGTGCCCGGGCAGGCGCCCGGCGACCGGGTGGATGCCGAACCTGACATTCACGCCCCTCTCTCGGAGCTGGTGTGCGAGTTCCGCGACGGGGTATTGGGCCTGGGCCACGGCCATGCCGTAGCCGGGGGTGATGACCACGGACGAGGCGTTGGTCAGCATTTCAGCGGTGGCCTGGGCGGTGATTTCGCGGTGCTCGCCGTACTCTGCGTCCGCCGCGGCCGGGGCGGCGATGCCGAAGCCGCCGGCGATCACGGAGATGAAGGACCGGTTCATGGCCTTGCACATGATGTAGGACAGGTACGCACCGGAGGAGCCGACGAGGGCACCGGTGATGATGAGCAGGTCATTGTTCAGCAGGAAACCGGCCGCGGCCGCGGCCCAGCCGGAGTAGCTATTGAGCATGGACACGACCACGGGCATGTCGCCGCCTCCGATGGAGGCGACCAGGTGCCAGCCCAGCGCCAGGGCAAGGGCTGTCACGACGATGAGCAGCCAGAGCTGGGAATCGTTGACGTACCAAACGGTCAGGGCGATGAACGCGGCGAGGGCGCCGAGGTTGATCGCGTTCTTGCCCGGCAGCATCAGCGGTGAGGACTTCATCCGGGCGGAGAGTTTCAGGAACGCCACGATCGAGCCGGTGAAGGTCACCGCGCCGATGAACACGCCGATGAACACCTCGGCGTGGTGGATCGCTGTCAGGTCCGGGGATAGGTCCGGGGCTTCGAGGTGCCCGTTCCAGCCGACGAGTACCGCGGCGAGGCCCACGAAGCTGTGCAGCAGGGCGATCAGTTCGGGCATGCCGGTCATTTCGACGACGCGGGCGCGCCAGAGCCCGATGGCACCGCCGACGGCCACAGCGGCGACGAGCAGGCCCACGCCGGTGAGGCCGGCGCCGCTGCCCCAGGCGCCCTGCAGGGTCAGCCAGATCGTCGCGGCCAGGGCGATGATCATCCCGGTGATGCCGTAGATGACCCCGGCACGGGCTTTCTCGTGCTTGCTCAGCCCGGCGAGGCTGAGGATGAACAGCAGGGCAGCGACGACGTAGGCCGCCCCCGCGATGGAGTCGGCGGTCAACGGACCGGAGACGGTGTCAGACACGGTAAGGCTCCTCGATAGAATTCCTGCTGCTTCAGTGGCCGCGCTCATGAACGTGCCTTCCCGGCCGAGAACATGGCGAGCATGCGCCGGGTGACGGCGAAGCCGCCGAAAATGTTAATGCTGGCCAGCAGAACCGCGACGGCGGCAAGGATCTGCATGACCAGGTTGTCCGAGGTGACCTGCAGGAGGGCACCGACGACGATGATCCCCGAGATCGCGTTCGTGACGGACATCAGCGGCGTGTGCAGGGCGTGGTGCACTTTCCCGATGACGTAGAAGCCGACCACGATCGAGAGCATCAGGACCGTAAAGTGCTGGGGCAGCGGCGCCGGAGCCACCGCGTTCACCAGGAACAACGCCGCGATGCCGGCGGCAAACAAGCCCGCTTTACCGGCGGTACCGAGGCCTTGCTTCTTCTTCGGGGCGGTGGTTTCGGCAGCCGTGGCCTGGGCCTTGGCCGCCGGGGCGGCGGAGACCTGGACCGGTGGCGGCGGCCAGGTCTTCTCACCGTCGCGTACCACCGTCACCGAGCGCTGCACCACGTCATCAAAATCGATCCGCAGCTGACCGTCCTTATCCGGCGTCAGGAGCTTGAGCAGGTTCACCATGTTCGTCCCGTACAGCTGGGACGCCTGGGCCGGCAAACGGGCCGGAAGATCCGTGTAGCCCAGGATCACCACCCCGTTGTCCGTGACGATGCGTTCGCCGGCGACGGAGCCTTCAACGTTCCCGCCCTGACCCGCGGCCATGTCCACGATGACGCTGCCAGCCTTCATACCGGCCACATCCTCAGCCGTGAGGAGCTTCGGCGCCGGACGCCCCGGGATCAGGGCCGTGGTGATGATGATATCCACATCCGCTGCCTGCTCGGAGTAAATTTCCGCGGCCCGGGCGTTGTACGCCTCGGACGTCGCCTTCGCGTATCCATCGGAGGACTTCATCTCTTCGGCGACCTCGACCTTGAGGTAGGTACCGCCGATGGATTTCACCTGGTCGGCGACCTCCGGCCGCGGATCCGTCGCCCGCACAATCGCGCCCAGGCTGGACGCAGCGCCGATCGCCGCCAACCCGGCAACACCGGCACCAGCGACGAGGACCTTCGCCGGCGGGACTTTGCCCGCCGCCGTCACCTGACCCGTGAAAAACCGGCCGAACTCGTGCGCCGCCTCGATAACGGCACGGTACCCGGCAATGTTCGCCATCGAACTGAGCACATCCATCGACTGCGCCCGCGAGATCCGCGGCACCGCATCCAACGCCAACGCAGTGACCGGACGCGAAGCCAGAGCCTCCACCAACTCAGGCCGCAAACCAGGGCTCAACGACCCGATCAACGTCGCCCCCTCGGTCAGACGAGCAATCTCATCCTCAGTGGGCGGATTAATCCGCAACACCACCTCGCTGCCCCACGCCTCATCGGCACCCACAATCAAGGCACCCGCTTCGGCATAAGCCTCATCACGGAACGACGCGGACTCCCCCGCACCCTTCTCGACCACAACCTCGTAGCCCAACCCCAGCAACTGCTTCACGGTGACAGGCGTCGCCGCCACCCTCGTCTCACGACCCAACTCGGCCACAATGCCAATACGTGTCACTATTTCCTTCTCTCTAAGATGGATAACGTTTCCAGGCGGGAATCCGCGTGGACCGCGGACGAGGGTCCCCCGGAGATCAACGACCGTATTACCCACCCCTGTCCTTGAGCCATCCGGTTGCGTCCCCGCCTGTCATTTTCGAGTCAGGCACTACAAGCCATTGGACCTTATCCCGGAGAAGGCTCAAGGGAGCGAAGAGCGCCGAGTCCGAATGACTGAAAACCAACGACGTAAAACAGGGTCCAGAGCACCAACCAGTCGATAAACCCCAGAGCGTTGCCGTACAGCCCGCCTGCGACCACGGGCTCGTGCAGGATGTGTTCTGCAGCGAAGTAGTAGTATCCGAGAAAAGTCGCGATGCCCAGCGTGAAGGTGACCAGTGCACGGACCATGAGGTTCGCCGCAACCCCGAACCCTGTGGGCTTGTTTCCGAAAGCATTCGCCCAGAAGATCATCCAGAACGCCCAGCACACACCGATCTGGGCCGGGAACTGATTGATTGCACCGCCCAATTCTTGTACCGCAACACTCCCGACAAACATTTGGGAGAGGGGCATCATGAGGAGGTAGATGACGGTTCCGAAGAGCACGTTTCCGATCAGGGACGCGAGAGCCGTGCGTCCGCCGCCACCGAACAGCCGCCACGGCCAGTTGTCGAGTGTTTGACCCGTGAGGATCACTGCGACGACGATCGAGTAGAACCATCCCAGCACGGTGTCGATGGACATCAGCGAAGTGGCCGCGCTTTCGGATACCGAGGGCAGCCCGAAAACAAGGTATAGCGCCAGTGTGGGCACCATCATGGACCCGATTTCGCACACTCCGATCAACGGCTGCTTCATCCCGAGCTTGGTCCACGGCCAGTGCATCCAGTTGAGCACGACCATCACCCACGTCGCGAAGCCGAACAGGACGAACAGTGCGCCGGCAAAGTACCCCATTCCGCCGTCGCGAGAGGCGGCGAAGCTTGGATAAAAGTGGCCGAGCACGTTGGCGAGCACCCAAGTCACAACCACTGCGAACACCGTAGTCGCGCAGATGATGACAGACCCGCGCAGCGGCTGGGGGATACGGTCGACTCCCCAGAACTCGATGTTGAAGCCGATAAAGACGATGAAGAGTATCGCCCAGAACAACGCTGCGTTGAACGGCAGCGGATAAAATGCCCAGGGACTGGTAGTCGGGTCCGCAAGCAGGTACCACGACCCGAGCGCCAATACCACCACAACACTCAGGTTCGAGACACCGTAAAGGAACCACCGTGTTCGCGTCCTGTCAGGGACTCTGCCACGGGGAAGCTCAGCGTCCACATCCCTACCGGCCGTTATCGAAAATTCCATCTTTACGCCTCATCTCACGTTGCTTTCGCCTTTGAATGCAGCCGTCGGCTACGGGTGGACCAGAATTTTCACCGCGGTGTCATTGTGGTGGATCAAGGTATCGAACCCCTTGTCCACAAGGTCTTCCAGCGCGATCCTGTCGGTGATGAATGGCTTCAGGTCCACTTTGCCGTCTTGGACCAGCCTGATCGCCTCCGCGTGGTCGCGCACGTAGGCGATTGTGCCCCGCAGATCGATCTCCTTCAGCACGATTTTCTGCATATCAACCGTCGCCGGACGGCCCCAGATGGACACATTCACCACCACGCCGGCAGGCTTTAGAGCATTAAGTAAGGTATCCAACACTGCATTGACGCCCGCACATTCGAAGGCCACATCTGCGCCGACACTATTCGTGATTTCCTGTACCCGTGTCTGGACGTCTTCCTGACTCGGATCGATCACGTAATCCGCGACCCCGCTGGAGCGCGCCTTTTCCTTGCGGGCCGCGCTGAGCTCGCTGATGATGGTGGTGACACCCATACTTTTCAAAACAGCAGCGGTCAGCAGCCCGATGGGTCCGGAACCGCCGATCAGCGCGACGTCGCCTGGCTTGGTGCCGCTGCGGATCACCGCGTGATGGGCAACCGACAGCGGCTCGATCAGTGCGGCCTCATCCAGCGGAATGTCACCGATTTTATGGACCCACCTGGTATCCACAACAATTTTCTCGCTGAGACCGCCGCCCCCGCCGGACAAGCCGATGAAGCCCATCTTTGTGCACAGGTGATAGTTGCCTGCCTTACAGGGTGCACACTCGTCGCATACGAAATAGGGCTCGACGACGACATTGTCGCCGACCGCAAGTTCGTCAACACCTCCCCCGACCTCAACAATCGTCCCTGAAAATTCATGGCCCATGGTGACCGGGGATTCTTCTCCGGAGAGGGGATGGGGGTGTCCGGGTGATGGGACAAAGATGGGGCCTTCCAGAAACTCATGGAGGTCGGTTCCGCAGATGCCGCACCACGCAACCTGGATTTTTACTGTCCGGGCCCGCACCTCCGGCTCAGGAATATCGTCGATCCGCAGGTCATTGCGGGCGTAAAACCGTGCTGCTTTCATGCTCTATTCTTCCTTTGTCTTGATATCTGGTTCATCGGGCTCAGCTGTACAGGATGCCGCCGTCTACGATCAGCGTTTGTCCGGTGACATAGTCCGAGTCTGGGCTGGCGAAGAAGGAGACTACCTTCGCTACGTCCTCGGGCGTCTCGATCCGGCCCAGGGCGATGGCTTCGACATTCTCCTTCAGGTTCTGGCCGGACGGCTTGCCGTTGATCTTGCTCAGTTCCCGGTCGATCAGCTCCCACATTCCCGTGCCCACAATGCCCGGCGCATAGGCATTTACGGTGATGCCCTTCGGCGCCAGCTCCTGCGCTGCGGCCTGGGTGATACCCCGCACCGCGAACTTGGATGCCGAGTACGCTCCGAGAATCGGAAAGCCCTTCACTGCCGCAATCGAAGCGGCTGAGATGATCCTGCCGCCGTGTTGAAGTTCATCGAACTTTGCAGTGGCCGCCTGAATGCCCCAGATCACGGAGTTCAGATTGATCCGGAAGACCTGCTCCAGGTCCTCTTCGGTGATCTCCACTACTGGCCGGATCTGGGCGATGCCCGCGTTGTTGACGATGACATCAAAGCCGTCGAGCTGCTGGGCGGCTGTCTCGACTGCACCCACAACATCTTCCCGCCGCCCGACGTCGGCGGCGATGAAGACCGCCTTGCTCCCTATGGCTCTAATTTCGGCGACGACGGCCTCGCACTTCTCCTCCTGGGAATCAAGATCCGCCACGGCAACGTGGAAGCCGTCCCGGGCCAGTCTCAGTGCTATACCTCGGCCGATCCCTTGGCCGGCGCCTGTGACGAGGGCTACTTTGTTCTGAACAGTCATAGTGTTGGCGTCCTTTGGGTAGGGCGACGGCTGCGCCATGTCGGTGCAGCCGTTGCCTGGTGGGTGGTCATCAGCGGGTGTGGTGCGATGCCTGAAGCTCAAACACCGGTGTGGGCAGCCCCTCCAGCCGGGCCTTGAGCTGCAAGGCGAGGTAGTTGGAGTAGTGCCGGCTCTGGTGCAGGTTGCCGCCGTGGATCCAGAGGTTGGGCACGTTGGTGGGCTTCCACATGTTGCGGAGTTCTCCCTCCCACGGCCCGGGGTCCTTGGGGGTTTCGGAACCGTAGCCCCAGCACTTGCCTACCCTGTCCGCCACCTCGGGTGAGACGAGGTCCGCGAGCCAGCCGTTCATGGAGCCGTAGCCGGTGGCGTAGATGATTACATCGGCTTCCAACTCGGTGCCGTTGTCCATCACCACAGCGTTGCCAGTGATCTTTCTGACCTGACCGTTGGCGAGTTTCACGCGGCCGTCGATGATCAGTTGGGAGGCGCCAACGTCGATGTAGTAGCCGGAGCCGCGCCGCAGGTACTTAAGGAACAGCCCCGAGCCATCCACTCCGAAGTCCAGTTCGAACCCCGCTGCTTCGAGCTGGGAGTAGAAGTCGGCGTCCCGCTTTGCCATCTCCTGGTAGACCGGAATCTGGGCTTCCGGGAGGATCCGGTACGGCAGCGAGGCGAACAGGAGGTCGGCCTTCTCCGTGGTGACACCGTTGGCCAGCGCCTTCTCCGAGTAAAGGTCTCCAAGGGCCAGATCCATGAGGGACTCACTGCGGGCGATGTGGGTGGACGAGCGCTGGATCATGGTGACGTCGGCGCCGTGCTCCCAGAGGTCGGCGCAGATGTCGTGGGCCGAGTTGTTGGACCCGATCACCACGGCCTTCTTGCCTGTCCAGTCGCCGCCGCCCGGGTGCTTGGAGGAGTGGTACTGCTCCCCGAGGAAGCTCTCGGCACCGTCGAACGTTGGCACGTTGGGGTAACCGGAGACGCCCAAGGCGAAGACGAGCTGTTTGGGACGCAACGTGATCAGTTTGCCGTCGCGGATGACTTGGACGATCCATTCCTGGGCGTCTTCGTCGTAGCGGACGTTGGTGCATTCGGTGTTGGACCAGTAGTTCAGCTCCATGATGCGGGTGTAGTGCTCCAGCCAGTCGCCGATCTTATCCTTGGCCGCGAAAACGGGCCAGTCGTCCGGGAATTTCAGGTATGGCAGGTGGTCGTACCAGACGGGGTCGTGCAGGTGCAGGGACTTGTACCGGTTGCGCCAAGAGTCGCCGGGCTTTTCGTTTTTCTCGATGATAATGGTGGGCACACCGAGCCGGCGGAGCCTAGCGCCGAGGCCGATGCCACCCTGCCCACCGCCGATAATCACCGTATATGGCTGGTCCTCGTAGCCGAGCCTGGCTTCTTGTTCTTCCTTGAGTTCCAGCCACGACTTGCGGCCCTTGCTGATGTGGTGGGCCACGCCCTTTTCGCGGTTAGGCCCCTTCTTCTCTTCGAAGCCCTTCAGTTCCTGCATGGTGGTGAGCAGGGTCCAGCATTTGCCGTTGCGTAGCCGCAAGTGTGCGTATCCGCGGGCTTGTGAGGTCTCGAATTTGACCCATGCTTCGCTGTTAGCGGCGTCGCCGGTGGCGTCTTCGGCCAGAATCCAGTTGTTTGGCTGGATATCCTCGAGAGTGGCCTCCAGCATGTTCCTGATCTGGTTCTTGCCCTCGAGCGTCTTGAGATTCCAGGTGAAGGATACAAAGTCGCGCCAATACGACTCGTCCTCGAACAATTCCAATGCTGCCTCGGTGTTGCGGCTGCGCAGCGCCTCGTCGAACTGCGCCAGCCACCCCTCGGCTATGCCGTTTGCGGTCTCAGGCATGTCTCCTCTTTCCATTGCTAGCGATGAGTCATTCCCGCATCCGTTACACCCGCCCGGATGGTGACTCGTATCACAAGTACATGCCACAGGGGGTTACAATCGGGTTACACCGGCCCACACTCCCTTTTGCTCTGGGGTTTTCGAGTGGACGGATTCAACGGCGAATTGGGAGTAGACACATGCGGCACGCGTTGGCGCCCGATCCTGGGCTACGTTTCTCCTCCCCTCGGGAGTACGCCATGCGACTCCGCAGCGCGCAGGAGGCTACCCTGTCCGGCTCGCCGGATCCTGCGTTCTCGGCGTCGTTGCTTGAGTCGTGGCGCCGCTCCCTAGCTCTGGGAATCAATCCCGAGCAGCACAGCCCCGTGCATCTGCATGACATATCTGAAGCCCGTTCGCTGGGCGCCGCACACCGTCTGGCGTCGGTGGTTCCGCCTTTGTCACAGATGCTGGCCGATGAGTCCGCCGCCGGCCGTCACCTGCTGATCGTGACTGACCATCAGGGTGAGGTGCTGTGGCGGGTAGGCAGCGGGTCAGCGTTGCGGCTGGCGGACTCGCTGGAGTTCGTTGAAGGTGCAGACTGGTCCGAGGCAGGTATCGGCACCAACGCCATCAGCGAAGCGCTTATTACAGGCGGCCCGGCCCAGTTGTTTTCGGCCGAGCACCTGGTCCGGACACACCACGACTGGGCATGCACTGCCGCCCCGATCCGTGACCCTTTCAGCGGGGAAATCGTCGGCGTGCTGGATGTTTCCGGGCCGATCGATACCGTAACGCCGGACAGCCTGCGGATGGTGCGTTGCGGTGTCCGGTTAGCGGAGGAATTGCTAAGGTCGGCAGGCCCGACGGCGGAAGCGAGTCCACCTGCCGCCGTCAGGCTTTCCGGTCCCAGCACCGCCTCCACACTGTTTCTGCGGCTGCTCGGCGACAAGCCGACAGCGGAGCTCGACGGCGGCCGTAGCATTCCAATCACGCTGCGCCGAGCCGAAATACTGGCTTTGCTGGCATCCCGAACGCAAGGCTGGAGCGCAGAAGAGCTGGCCTACCAACTGCACGGCGAGGACGGAGCGGCCGCGACAATCCGAACGGAAATGCACCGGATCCGCTCGGTGCTGGGTGCGGTCGTGGAGCCCAATCCATACCGTTTTGCCGCCGGCGTGCGCGTGGTGTCCGACGCAGACGCAGTGGCCGGGCATTTGCGGGCCGGCCGCGTGGGAGAAGCGTTGGCGGCGTACCCTGCCCGCTTACTCAACCGCTCAACAAATCTGACCGTGGAGCTCATGCGTGACGAATTGAATGAGGCTGTTGCGGCCTCGGTCCGTTCCAGCGGAGACGCCGATGTGATCTCACGCTGGTGCGCGAGCGACATGGGCTCGGGCGATATCGCAGCCGCTGCCGCGTTGACAAACTTAACTGGTCCTGGGGACGCGCGTTTCCAGTTGGTGCGTGCTCGAATGGAACGGATTGATCGGGAGCTGCGGGCATAAGCTCATACGAAGGGCGCCGCCTCCAATCGCGCCGTCACCTGGATAGAGGTGCTCCCCGTCACATTCGCCCTCCAAGGGCGCCAAGCACGAGGCAAAGCCGGAAGCCGGATTCGTCGGCTTAGAAATACATTGGCTCCTCCATGAGCTTATATGTCCGCTCGTTGTACAGCCCAACCTGACGTCGGGCTGTTACTGAGGCGTTGTCAGAATGAGGTTCCATTCTTCTTTTCTGACATTGGCTTGGGGAGGCCCCTCAGATCAAAACCTGCCACTTCCGACTCAGCGCAACGATGAAGTATTTCGGGCGGC
The DNA here is from genome assembly GCF_026427775.1 of Arthrobacter sp. CDRTa11. NCBI lineage: Bacteria > Bacillati > Actinomycetota > Actinomycetes > Micrococcales > Micrococcaceae > Arthrobacter > Arthrobacter sp. CDRTa11. The sequence goes on along the minus strand of NZ_CP044532.1, from coordinate 2,312,123 downwards.
CGGACCCGATATCTGGCGCCTGTTCATTAACTGAGGTGTGTCAGAGGGCGGGCTCCTATCAGTAATGGCGCCCCGCTCCCCACGCCCTTAATTGTCAGAACCCAGCTTCGCTGTTTGTCTTTCTGGCGTCCGTAACTGCTGGGCCGTTTCCTGCGCCGTCAGGGCGCTACATGCCGGTCATATCTGAGATTCCCATCAGCACTCAAACGTCACAAGGCAGATTCCCAAAAATCAGACTTAAGTGTGGACAGTGTTCCACATCCCCTTTGGCTGGACAAATCGAGCGCAGCCGGCTCCCGCCACGTCTAAGAGACGTCCTACTAGAAGAATTTCGCCCAACGTCGGCGACGTCATGTTGTGCCCGCAGCCCATGACCATGAACAGGTGTTGGTCACCCCCGACCAACCTGACAGAACCGGAACGAGGAAGCACGTAACCCAGCCCACAGCAGGCGGAGGGCCCACTAGCCAGGACCCTGAACCCGCCACCCACACACCTGAATAGGCCAAGCGGCGGCCAGGCCACAGCCCGCGAACTTAGCGTCAGAGGGACGCCACCACAAGCTTTGTACACACGTTAAAGCAAAATCCCCTCTGACGAGGGGATCTCTTGTGCCCGAGGTGGGACTCGAACCGCATTCCAGCCCTTGCAAACACTGGGGACTCCAGAAAACATACCGAATCCGAGCCAATCCGATCGATATACGACCCGATCCGAAGCCAAATTTGTGGAGATTGTCCACACTCTCTTTTTCCACCTCGAAGCACCTCCGAACTGCAGTCAAACGCATGCCTAACGTTTGACGAGGTGGGTCGCAATCATCCCCGCGCTCTCCTCCAGTGAGACGTCGGCGGCTGCCACGCCAACGACGAGATTGAATGCCTCGTCAGTGCTGAAGTCATGACGGTAGTCGTTGATCCAGAGCATCAGAACCATCAGCGTCCAAGCCGTACGCTTGTTGCCGTCGACCAGCGGATGGAACCGCGCCACCGACTCCATGAGCGCCGCTGCCTTCATCGCTAAGCCCGGATAGGCTTCCACACCCATAACCGTTGCGGCAGGCCGCGCCAGTGCCGAAGCCAGGAGCCCTACGTCCCGGATATGAAAACCGTACCGGTCAACAACCTGCAACGCGTCCTCGACCTCGAGATACTCCGTCACGCATCCTCAAGGCGCGTCAAAAGCTCAGCGTCATGGCTCATCACGAAATCCAGGCCCTCGCCAATGTCACGTCGGCGCCGGTGACGCTGGAGCACAAGCTCGGCACCCTGGAGCAGCAACGCAGACTTCGATGTGTGTTCCTCCGCCGCGAGCTGATCCAGCCGCCGGTCCAGATCTTCGGGTACACGCAGATTCATAGCCATAGGAGTATGGTACCAAACCAGTACCAACGAACGATGCGCTTGGCGCAATAGCTGCATGACATCCAGATCTGTTTCATCGAAGCGGACATCAAAGGACCTTCCCCTGTGACGGAACGTCCATTATCGGCGTTGCGAAATGGCGGGGCAGGCGCCGGAGAACGAAACGCTCAGCCGAGATTACCTGAGGGACTCACGCTCAAGATTCAACAGTCGTGGGATACGGGCTTCCTGGTGACTGCCCGTGAAGTTTGCCCCTACCCGCATGCGAGGGTCCGATAACAGCACACAGTGATCAAGGGTTCGCGATTGGACGAAGCCCTGCAGAAGCACACGAAGTGCGGTAGCCCGAAACCTTGACCTGGTTGTTGGTAGTTGAGAAAATGTTCTCAGTTGCGAACTGAATCGCACCATCCTGCCAATTGGCAGGCGAGCAAGCAAGTGCCTGTTGAAAGGATCCTTTTGGATAACAAGTCCCTCCCCCCGTTGGTCGTTATGGGAGTGTCCGGTTGCGGAAAATCTACCGTTGGTGCCCTGCTCGGAGAACGTCTCGGCATGCCCTTTCAGGATGGTGATGACCTTCATCCCGCGGCCAACAAGGCCAAAATGGGCGCAGGTATTCCCTTGAATGACATCGACCGCATGCCGTGGTTGGACGAGATTGGCGAAGCCCTTCGCCGCTCGCAGGATGTGCAAAAGCCGCTAATCATCGCCTGCTCGGCATTAAAGCGCTGCTACCGTGACTTGTTGAGAAGTCACGTCCGCGATGTTGTATTCATCCATCTCGTGGGCGAAAGGAAAACGCTGGTGGCCCGTATGAACGCCAGGGCACACGAGTTCATGCCGACGAGCCTGCTCGACTCACAACTGCGCACTCTCGAACCTCTGGCAGAGAACGAACGGCATATTCTTGCTGACCTCACGCTCACGCCATCTCAACTCGTCGATGAGATCTGCAGCAATCTCCAAGAGTTCGCCACTCACTGAAGACGCCGCTTCAAGCACCTGAGACCGTTACTTCCACTGATTTCAGCGGAAGCGACGGCCTCTGGCTGCTCTTACTGGAGGTACCGGAACACCGCCGACGTGGGTGCCACCGCCACACAATAGTCACGGTGCTGCGCCGCGAAGGACGACGAGCGGTTGTCTGATCCCGAGCGGAAAACCGCCGGAGCGCCGCAGGCGATGCACACCAGGTTACGCCTGCTGACCGTGGGCCGCTCCGGATGCTTCGGGTGAAACTGAGCGACGTTCCACTCCCGGCCGTCCACCGTGCTTTTGGCCGACTTCATGCCCGCGCGGCCCTCCTGAGCGTGCCGGTGTAGGCCGCCAGGGCTTCGAAGCTGACTTCTGGTGCAGCCTTCAGGAGGCGGTCGGCCTCAACCAGGCGGCTATGGTGCCGTGCCTCCCAAAGTCCGAACCGCTCACTGGAAGCGGCGTCGACTGCAAGTACGGCAACGGCAAGTTCCGGGACCACCGCGGACAAGTCCTCCCGTAGGGAAGCGCGAGCCATGGCCTGCCATTTTGTGGACCGGGGAAGCTCATCGATCCGGCCGAGCAGGTCCTCGATGCCGAACCGCTCGTGGACCTCGAAATACGTTGGCGCGATGACGTCCAGTGACTTGCCCGTCAGTTGCTGCACTCGGGCAATGTCCAGGGCGGTGAATGCTTCCCGAAGTTCGGCCCAGGCCCTGGCAACGGCGGCTGGGATGCCCCACTCTCCTGCCATCTCGAGCAGGTGCGAAACGTCCAAGCGATCACGGCCAACCAGAAGCTCAGGGAGGCGTGGGCGTAGCTCGTTAACTACAGGACGGTAGAGACCGATGCACTCGGCGATGGGAAGACGATGGTCATGTTGGAGGAACCATCGCATGGCGCGGTCCAGGACCCTGCGTATGTCCAGATAGATGCGGCTCCACTTTTCGGCTGGAAGGTCAGCGCAAGTCCGTACCAATCCTGCGGAAAGTTCCCTCAGGCCGAAAAGTTCGCTGGCGATGACGAACGCTTTTACGGCCTCGACTTCGGTGCTGGAGGTTTCCTCCATAAGCCGGAAGATGGCTGTGATTCCGCCGATGTTCACGGCATCGTTGGCCAGCACCGTTGCAATGATGTCGCCTTTGAGCGGATGCGCGTCGATGCCCGCACCAAGGCGCTCCACCAGTGGCTGAGGGAAGTATCTGCGCAGCATTGCTTCCAGGTACGGGTCTTGGAGCAGAGACGTCTGCCGAATTGCTGCGGCGAGGGAGTTTTTCGAGTAGGCGGCCAGAACGGACAACTCTGGCGAGGTGAGGCCCTTTCCGTGGGAGATCCGCTCCTCGAGCTCCTGGGTGGAGGGCAGGAACTCAAGTTTGCGGTCCAGCTCTCCCCTGGCTTCGAGAAACTGCATGAGTCTCTCATAGTTGGGGAACGACGCCGGCGGGAACCTACGGTCGGTGAGCAGGAGAATGTTCTGGGCAACGTTGTTGGCCAGCACGGCCTCGGCCACATGGTCTGTGAGCCCTGCGAGGAATCCTGCGCGGTCGGAGCCGGGGAGCCTGCCTGCCCGGATCTCCTGGTCGACGAGGATCTTGATGTTGACTTCGTGGTCGGAGCAGTCGACGCCGGCCGAATTATCGATGGCGTCGGTGTTGAGGAGGACGCCGTTGAGCGCCGCCTCGATACGTCCCGCCTGGGTGGCGCCCAGGTTCCCACCTTCTACGACGACGCGGGCGCGCAGTTCGTTGCCGTTGACTCGGATAGCGTCGTTGGCCCGGTCCCCGGTATCGGCGTGGCTCTCGGAGGAGGCCTTAATGTAGGTGCCGATGCCGCCGTTGTAGAGCAGGTCCACGGGAGCTTTGAGAATGGCGCGCAGCAGGGCAGGGGGGCTCAAGGACTCGATGCCCTGATCCAGGCCAAGGGCCTCCCGAACGGCCGGGTGCAGCGGAATTGTGCGAACTGTCCGTGACCATACTCCGCCGCCGTCGCTGATCCTGTTTCGGTCGTAGTCCTCCCAGCTGGAACGCGGAAGGTTAAACAACCTTTCCCGTTCCGCGAAGGAATCGCCGGCGTCTGGTTGCGGGTCCAGGAAAATATGGCGGTGGTCGAAAGCCGCTACGAGCCGGATATGGCGGGACAGCAGCATCCCGTTTCCGAAGACGTCCCCACTCATGTCCCCGACACCTGCCGCGGTGAAGTCAACTGACTGGGGGTCCAGGCCCAGCTCACTGAAGTGGATTTTGACCGATTCCCAGGCACCGCGGGCGGTAATTCCCATGCGCTTGTGGTCGTAGCCTTCGGAACCACCGGAGGCGAAGGCGTCGCCCAGCCAAAAGCCGTACTCGGCAGCGATGCCGTTCGCGATGTCGGAAAACGTTGCGGTGCCCTTATCGGCGGCTACCACCAGGTAGGCGTCGTCGCCGTCATAGCGGACGACATCCGTCGGCGGCACCACGGTGCGGTGCCCGTTCTTCTCGAACCTGATGTTGTCCGTGACGTCGAGCAGCCCACTGATAAAGGTCCGGTAGCAATCCTCCCCCTCCAGCAGCCGGGCGCTACGATCGCTTATTCCAGCGGCGTGCTTGGCGTAAAAACCGCCTTTTGCGCCGTCCGGAACTATGACGGAATTCTTCACCACTTGGGCCTTGACGAGGCCGAGGACCTCGGTGCGGAAGTCTTCCTGGCGGTCAGACCACCGCAGTCCACCCCTTGCGGTTCTCCCGAACCGGAGGTGGACGCCTTCCACCCGGGGCGAGTACACCCACACTTCGTGCTTGGGCCTGGGTTTTGGCAGGGCGGCAATGTCCGAGGGGTCCAGCTTGAGGCTGATGTAAGGTTTGCCCTGGTAGAAATTGGTGCGGACGGTTGCCCTCACCAGGTTTGCCAGGGTTTCCAGGACAAAGGCCGCGTCAAGGGTGGAAACATTGTTTAGCGCGGCGGACAGGTCCGAGTCTGCTGATTCGACCGCCGCAAAGCGGCCAGTCTGGCCCCCAGCCGGTGGTGCAGGCGCTTCGCCTAGCCTTTGATCTGGTTCGAACTTCGCCTGGAATAAGCGCACAAGGGAGCTCGTGGCTTGCGGGTGTGCCTGGAGTGTTGATGCCACGAAGTCAAAGGAGTGGGCGGTCCCGAGCTGGCGCAGGTATTTTACGTAACAGCGCAGCAGCGCCACTAGCCGCCAGGGCAGACGAAGCTGCAGAACGAGGGAGTTGAGTACGTCCGATTCTGCCTGTGCCGTCAGGACCGCGCCGAAGGCGTTGGGCAGGAGATCCCACGCTGCGTCCTCCGCCACTTGGAAGGGACGCACCGCGATGAGGTCATACAGGAAGTACTCCTCCCCCATGGAGTCCGTGATTTCATAAGGGCGCTCCTGTACCACTTCCAGGCCCAGGTGCTCGAAGTAGGGCAGAATCCGGCTCAGGCTTTGAGGTGTCCTGACGTACAGCCGCATCTGGACGGTACCGGGCCCGTCCGCATTTTCATCGATGAAAAGCTTGGCCGCTGACTGGCCGTCCGCCGTCTTCCCGCCGTCGAGCTCCTCAAAGCGGCCGATGTCCCGGATGGCGTCTTCAATGCTGTAACGGACGCGGTATTCAGCGGGAAAGGCTTCCTCCCACCGCTTGGCAAGGGCTTCGGCCGTGCCCGCTGGTCGGCTGTCCTGCAGGCCCTGAACGATCCCCTCGGGCCAGGACCGGACGGCATTGGAAACGCGGCGTTCAATCCCCGCCTCGTCCAGGGCGGCGGTGCGTTCGGCTGTGGTCCAGACAGTGAAGAAGATTCGGGCCAGGGCCGAGGAACTCACCCGTGCCTCATGCTCAACGTCGTAGGCCCCGAAGGAAACCCGCAATTCATCTTCAATGCGTGTGCGTACGGAGGTGTTGTAGCGGTCCCGGGGCAGGTACACCAGGACCGTGACGAACCGACCGTAGGCGTCAGCCCGCAGGAGTGCCCGGGCCATACGCCGCTCCTGCATCCGGATGATTTGGCCGCATTTATGCAGGAGGTCATCTACCCCGATTTGGAAGAGCTCATCGCGCGGGTAGGTCTCGAGAATGGACATCAGCTGGCGTCCGGAGTGACTTTCTGGGGCAAAGCCGCTCCCGGAAAGCACGGCGCGGATCTTATCCCCCACCACCGGGATGTCTTCGATGGGGCCGTTATAGACACTTGAGGTGAAAAGCCCGAGGAAGCGGTGCTCCCCGCTGACCTGTCCGGCCGAATCAAAGGTCTTGACCCCGATGTAGTCCAGATGGGCGTCGCGATGGACGGTGGAGCGCGAAGCCGCCTTCGTAATGACGATGGGTGCGGGCTCCCGGGCGGAGTCCCTGGCAGCTCCGCGCAAAATGCGCGGCCTGGCGTCCGCCTCGCCTAGCCGGAGTACGCCCAGACCACTGCCTGCAACGGCGATCAGCCGGTCTTCGCCCGTCCCACGTTCGAGACGGTATTCGCGGTAACCCACGAAAACGAAGTGGTTGCTTTCCAGCCAGCGCAAAAAGTTCTTTGCGGCATCGACGCCCGTAGCCGGGTACGACGCTCCCGGCGTCTGAGGCGCCGAGGCCAGGAGCGCGCCGGCGGCCTCTCGCAGTTTCTGGCGCATTCGCTGCCAGTCGATGGTGACGGCGTGGACATCCCTGAGCACCGCGCGCAGGGAAGCCAGCAGCTCTTGTAAGACATCAGGTTCCAGGCGAAACCGCAGCTCGACCGTAATCCAGGATTCAGCGGACGCATCCTTCTCCGCCCGGGCAGGGCGGATACTCTCGATGTCCCCTTCGGCATTGCGCGCGACCAGGAACCTCGGGTGGACCACCAAACGGATTCCGAGCTTCCGCCGGGTCAGTTCGGCGAGCAACGAGTCCACCAGGAACGGCATGTCCTTGGCTATGACGGCCAGGACCGTGTTCTCTTCATCCGGGAGAACGCCGACCCACGCATCAGTTTCAGGGATGCGCCCGCGCCCAGCACGATAGTGCGCTGCGGCGCGTGCCTCCAGCTTCCCGAGTTCGTACTGATTCTGATCCTCCGGCGAAAGCCCGGCGTAGTAGCCTGCCAGGAATCCATCGGGGATGCGGGTGGTCTCCATGAGTTCATCCGTTGACAACGTTGTTCCTTGCTCGGTGGTCGCTAAGGTGCTTGGCTTAGAAGGGTCCGGCCTGGACCAGGTTGGCCGGCTTCCGGCCCTCTGCGAGAGCCTCAAGCTGCCTGGCCAACAGCTTGCGGATCCGCGGTTCAAACGCTGATGCGTTGCCGCCTATGTGGGGGGTGATCAAAGCGTTCGGGGCTTTCCACAGCGGGTGCTCGGATGGAAGGGGCTCGGGGTCTACGACGTCGAGTGCACAATGCAGACGGCCAGAGACTACTTCTGCGGTAAGGGCTGCTGTGTCCACCACCGGTCCGCGCCCCACGTTCACTACCAGTGCCCCGTCAGGGAGGGCGCGGAGTACCTCGGCGTTGACGAGGTGATACGTGGCGTTGCTGAGCGGGGTGACCGTGACCAGGACGTCGTGGCGTGGAGCAAGTTTGGCGAGTTCGGATGCGGCGTGCACTTCGCCGAATTCGTCTTGTCGGGCGGAACTGCCAATCCGTGTGAGCTCTACTTCAAACGGTTCAAGCCGCTTGGCAATTTCGCGCCCGATTCCGCCGACGCCCACCAGGAGAACCTTCCGGTCCGCCAGGGAGGACCTGCGTTCCGGGCGCCATGAGCCGCTCAGCTGGTCTCTTGCGGCGATGTCGATGCCGCGCAGCTTGGCAAGGATGAGGCCAAGGGCAAGTTCAGCTGTTGCGGCAGCGTGCACGCCGGAGGCGTTGGCCACGGCAGCGCCGGGACCCGCTGCTTCGGCGATGCCGTCGTAACCGGTCGACTGCGCCTGGACAAACTTCAGATTAGGCACGTTTCGCAGTTCACCCAGGACTTCCCCGGCATTCAGGTACGGCAGGATGACCGCGTCGATGCTGCTCAGGTCTATCCCTTCCGGCTGGGAACGGAGATCCCAGATAGCGGGGCGGATAGATTCCGGGAGCGGCTGAAGACGGGAAAGAAGCTCCTGGTCGGGGAAGGTGACGTTGCGGACAAGTTGCATGGAAGGCCTTTCACGGGGTCGTGCCGGAGGGGAAGGGAAGGAAAAGGTGCCGGATGCCAGAAGAGGCGGAGGATCAGATTGCGGCTACCCGCCGTTCGCCAATGTCGAACCCCGGGCCACCCGGGACGGAATCGATGAGCCTGCGCGTGTAGGGGTGTTTGGGGCTGCCGTAGACGCTGTCCACGTCTCCGAGTTCCACGACTTCCCCGTGGAAGAGGACCATGATCTCGTCACTGACGTGGTGCACCACGTCCAGGTCGTGCGAAATGAAGGCCATGGTCACGTCCAGTTCCGTGCGCAGACGGCTAATGAGGTTCAGGATTTCGGCCTGGACGGACAGGTCCAGTGCCGAGGTAATTTCGTCGGCGATGATGAGTTTCGGTCCAACTGCCAGCGCCCGGGCGATGGCAATGCGTTGACGCTGCCCGCCGGAAAACTCGTGCGGGTATCGCTCGGCCACGTCGGCGTCCAGGCGGATGGTTGAGAGCCAGTAGGAGATCTTTTTGGCATGGGCGCGGGGGTTGGACTTCACGGGATCGATCGCCTCAGCAAGTGTTTGCCCGATGGTCCGGCGGGGGTTCAGCGATGAGTAGGGATCCTGCGGGATCATCTGGACTTCACGGCGCATTGCACGTCGTTGCGCCCCGGTCATCCTGGACACATCCGCGCCGTTGATCAAGATACTGCCGGCGCTGATCGGGTTCAGACCAACGATGGCTTTGGCCAATGTTGACTTTCCTGATCCGGATTCACCTACGATGCCCAGCGTTTTGCCGCGTTCGATTGTCGCCGATACACCCTTGATGACCTTCGCCGCGGACTGTCCGGAGCCAAAAGTGACCTCGACGTCGCGGACTTCCAGCACGGGAACAGCGGAAGTTGGAGTGCTTGTCATGGCGGTTACTTCTTTCCTTCCAGAGGGACGGGGCCTGGGGTGTCCTCTGTGACTTCGTCGTAGGTGAAGTCTTCGGCCCGCACAGAGACGAGTTCCGCTTTGCGTTCGGCGATGCTCGGCGTCGCTGCAAGCAATGCCTTCGTGTACGGGTGTTTCACGTCGCCGGCGGCCAGCTGGGCACCGGTGAGCCGTTCCAGGATTTTTCCGCCGTTCATAACGATGACCTTGTCGCAGAGCGCTTGCACCACACCGATGTCGTGGGAAATGAACAGCATTGCTGTACCCATTTCCCGGTTGATGGTCCGGAACTGACGCAAAACGTCTGCCTGGACGGTGACGTCCAGTGCCGTGGTGGGTTCATCCGCAATGATGAGCCGGGGATCGGTGACCAGGGTCGAGGCGATCATGGCCCGCTGGAGCATGCCACCGGAGAGTTCGTGCGGGTGCTGCTTCATCCGCGTTTCCGGTTGAGTGATCCGGATGTCCGCCAGCGCCTTGACCATCCTGCCGTAAGCGGTCTTTTTGGACTGCTTCAGGTGTACCCGGCTGACTTCGGTCAGCTGGGAACCGATACGCAGCGCGGGATTGAAGCTGGTTCCGGGGTCCTGGTAAACCAGACCGATGGACGTTGCCAGTGTGCGCGGGTCGTTCTTCCTGAGCAGGTTCAGTTCGCCAAGCCTCATGGTGTGGGCTGTGACGGTTAGTTCTTCCGGGAGCAGCCCGGCGATGGACATGGCGGTAAGGGATTTGCCGGACCCTGATTCACCCACGAGTCCCACTACTTCCCCCGCTTTGATGCTCAGGGATACACCCTTAACCAGCGGCACGCCGTTCGGTGTGCTGACGGTGAGGTTATCGACCTCCACCAAGGCTTCCTGGTCGGCCCGCATGGAGGCCGGGAGTTCAGAGGCAGCCTTCACGCTACCGAACTTGCGTCCGCCGCGGGGGTCCGTTGCGGCGGCAAGACCGTCCCCGATGAGCATGGCACTCAACCCTGCTGCGGTAATCATGATGGAGGGCATCACCGCCTGAAGTGGTTGGGAGTAGATGTTCACGAGAGCCTCGTTAAGCAGGCGCCCAAAGTCGTACTCCGGATTCTGAACACCGAGTCCGATGAATGAAAGGCTTGACAGCTCAATCAGCGTCGTGGCGAAGACCGTTGCGGTCAGCACCAGAAGCGGTTCTGCCATGTTGGGCAGCAGGTGGCGCGTGATGATACGCGGGCCCGGGACGCCCAGCAGACGTGCCGTTGATACGTAGTTCCGCTGCGAGATCGATGCAGCCATGTTTGCGGTCAGGCGGGCGAACGCGGGGATGCTGGCGATCGCGATTGCCAGCACAGCAGACCAGGCTCCCTGTCCGAGGATCGCGGCGATGAGCAGCGCGAAAATGAGGCTTGGATAGGCGACGGCGGCATCGATGACGCGCAGGACGGCGTTACGGATCCTGGGCGGGGCGAGCCAGATGAAGGTACCTATCAAAACACCGCCGACGACTGCGATGACCGTTGTGGCAGCGGTCATTACCAGGGTGAGCCGGGTGGCGACCAGGGAACGGGCGAGGACGTCACGCCCGAAGTCGTCGGTTCCCAGCCAGTGTTCTTCGCTGGGCCCCTGGGACGCGTTGGCGGTGAGCTTTTCAGCGGCCTCGGTGAGGAAGAGGGGTGCCAGGAGACCTATCAGGACCATGATGGCCATCAACACGATGCCGACAATGAGGCCTGTGGTCCACCGGAAGCGGCTTTTTGTGCGGCGTTGTTCAGCCATTGGACTTTCCTCCTCCGAGGGTGCGCGGATCGATAATGCCAAGGATGACGTCGACCAGCAGGTTGAGGATGATGGCAAGGAACCCGAGGACCAGGATGATGCCCTGAATCACGGGGTAGTCCTTGTTGATAATGGCCGTGACGATTTCCTTGCCGAGTCCGGGCCAGTTGAAGACGTTTTCGATAATGATGGCGCCGCCGAGCATGCCGGCCAGGATCAGCCCGGCGAGGGTCAGGGTCGTCGTCATCAGGTTGGGCAGGGCATGGCGGGCGTAGAGCCTCAAAGGCGGCAGGCGCCAACCGCGGGCGGTCCGCAGATAGTCCTGCTCCAGGACAGTAGAGGTTTCACGGCGGACCACGCGCGCGATCGAGCAGATCGGTGCAATCGAGAGGCCAAGGACGGGAAGGATCAGGGAACTGAGGGTTGCTGCACCGGCGGCCGGCAGGACCTTGAGGATGATCGCGAAGAGCACCACCAGTAGCGTGGCCATAACGTATTGCGGCACCGCCTGAAAGAATCCGGTCAGCATCCCGAAGGACACGTCCAGCCACTTGCGGCGTCCACCGCGGGTCAGGATACCCACCACCATTCCTGCCGGAATGGAAACCAGCAGGGTCACGATGATGCCCAGTAGGGCGAGTTCCGCGGTGAAGGGCAGCTTGGTCGCGATGATCGAGGAAACTGATGTGCTGTAGGCGAAGGATTCGCCAAGATTGCCTGTAAACAGGTTCCCGACGTACTGAATGAACTGCAGGTGCAGGGGCTGGTTCAGCCCCAGGCTCTCCCTGATGGCCTCGATCTGCTCGGTGGTGGCGTCGGCGCCGGCCACTGCTACGGCGGGGTCGCCGGGGAGGAGCGGGACCATGAAGAAGGTAACCACCACGAGCAGGGCGACGGACAGCAGTACTCCGCCTGCGCGGCGCAGGCCGTAGCTGGCCCAGGGGGAGAGGTTGCGGAGCCCGCCCCGAGGGCTCTTCGGAGCCCCCGGGGGGTTGCTGAACAAGGCGGTTTCCCTGTTCAGCATGGTCGGTTCAGTCATGGTCCTTGGCCTTACTTGGTGATCCGCATGGTGGCGTAGTCCACGATGCCTGAGGGCGCCTGGATGGAGAAGCCTGCGCGCTGTGCAACGATCTGGGGTTCGCCGACGAAGGGAACAATGTCGTTGTCTTCCAGGATGCTGATCTGCGCCCTTTCGTAGGCCTCGCACCGTTTGCCCTCGTCGGTGGCCGACTGCGCGGTGGCGATTTCAGCCAGGATGTCCGCGTTTTCGCCGCCGCCGATGTTACGGCCGCCCTTCTCGGTGGGTACGCCTGCGATCCGGGTCAGGGACGCTGCGACGGTACCGACGAAGTTCGCGTCGCCCTGGATGGTGAGATCCCACGTCTCAGGCTTGGTCTGGGTCATGGTGGCCCAGGTTCCGTTGTCCACGAGATTGAGGTTGACGGTGGCTCCGGCCGCGCGTAGCGCCTCCTGGACGTAGGTGCTTCCTGCGCCGTTCGGGCCGATACTGGTGGTGCCAACCATCTTGAAGGTCTTGCCCGCAAGTACAGCTTTTGCGGCCTCTGCGTCTTCCTTGGTGAAGTGTGAGTTGTCCTCCAGTGCACACGGCACGGTCGGAGCGACAATCGAGGTGTAGGGGATTCCCTTGTTGGCGTAGGCGGCGGCGTTAAAGGCCTGCTGGTTCATCAGTTGCGCCACTGCCTTGCGCAGGGCGGGGTCGGTGAAGGGGCTGCCGGGGCGCTGGTTGAAGAGCAGGAAGATTCCGGCGAAAGGCACGGACGTGACGGTGTAGTCCTTGTTCCCTTCAAAGCGGGCGGTGTCAGCAGGAGCAATGTCCGAGATGTCCATTTCGCCGGTAAGAAGCTGGTTAGCCACGGTGGTCTTGTTCACGCCGGGGAAGAACCGCACGGTCTTGGCCGGTGTTCCTTCGAGCTCTTTGGACCACTTCGGCCAGGCCTTGTAGTCCTCGCGCAGGGTCATGTCGTAGCTGACACCATGGCCAGCTTTTGTCAACGTGTAGGGGCCCGAGAAGGCTCCCTGCACGGATCCCTTGGCCAGGCCCTCGAGATCGGCGAGCCCGGCGGGGCAGATGATGCCGGTCTGGGCCAGGGTCAGTCCGCCGATAAGTTCGGACCAGGGCTGGGCCAGTTTGACCGAAACCTTGCCTGCGGCGTCGTCTGCGGTGATCGTCGGCTGGCCGGGGCCGAAGACGAGCTTGGCGAAGTTGTTCTTGGTTGCCGGATCGGCGAAGTAGGTCAGGGACTTGGCCACGATGGTGGGGGTGATGACGGTTCCATCAGCGCAGGTCGCATCCTTGCGGATGGTCAGTGAGGCTTCTGTTGCCGTGGACGTCCAGTCGGTGGCCAGTCCCCCGATGAACTTGCCGTCCCCGTCACGGCGGACCACAGTGTCGAAGAGGAAACGGGCCACCTCATAGTCGTCCTTGGCATTGGCCTTGGCGGCGTTAAACGTTGTGGGATCTGAGTTCAGCGCGGTGCGGATGGTGTCCGTGGAAGGGCCAGCGGTTCCGCCGGTCCCTGAGCCAGTGGTTCCTGTGCCCGTGGTGCAGCCGGTCAGGAGCAGTGTGAGGGCAGTGGCAGCTGCCGCCGCCCCCAAGAAGGTGGATCGTCCTTGCATCGGTGATCTCCTGGTCAGTTCGGGATCGGGCCCCGCAGCTCTGGAAATGAGCCACTGGAGCGTGGATCTACGAAATCGGTTATTTGCGAGAGTATTCGCGAATGAGAAGATTTTCTCTTATTCTGTGATGCAAGTCAACGCCTGTTCGTGATTTATCTCACCAGAAGTCGGCCCCGTGAAGGTTTTACAGGGGAATGCAGGTCCGGGGTTGACTCTTGGGCAAAAAAACGCGAAACTTTTCTCATATGTGATTGACGTCTCAGGGCTTGCCGGCAGGTATCCCCGACCAACCAAAGGTGGAACAAATGGCAACAACACTCGACCTCACCGTCCGAAAGGCGACCTGGACGCGTCCGCCGCGTGAACTCGTTCAGGCCTTCGAGAAGTTTCCCGTGGCCAATATCGGCGATGCCATGGAACGACTCGGGCTCGTTGACGGCAACATCAACCCGGTCTGGGCGGGAGCGCACTGCGTCGGCTCCGCGCTCACAGTCCTGGGCGCGGCAGGAGACAACGCCGCGGTCATCGAGGCCCTGAACTACATTGAGCCCGGGGACGTCATTGTTATCAACGGCTTCGGACATCAGCACCGTGCGCTCGTCGGCGAGCAGCTCTCCCAGCGGTTCGAAGCCGCAGGTGCGACCGGCGCCGTCATCGACGGTTACATTCGTGACCGCGCAACCATCACCGAGATCAAATTTCCCGTGTTCGCCCGCGGCACCACTCCGGCAGGCCCCTTCAAGAACGGCCCCGGCGTCATCGGTGAACCGGTGGCCATCGGTGGCATCGTCTGCTCAGCAGGAGACATTGTTGCAGCAGACGACGACGGCATCGTCATCATTCCCCAGGCCCGGGCCGCGGAAATCCTGGAACTCGTCAAGGCCGTCGCTGTCCACGAAGCCGAGATGACCGCAGAGATCACCCGCGAGTACACCTAATCCCCCTGCGTAATTCCGCAGCGGGCCCCTAAACTGAAAGAACTTCCAATGGCCAAAACATTGACGGAATCAGTGGACCTGAACACCGCTCAAGTAAAAGTCGTCACTGCCGACGGCAAGATGGTGCGCAAGGCGACAATCGCCGGCACCATGGGCTCCTTCGTGGAGTGGTACGACTACGGCATTTACGGGCTTCTGACCACGTATCTCGCCATCAACATCATGGGCTCCAAGGATCTCGGATCCCTGCTGCTCACCAACGTGGGCTTCCTCGTCAGCTTCCTTGCACGCCCCTTCGGAAGTGTCATCTGCGGCTATCTGGGCGACAAGCTCGGACGCAAGAACCTGCTGGCCATGCTTCTTCTGCTGATCTCCGCCGCGACCGCCTGTATCGGACTCATCCCTTCCTCATCCGTCATTGGCTGGGCGGCACCGGCGCTGCTGATCCTGCTCCGCATCCTGCAGGGCTTCTCGGCCGGCGGCGAAGTTGCCGGCGCCATGGCGTTCGTGGGCGAATACGCGCACAACAAACACCGCAACTACTCCATGAGCTTCATCGCGGTCGGCTCGTTCTGCGCCCTGCTGTTCGGCAGCGGCTTCTCCGCCATGCTCATCACCACCCTGGGCGACGCCACGATGGAATCCTGGGCCTGGCGCATCCCATTCCTCTTTGCTGTTCCGCTGGGCTACGTGGGCTACTACATCCGATCCAAGATGGAAGATACTCCGCACTTTGCGGCGCTGCGCGAGCGAAACGCGGTGGAGCCCAACCCGCTGCGTGCCGTCTTCACCTCAAAGCGCCACTTGAAGGCCATCGCACTGACAATCTTCCTTCCGGCCGTGAACGGGCCCGGCTACTACCTGCTGTTCGCCTACATGCCCACGTACCTGAAAACCCAGCTCGGCAGCGGCAACAACTTCAGCATGCTCCAAGCCCTTACTGTCACCGCTTTCAGCCTCGTGGCGATCATCATCTCCATTCCGCTGATGGCACGGCTTTCCGATCGCATCGGGCGCAAGCCCGTGCTCATCTTGTCCGCCGTACTCATGGCGGCGGTCTCCTACCCGATGTTCGCGATGATCACCACAGGCAATATGCTGCTTGCCTGCATCGCCACCGTGGTCATGGCCATTGCATTCTCAGGCCACGCAGCAGTGGTGCACACGGTACTCACGGAAATGTTCCCGACCACCGTCCGCTACAGCGCTTACAGCATCGGTTTCAGCATCAGCACCATCATCTTTGGCGGCAGCGCTCCCCTGGTCATGACCGAAATCATCAAGGCCACCGGCAACAGCATGGTTCCGGCCTACGCTGCCATCAGCACAGCCATGATCACTTTGGTTTCCATCTATTTCCTCAAGGAAACAAAGGGCCAGCCGCTTCAAACCCACTAATAAACCAGCGACGGGGGCCTGCCGCCGACTCTGGATCATAGAAGGCACAACAATCAGAACCATTGGGAGTCAACCTTGAGCATCAACTCAGTCGCCGTCGTCGCGGACCTCGGCGAAAGCTACGGAAACTACACCATCGGTGATGACGAGGCCCTGCTCGGGCTGGTCACCGCCTCCAACATCGCCTGCGGCTTCCACGCCGGGGACCCCCGCGTTATGGATGCCACAGTCAAGTCGTGCGTCGAACGCGGCATTGAGCTGGGGGCCCACCCCGGATACCCGGATCTGGTGGGCTTCGGCCGACGGCTCATCGAGGCCAGCGAGGAAGAAATCCGCACTGACGTGCTCTACCAGATCGGAGCATTGGACGGGTTTGCCCGCATTCACGGCGGAAAGATCAGCCACGTGGCACCCCACGGCCGGATGGGCAGCATCGCCCAGACAGACGCCAAACACGCACGCGCCATCACTGACGCCATCAAGGCCTATGACCCCTCGTACATCGTGATTTGCCAGCAGGGCCTGCTCGCCGAGGAATCACGTAAACGCGGGCTCCAGGTTGGCTACGTATTCCTGGCTGACCGCGGCTACGGCGAGGACGGCATGCCCGTCTCCCGCAACACCGAGGGAGCGTTGCTGCACGATCCTGAAGAGATCGGTCGCCGCGTCGTCCAGGTTGTCACCGAGGGCACAGTAAAGGCCGTCACAGGCAAAGTCGTCCCGCTGGGGCACGACGCCGACGTCGTCCTGCTTCACGGTGATCATCCGCAGGTCCTGGAAAACGGCACAGCGCTCCGAGCAGCCCTGGACCGGGCCGGAATCAATGCGACGGGTCTCCAGGAGGTTCTGGCAGAAAAGGCCCGGCTGGCCGCTGTCTGATTCCCTTCCTGCCCCGACGGCAGGCGCCTGAAAATCCACGAGAGCCAAGGACCCCATGAGTACGCATCCCCCGCCACACGAGCTGCCTTCCTTACCTGAGATCAGGGCCGTTCCCTTTGGGGATTCGGCTTTGATGATCAGCCTCGCAGGCGTCAGCACGGATGAACGGCAGGCCGGCAGCCGCAGGCTTCGCGAAATCTTGCTCGACGTCCGTCCCCATGGATTGGTCGACGTCGTCGCGGGGATTGATTCACTGCTGGTCGAATTCGACTGCCTACAGGTAAGCCACGAACAGCTGGCGCAAACCATTCGGCTGGCGGCGGCTGGGCGTGGGCTGGATGGGCGCGTCGAAATACACGCGGGGAACCAGTTTGTTATCCCGATGGTCGTCACGGAGGAGTTCGCCCCGGATCTTCCGGACGTCGCCGATGAACTGGGCATCAGCCAGGACGAGGTGTTGGCCAGGCTCGAGGCATCGGAGCTCTCGATCAACCTTCTCGCCTCGGCGATGGCCCCCATGATGGGAACTGTCCGATTCCCGGGGCAGGTGAGCCGATGCAGGGAGCCACGAACGAACGTTGACAGCGGCTCAGTGATGGTGGCTGGGACCAGCGCGATCATCCAGCCGTTCCCCGGCCCCACAGGCTGGAAAGTCATAGGGCGGACACCGCTGACAATTTGCGACATACGCGAAGACCCAGCCACCTCCTATAAGCCCGGAGACAGCGTGCGATTCAAGGTTGTGCCGCACAGCGAATGGGCACGCCTCACAGGCCGGTTCCTCCGGCCCGTGGGCACGCCGGACCCGGCGAATGAGGACACACAGGACCAGGAAGGAACCTCCCAAAGTGCGGGTTGAACAGGACGTTGCGCTGAAAGTTTCCGAACACGGCTGGCTATCCACATATCAGGACCTGGGACGGGAGCATTCCGAGTTCATGGGCGTGCCATGCGGCGGGGCCGCCGACCAGCATTCTGCCTCCGTGGCCAACATCTTGGTGGGAAACCAACGTTCCGCTACATGCGTGGAAGTCATGGGTGGCCGGTTTGCATTCGTTGCCAAAAGCCCCGTGCTGATCTCGGTGACCGGGGCACCGGCCGATGTCACCGTCAATGGACAGCCAGTCCCGATGTGGGAACCTGTCTGTGTTCCCGGTGCAGCGCGTGTGGTCATAGCCAATGCCAGGGACGGCATGCGCAATTACCTCGCTTTCAGTGGCACCCTTGCCACGGGGCACTTCATGGGCAGCGCCGCACCGGAGGCACGAATGGGCTTCCCTCAGGTGATCACAGCCGGGCAGACGATAGAGCTCCGCACCGCCTACGCAGGCTTCGAACATCCCTATCTGACCCAGCCCCTGTTCCGCCTCCCCGTGCCCATTCCTGCCTTCAGTCCGGGAGTCTGGACCGTAGACATTGTTGAGGGCCCGGAGACGGACGCCGCTGTGGGCATCCGCGAGCTGCTGGCGTCCCGCCAATACACCGTGACGCCTACATCAAACCACGTCGGCCTGCGCCTTGACGGTCCAGTGGTCCACCCCGAAAGCCTCGGCGAGATCGTCTCACACGGCGTACCCATCGGAGCCTTCGAGATTCCGCACGGCGACGAACTGATCATCCTGGGCCGCTACCGGACCCTGACCGCCGGATATCCGATCGTCGCTTTTGCCACGAAAGCAGCCCTTCCACGCCTGGGCCAGGCCCGACCAGGGCAAAAGATGCGGTTCAACTGGGTCAGCCAACAGCACGCAGTCCAGGACTACCGCGAGCAGCAGAACGCCCTGCTCGCCCTTGAGGAACGTGTCGCCAAGCTTTTTTCCGCGGTCGGCCTGCCTCTCCAGGCAGCCCCCGTTGCCGAGCCTGCAGCGGCCTGATTCTGCAGCCAGGGGTTGACTTGAGTACCCCACAAATGAGAAACTTTTCGCATATGTGATTCATGTATCACTCTTACAGGAATGGAAACCATGGGACTTCTTGAAGGAAAAGTAGCCGTGATCACCGGTGCAGGCACCGGGATGGGCCGCTCCACAGCAGCACTTCTGGCCGACGAAGGCGCCCATGTTGTCGTGGTGGGACGCCGGCAGGCAGTCCTGAAGGAACTCGCCGAGGAGATCATCGCCAACGGCGGTAAGGCCTACGCCAAGGCCGCAGACATCTCCTCTAAAGACAATGTCCAGGACCTTATCGATTGGGTGCGAAGCACCCTTGGCCCGGTGGACATTCTCGTAAACAACGCCGGCAGCGCCAGCAAGGTCCTCAATGTCCGGTGGATAGGCGAGGAAGAATGGAACGAGGTTCTCAACGTCAACCTCAACGCCGTATATCTCCTCACTCAGGCCGTCCTGCCGGATATGCTGAGCCGTCGCACGGGAACCATCATCACCGTGTCGTCGCTCGCGGCTGTTAACCCCAACCTCCTGGGCGGGGCAGCCTATGGGGCAGCCAAGGCCGCAGTGCGGAACTTCATGACCTACCTGCACAACACCTTCCGCAACGACGGTCTCCGCGCGATCACCATCCTTCCAGGCGAAACGGCGACCCCGATTCTGGACAACCGTGCCCGTCCGCCCCGGCAGGAGGAGCGCGACAACATGGTCCAGCCCGAGGACGTGGCCCGGGCCATTCACTTGGTCGCCACCATGCCCCAGCGCACTGTGGTCCAGGAACTGATCATCGCCCCCACCCTGCAGCGGGACACTTCGGGGGACCTCGAAATCAGCAAGTGGACGGGCGCACCGGCTGAGGACCTCCCGAAGGGCTGACGGCCCGCCGCTCAGCCCAAGCACTTGCCTACAAGGCTTTCATCAACTATTCGGAGCAGGACAACCATGACCACAGAACCCGTTACCGCCATTGCCAGCGGTTTCCAACCGTCCGAAGCCGTGCTGCGCGTGCAGCGCACGTCGCTGCGGGTGCAGCAGCCCCAGTCAAAGGGGGATCTGGTCTCCCTGGCCATGGGCGAGCCGGACTTCGATACGCCGGCACAGGTTCGAGCTGCTGCTGTGAAGGCCCTGGAGGAGGGCCACACCCACTACTCGCCGTTGCTCGGCGAGCCGGAACTCCGCGAGGAGCTGGCTGCCCGTATCGGCCGGCTCCTCGGCGGGGTGGCCAGCTCCAGCGACGTGCTGATTACCCAGGGAGGGACGGCGGGACTTGCCGCCGCCATCCTTGGCATCGTCAACCCGGGCGACAGGGTGGTCATCCCTGACCCTACGTACTCCCTCTACGCCGACCTGGTCAGCATGGCCGGGGGCACGATCGTGCCTGTCCCGCTGGCGGACGACCTGCATTGGGACCTGCCATTGCTGGCCGAAGCTCTTCAGGGAGCCAAGATGTTTGTCTTCTGCAACCCTTCCAATCCCACCGGGATTGTTCATTCGAGGGCTGAGCTGGAAACCCTGGCGGATATGGTCGCAGGTACCGAGACCCTGGTGCTCTCCGATGAGGCCTACAGCGACCTGGTCTACACTTCCGATCCCTTTGTCTCGGCCCTGGAAATTCCCGGTCTGGCAGACCGGACCATCTACTGCCAGACCTTCTCCAAGAGCTATGCCATGACGGGCTGGCGGGTCGGGTATCTGTGGGGACCGTCCAACGTCATCAGGGCAGCGGCCCGCGTACACAATACGTTTAACGGGTCCATGAACACGGCGGTGCAGCTCGCAGCGCTCACGGCCCTGCGGACCTGCGGCCCTGATATTGAGCGGATGCACGCTTCCTACTCCTTGCGCCGTGAGCTGATGGTCGCGGGTCTGGTCCGCGTCCCAGGATTGACGGTGAGCTCGCCGGAGGGCGCGTTTTATCTGTTCCCCAAGTACGACGTCGATATGCCGGCGGCAGAGATGGTGGCACACCTGCGGACCTTCGGCGTAGCAGTCCGCCCGGGAAGCGAGTTCGGCCGCAACGGTGAGTTCCACCTGCGCCTGTCATACGCAGCCAGCGCTGAAGCCATCACGCTGGGCGTTGAACGGCTCGCCGCGGGCCTCACGGCGCTCAGGTAAAGCGCATGCAGGTCATGGATCCTAGTGCCGGGTTACGACTCGACACTCAGCGCAACCGTTCCCTTTTGGTCAGTGCCGCCGGTCGCCTCTTTGGTGCCGGCGGCACTGCCACTATGTCGGAGGTTGCGGCAGCAGCCGGAATTTCAACTGCCACTGCATACCGGCACTTCGCCTCGGTAGAGGACGTCCTGGCTGCCTACCGTTTCGAGGTAGGTCGCGAACTCCTGGCCTACAGCGGGGCCCAGGAAGTCCATGGATCGGAGCTGCTGCAGTGTGTGTGCCGTAAATGGGTTGAGCTCGTCGTCCAGCATGGTGCTTCGATGATCCACACCCGCTCCGCCGACGGCTATCTCGCCAGAATCCGGAATGGAGCCTACTACCTGACAGTCCAGGCAGAGGCCCTGCGGCGACCAATCGACGAGGCCTGCCTGGAGCTGGGGACCGGGCCCTTGGGCGATGAAGGCCTGTTTCTTTGGAACGTCTTCTTCGATCCCCGGGAAATTTTTGACCTGATCGACAGTGTCGGGCTCACGACGGATCAGGTCGCACGGCGCCTCACAAGAACCTTTACCGGCGCCCTTCAAGGCTGGAAACCGGACAACCCCTAAACTAGGGAGGTAACGAAAGGGTGCTGAACCATGCGTAGTGATACACAGCGCAACCGCAGACAACTGATCAAAGCTGCCGGGCAGCTCTACGCTGCCCGGCGCGGAGCGATCAGCATGACAGACGTCGCGAAGCAGGCGGAGATATCCACGGCAACCGCCTACAGGCACTTCGCTTCAGTTGAGGAAGTCCTCGCCGAATACCGCTTCGGCGTCGGCGAGAAACTGCGTGACTTCAGCCTTAAGCAGGAATCTTCCGGAGTGGCCTTGCTGGAGGCTGTCAGCAGGAAGTGGGTGGAGCTGGTGGTCCGCCACGGCGGAGCGATGTTGTATACGCGTTCCGGCGAGGGCTATCTGGCCCGGCTGCGCAAGGGGACTTTCTACCTGACGGTCCAGGCTGACGCCCTGGAGCGGCCGCTGCGGGAAACCTGCGAAGAACTGGGCTTCGAACCCCTCGGCGATGAAGCCCTCTTCCTGTGGAATATCCTTTTCGATCCCCGCGAAATCCTCGACCTGATCAACACCGTGGGACTGACCAAGGACCAGGCGTCGCACCGCCTCGTTGCGGCTCTTAAGGGTGCGATGTCTGGCTGGAGTGAGGACCGCAAGCAAGCGGCAAGCTAAGTCAGCGAGCGCAAAACTCGGACATCTGTTTTTCAACCGCGCCGCAGGAGCTCGCGGAACCGGTCAGCTGTCATATTCGCCGCGGCTGCCAGACGGAACACGTCGCATTCGCCGTTCTTCAGGGCTTCTTGGGCGGCCAACAGCAGTTGCTTTTCTGCCCGTGCTTTCTCCTCGATAGCAGCGGCCAGCTTGGAATTGATCGCGGCGAGCCGATCCAAATGCACGCGGGCTGAGGTGCCGGTGAACTCGACATGAAGCATGCTCCCAGCAACCCTTTTGACGTCGATGGCCTTCATTCCGGTAATTTCGGCGATGGCCCTGGCGGGAACCCGGTCTGCAAGGGCCATTGCGGCCGCCTCATTGCGGCGAATGAGGAGCGAGCGGATATCGCTGGCAATGCGTGCAAGCGAAGTGCGGGTCTCCGTCAGGTGGCGTTCGAGGGCGCCTGACCTCATCCGGCGTGCGTCTGCCAGTTGCGCGTCACTCCGCCGTTTTTCTGCAGGCTGGCGCCGGGGTCGCTCCTCAAGTCTGTACACCATGGCCTGTGATTCTTCCGAACGGTTCGAGCAGGGTCCATTCGACTGGATCGTTCGAGTAAGCAGGCATGAGGCTGCCTTCCAGCACCGGCGAGGGGGGACCTTCTTCCCCGCCGGGTAGCCAAAGCCCGCTCAAGGGGCAGTGGCTTCCCGTCCGGGCGGTGAGCCGGTTACGGGGTTGTCGGGGTATTGTCACTTGCTGGTTGGAACGCAACATTAGTCAGCTCCCTGCATAGCACTGGGTGTAAAAGAGATCAGGACTTTTCCGGAGAGCCGGGAGTCCTTGGCCGTGCTGAAGGCTTCGAGGGATTCGTTGAAGGGGTATTCGTGGGTGATCACTGGATCAACGAATAGGCTGCCGTCGGCAAGGGCAACTAGAACGTCGTCGATTTCGGAATTGAAGCGGAATGAGCCCAGGAGTTCGAGTTCCCTGGTGATTGCCAGGGATATGGCAATAGGTTGTTCTCCGGTGGGCAACAGCCCCACCATCACTACTTTCCCGCCCCGCATGGTTCCACGGATGGCCGAATTAAGGCCGCGGTAGTTCCCCGAGGACTCCACCGTGATGTCGGCCTCGACGGCGGCAATGGCCTCGGAGTCAGTTGCCAGAATCGTGTGGGTGGCACCGACGCTTCGTGCAATTGCCAAGGGCTCTTCATGCAGGTCCACGGCAGTGATTTCGGCCGCTCCGGCCCTTTTGAGCACTGCAACCGCCAGAGAGCCGATGGGTCCGCTGCCGATGACAAGTGCGCGTTTTCCAGCGACGTCTCCGGCGCGGGCGACGGCATGCCAGGCGACGCTGGCAGGTTCAGCTAAAGCGGCGGTCCGGAGCGAAAGTCCTTCGGGCAGCGGGCGAAGCATCCGGGCCGGCAGGACCGCTAACTGG
This sequence comes from Arthrobacter sp. CDRTa11, assembly GCF_026427775.1. Lineage (NCBI taxonomy): Bacteria > Bacillati > Actinomycetota > Actinomycetes > Micrococcales > Micrococcaceae > Arthrobacter > Arthrobacter sp. CDRTa11. Next base: position 2,288,548 of record NZ_CP044532.1, on the reverse strand, counting down.
CTGAAGGCGCCCTGCGTGTGGGGGTAGCGTGCCGCGCTGCCCAAATATGTGCAGCCGGGTGACAGGTTTGGACGGTCCTCAGGGTAGCGCACGCCCGTACCCCCAGGCGTGGCCGGATGGACGGCGACTCTCGTTCCGGCGGCGGGCCCGTGGCCGTTCGCCGCAGCAACCTTTACCATGCCCACGACCTCATGGCCCAGGATCAACGGCTGCCGAAGGACTGACTCACCTGCCGCACCATGAAGCCAGTAATGCAGATCCGACCCGCAGATCCCGCCGTAGGCGATCTCGACGACGGCTTCATCCGGGTGCGGTTCCGCCGGCTGTATTGGATCGAGGCGCAGGTCTCCCACTCCGTGCACAACGAGTGCGCAGCCGTGAGTCGCTTTAGTGGTGGCAGTGGCGTCAGCGGTCGTCATCCTCAGACCACCGCCGTCATGCCGCCATCGATGAAGATGGTTTGACCGTTCACGTAGTCCGAGCCGCGGGACGCGAGCCATTGCACCGGCCCCGTCAGGTCACCGACGGTCCCCCATCGCCCCGCAGGTGTGCGCTTGCAAATCCAGGAATTGAACTCCACGTCGTCCACGAGCGGCTGGGTCATCTCCGTATGGATGTAGCCCGGTGCGACTGCATTGATCTGCAGGCCCGAGGCCGCCCATTCGGCCGCCATTGCCCTGGTGAGGTTTCGAATGCCGCCCTTCGCCGCCGTATAGGCGCCAATGGTAGGACGTGCCAGATCCGACTGCACCGAACCGATGTTGATGATCTTGCCTCGTCCCCGAGGCACCATGCGCCGCGCCACTTCTCTGCCGACAAGGAACGCGCTGGTGAGGTCCGTGGAGATGACACGGTTCCAGTCTTCTACGGCCAGTTCCAGCAGTGGGACGCGGTGCTGGATGCCGGCGTTGTTGACGAGGATGTCCACATCACCAAAGTTTTCTTCGATCTCGGCAATGCCGCGCGCAACCGACGATTCATCGGTGATGTCAAAGGCGACGGCCCCGATTTTTTTGCTTCCGAACCGGGCTATAAATGACTTGCGTGCCTGCGCCAGGCGCTCCGGATCCAGTCCGTGGAGGACGACGGCAGCACCGGCGGCAGCAAGCCCCGCGGCCAGTGCGTTGCCGATGCCGCGACTTGAACCGGTGACGAGCGCAGTGCTGCCCGTCAGATCAAAAGGACTGGACTCCATGGGGGATTCCTTATCGTATTCGCGACGGCATCGATGCCTCGCTACGGGTGTTGGGCTTGTTTCCAGCGTAAGAGGGTCCGGGTCAGAAAGCAAGAAACTTTTCGCATTTGTTAGATGATTCGCGTTTTGCAGGCAGGCTCGCCGGCGCGCCGGTCTTCACGTTGGCAGCAGTGACTTACTTCACAAAAAACCATTGACACGAAGACTTGACAGTGAGACGCTCTTCTCAAGTAAGAATTTCTTCGTGTTTCCATTGCCAAGCACTGCCAGTGAGAAAAGAGACTCCCCATGCACCCCATAAGCTGGAGCCGCCCCGAGGACGTCGAGCGTATTGAACTGAAGGAAGGAGGAACCGAATTCAGTCATCGGCTGATCACCGAAAAACTGCACGGTTCTTCGTTCTCCTTCCACATCACGCACATCGCCCCATATTTTGAGCACACTGCCAAGGGGGACGGAGAGCACGAATCCGTGCTCTACTGCCTGCACGGCAGCTCAACACAGACACTGCCGGATGGAACAACGCACGAGTTCCGCCCGGGAGACGCCATGTATCTTCCCCGGGAACACACCTACGAACACAAAGTAGGCAGTTCCGGGCTCGTCTTCGCAGTCGCCTGCACCCCATCACGATGACAGCACCGGCAGCCCACCGTCCCTCGAAAATGGTCGCCGCCGACGAGGTTATGCCTGCCACAGCGAAGGTGCGCAGGCGGCCCAGGCGACAGCGCGTGGCCTACCTGTTCCTGCTTCCGTGGCTTCTGGGCATGGTGGTGATCACCCTCGGGCCGATGATTGCGTCCTTCTACTTGTCCCTCACGGATTACAACCTGATCGGACGGCAGAACTTTGTCGGTCTTGAGAACTACCAGCAGATGTTCACGAACGATGACCGTTTCATCTCATCACTGTGGGTAACTGCCCAATACGTTCTGATCTCGGTTCCGCTGCAGCTTGCCTTCGCACTCGGCCTTGCAGTCCTGCTGAACCAGGGCCTGCGTGGACTCTCCTTCTATCGCTCCGCCTACTACCTCCCTTCACTGCTCGGCAGCAGCGTTGCCATCGCCGTGCTGTGGCGACAGATATTTGGAGCGGAAGGCCTCTTCAACCAGGCACTTGGTCTCCTCGGGTTCAGCAACCTGCCCAACTGGATTTCCACACCTGAATGGGCGCTGGGAACAATCATGGTCCTCAACGTCTGGACATTTGGCGCGCCTATGCTGATCTTCCTTGCCGGCCTCCGACAGGTCCCCGTGGAGCTCCATGAGGCGGCAGCGATGGACGGAGCAGGGGTAGTGAGTAGGTTCTTCCGAATCACCCTGCCACTACTGAGCCCGGTCCTGTTCTTCAACCTGGTGCTCCAAATGATCAGCGCCTTCCAGACCTTCACCCAGGTCTACATCGTCAGCGGCGGAACCGGAGGACCCGTGGATTCAACCCTCTTCTACACGCTTTACCTCTACCAAAAGGCCTTCACCGAATTCGACATGGGATACGCCTCAGCCATGGCCTGGATTCTCCTCGCCATCACCGGCCTCTTCACATGGCTGGCCTTCGGGACTTCCAAATACTGGGTCCACTACTCCGGAGAGTGACATGACCAGCCAAACAAACATGATTCCCAAGGTTGCGCTCCTGCAGCCGCCAGGACGCGCACGCAAAAAGCCCACCTACCTGAGAAGGTTCGGTGCACACATCATCGTGAGCGGCTTGGGGCTGCTGATGCTCTACCCGCTCATTTGGATGCTGAGCAGCTCACTCAAGCCCACCGAAGCAATCTTTTCGGAACCGGGCCTTATCCCGGAGAACTTCACCCTGGACAACTACGTTCAGGGATGGAATGCACTCGGCCTCGACTTCGGAATCTTCGTAGCCAACTCCGCCGTGATCGCCGTCCTCTCCGTTGTCGGAAACCTCGTTTCCTGCTCGCTGGCGGCCTACGCCTTCGCCAGGCTCGAATTCCGATATAAAAAGGTGATGTTCGGCGCGATGCTGGCAACGCTGATGCTTCCCTTCCACGTTGTCCTCGTTCCGCAGTACATCCTTTTCCACTCGGCCGGCATGACTGACACGTTCTTTCCGCTGATCATCCCGAAGTTCCTAGCCGTTGACGCCTTCTTCATCTTCCTGATGGTCCAGTTCATCCGGGGCCTGCCCAAGGAATTGGATGACGCGGCCACGGTCGATGGGTGCTCAGCGGCCGGCGTTTTCTGGCGCATCATCCTGCCCCTAATGCGGCCCGCCCTCGCCGTCACGGCGGTCTTCACATTCATCTGGACATGGAATGACTTCCTCACCCCCCTGCTCTACCTGACCGACCAGGAACTGTTCACTGTGCCCCTGGCCCTGAATGCATTCTTGGACTCCGGCGGGGCCTCGGCATGGGGGCCACTGTTCGCCATGTCGATTCTGTCCGTTCTGCCCATCCTCGTAATTTTCATCATTTCCCAAAAACACCTCACCGAAGGCATCGCCACCAGCGGCCTGAAGTGATCACAGGCTGTTCCAACCCCAACCACCCACCCCCTCGCACCATGGAGAATGAAATGTCCTCAACTGTCACCCGCCGGAGTTTCCTCGGCTTCGGACTCGGCGCCGCCGCCGCGTTCGGAGTCGCCGGCTGCGCCGGATTCTCACCACAGGGCTCCAAGCCCTCCGGCAAACTCGAAGTCGGCATCTGGGGCGGCGCAGACCGCGCCAAGCTCTACCAGAGCGCCATCAACCTGTACACCAAGCGCAACGCTGACGTGCAAGCAACCCTCCAGTTCGCCGACAGCGCCCCGTACTTCGAACGTCTCACCACCTCGGCAGCTGCCGGCAACCTGCCCGACGTCTTCTGGATGACCGATACAAACATCGCCAGATACGCGGACGCCGGCGCACTGATGGACCTCAACAAGTACATCGGCGGCTCCATCAAGAAAGACGGAATCGGGGACGCCGGCGTGGACGCTGGCCGCAACCCTAAGGGCGTGTTCGGCCTCCCAACACATTTCAACAGCCAGGCAATCCTCACCGACAACGATGCGCTGGCAGCAAAAGGCGTCTCATTCTCCCAAGTAAAGACCTGGGACGACCTCGCAGCTGCGGCCAAACAGATGACCAACAGCGCCGAAGGCTACTACGGCCTCCTGGACCCGACACTCGGAACGAATCACCGCAGCTTCGAAGCCTGGGTCCGCCAAAGCGGTGCTGAACTGTTCACCGACGAGGGGAAGCTTGGTTTCGACGCAGCCGTCCTGGGCGATTGGTTCGCATACTGGGCAAAAATGCGCAAAGAAGGAACCATCCCTCCTGCAACAACCCAGACCGAATCCGATAGTGCGGGCTGGACCAGCGACCTTCTGGTTAAGTCCAAAGCAGCCATTCGGGTGGCCAGCGCATCACACCTGGGCGTCGTCAAGGGTCTCCGCCAAGGCAACATCGGACTCAACAGCTACCCTGTAAGGGCCGACGCCAGCAAGGACTGGTGGTTCTTCACCCCGATCCTGGTATGCGTCAGCGCGAAAACAGGCAACACGGACGCCGCGGCCGACATGGTCAACTTCTTCATCAACGACAAGGAAGCAGCCAGTCACACGCAGATAAGCATGGGAACACCCGCCGTGCCTGACGTCGCAAAGTCGCTGATTCCCAACCTCAAAGAAGACCAAGTGCTCGTCGTCAACCAAATCCTGCGCGAAATGGAACACCCCCGCCGCAGGGTCCCGCTGAAACCCGAAGGCTCGGACAAGCTGAACTCCGCCCTCACACGCATCGGCCAGGAAGTCGCCTTCGAAAAAACGTCAGTGTCCAACGGAGCCAGCGCAGTCATCGCCGATTCCGCACAGTACCTCAAATAATGAGCCCCCAACCTTCCAGCTCCCCGAAAGGAACAACCCGTATGAGCGATTTGACCACTGAAACAAACCTGAATATCAGCACCGCAGAGAGCGTATCCCTCGAAGGCACCCAGCGCTTCCAAATGAAGGAATACCTGACCCTCGGCCGGAAAATCGGAGGCCTCGCGGTCACCTACATTGGCCCGAACTTTCTCCGGCACTTCGGCGACTTCGTGGAAACAGACGTCCCGGCCCGCACGGTAAAGTACTGGACCCTCAAAGAATGGTCACTTGACGGGCCCATCACCCAAGCCCTCGCAGCACCATCACCCACTTCATCACTGGCATCCCTAATCCAGATCTTGGAATTAGGCCACGACGGTCCCGGACTCTTCAACGGCGAGTCCAACGTTCACTATCACACCTCCGACAAGGACGGCGCCCTCTGGACGCCTCACTGGTACGTCCGTGGCAATCGGCTCGGATTCGGCGCCCTCCCCGCAGGGGACGACGTCGGATGGGAACCAGGCGACCGGTTCTTCCTCTGATCTATTTTGGATTTGCTATCCACACGCTGAAATAACTGGAGATCGAATTTCGCAGTTGAAGCTGCCAGCCCGTACCGCTGGCAGCCTCAACTATGAGATCGAAAACATACTAAAAGGAGCAAGAGTAGATGAGTGGAGTAATTGTTGTCGGCGTTGATAGCAGCTCCAGCGGAGCGATTTCCCGGGAAGTCGCATCGGGAGGGTTCCAGTGGCAGCGCGCCCCTCTACCCTCCCGATGCAGCTTCTGTGGCGTTGTGCCACAGCCGGCTTCAGACTTCCGTCTACAGCTTCTTTAGCCTCGTTTCCAAGGTCGCCTCCGCCTTGTCAATCTGCTTGACCGTGGATTGACCGCTCGCATCCACCGCGATCGCTTCAGCGAGGGCAGTTTGTACCGCTTCGACCCGCTTCGGGGAATGCGCGTCCTGGTCCACAGCCCATCCCGCGTCGATCTGCACCCACAGGGCGGTCTTGTCCGGCACTGGTTGCGTGCCAACCACAGCACCGGGGAATTCGCTGTTCCAAGCCTCGATCCAGTCCACTCCAAAGTTTGGTGTCGTTGACAGCGAGCTTGAGTCGGAGAATGTTTGTGTATTCCGGTCGAATCCCACCTCCAGGGGAGTGCTCACTGACACTTGGATGCTGTCGAGGTCAGGGTTGTAGTGGTCGTAGTCATATTCGGTGAACTGCCAGTTCTCCGGCCATGTCTTTCCTCCCGGGCCCTCGTCAGGGGTGTTGATGAGCACGTTCCGAGCGATTTCGGTACCGGACGGCACGAGCAGTGAGTTCGGGTTTTCATATGCTGCCTCCACAGTGCACGAGCTCGTGTCGATCTTCTGGCACGCAGTGCCATCCGGATTCGATGGCCAGTACCAGTTGACGAGGTCAGGGTAGTCTTCCGCGTAGTGCTGTAGCCAGGTGTTGATGTTTGCCTGCGTATTCGTGAACCCCGTGCCGTCACCCGCCTTCAGCATGTCGTTGAATCGCTCGACATGCACCTTCTGATTTGGCACCGGCAGCGTGGCGCCATGCTTCGTACGGAATGACAACTCGAATCCCGCATACTCGTGATCGAGGAAGACGTTGTCAGTCACCTCGGACGCACGTCCGGAGTTGATGTAAACCGCCTCGGTTCCGGAGTCGAAGAGGTTGTGGTGGATGTTCATGGCCGACATCCCGTCGTCGAGGTAGATCGCCCATCGACGCGGACCGTCAATGTCCGCGAAGGTGTTGTAGGCTATCTCGTTGCCCAGGTACGTGAAGTCTCGGCCAGAGTAAATCGCTGCCTGGTCTGCGGCCGCCGTCACGACGTTCTCGAATCGGTTGTGAGTGATGAGCATATCGTTGCCGAAGATCTGCAGAGCCATTGTGGGCGTGTCATGTATGTAGTTGTGCGATGCCGTGTTGCCCACTCCGGCCAGGGTGATCGCGGGAGTGTAGTTCGCGAGAGTGAGTTTGGAGATGTTCCGGAACTCGTTGTGACTGACGATGTTATTGCCGCGTTCCAAGCTCTTCCGGTCGCCACCGGCGAGCCATACACCGCCACCGCCAAGGTCGTGGAAGGAGCTGTTCGCCACGTGATTATTGTGCCCACCGCGGCGGGTCTGATACTCGCCGAGAGCGGTCAACGTCTGGTTGTCTTCGCCAATCCTGATAGCGTCGAGGCTAAAGTTGGCGAACTCCGAGTTTTCAATTCGGCATGACTCACAATCAAACAGTTGTATCCCTACACCTGTACCGCCGTCGAACCTCAAATCATTGAATGATACACCGGCCACTCCCTCGAGCTTGAAGAAGGGCTCGCTGAGCGACGTCAACGATATCGACTTCCCGTCTACTGTGCCATCGGCAGGAAGGTAGTACAGCACGTTGTTGTCTTGCCACCGGTCGATGTAGTACTCGCCTGGGCTATCCAGCTCGTACAAGACATTTTGAGCAATGAGACTGTAAACGCCCCCTGAGCTGGTCGCTTTGTACATCGTGGGGTACTTGCTACGGAGGTTGTAACCATCATCGGCGGCGGAATATATCTGAACGTTCTCTGTGGCCCAATCTGTGCCAAAGAATCCACTCAGCCACCCGTCCGTCTCGTACTGCGAGTTGTCGACGTAGTAGGGGTCTCCTGCATTGGAGGAGTGCGGCGGTTGGTTGACCTGCTGCGTCCAGGTCGTCGGAGGACCCCACTTTAGAAAGCGCTCCTTTACGGCTGTGGAACCCGCATTGAAGATGGGTCCCGGCATCTGCAACATCTCGTCGTACGTTTTTGTAGAACTCGTCTTATCGGAGAAAAAATCGCGGGCGCCTTGCGGGGCGTATTTAACCGTTAGGTCAGCGCGAGTCATTTTCGCATCGCCATTCGGATACTGGGCAATCTTTTGTGTAACGCCTTCGACAAGGAGCTCGGGCGGAAGTGGCTGTTGCACCCAGTTGAACCCGTTCTTATAAATGTCGCCTGGCGCGATCCCAGCTGCGTCAAGATCGAGCGCATATATTTGGTCGCGCACCGAATCCTGCAGACGAGACGCCGACGAATACTGGGTTCCCGAGACATCTGCCAACTTATGGAAGCCGTCGGTGCTCAACGTACGAGCGCCGGTGAATTGGACCTCTTCACCCCGGTAGGAGGTGTAGGTGACGTAGGAGTTTTCAATGCCACTGAGCTTTGTCGTTTCCTCAACCTGATATACACCGCCCCGGATATAAACCACGCCTGGGGAAGCGGCTGACGTTTCTCCTGCCAGTAAATCCCGCGCTTCCGCGATCGACGACACCGGATCTTCGAAGGTACCCGCCGCATCCGGTGCGCCATCTGTCGCCACGAAGACAACGTGCTCCGGGGCGACCGCGGGGTCAGCTTCCTCCGCGGCCGCCGTTAAGGAAATCTTTGTGGCGGCGTTGGCAGGTTCTGTTTCGACGAGCTCTGTCATGGCAAGAGCTCCGGTGGCGAGGATGAAGGCTGTACTCATCCCGAGTAATCTTCGCCAAGGTCCAGAGCATTGAAGGATCAGGAACAACGGACATACCCCTTTCGCCTGAGGGTGCCGTCTTCGTTGACGGCTGGGACCAGCAGGCTATCGATCGAATGAAACATGGTGAAAGATACCTTATCTTACGTATTACGTTTAATGGCGATTTCAGAAGCGCCATTTTGCGCCCACCGCTGCAGGGAAGGGACAGCTGTCCTACTTTGGTTTTCTGGCCGGACACCATGCGAACCAATGGCCGGGACACGGACCTCACGATGGAATTCGTCGAAGGCGATATTCAGGCCGCCACGTATATTCCCGATTCCAGGGTGATGTGCAGCGGTCAGATCCCCGATCCCTGTGGCCATTAATGGAATAGCATTCTCCGCTAAGGGGGAACAGTGGGGTTGTCGGAACCAGCTGCAGCCCTGATATGTGTTGTTCTGGCACCACCATTGACGGTGATGGAGGACGCAGAATAGGCTGCGGGTCACACATATGACGTCTTATGCGGAGGATCCCGCGTTGCTGCGAATGAGGCTTCAGTCGCACACTGCCCCAAGCCAAAAGGGGAAGGTGTTATGCCCCTAAAACAACCAGTCAGGCGAAACCATGCAGCGCAACATCATTGACTCACACACGCACGTCTGGAACCGCTCGCGCCATCCCCAACCGTGGATTGATTCATCCATGTCGCCGATAAACCGGGACTTTTCGGCCGAGGATCTGCGGTCCGCACTCTCCGGCGTGGCATCTGCCGGACTACAGGTCTGCAAAGCCGTCATCGTGCAGGCTGTCAACTCCGATCAGGAGACCGATGACCTTCTTGCTGCCGCGTCAGAAGCTGGCATTGATGGCGTTGTGGGGTGGGTGGATGTGGCATCGGATGACCTTTCCGATGTCCTCGACCGCCGCCGTGCGGATCCAGCCGGGAAGCTGGTCGGCCTACGGCATCTGGCACACCTGGATCCGGACCCAGATTGGCTGGGCCGCAGCGATGTCGCCCGCGGCCTGACTACCATTGGCAACCATGGCCTGCCGTTCGACGTAGTTATCAGGCACTGGCAATTGTCCGCCGCATCGAAAGCCATCGCTTCCAAACCGGAAGTCAGCTTCGTCCTCAATCATCTGGGCAAGCCGCCCATCGCCTCCGGCGACCTGTCGGCCTGGTCTTCCGACCTGCGGGCCCTCGCGGACTGCCCGAATACCGTCGCCAAGCTCTCCGGACTTACCATCGAGGCCAACTGGAAGTCCTGGACCTATGAGGAGGTGGCCGCCGTTATGGATACCGCACTTGAGGCTTTCGGTGCTGACCGGCTCATGTTCGGTTCGGACTGGCCTCTCGTGCGGCTGACAGGCGGGTACCATTCGTGGCTTGAGACGTACTTGCAATGGTCGTCTTCGCTGTCCCCGAGCGAGCAGGAAGCCCTCGACCGGGGAACCGCGGCTGCTACCTACGGAATTGGATAGCGGGAAGCCGGAAAGGACATTAGCGGCCGCCGATGGGCGCCAGAGTCCCCGATTCGGTCGATTCTTAGTGCCGGCTTTTCCCGGCCACGGGCAAACGCCGCCGCTGCCATGAGCCTTCGATGTGGGAGCGCATGGCCGCCTCCGCTCCTGCTGAGTCACCGCTGGCGATCGCATCCAGGACCTGGCGGTGCTCGTCAATGGTCAGCTCGAAGGCGCGTTCCGGATCGCGGCCATGGTATCGCTGGCTCTCGACCGCCCGGTCACTCAACGAATGGGCGATGCTGGCAGCGAGACGGCTATCGGAAATCGCCATCACCAGACGGTGAAAATTAATGTCCGCCTGCCTGAAGGCAGACGGATCATCCAGGGCAAGTTCCATGGCACGCAGGGCTTTCCGCAGTTGATCAGCCTCTTCCACCGAGGCGCGGATTGCTGCGTCCCTCGCCATCAGGGACTCCAGGCTGGCCCGAACGGCACTGACTTCATCCAAAATGCCCAACGAGTCGTCGTGGTCAATCATCGCAGCCAGGACTGTCTCATCGGCAACGTCCCATGAGGATGTGGGATTCACTGTTGTACCCCGCCCCTGGGACACAGTGAGCAACCCTTTTTCCTCGACGCGCTTTATGGACTCCCGCAACACTGTTCGGCTGACGCCAAATTGCGCGGTCAGCGCCCCTTCTGCGGGCAGCAAATCGCCGGGCTTAAGGACACCCGTAACGATCACATCCACCAGGCTGCGCACTACCGCGACACCGAGCCTGGCAGCCGGCATTTTCGTCTCGAGATTAGGGATCCCCATGGAAACGACAGCTTGGCCCTCGGAAGGAGCCGAAAGTTCTGCGGTAGTCATAAATCGAGTCTACGTCAACGTATGTCGTACTACCTCTGCTCACCCTCGCAGACATATGATGTATGCTCTTTCCTAGTGATTCAATGACGAGATGCGAAGGCCAAAATGAAGATCATCGGCTACAGAAGCCTGACGACCGTGCATAACTGGGGGCGCCCTGTGGGGGACGTCAACGGGTTTGTCGAAGGAGGAATCACTGAGGTCCCAGTCCTCCTGGTCCTCACCGACGCTGGCCTTACGGGCGTGGGTCTCGGTCCCCACCCGGACATTGCCCGGGTATTTCCTGCCGTCGAAGGCGAAGACCCCCGCGCTGTGACATCTCTGTACGACCGCATGATCGCCAGGGTCTTCAAGTCAGGCCACGCCGGCACCACCTTCGGAACCATTGGTGCCCTGGACATGGCCCTCTGGGACCTAAAGGCCAAGATGGCAGAGGAACCGTTGTGGCGCACCCTCGGTGCCCGCGACCGCTTTGTCCCCGGATACGCCTCCGGTCTGGACATAGCACTCGATGACGAGTCACTTGTCCGCGTCTACCAGGGTTATGCCGACCGGGGCTTCTCCAGCGGAAAAATCAAAGGCGGAAGGGATCCCAGGACTGACATCGGCCGGCTTCGCGCCGTTGCCGATGTCCTGAGGCAGAATTCGCCAACACCTGCCCTTATGCTGGACGCCAATGAGGCGTGGACCCGCAAACAGGCCATCCGCTACGTCTGCGACGTGGAGTCCCAGATCCCGCTTGCTTGGATCGAAGAACCCGTTCGCCGATGGGATGCCGAGGGCCTGGCCATGGTCTCCCGCGGCGTCAAAGCATCTGTGGCCACGGGCGAGAATCTCGTTGGGCTTGAGCAATACCGCCCCCTTCTGGACGCAGGCGCCGTCGACGTGGTCCAGACCGGCATGGTGTGGGGCATTACCCACTTCCTCCGCGTGGCAACGATTGCGCACGCCAGGGACCTGCCCATTAGCCCGGTAGGGTACAACGGCAATCCCGTCGCCCACGCAGCGGCCGCAGTGCCCAACCACCTGACAACCGAAGTCCAGGACCTCAGCTTCCCGGATGGTCTTACCATCGACCAAACCATCGCCGACGGCGGCATCGTCCTCGGGGACGCCCCCGGGCTGGGTATCGAAGTCGACGAGGCCGCCATCGCCGCCATCGCCGAACGGTCCGGCTGGAAGAGCCCGGCAGGTCCTCACGTCCGGCCCGCGCGTGCCGGCCTGCAGCTGACCCCCTGAACTCCTACCCCCCAACAAAGAACAGAAGAAGGAACCGTGCCGTCGTCCCGGACTTCCCCAGAGCCAAACTCCTGAGCGAAAAGAGCATCCATGAAGTTCCAGCGCCGCAGTCCCATGGGCTACGAAACCCCTGCCGTTCTCATCGGGGACACCACCTATGACATCTCCTGCATCACCCCGGATATCGATGGTAAGTTCCTGTCCGGCACCGGCCCCGAAGCGGCCCAAAATGCCCTTGACGCCGGAAAGCTGGCTCCCCTGGAGGACCAGGATGCACGCGTGGGCGCACCCATCGCGCAGCCGACCAAAATTGTCTGCGTGGGCCTGAATTACCGGGACCACGCCGACGAGACCGGCGCCGAATACCCCACCGAGCCTGTGGTTTTCATGAAGGACCCTTCTACGATCATCGGCCCGTTCGACAGCGTGCCCATCCCCCGCGGGTCGGTCAAGACCGACTGGGAAGTCGAGCTCGGCATCGTCATTGGCAAGACCGCCCGATACCTCTCCGGTCCCGAGGAAGCCCACGACTACATCGCCGGGTACGTTCTCTCCCACGACGTTTCAGAGCGGGAGTTCCAGCTGGAACGCGGCGGCCAGTGGGTCAACGGCACCATGCGGCAGAACGGTTCCACCGCCAACCAAATCTTCAACGTCGCCCACATTGTGTGGTACCTGAGCCAGTTCATGGTCCTGCGCCCCGGAGATCTGGTCAACACCGGAACACCCGCGGGAGTCGCGCTGGGCCTGCCCGGTCAGCCCTACCTCACGGCTGGGGACGTCGTGGAACTTGAAATTGACGGGCTGGGCGCCTGCAGCCAGACCTTTGTCGCCGCAGATGTCTTCGATACCGTCTAAGCAGAAAGGCACCTCCAATGGGAGATTTTGAAGGACTCACTGCCGTCGTCACCGGCGGAGCGTCCGGAATCGGACTCACCACCGCCCAATTGTTGGCATCACAAGGCGCCAAGGTCGCAGTGCTTGACAGGAACGTCGACTCTTTGCCGGCACCGCTCACCGGGTTCAAAGCCGACGTCACGTCGACTGCATCCGTCCGGGCTGCGATCCATGCAATTGGCACGTGGTCCGGCGGGATCGACATCGTAGTAAATAACGCCGGCGTCAGTGCCATCGGCACCGTGGAAGAGAACGACGAAGACCAATGGCGGAAGGTACTGGATGTAAACCTCATCGGCATCGCCCGGGTATCCGCGGCTGCCATGCCATGGCTGCGTAAGTCCCACCATGCAGCCATCGTTAACACCGGATCCGTGGCCGCACTGAACGGCCTGCCCAACCGCGCCCTGTACAGCGCCTCCAAGGGCGGGGTCCTGTCCCTTACCTATGCGATGGCCGCCGATGTGGTCCGGGAAGGCATCCGCGTCAACGTGGTCCTTCCGGGCACGGTGGACACACCCTTCGTTTCTAACTTCCTCAAAAGCTTCGATGATCCAATCGCTGAGCGGGCGGCACTGGACGCACGGCAGCCTACGGGCCGAATGGTTAGCACAGACGAAGTCGCGCACGCCATCGTTCATCTTGCCCACCCTGCGGCGACTTCCACCACGGGCACCGCCCTTGAGGTCGACGGCGGCATGGCCAACCTCCGGGTACGGCCGTGACATCGCCAGCACCCCGCTGCGGGACTGAAAGAATCAGCGAACCTGAGCGCCACGCCCTGGTGGTGGCAATCCGTCCGGGCATGCGGGAACGCTACCTCGAACTCCACGCCGCCGTCTGGCCACAGGTGGAGGCGACACTCACCGCCTGCAACTTGACCAACTACAGCATTTTCATTCGGGACGAGATCCTATTCGCCTACTACGAATACCGCGGCAAGGACCACGACGCCGACATGGCGCGAATTGCCGAGGACCCGATCACCCGGGAATGGTGGACCCACACCGATCCCTGCCAGTCCGCCTTTTTCCTTGACCTTCCCCCCAATGAGCGGTGGGCTGAGCTGCAGGAAGTCTGGCACCTCCCATGAGCGTGGAGCCGCACACCGTGAACCAAACGACCCTGCCCACCCGGCCCATAGCATCCACCGGGTTACGGATCTCCGAGATCGGCTTCGGGGCCGCCAGCTTGGGTAACCTCTACCGGGCGACCAGCGATACGGAGGCGCAACACGCCGTCGAGCGGGCCTGGGACCTCGGAATCCGGTACTTCGATACCGCCCCTCACTACGGTCTCGGCCTTTCCGAACGCCGTATAGGCGCCGCCCTAAAGCAGTATCCGCGGGATGAATACGTTCTCTCCACTAAAGTCGGAAGGCTCTTGGTCCCCAACCAGAACCCCCTAGGCCAGGACGGGGACTTTGTCGTCCCTGATGACCTGCGGCGTCAGTGGGACTTCAGCCAGGACGGGATCCTAAAATCCCTGAAGGCAAGCCTTGACCGGTTGGGCACAGACCGGGTTGACGTCCTCTACTCCCATGACCCGGACCAGAATTGCCCCGATTCCGCATGGCAGGCAGCTGAGACGTTGACCGAGCTTCGGGACTGCGGGGTCATCGGCGCCCGGGGCATCGGTACAAACTCCGCGGAGCAACTGGCCGAACTGTTCGCCGCCGATGCCATCGACGTCGCCATGCTCGCTGGCCGCTTCACGCTGCTCGAAGCCGACGGCATCCATGAACTCCTGGAAGCCGCCACCAAACACGGCAAATCCATCGTCGCAGTCGGTGTCTTTAATTCAGGCCTTCTTGCCAACCCCAGACCGCCGGCGGACGCCCACTACAACTACGCTCCGGCACCTGCCGAAATGCTGGCCCGCGCTAACCGGTTGGCCGACGTGTGCGAGGCGGCAGGCATCAGCCTCCCCCAGGCAGCCATCGCTTTCCCCTTGCGCCATCCCTGCGTTGCTAACGTCACCCTCGGGATGCGCACGCCGGAACAGGTGGAGCGAAACACCGCGCTGTACCGCTCCAACGTACCCGTGGAATTGTGGTCAGCGTTAGAGAACGAGCATTTACTCCCGCTGTCTCTCCCATAGTCCAACCCCGTTTCAAACTTCACACACCAGAATTTTCCGGAAAGAGCCCGTTCCAGATGCATCCAGACTCCTTGCCGTCTCCGACCCCATTACCCGCCGGTGCCACTAACCCGGGTAAGGAACCTCGCCCGGGTCAACAACGTGTGTCCGCAGTTCTGGCAATGGATACGGTCATGCTGGACGAGGTCTTCAGCGGGTCGGCGCTAGCGCGGCTGAAGGAGATAGTCGATCTGCCCCATGGCCCGATCTCCGGTCAGGCGCTAAGGGAACGCGATGATCTCGCGGCAACCGAAATCCTGGTCACCGGCTGGGGGGCTCCCCAGCTGGACGCCGGCATCCTCGAACGTATGCCGGCGCTGAAAGTCATAGTTCACTCGGCGGGATCCATCCGCAACCTCGTATCGCAATCGGTGTGGGACCGGGGCATCAGGGTCAGTTCAATGGTCGAGTTGAATAACGAGCCGGTCAGCGAGTTCGTCTACGCAGAGATAGTGCTGGCCCTCAAAGACGTCCACAGGAGAAGCGCTATCCTCCGGGCCCAGCGAATCCTGCCGCCGCTGAACACAGCGCACGGCATCTACGGCGCCACCATCGGATTAGTCTCCTTCGGCTCCATTGCCCGTAAAATCCGCGACCGGCTCTCCCCGCTCAACGCCGACGTCATCACCTGGGACCCCCTAATTACCGACGAAGACGCCAATCGGGCGGGTGTGCGGAGGGCAGTGGCGCTCGAGGACGTATTCCGCGAAAGCGACGTCGTCAGCGTCCATGCGCCTTGGATTCCGGGGATCACCGACAAGCTCATCGGCCGCGAGCAACTGCAGCTCCTCAAACCCGGCGCCAGCTTCATCAACACTGCACGGGGGGCTCTCGTGGACGAAGACGCACTGGTGGATGTGATGACCGAAAGGACAGATCTGTTCGCCATATTGGACGTCACATGGCCCGAACCGCCGATGCCAGACTCCGCGCTGTATACCCTGCCTAACGTCCACCTCACCGGTCATGCAGCGGGAAGCATCGGATCAGAGAGAACCGCTCTCGGGGACGGAGCCATCTCGGATGTGGAACGGTACCTCAACGGACTGCCCCTGCTCGGCGAGATCACCGAGGCGGTCGCGAAGAACCGCGCTTAAGGCACCCGCGTCGCCGGTCGGCACTGATCTGAGGCAAAACACGCTCACTAGGCTAGATACCGAAATACGGGCGTCCGACATCGGCCAGGATTGTCCCGTCGCCGGGCTTGATTCCCGGATAGACCTCCGATGTCCCGGACGTTCCGGTTCATCCAGCCGCCCAGCCTGACGGCCCGGCGTCGAAACATGCTGGGACAGGCACGGCGACGCCGGAATCCCCATCACAGCTCAGCCCTATTCGCGGGCTGTATCTACTTGTTTGAGGTGTAACCCGCTGCCGGCGGGAGTTCCCGGTTTGGAGACTCCTGACCGTCCGAAAGCAGCCCGTTTGAATTGTCCAGCAGGAGGAACCTGTCGCGACGATGGTTGGAGGGCGCCAAACGCGAGTCGGCGGATATCTACTCGTGCTCAAGTGGCCGGAGCAGCTGATCAGTACATAAAGAATTGCCCCGGCGGGGAGAACCGTGTTGGCTCTCCCGCCGGGGCAATTACGGGCAGACGATAGAGAGGATCGGGGTGGACGGCTATCCCTTTGTAGCGCCTGCGGCCAGGCCGCTCATGACATAGCGCTGCATCAGGATGAAGATCAGCAGGATCGGAACCACTGCCAGAAGCAGGGTCGGAAACACCTTGGTGTAGTCGGCCGAATACTGCCCAACGGACGCGTAGACGCCCGTGGTGACCGTATACAGGCCGCTGCCTGGCCCGAGGATGACCTGGGGGCTGGCGAAGTCATTCCAAACGCCGAGGGCGTTGAGAATGAAGACGGTGGCAACGATGGGCTTCATGAGCGGGAACACTATCCTCCACAGCGTGTACAGTCGGCCGGCGCCGTCCATTGACGCGGCTTCGTCCAGTGCCTTTGGCAGGAGCCGGATGAAACCCGTAAACACGAACAACGTGAAAGGAACTGTTGCAGAGGCCATGAACAGCACGAGTCCGGGGAACGTTCCCATCAATCCCAGCCCTCGGAGCACGAAGATAACCGGAATTAGAATCACTTGCGTGGGGATGAACATCCCAGCGATAAAGAACAACAGAATTGCCCTGAAGAGCGCCTTCGGGGAACGTGCGATGACGTAGGCGGCAGGGGCGCACACGCCGATGGAGACGATGTTGACGCAAATCACCAAACCACAGGTGATGAGGTATCCGAAGGGCACGCTGAACTCGCGGCTGTTCCATGCCTGAATAAGGAAATCCGGGGTTGCCGTGGCCAGATTCAGTTCAAACGGAGCACTGAGGATTGATTGCTGGTCTTTGAAGGAATTCACGATCAGCAGGTACATCGGGACGAGCATCGCCAGGCATAGCAGGCCTACAAAGCTAATCCGCAGCGCATTACTGATAGTTGCTGTTTTTCTCATCAGACGCTCTCTGCTCCTTCGTCAGCCTTTTTCCGCAGGGCAAGAACGGTGAAGGCAAGTATTGCTGCGGCGATGATCAGCAGCACGGATTCAGCCGATGCCAGTCCAATCCGCCGTTCCGGGAATGAGACCGACAGGATCTCGTAGGCAAGCGTTTTGGTGGATCCGGCGGGGCCGCCTCCGGTGAGGGAGACGACGACGTCGTAGGTCTTCAGCAATGAAATGCCTGAGGTGATGATGGCTACGGTGGCTGTGGGACCCAGAGCCGGCCAGGTCACCGACCTGAACAGCTGCCATTTGTTGGCCCCGTCGATCCGCGCTGCTTCCAGGAGTTCGGCCGGAATTGTTTGCAGACCGGCGAGATACAGGACCAGTTGGACGCCGAATTGCGCCCAAACGATGACACCTACCATCGTCCACAGCGCCCATAAGGGGTCAGAAAGGAACGGCAGGTCACCTTGACCCAACACTTCCCTCAGGGTGTTGACCGCTCCCTGTGGGCCGAGGATGGCGGCCCACAGGAAGCCCACAACCAGCATGCTGAGCACATGGGGGTAGAACATGACAACGCGTCCAAAGGTGTTGAAACGGTTCGTCTTTTGCAGCAGCAGGGCCATACCCAGTGCCGCGAAGTTCACCAGCAGCGAGCCGACCGCGGCGACAATCCCGGTCAAGACCATCGTTCCCTTGACGTCCGCTGATTCAAAGATCCGTTCGAAGTTTTTGAATCCGACGAATTTCGGTGTCTGTGAAGGGAATCCGTTGTAATCGGTCAGGCTGTAGTAGAAGGCGAACAACACCGGTACCACCAGTAGTCCCACATACACCAGGACTGCAGGAGCCACCATGCTGAATTCCGTCAGGACAGCACGGGTCTTGGCTTTGTTGCTTCTTTTGGTCTTGGTCGGTGGCTTGGGGCTAAGTTCAGCCCGGCTGGTTCTGGTCTCGGTTGTCACGGTTGTCATCCCTGGGATCACCGGTTCTCTTTAACCCACTGGTCGATCGAATTTGCAGCGTCCTGGGGCGAAGCGCCGGTGAACAGGCTCTGCGCTACCTGGGTGAAGCGCGGGTTGAAGCCAGCCACAGGAAGCTGGTTGTCGCCGGCGCCCTGACCCACCGATACAAGGCTGGGGGCGCTGTCTACAATTTTCTGAACATCTTTGCCGGCGTCGGACGTCTGAACGTCATAACCTGCACGGAAGCCCCCATCTGCCGTGAGCTGAGTCTTGATGGCCGTCTCGTCAGTGACCAGGTACTGCACCAGCTGCTTGGAGGCATCCAGGTTTTTGCTGCCCTGGTAGACCATGTACGGCGTGGCCATTGTGGCACCCTGCGGTCCCGGGTAGTCCTGTCCCTTGTCCACCGGAGGGGAGAAAACTCCAACTTCGAAGGGAAGATTCCCGGCTTTTACCAGCGTGGCTACAAACCAGCTGCCCAGCGGGTACATACCTACCTTGCCGCCAATGAAATTGGCATCCGCCGCGGAGGGATCAAGACCAACAGCGTCCTTCGCTATGTATCCGTCTTCGATCCACTTGGAGTACTTTTCAAACATGGGCTGGTAGGCTTGGCCGACCGTCAGGCTCTCATCGGTAACAGAGGACTGCCACTTGGGGTGTTCAATGTTCAGCGTCGGGTGCCACAGCTGCTGGAGCTGGAGGCCGGTCATGAACTGGCCAGCTGACTGGAGCGGAGTGAAGCCGGCCGTCTTCAGCTTCTGCAGCGTTTCGTTGAACTCATCCCACGTTTCGGGGGTCTTGGTGATGCCCGCTGCGGCAAAAGCTGACTTGTTGTAATAAACGAGGGACTGGGCCTGCGAGCCCACGCCTACGACATAGTTCTTGCCCTCCATCGCATAGGTGTCGGCCATTGGCGTGTCCTTCACCCAGCCCTCACCGGAGAGATCGACGAGTTCCGGGGCGGTCTGCTGGTCGGGAAAGAGGGACTGGATAACGTCCGGAGCGGTGCCTGCGGCCAACTGCGTGGGGAAGGTCTCGGCCACAGACTTGCCGGTGGGCCCTTCAATCTTGACGTCAATCCCGGTCTTGTCCTCAAACGGTTTTACCAGCTTGTTCCAATAATCCTGAGTGAGGTTATCGGTCAAATTGACGAGCATGCGCACTTCGCCGCCGGCGGTGGCACCGCTCCCGGAATCAGTGCTGGGTGACGAACATGCGGTCAGCAGGAGGAAGGGAACTGTTCCTGCGGCCAAGACAGCCGTGGCGCGGCGCCTCGTAGTTGCAAACATCATTGTCTCCATCTTGAAATAGGTGAGCCGTAGCAGAGGGTTCTGGGAAGCGCATTCCGTCGGCTATGGTGACTAACATAACACGTCTTATCTTTGCCGTCATTACTCGTAGCACACACGGAAGCAGAACTCATGTCAACAGCATCGTCGGCACCCAGCCAGCCCAGCCTGAATGCACTAGTCAGATGGATGAGCACCTGGGTAACGGAGGAGGGAGCCATCAATGGCTTCCACAATCACAGTGTTTGGGGCACCAACCCGGCCACATTTCTTGATTTCACCAGCGGGCACGCCGCCTTTTCCGCCCCAGCCCTTGGAGCTCTTGCCAAGATGCTGTCGGTCAACCCGGACCCCCGTGCCGTGGCACTGTGGAAGCGGATGATGCACTTCCAGTCCCATGCATTGCAGGATGACGGGTCGTATCGTCATGTAGGGTTTCAGGTCGGCGAATCGGCAACCATTGGTCTGATTCACAACGCCACAGGAAGCCTTGGCCTCCTGATGGGGCTGCGCTACGGACGGTCACTTCTCGACGATTCCGAAGTTGACCAGATTCTGAAGACCGTTCTCGGCAACCTCGAAGCCATGAAGACCTTTGGCAGTGGGCGGCCCTCGGAGGAGGGAACGTGTAATCAGGAGTATGCACGAGTGTGGGTCAAGCTCCTCTACACCGAGCTCACCGGCGACCCCCTATACAAGGAAGAGATTCCAGAGGACCTCGATACTCTCATCTCGCTGCATCACCACGCAGGCGTGCCGGACCCGGACTCGTCAGGTGCCTTCCGCACCGCAGCCGACCGGACCCGAGGGGGCATTCTCGAACCGGCAGAGTACTACGGGCTGATGATCGCACCACTCGTCACCGCCGCGCAGACCTACGGACTCCCAGGATTACTAGAAGAAGCCCGGCGCCTGGCACTCCACATTGCGCGCTCGGCCTGGATCGACCCTGAAGGAATGGTTCGCTTCCACCGCTACTGGTACGTTTCCGGGGACAAGGTCCTAAAAACAGATTCGCCGATGCTTATCGCTGGAATGGGTTTGACCCTTCATGGCATCTCCGAGCTCGTTAGAGTAGCGCCGGATGCCGAGTTGCAGAGCTTCATTGACCAGTGTTTGGCCACCTATGCCCACTACCAAACCCCGGCCGGGTACTTCGCTTCAGCAACCGGATGGCATAACGAGGCCGATGTCGCACCAAGCACCGCTTGGCACTCCCACGACCTGCTTTTCCTCGCCTTCCACCTCGGTGAAGATGACCCCGGCATATGGGACGAGGTCTTCGCACCCTTCGAGCGTCAGTCAGTGCTTACCACCGACCGGGCCTATTGGTCCGAG
This sequence comes from Arthrobacter sp. CDRTa11, assembly GCF_026427775.1. NCBI lineage: Bacteria > Bacillati > Actinomycetota > Actinomycetes > Micrococcales > Micrococcaceae > Arthrobacter > Arthrobacter sp. CDRTa11. The sequence goes on along the minus strand of NZ_CP044532.1, from coordinate 2,267,373 downwards.
CAAGGCGTTCACTGGTGCATCAAGAGCCCACTCACCGCTGGTGACCTAAACATATTCGGACGAAAAGACCAATCGACCTTTACCAGAGAATTCTTCGCCTGGACCGACAAACCGCCATTGCCGGCAGAACTGCGGTACGACGAAGCCCTCACCCTGTTTGCCAGCAATGACGGCATCTACTGCACCTCTGGTGATGACACAAAAGCCGATATCACCACACTCGGGCAACTCCCGTACCGCGGGTGTATCTGACCGGCGAGGATTGCGTCGGGCCCCTCCGGAACCACCTCGAAAGCGAAGAACATGCAGACGCAGAACCGCCAAGCAGCTGGTTCAGTGGCCGAAGACCTCGTCAAGCTGTCCACCGACTGGCATACACTCCGGCCTGGGGAAGCACGTTGGTTCGGATACGGAAATCGGCCCGCAGGACCGTGGACTCTCGACCCTTTTTCGAAGGACTGGAGCATTCTCGGGACACTTGCGTCTGGAGCAGCGACAAGAAGGATGTATCACAAGGCGGATGGACAGGACATCTGGGTCGATCCAAGGGACATGGCTGGAGAATCCAAGAGGCCACGGGCAGACAAGTCTGGACGTGGCCGTAAGGGCAACAGGCAGCCTACCCCGCGTTCAGTGAAACGGGACACATCTGATAGGATAACGGAGCATACTTCGATTTATAGTGCAATCCGCTATTTTTGCGGACCAGCCAATGGAGAACATCGTAGTTCTAGTGGAGGATCAAAATGTCCATTATCGAGACTGACTATCTGGTGGTCGGGGCGGGCGCCTCGGGCATGGCCTTCGTTGATAGCCTCATCGAGCACTCTGACGCCGACGTCGTCATGGTTGATCGGCGCCATTCGCCTGGCGGCCATTGGCATGATGCCTACCCCTTCGTCAGGCTTCATCAGGCTGCAGCTTGCTATGGGGTTTCCTCAACTGATCTCGGCAAAGACCGTATTGACGGGTCCGGGCACAACGCTGGAATGTATGAGCTTTCGTCAGCCCCTGAAATTTGCGCCTATTTTTCGGACGTCCTGAACCGGGTGTTACTCCCCTCGGGTCAGGTTCGCTTTTTCGGTATGACCGAATTCCACGAGGACCGGCCGGGCGAGTACAGGCTCGTCTCACTACTCACCGGGAAGGAAACCACCGTCCGCGTTCGTCGTCGTCTCGTCGATGCCACCTACATAGAACCAGACATTCCATCACGGCGGAAACCGGCGTATGAAGTCGACCCGGGCGTCACGCTCGTAACACCTAATCAGTTGGTCAACCTAGGCAGTACGCCTGCCGGATTCACTGTAATAGGTGCAGGCAAAACTGCAATGGACGTGTGCACCTGGCTACTCGATCACGGGGTAGACCCCAACTCTATCTCGTGGGTCCGCTCGCGCGATGGTTGGTACATTGATCGCACGTGGACTCAGCCTCTCGATCTCGTACACACCCGCCTCAGATATCAGAGCACCTTGGCACAGGCAGCAGCAAAGGTGACGACTGGTCGCGGCCTTGCATACCAACTGGAAGACGCTGGCCTCTTCCTTCGACTTGACCGAACTGTGGAGCCAACTCAGTTCCGCGGTGCAACAATCAGCAAGTCGGAATTCAATCGTTTGGCCTCTATCGAGCGCGTGTCCCGTAGCGGCCGCGTCCAACGCATCAGAAGCGGCGGCATCGAGTTTGATCGGGGCCACGAAGCCCGCCCGCCTAGTGAAATCTACGTCGATTGCACAGCAACAGGGCTAAGGACGATCGCGCCAAAACCTGTTTTCGAAACAGGGCGAATGGCTTTGCAATATGTCACCCCTGGATACGCCTGCTGGAGCGCTGCAACCTTAGCCGTCGTAGAAGCGACCCGAAATGATGACGAAGAGAAAAACTATCTCTCACTGCCGGTGGTTTACACCGGGCACGTCGATGATCTTCTCTCCTTCACCAGCGCCAGTCTCACCAGCGCCTCCCGGCGTGAAGCACAGGCAGAAATTGCGGCGTGGTCAAGCAATACCAGGCTAAATCCAGCCCGGGGCCTCAACGAGCGAAAGCACCTGCCCGAGGTGAGCGCCGAGATAGCTCGTCTTAAGCTATGGCGAGAGGCCGCAATGAGCAACCTCGCACATCACGTCGGCGCTCCCCAACACGCCCCAGGGGACGATTTGCGAGTCCTCGCCTAGTCGCACCCAGCCCAGCAGGGTGGTCGTGCTGATGGGAGTCTCGCCACCGAGGCTGCTGTGGGGTCGGTGGTTGCGGGTTGGGTGCTTGGTTCAGGTTGAAGTGTTGGCGGCAGGCCCAGCCTTCCTGGACTATGCGTTTAGAGCGCCGCGCTTTGCCGTGTTGCCAAGGATCCCAAGACTTGATCAGGACGTGGTTGGCGCCCCCTTACGAGCTTGGCCGGCGTCCCGGGAGTCTGCCATGGCGGCCCGCAGCTCTGGTTAAGAGACCTGCGAAGGTGGGACCTCTCTCGCATCGGGCTGAACCCTTGGCCTAGACGAAGCGGATGTAGCCGTCGACGGCGACGTGACGAAACCCAGTTTCTGGTGTGACGTGCAGTGCTTGCCGGGCTTTGGGGCGCCCGGCTGGCCAGCCGCCGCACGTCGATGTAGATCATGTCCCGGGCATCGCGCTCATGGCGTCAGTCGGCGGGCCGTGAAATCCCAGACGGTGCCTCTGTCACCGAGTCCGATTCCTGCAGCCTCGGAAGGTCGGCTTGAACCAAGATCGAGAGGCGTCCGGGCGCTGACATCACAGCGCAATGCACATCTGGCCCTCGCTGTTCCACGTGTTTGTCAGGACCCCGACTACCATATTCGCAAGAGTGGCGTGCGGCCTAACTTGGGTCTGAAACTCCCGTCATTTACACGTCCTAACCGTGAGCCGGTACGGCTAATCCCGCGGTGGATGCAGTCCCGCGAGTTACGCATTTAATGGCCACATGGTCAGGACGCGGGCTCGACGAGAATTAGATCCATCCATCGGATGCCCCACGGTTTTGTGGACTCCTTGACTAAAACGAGCAGGTACATATGAAGGATGACCATACCCACGCCTTATGGGCGGAGCTCCCCCAGGATGGCATTGGTGTTGTGTTGCCCGCAAGGTCGAGGCGCCATTGGGCAGATCGCAGTGGATTTCGCGCTTTGGATCGCGACCGCTCATGCGCTGGCTCGCCCTAGCCGAGCGTAAGGAATCTGGGGCCGGCCCGCAGCATTGGAGGGGCGGGGATGGCACTGACGAAACGGAACCGGTTGTTGGAACAGGAGAATGAGATGCTCCATCGGGCTGCTGCCTATCCTGTCAGGGACATAAACCCCAAATGATGTACCCCGCTGGCCACGGCCGACAGCCACCAGACGGAATTTGTGCGCCTCGTTCGTCATGGCCTGGACCCAAAGAACTCTGTCTCCTGCGGCGACGTCAAAGACGGCTGGGAAAACCTACGCCTATCGAATAGAAACAATGAACCGGACCGCACTTGCAGCGGAGGGGCCCCCGAGTAATCAAAAGCCGTGGCACAGCAGCCCAATTCTCCACTGGCACATTCCATTGAGATGCTCACGCCTTAGCGGGAATGACCGCCGCTCCTGTCGCCTGCGTGCCCGTGTATCCAGCGGCTCCAGCTATCTGCCTTTTCGACGTTAGCTCCATGTGTCAGGGGCCGGTGGTGGGTGGCGCGCACTACCCGCAACTTCGATGGAAGCAAGCGGCCAAACCGCCACGTAGGAAGGCATACGCGGGAAGCTTGAGGTGTCGGCAAAGCTAAACGAACTTTGTGAGCGTGGCGAAATCCGGATCCGCCGGCAGAAGTCTGGTCCACAACGTCACATGGGTGTCGAGCTCTATAGCGGCTGCCGGCAACTCAGGTCGAGGCGACATAGCCACAGAGCGCGCAAGTCGGCCTTACCGAATTTCATCTGTGTGCATGGTGTAGCAGACGGCTGTTCCCTCGAGTACTACAGTGCCGTCTCCTCGCACCACCTGGGTGTTGAGGTTGGTAATTGGTTTATCCTCGCGCACTTGGGTTACTTCTACCCGTCCGGTAATGACGTCACCTGGCCGTACAGGCGCCTTGAAGTTCCAGTTAACGTTGAGGAAGACCGTGCCTGGTCCAGGCAGTTCCTCTGCGACCACGGCGTTGAGGATGGCGCTGGTAACGCCTCCTTGGACAACAATCTCGCCGAACTGGGACGCCTTTGCCACGTTCAGATCGTAATGTAGCGGGTTCCGGTCTCCGCTGATTTCTGTAAACAGCGAAATATCATTCTCGCTGATCGTGCGCGACAGTTCCGCGGTCTGCCCAACATGAAGTCGATTATGCGGCCAGTTGGAGGTCATCTCTGATCCTTTATTGGGAGCCATGCAGGTGAGTTCGCCGCCCTAGTCTTCATAAGGCAGGTTGTGCTTGTGTGTCTCTATACCTTCGGCTCAGCGGGAACGGGCGAGGTCGAGAGACTTGAACTTGGAATCGTGGAAGATGATTGGGCTTTCCTGGAGATGAACATCGGCACCATGGACCTCCAGGAGGGCTACGACGTGGTCGCCGGCGGGGTATTCGGCGAACAGGGAGCAGTCAAGCCAGAGGGAGCAGCCGGGGATCAGTATGGCTCCCCCATCGGTCGAAGTGTAGGAGATGTCGTCAAACTTGTCCGGATTCTTTGATGCCAGCTGGCGGCAGGTTAGCTCTTGACCGGTGCCAAGTATGGACACCCCGATTCTTTCTGCCTTGCGGAGGGACGGCCAGGTAGTTGAGCTGTTCTGTACGGCGACAGAGACCAGTGGCGGTTCAAGAGAGACTCCAACAGTGAACGACGACGCGGCCAGGCCTTTGGGCACTCCGTCAACTATCGCGCAAATGGCGGCAACGCCGGATGGAAAGTTGGAGAAGGCTTTGCGGACATCCAGGGATTCAGAGACGTTGATGACAGACATTGACGTTCCTTTCGACGGCGGCTGAGACACCCACCGATTATGAAAGCGAGCTTTTTTCGGAGTGTACTTTCATTAGAGCATTGCAGAGGTGATTTCGCAAGAGCTGGCGGGGCAGTTTTTTGGTCTGCAGACACCAGAACCGGCCAAGGCTGGGAGCAAGGGATAGGGCAGGTTCGGTTGTGCTTCAGGTTGTGAGTGTTCCCGCTAATGCGGAGATGCGCGTCGCCAATCGTTGCTCTATGGTTCTGGGGTCGCGGCCGCGGGCGTGTGTGGCGAGCACTTCGTGGACATAGATGGCGTGGATGTTCTGGGCGATCAGGCGCGGCGGCGACGGGCGGAGGACGCCGGCGTCCTGGCCTCTGTGGATGACCCGTTCGACGAGGGCGTGCCAGCGGTCGCCCTGTTCCAGGCCGCGTTGGCCGAAGTCTTCGGGGCTGAAGGAGTCCCGCACGTACACGTAGCCGCTGTCGGGGTCCCGTTTGTAGAGCCCGGCAAGGGATGTGTACATCGTTGTGATTCTGTCGATGTAGTACTGGGCCGTGCCATGTTCGGTGGTGTCTTTGGCGTCCTCGTCCAGGCAGGCTTGCAGCACGTCGTTGAAGAACTCCTCGTAGATGAGGAGGAAGAGGTTCTTTTTGTTGACCACGTACCGGAAGAGCGTTGCCTCGCCGATGCCGGCCCTGGCGGCCACTTCCTTGGTCGTGATGCTGTCGTATTCATTTTCGGAGAGCATCTCGCGAGCGGCGGCCAAAATGCTTTTCATGGTCTGGCGCTTCTTCCGTTCGCGCAGTGTCATGGAGGCCTCTGCTATCAGGGACACGATGCAGACTCGCCATTCATGGACGATTCAGTGCCATTATCACGTTGTGGACGCGGCCTTGATTTGAGCAACTGGAGGAGTGCGATTCCGACCACCGGTCCAAGGACGAGCGCAAGCACTGCCAGTTCCCAGCTCAGGGCCCCGGCAAGGAGCGGGAATAGGGCGATGCTGCCGGCGCTGATTGCATAGCCTCCAGCCATCTGTACCGAGAGCGCGCTGCCGACATGGGCTTCAGGGCAGTGGTCGCGGAGCAGGGCAGAAAGAAGGGCCGATTCTCCGACAACGGTCATCCCCCAGAGGACGCACAAGAACAGTAACACCGCTGGTTGCCAGGTGGCGCTTATCGCCACCAGGGTCGCCGCCGCGCCTGAAAGCAGCATGAACATCTGCGAAATCATGATTTTGCCAAAGCGGTCGGCTAAGAGTCCGGCGGCGATACATCCCAGAGCACCCGAAGCGATGATGACGAAGGAAGCCACCGCAACCAGACCAGTAGGCGCCGCGCCGCCGGAAATACGGTGGGCGAAGAGGGCGCCCACAAATGTCCACATGGCGTAGAGCTCCCACATGTGGCTGAAGTATGTCAGGTTTACAAGCAGGACTTTGCGGTTCCTGAGCACGGCAAGTCCCTGACGCAGGCTGACGCGGGTACCGGTGTCCCTGTATGGGGCGGTCCCCGGAACGAGAAGGAACAGTAGGCCGCCGACAATAGAGCAGATACTTGTGGCGATGATGACAACCCGCCAGTCCGCACTTCCGACACCGTTGATCAGGTGGGGTGCGGCCGATCCGATGGTCAGGGCGGCGAGCAGTGTGCTGGAAGCAAAACCTCGCCGTCCGGGGCTTACCCAGGCTAGGGTTTCTCGGACGGCAACAGGATAGATGCCTGCCAGGAAGATTCCTGTGGCCAGCCTCAGTGCGAGGGCGGCCTCGAAACCGGGAAACACAAGAAGCAGGAGATTGGCCGCCGCGGCGCCCGCCGCGCAGGAACTGTATAGTACCCGAGCGCTAAGCCGATCCGGCAGGCGCAGGAGCGCGGACGCGATGGCGCCGAGAATGAAGCCCGCCTGGACACCAAACGTCACCCAGAAGAGTTGAGCCTCCGGAACCTGCCATTGAGCGGAGATGCCTTTGATGATGAATGAGGCAGAAAACCAGACGCTGATGCTGAGCAATGTCGCGACGCAGATAATCAGGACCGCGCTCTTAGTGTGAGGTCTGGTGGTGCTAACTGCAGCAACCGTCGTTATGCCTGCCATGGTGGCCTTTCCGGCGCGCCGTCGACGCGCTTAGTGAGGACGCTCAGGTAACTGCAGTGCGGCTGCACGTAGCAGCCGCACTGCAGTTCCTGCTGTCTTAGCTGGGGGCAAACCGGCTGGAGATGGAGTGGCTGGCGGCGGGATGGGTTTCCGAGACGTGGGTATTGCCTTCCCCACGGAGGTACTCGCGCAGCGTGGAGCCCTCGTAGTCCTTCCAGACCCGGCCCCGCTTCTGCAGCTCCGGTACGACGAGTTCCACAAAGTCTTCGTAGTCCCCCGGTGAAACAGCATAGGAAAGATTGATGCCGTCCAGGTCACCTTCGTCGACCCAGCGTTCAATTTCATCGGCAATCGTTTCAGGGCTGCCGGCGATGACTGGTTCCATCCCGCCGATGCTGAGATATTCCGCAATAGCGGCCGGAGTCCACTCGCGCGACGGGTCGGCCTTGGTAAAGAGGTTCACTACGGTCTGGATTGAATTTGATTCCAGGTTCTTCAGCGGCTCGTGCAGCGGGAACTTGCTCAAGTCAACGCCTGACCACCCGCCAAAGAGGGCCATCGCGCCCGCGTGGGATGCGTGCTTGCGGTACTCAGCAAGCTTTCGTTCAGCGGCCGCGTCCGAATCGGCCACGACAGCCGTCAGCAGGGAGAAAATCTTCAGGTCCTCGCCGTTGCGGCCCTCCGCCTCTGCAGTTGCCCGGATGTCGCCGGTTATCTGACGGCTGAGCGTGGGGTTCAGGACATTAACGAAGAGCCCTTCGCCATGTTTAGCCGCGAAGGCGCGACCGCGGGGTGAACCGCCGGCCTGATAGATGACAGGAGACCGCTGTGGAGACGGTTCGCACATGTGGAAGCCCGGTACGTTGAAATATTCACCGGCATGTCCAATGGGGTGAACCTTCTCAGGATCAACGTAAATGCCCCTTTCGCGGTCAAGAACCACAGCGTCGTCTTCCCACGAGCCTTCCCAGAGCTTGTAGACGACTTCCATGAATTCCTCGGCCAGCTCATACCGTTGGTCGTGGGCCATCTGCCCGGACATTCCATGGTTGAGAGCGGCGCTATTGAGGTAGGAGGACACCACGTTCCAGCCGATGCGTCCTGCCGTCACGTGATCGAGAGTGGAGAGCCTGCGTGCCAGAGCGTACGGATTTTCGAATGTCACGGCCGCCGTGACGGCAAATCCCAGATTCTGGGTCGCAGCCGCCATCGCAGAGACATACACCGTTGGATCATTAGCTGGAATCTGCACGCCGTCGCGCAGGCTGGGGGCGGCAGAACCCTCGAAGACGTCGTAGGGGCCAAGGACATCCGCCAGGAAAAGGGCGTCGAATCGGCCCTTTTCGAGGAGTTTCGCCATGTTCGTCCAATAGTCCAGCTGGGTGTAATTTTCGGTCTTGCTTCGGGGATGCCGCCACAACCCAGGGCTCTGGTGCCCTGGAGTCGCCATATTGAATGCATTGAGACTGATGCGCTTACTCATCATCGGCTCCTAGAGTCCTAAAGTGATCGGACACTCCGATCGAAGTACGCACTCAGTAAAGCACGTATCGGCCTCGCTGTGAAGCGGCGGGATGGGAACAAGCGCAAGAATCTTACGAGAATGCATCTTGTGCCGCAGGTCACGATCATGCTCTACTAGAAGTGCGCTCCTAACGAAGTGCACTTCCAGTATTTCATTCGGCCGTCCATGCGGCCCGGATCGTACAGGTAGATAATTGGTCTTATCTCGTGCAGGTCTCGCTCCCCGAGCGTGCCGACGAGGTGTGAACACTCTGCCTCTCCAGGTCTGATAACAGTTGCGATGACGCTTCCAGTTTTCGCCCTAGCTTTGGGATAAATCATGAGTAGTTTGCATACGAGTGGGGCCGCGGCCTTGTCCATGAAGGACCGACTTCGGTCTGTACGGGCCGCAGCTGCGGGAAACATGCTCGAATGGTTCGACTGGACCCTTTACGGGATCTTCTCCACCTATCTGGCCGCCAACTTCTTTGACAACAGCAACCCCACGTCCGCGTTGCTGTCCACCATGGCCGTCTTCGCCGGCGGCTTTATTGCCCGTCCAGTTGGCGGCTTCTTTTTCGGCCGGCTCGGCGACAGAGTTGGACGACGGCTTACCTTGCTGGTCACGATGATGACTCTTTCGTTCACCACACTGGCCGTTGCCCTGGTCCCGACCTACGACCAAATCGGGGCCTGGGCCTCGGTCATCCTGTTGGTACTGCGACTGCTTCAAGGCTTGGCCCATGGCGGCGAAGCCGGCGTCTCCTACACCTATGTTGCTGAAATTGCGCCGAAGGAACGCCGCGGCCTCTGGACGAGTGTCGTCTACGTCAGCGTGATGATCGGCGTCATGGGCGCCACAGCCACGGCCGCCCTGTTGAGCAACCTCTTGGGCAGCGCGGTAATGACTGAATGGGGCTGGCGGGTCGGCTTCGGACTCGGAAGTCTGCTCGCCCTGTACGTTCTTGTCCTGCGGCGTTTTGCCAAGGAAACCGATGTGTTCACTGAGCAGAAATCCGAGCAGCATCAGAAGCCAACCGGAAGCAAGATGTCAGCGGCGGATCGTGCAAGGGTGTACAAGGCCTGCGTTTTCATTTTCCTTCTCTCCTCCTGCACCAACGTTGTCTACTACACCTGGGTGACGTTTGCCCCGGTAAACGCAATCACATTGAAGGGCATGGACCCGGGCGGCGCCTACATCGCGAGTCTGCTGGCCCAGCTCATGGTGCTGTTCTTCCTCGTCCTGTTCGGCCACCTGTCGGATAAAGTGGGACGCCGCCCCATGACCATGGCTCTCGGGATCGCCGTGATCCTGCTGATCGTGCCGATCCAGATGATTCTCACTGACCAGCCCTGGACCCTCTTCGTCGCCCAGGGACTGGGCCTCACGGCATGGGCTCTCGCCGTTGGCTTCTACCCGGCACTGATGGCCGAACTGGCGCCCACCTTTGCACGGGCCCGCGTCGTCGGTGTGATGACGTCACTGGCGGCAGGCGTCTTCGGGGGCACGGCACCCTATCTGTACACCTGGCTGACCGGCATTGGCCTGGCCTCTGTTTTCTACGCCTATCTGGCGTCACTGGCCGTACTGACCATCATCGTCGGCTTCAAAATGAAAGAAACCAGCGGCATGGACCTGAATGAGGACATGCATGAACCGGCTCTGCCCTCAGAGCAGCCCCAGCCATCCTCAGCGGCTTCAAACTGAGCAGGCCCTCGACGGAATTGAAGGGAAATCCCCCTATGCAACCCGAACCTACGACTCATACTGCCGCGATTCTAGGAGCCGGCTTTGGTGGACTCGGCATGGCAGCGCAACTCAAGCGTGCGGGTATCGACGATTTTGTCGTCCTCGAAAGGAATGACGGCGTTGGGGGTGTCTGGAGAAACAATGACTATCCAGGCGCAGCGTGCGATACGGAAGCCCAGATCTACAACTACAGCTTCTTCCCGCATCTCACTGTCAGCCGGATGTACGCAGGACGGGACGAACTGCTGGCCTATCTCGAGCGCATGGTTGACTACTTCAGCTTCTCAGAACAGCTGCACCTTGGCACTGAAGTCGTCACAGCATGCTGGGAGGAGTTCGAAAGCCGCTGGCGCCTGACAGCCGCAGACAGTCAGGTATATTACGCCCGGTTCCTCATTCCGGCCTGGGGCCAACTCAACCTTCCCTCAGCGCCCCGCTATCCCGGCCTTTCATCGTTCGCCGGCAGTATTTTCCACTCGGCGCAGTGGGACCACGGCGTGGAATTGAAAGGCAAACGCGTTCTAAGCATCGGAACCGCGGCGAGTGCAGTCCAATATATTCCGGAAGTCGCGAAGGTGGCAGCGGAACTTGTTGTGTTCCAGCGCAGTGCAAACTGGATGCTGCCGCGCAATCAGGTGATTTTCAGTCAGGAAGAACTGAACGCATTCCAAGCAAGCCCTGACCTTTTTGAGGCAAGCAGGGACAACATCCATCAGGCACGTGAACATGGGTTTGAGCGGACACGTCACGGCTCTGATGCCCAGCTCGAGGGAATGAATCAGGCACTTGCCCACCTTGCCGCCCAAGTACCAGAGCTTGAGCTGCGGCAGAAGCTTACACCAGACTACGAATTCGGATGCAAGCGAATTCTCCGCTCCGACGATTACTACCCGGCATTGATGCGGCCAAACGTCGAGCTGGTCACTGGACCTATCTCGCGCGTAGTGCCCGAAGGTGTGGTGCTGGCCGACGGGAGCCTGCATGAAGGAGATGTCATCATTTTTGGAACAGGCTTCAAATCCCAGGCGTTCCATGGCGCTCTTCGGATCTTCGGACGGGATGGGGTCGACCTTGCAGAACGCTGGGGGGACAGCCCTGAAGCCTACTTGGGAATGACCGTGGACGGGTTCCCGAACATGTTCATGATCTATGGCCCCAACACCAACCTCAATCACAATTCCATCATCAGCATGCTTGAGATTCAGCAGAAGTATGTCACGGACATGCTGCACGAGATGAGGGCCGAGGAAGGCAGTTGGGTCGAGGTATCCCCAGCAACGCTCGAGCTGTACAACTGCGCCTTGCAGGAAGAATTGAAAGACTCAGCATTCGCCTCTAACTGCTCCAGCTGGTACAAGAACCCTGCTGGCCGCATCATCAACAACTGGTCAGGCAGCGTGGAGGACTACCGCAAGATCGCCGCGTGGAACAGATCCGACTTCACGACAGACTCGGAGCGGGGGGCGCAGGAGCTCGTCGAAGCCGGTGCTGCCGTCGGCGAGAGTCGTCGCGGCGGAACCGACCTGGACAGTTTCCTGTCCAGCTTCATGTACGGCGAATAATTCCCGGCACCACCACGAACTTAGGGAGAACCTTGCCCAATCACAAAATGCCAGTATGGGCCGTTCAACGAGTCAACGCAGTGTTGGCCGACGAGATCAGCTCCGGCCGTCGTCCAACCCACCAAGTCCTCGCCCGCCGGACGGGGCTAAGTAAACGCCTCATTCGGCGCTGCCTCATCGAATCCATCGCATCGCCAATAAACTCCGACGGCCATACGCCAACGCCTCAGGCCAGAGAACGCAGTATCTCCGGGCTGCCTCACGCCGGAACTTCAACGGCCGATAACATTCGACATCACCTCAAAGGCAGTCCCGGGACTGTTGACCCGTTGCGCATGATTCCCTGAAAACGGCAAACGTCCACTAAAAACGTCAGGGCTACCTGGAAGGGCAAGAACTGCGACAGGCTCTATCCGGCCAGTCGTGAATGCTGCATAAGCCGAAAGTACCCGCGCTCCTTGCCCTCGGCAGGAGATCTATGCCCACCGGCGCCGAAATCACAAGCCGCGCGGGCCGGTGCCTGGTTATCCTCAGCCGGGAACGCAGCTCCCGGCTGAAATCCCAACAACTATCTACACGATTGGAACATCCGCTATGTTGTCATCACTGACCGCCCCGGACCTGAATTCCGAAGCACGCGAAGGTGAATTGTTGTCTTCCGTACCCACGGGTTTGCTGATCAATGGTCAGTGGCGCCCTGCGCACTCCGGGAAGACCTTCGATGTCGAGGATCCAGCAACAGGCAAGGTCCTGCTCAGCATTGCCGATGCCGGTCCTGAAGACGGTGCGGCTGCCCTCAACGCCGCAGCTGCTGCCCAGGCTGACTGGGCACGTACCGCGCCACGGGAACGCGGTGAGATCCTGCGCCGCGCTTTTGATTTGGTCACCGAAAGCGCCGAGGACTTCGCCCTGCTCATGACGTTGGAAATGGGCAAACCTCTGGCTGAAGCCCGCGGCGAGGTCACCTACGGTGCCGAGTTTTTGCGCTGGTTTTCCGAGGAAGCTGTGCGTGTCAGCGGGCGTTACTCCCAGGCTCCTGACGGTAAGAACCGCCTGCTTGTTCAGAAGAAGCCTGTAGGCCCGTGCCTGCTGATCACCCCCTGGAACTTCCCACTGGCCATGGCCACCCGCAAAGTGGCCCCTGCCGTCGCCGCCGGGTGCACCATGGTCCTCAAACCAGCCAATCTCACCCCGCTGACCAGCCTGCTGTTCGCCCAGGTGATGCAGGAAGCCGGGCTTCCCGACGGGGTCCTGAACGTCATCCAAACCTCCACCGCAGGTGCGGTCACCGGCCCGTTGATCAAGGACGACCGCCTTCGAAAAATCTCCTTCACCGGCTCCACCCCAGTGGGCAAGGCCCTCATCCGCGAGGCCGCTGGCAAGGTCCTGCGCACCTCCATGGAACTCGGCGGCAACGCCCCATTCATGGTTTTCGAGGACGCGGACCTCGATAAGGCAGTAGAGGCGGCTGTCGCGGCAAAGATGCGCAACATGGGCGAGGCCTGCACCGCGGCCAACCGCTTCATCGTGCACGAGTCCATCGCCGATACCTTTGCCGAGAAGTTCGCCGCCAAGATCAGTAACCTGACCACCGCCCGCGGTACCGATCCGGAATCCAACGTGGGACCACTTATTGATGCCAAGGCTCGCGAAAGCGTCCATGCCCTTGTCACCGACGCGGTTGCAGCAGGGGCGACGGTCCTCACCGGTGGAGCAGCCGTCGATGGTCCCGGATACTTCTACCAGCCCACGGTATTGAAAAATGTCGCTGCCGATGCCCGCATACTGCAGGAAGAGATCTTCGGCCCAGTCGCGCCGATCGTCACGTTCTCCACTGAGGACGACGCGATCCGCCTCGCGAACAACACCGAGTACGGTCTGGTGGCCTACGTCTTCACCAGCGACCTTAACCGAGGCCTGCGCGTGAGCGAACGCGTGGAAACCGGCATGCTCGGCCTGAACGCCGGCGTCATCTCTAACGCTGCCGCGCCCTTCGGCGGCGTCAAGCAGTCCGGCCTGGGACGTGAAGGCGGCACCGAAGGCATTGAAGAGTACCTCTACACCCAATATGTAGGTATCGCGGACCCTTACGCCGACTGACGTTCATACCTTTCCACCGCCCTCGCAACAGGAACGGTTGGCAAAGCGGTGGGCCCTCCCAAGAAACGTGAACCTCGTTCGCTTCTGAGGAGGGCCCACAGGCCGTCCCCGCGCGATGCGATAACCGCAGGATTGCAGCAACCCTATTGCCGGACTACATCCCCTCGCCGGCACCGGAACAAGGATTCACAGGTGACTGGGTAAGGTGTGACCATGACGAACGAGGACGAAGCCCCCGGCGGCACACGCCGGCGTCACCTCGCCCTTGAAATCGGGGCAAGGGTCAAAGCCGAACGACGGCGCCTGGGATTCACTCTGGACGAGCTTGCTGCCCGCGGCGGCTCGAGCCGCAGCATGCTCTCAGCCATCGAGCGGGGTGACAAAATTCCAACAGTCCTGACCCTGGACCAAATCGCCAGTGCGTTGGGAGTGAGCGTCTCACGTCTTCTGGCCAGTCAGACGCAGAGCAGAGTATCCGTTATACGACGCCAAGATCAGAAGATCGTCCAGGAACCAGAACGACGCGGACGAAAACCGGGCTTTTGGCGCAGGGTCACATCTCCAGTACTTGAGAACGTCAATTTCGAAATGGGCCGGCTCGAAATGGAGGCTGGTGTTGACGGCGGTACATATCCGCCCCATCAACCTGGTTGGTCAGAGTATGTAGTGGTCGAAAGCGGCATCCTGGAAATGACTATTGACGGACTATCCCACCGCTTGGATACGGGAGACGCGATATATTTCGCTTCTGACTGCACCCACGCTTACAGGAACATCGGCGACAAGCCCTGCATCGCATATGTGGTCATGACGGGCCCCCAGACACTGCCGCAACGCACACGGGACGACATGGCGTACCCTCTTGGACGCGCGCAGGCAGACTCTTTCAGTATCGATGACCAGGAATAATTGTCATAGCCTGCTGCGCGGCTCGCCATGACAAGCACTGGCCGGAGTTGCATCTGCCTCGTTAGCGCCTTTATCCGGGGTTTGAACTCTAGACCGCCACGAATTCCCAAAATCGGTATGCACGGACCGCGTAGCGGCTCTACTCTATGCCGGCTAGAACTCCCCGCAAGGTCCGCTAAAAGCCCCAGCTACAGGCCATTGGTCAGGCGCCGCTGGCCTCCTTGGCGGCACGGAAGCCAGCTTCAAGGTCTGCCAGGATGTCATCGATGTGCTCGATGCCCACGGAGAGGCGGACCAGTCCCGGGGTCACGCCGGCCACGGCCTGCTGCTCCGCAGAGAGCTGACTGTGGGTGGTGGAGGCCGGATGGATGACCAGGGACCGGACGTCCCCGATATTGGCCACGTGTGAGTGCAGGTCCAGCGCGTCCACGAACCGCTTGCCCGCCTCGGCGCCGCCGGCAAGATTGAAGGACACGATGGCACCCGTCCCCTTGGGGCCGTACTTGCGCCCACGCTCGTACCAGGGGCTTGAGGGGAGGCCCGCGTAGGCGACGGATTCGACGTCGTCACGCGCTTCCAGCCAGCGGGCCACTTCGCCGGCGTTGGCCACGTGGCGTTCCACCCGCAGGCTCAGGGTCTCCAGGCCCTGCGCGATGAGGAAGGCATTGAACGGGGATACCGCCGCCCCCAGGTCCCGCAGGAGCTGGACGCGTGCCTTGAGGATGTAGGACAGGTTGGCGCCCAGGGCGCCGCCCTCGCCGAGGTCGCGGCCGTAGACAAGCCCGTTGTAGGTGGGGTCCGGGGTGTTGAAGCCGGGGAACCGCTCCGGGTCCTTGCTGAAATCGAACTTGCCGGAGTCCACGATGACGCCTGCGATCGCTGCGCCGTGGCCGCCCAGGTATTTGGTGGCCGAATGGACCACAACGTCCGCGCCCCATTCCAGCGGCCGGATCAGGTACGGCGTGGACAGCGTGTTGTCGACGATCAGCGGCACGCCTGCCTCATGGGCGGCCTCGGAGACGCCCTCAATGTCCAGGACATCCTGGCGGGGGTTGGACACCACCTCGGCGAAGAAGAGCTTGGTGTTCGGCTGCACAGCGTCACGCCACTGGTCCAGGTTGTCCGGGTCCGCCACGAACGTGACAGTAATGCCGAACTTCTTCAGCGTGTGCGCGAAGAGGTTGTAGGTGCCGCCGTAGAGGCTGGGGCTGGCCACGATGTGGTCCCCGGCTTCGGCGATGTTCAGGACCGCGTATGTCTCCGCCGCCTGGCCGGAGCTGAGCAGCAGCGCTGCCAGGCCTCCTTCGAGGCTGGCGATCCGCTGCTCCACCGCATCCTGGGTGGGGTTGCCGATGCGCGTATAGATCGGCGCCAGTTCGGCCAGGGCAAAACGGTTGGCCGCGCTCTCGGCGCTGGGAAACACGAAGGACGTGGTCTGGTAAATGGGCAATGCCCGGGCGCCAGTGGCAGAATCCGGCTCCTGCCCGGCGTGGATCTGGCGGGTTTCGAAGGACCATCCGTTGGACATTCAAGGCTCCTATGACATGGGCCCGGGGCATGCTGGGAGCACCACGGGCCGCGCTTGCCATCCGGCCATTGCCGGACAGCCAGGTCCTCACCCGGGGCACCCCACCGCGGATGGAGGGTTGCCGGCCAGCGAGCCGGGGCTTGGCGCTGGCGCTCATAACCTGTCCCCAGTGTAGGAACACCGGACTGTTTCGGGGACGGCTACGACGGATATGACCTTGCAGATCTAGTTGTTGTGGGTGCGGTAAATCCGAAAGCATCTGAAATGCCACGACGCCCCGCCTTCTCCTCCGGAAGGGGCGCATAAATGCCTCAAGTTCCGCCATCGCGTTGCTTTCGCCAGCCTTTTATCTGCCCCTTCGCCATCAAGAATGGTTGACGGGGCTGACGTCTGCGCCACTGCCACTTCTGGCGAAGGTTGCCGCAGGCTTCGCGCTGGTCTCGCCGTCAGACGGTGTGCACGGTACTTCAGGCACCGGGGAGATGATATTCAACAGACCGCTGACCGGCGCAACTGCGACACTTTCTGCCACCCGCTTATTGCAGCGGGCTCCCCCACCTTTCGATAATCACGCCGGGGGGGACGTCGCAACTCAGACGCGCTTCATAGCGGCCCGGAGCGAGCCGAGTCACCGAAATGCCAATGCGTTCAGACATGGCCGCCGGCTTCAGGCGGTCCACCGCTTGATCCAGGGCAGAGTCCAATTCCTTTCGGGTTTGAACGTCTACAACGAGACGTCCGCCTGCTGCGTTCATGGGAAAGAGTCCTTATCTTGGTGGTGATCGATACGTTGGTTAGGTCAGATGCGCCAGGCGGGAAGGGAAGAATTACGGCCGCCGCGGGTAGTCAACTTGGGCCAGCCCAGGCAACCGGTTAGTCCGGACGGAACCCAGCGAACCAGGCCTACGCCAGAAGAAGGGGCAGAGCCCTGTTTCGGAGCGCGCCACGGTTTTGCTGTCAGACAGCCCCAAAAAAGGTGGCTATGTGACACTGCTCGTAGCCCAGTTCAAAACCTCGCTGCCCTACGCACGTCGCTGCATCTGGGCAACCAAATCTGCGTTCAAACCGTAAGCGCCAATAGCGGAACCAGCCTATTGCAGGGGCTCACCTCAGAATCATGTATGAGGGCATTTGGTAGCGAGGAGCAGTATGGCCTTGTCGTTACATCAGCCCTGCCAGCCGGAGTCGCCTGCCCACCCCCTCGTGCGGGGCGGGGCAGGCGACCAAGAAAAGCGTTAGGCGTTGACGAGTTCCGACCAAGGAGCGAGCTCAAGCCCATGGGCGTCGCTCACCGAATTGTTCGTGACCTTGCCTGCTGCGATATTGAGCCCGGCGGCCAGTGCCGCGTCCTTTTCGAGGGCCTTTTTGACGCCCAGGTTTGCCAAGGCGATGGCGTACGGCAGCGTGACGTTCGTCAGCGCGTAGGTGGAAGTGCTGGGAACCGCACCTGGCATATTGGCGACACAATAGAACACCGTATCGTGTACGCGGAACGTAGGTTCCTCGTGCGTAGTGGGCCGCGTGTCCTCGAAGCAGCCCCCCTGATCGACAGCGATGTCCACAAGGACGCTCCCGGGCTTCATTCGAGAAACCAAATCATTGCTCACAAGCTTGGGAGCCTTGGCACCGGGGATGAGCACCGATCCAATCACCAGATCCGCATCAGTTACGGAACGTTCAATCTCGAGACTGTTCGAGGCAATGGTTTTGAGCCGGCCAGCATACTGGGCATCAAGTTCCCGAAGCCGGGAGACATTGATGTCCAGGATGGAAACATCTGCGCCGAGGCCCACGGCCATGGCAGCAGCGTTGGTTCCAGCGACTCCAGCGCCCAGAATCGTGACCTTTGCGGGGCGCACGCCCGGAACACCACCCAGAAGCACGCCCTTCCCGCCGGCAGGAGCCATGAGAGAGTTCGCGCCAACAGTTACCGCCAGCCGGCCCGCCACCTCACTCATTGGAGCCAGAAGCGGCAAGAAACGTCCTGCCTGGACGGTTTCATAAGCGATGGCAGTAACGCCAGAGGCTAGCAATGCTTCCGTCAGTGCCGGCTCGGCTGCAAGGTGCAAGTACGTGAAGAGCGTTAGCCCCTCTCGGAAGTGACGGTATTCGGACGAAATAGGTTCCTTGACCTTCAAAACCATGTCCGCCCTGGCCCACAGCTCGTCCACATACTGAACTATCTCCGCCCCAGCGAGCATGTACTCCTGATCGCTGATGCCCGAGCCATCACCGGCACCGGACTCGATGAGAACCTGGTGCCCGTTGGTTTTGAGTTCGTGCACACCAGCTGCAGTGATGGCCACACGAAACTCGTTGTTTTTGATTTCTTTAGGGATGGAGACGATCATGTCGGTTACCTTCAAATAGATGGGTTGTTATTAGGGGCGGTGGCAGAAAAAGCTGAAGCTACTAAGCACATCCACAGGTGATGAAGCCAGTCGTTCGCGTGCGTAGTAGACGCAAATTCGGAAGTTCCGGAATACATGCGAGCATCGCCAGGATCCGGCTGTTACCCGAAACGTTGTTTGAGGTATTCGAACCTGGGCATGCGGCGGAGTACTCGGAGTACATGCAAATGAACATCCCGCCCCAATACCGGGGTGCTCATCGGAAATGCATTCGTTAGGGGTCTGATGGACTGGCAACGAGTTCGAACATGTAGGTACGTCCGTGAAGCTGGCCAGGGACACACACCCTGGTGGCAAGACGAGTATCTTGGTCCCGATGCACGTGCTTGGCAAGCTTGCGCTAAGGCAGGCGGACGGCCCTCTTGTTCATGAATTCCTCAATGCCGAGAGGGCCAAGTTCGCGGCCGATGCCTGAACGCTTGATACCTCCGAACGGTACGTCAGGCAGTGAACCCGGTGGGGTGTTAACCGTGATCATGCCTGATTCGAGCCTGTCACCGACCCGCTGGGCACGTGTGGGGTCTGCACTGAAGACGCTGGCGCCAAGGCCGTAAACCGAGTCGTTGGCCAAAGCGATGGCTTCATCCTCGCTGGCGGCGCGGTAGATCACGATGGCGGGGCCGAAGAGCTCCTCGTAGTACGCGCGCATGTCCTTCGTCACCCCGGTCAGGACTGCTGGTTCGACGAACGCCCCTGGTCTGTCAATGTGCCTTCCGCCGGTCAGCAGGGAGGCACCCTTGTCGACGGCGTCCTGGATCTGTTCGATCAGCTCGTCGGCGGCTTGCTGGGAAGAGAGCGGGGCGAGCGTCGTCTGCGGATCGGCGGGGTCACCTGGTTTGTAGTAGGACATACGGGCCGTTACCTTTTCAACGAACTCTTCGAAGAGGTCGTCCATCACGATGATCCGCTTGGGTGAGTTGCAGGCCTGGCCATTGTTGCCCATTCTTGCGCTGACGACGGTGTCAACGGTGTTGTCCATGTCGGCGGTATCGAGCACGATCAGGGGGTCGGATCCGCCGAGTTCCAGAACGCATTTTTTAAGGTTGCGTCCGGCTGTGGCACCCACCGCCGCACCAGCCCGTTCGCTTCCAGTCAGAGAGATGCCTTGGATCCGGTCATCGGAAAGCATCCAGGCGATTTGGTCGCTCGTGGCGTAGATGTTGATGTAAGCATCTTCAGGGACGCCCGCGTCATGGAGGAGCTGCTCGATGGCGGCGGCGGAACGGGGGCAGTTCCGTGCGTGCTTGAGCAGGATGGTATTACCGAGAACCAGATTTGGGGCAACAAAGCGGGCAACCTGGTAATACGGGTAGTTCCACGGCATAACACCGATTAGTGAACCCACGGGGCGCTTCTGGATCAGCGCCTTTCCGCCTTTGATCTCCAGCTGCTCGTCGGAAAGCAGCGCCGGCCCGTTCTCGGCATAATAGGCGAAGATGTCTGACACAAGTTGCAGTTCGCCCTTGCCCTCGTCAATCCTCTTGCCCATCTCTTGGGCAATGATGGCTGCAAGTTCTTCGCTCCGTTCGCGAAAGAGCTCGCCTGCACGCTTCACCGCCAAGACCCGGTCTTCGACCGGCCGCTCCCGCCACAGCCGGTAAGCGTCATGTGAGCGGCCGACAGCCGCGCTCACCTGCTCGTTGGTTGCTGTTGGAAACTCTTCTACCAACAAACCTGTTGCTGGATTGACGATCTGGTACATCTACGACTCCATCCTGAGCGGCTTGCAAGGGCCGCTAGACGTTACCTAGGGCAGGGCCGATGCTTGCTTACCGACCCACCAAGTGAAAGTGTACTCCGTTAGGAGCTCACTTCTAATTAGAGCATGTTCGTGACCTGCGGCACAAGCGGAAACTATGGGAACCAAAGAACTGCAGATGCATTCAGCCTTCAGGAACAGCGTTTGAGATTGTCATGGTGCTGGCTCGGGAAGAACGCAAACTCGCGCGGCTTCTCGTCAGGCATGGCAACCCCGCCTCTCGCTGTACCTAGAGCAAACCTCGGCAGGATGGCTCCTCACGGGAGCCTTCCTGCCGAGGCATGCAGGTAGGACTTAACGTGGGGCTGCCTCGGCGAGGGCGGGGCCAAGATAGGTATCGAATGAGTCGTCCATGGCATCGAGCCAACGCGTGTGGTGCGGCGTGGCCAACGTACACGTCATGATGGATCTGTAGCACACGTCACGATAGCGAAGGATGTCGGCTTTCTTGTCCTCTTGCCAAGCCAGGAAAGTAGCCACAACTTCTTCGAGGTCAAACATCGGATAATCAGTTGCTTCGATAAGGTCCTTTATGTAATCGGCCTGAAACTGCACCTCGTCCTTGTCGCCGGAGAGGCTTTCCTGGCGTTCCCGCCACGTATCGATCTCCGCTCGTCGCTGATGCGGGGAGGGAAGGCTCGCCTGGCCGAGGATGACATCGCGGACATACCAGGCCTGGGCATCAAACATGTTGAAGGTGAACCATTGATCCTGCATTCCCAGGAAGAACAGCCGCTGGTTTGCCTCCGAAACAACACCTTTATAGAGGTGGTCCGGATAAAGGCAGTTTTGGGTCTTCAAAGCAAGGTCGCTGGGAAGAAAAGGGAAATGGTGCTTGTAACCCGTGCATAGGAACACTGCGTCAAACTCGTGCGACTCGCCGTTCGCAAAGTATGCACGCCGCCCCTCAAAGCGTTGCACTAAGGGCAACTCCCGAGCCCCGTCCGGCCATCCGAAGCCCATGGGGCGGGTCCGGTAGCTGAAAGTTACGCTTCTGGCGCCCATTTTGTGGGCCTGGATCCCGATGTCCTCAGCGGAATATGAGCTTCCGATAAGCAGCACATCCTTACCCCCCAGGTCCTCAGCACCACGGAAGTCATGGGCGTGACAGATGCGTCCGGGAAAGGTCTCAATGCCTGGGAAAGCAGGCATGTTGGGTGTGGAAAAGTGTCCGTTGGCAACGACCACCTCGGTGTAGAGGTCGGTGGTTGTTTCACCTGTCGGGAGGTGAACACTCGTGACGGCAAAAGCATCTTCCGCGGCCAAATACTGCACTGCACGTACTGAGGTCTCGAAGCGTACGTACTGGCGGACATTGCTCTGCAGTGCCCGCCCCTGAATGTAGTCCCACAGGACCTGCCGTGGGGGGTATGACGAGACGGGGTGGCCGAAGTGCTCGTCAAAGGTGTACTCCGCGAACTCCAGACATTCTTTGGGCGCGTTGGACCACAGATGCCGGTACATACTTGAATGAACCGGCTCTCCGTACTCATCCAAGCCTGTGCGCCAGGTGTAATTCCATTGGCCACCCCAGTCGCGCTGCTTTTCAAAGCAAACCACCTCCGGCACATCCACGCCCTTTGCCCGGGCGGATTCGAAGGCCCTCAACTGAGCCATTCCGCTGGGGCCGGCCCCAATAATGGCGATGCGTTTATTCATCCAAGTCTCCTTAGTTACAAAAAGGGGCAGATCGGCAAGCCCGATCGATCCAGGCAAGCAGGGTCACGTCGCAACCGGAAGCGGGACCCCGGCCCTTCTACACGGCTGTCGTTCTACGCCTGTAGATAAAAGGGAGTGCACTCCGTTAGAAGCTCACTCGCAAAAGTAGAGCACGGAGTGGCCTGCGACACAAGCGTGAAAAGTTTGGTGCTCCACTTCACATGCTGAAAAAGTCATGCTTTACTGAACGTACGCTTCGATCGGAGTGCACGCTCATAACATCGCTCCTACCTTGGTGAGAACCAAAAGGCTTTTTCGCTTCCATGCCGCCCGTATCCCTACGGCGTGATCCGGGCGCAAGCCGCCGGCCCGACATCAGCGGGACGGTGCCAATCAACTTAAATAACACCACCGTCAGTGGAAGTTATCCACTATGGTGGAAACACTGTTGGCTGGTCGATGCGTCGGCCATCCCTCAGAACAGTAAAGAAAGTGGCCCAACATGAATTCTTCCACTTCCCAAACCGCCCCATCGGAAGCGGCTGCATCCCCACGCTATAAGCGCGTGCTGGGCTTGCCCGCACTGGTCCTCTTTGGATTGGCCTACATGGTTCCGTTGACGGTATTCACAACTTTTGGCTATGTGAGCGTCATGAGCGAGGGACATGTTGCAGCGGCATACATCGTGACCCTGATTGCGATGCTGTTCACGGCAACCAGCTACGGTGCGATGGTGAAGGCGCACCCTAGCTCGGGTTCGACCTACACGTTCGTCCGGCGGACATTTGGTGCTAACACCAGCTTCGTCGTGGGCTGGGCCTTGTTGCTCGACTACATTCTGCTGCCGATGATCTGCTACCTGTTTTTGGGCATCTATCTGCAGCCATACACTCCGGAGGTGCCTGTCGCCGTCTGGATCGTCGGCGCTGTTGTCCTCGTCACAGGGCTGAACATTTTGGGCATTAAGATGGTGGCTAAAATGAACCTGGTCATGGTCGGGTTCCAGCTTGTCTTCATCGCGGTCTTTATTCTGGCCTCAGTTCAGACTATGGGCGGCCAGGACCTACCATCACCTATCACACCGTTCTTCTCCCCCGATATGCCCATCGGAGGAGTGATCGCCGGCGCTGCAATGCTATGCCTTTCTTTCCTGGGCTTCGATGCGGTGTCCACGCTGGCCGAAGAGACAGATAATCCGAGGGTGAAAATTCCCCGGGCCATCCTGCTTTGCACTTTGATCGGTGGAGGCCTCTACATCGGAATCGCTTACACCGCGCAGATGGTCTTCCCCGGCTACACATTCGAAAACGTCGACGCCGCGACGCTGGAGGTCATGACTCACGCAGGCGGGGAATGGCTGTCCGTGTTCTTCACCGCCGCCTACTGCGCCGGCCTTTTTGCCTGCGCAATGGCCTCTCAGGCAAGCGTTTCACGCATCCTCTACGCGATGGGGCGCGACGCTGCGTTGCCGAAGCGGGTCTTCGGGCAAATGAACACGCGCTTCAGCACCCCCGTCAATGCCACAGTAATTTCAGGTGCATTCGGCCTCACCGCGCTGTTCATTGACGGCACGACTGCTGCGGCACTGATCAGCTTCGGCGCCCTTTCCGCCTTCACCTTCGTGAATCTAACCGTCATCAAGCACTACGTAATCGACAAGGGCAATCGTGGTGCGCGCGCAATCCTCCGCTATGCCGTCGTGCCAGGCATTGGTGTTGCCCTTACATTATGGCTCTGGACCCAGCTCACGGAAGTCGCCTTTTGGGTGGGCTTTATTTGGATCGGTCTCGGCTTGGTCTGGCTGTTGTCCCTGACCAGGATGTTCCGCCGCCCGCTGCCCGAGGTCACCTTTGAGGAGATCGAAACACCAGAGCTCCCTGTACGCACCAGCCAGGAAGCAACAGCGGGAAACCCCTGACCCTCAGAACCTGAGTGTGGCACCAGTTGGTGCCCGCCACCGCCTGTCCGCTTGTCCCTTGCACCGGGCAGGTGGGATTCACAAGAAAGAGAGAACCGCCATGTCAACGCCAACCGAAACCATTGCCCCCGAGACGTCCGCAGCAGCCCGGGAGTCCTCGGAACTGCAGGACCTTGCCCAAAAGCACCTCCTGATGCACTTCACCGGAGCCCATACTTACACGGAGGCCCCTCCTGCCATCATGGTCAAAGGCGAGGGGTGCTGGCTGGAGGACGAGAAGGGCAACCGTTACCTCGACGCTCTTGCTGGCTTGTACTGCGTTCAAATCGGCTACAGCCACGGCGAGGAGATCGGGGAGGCAGTCAAAGCCCAGATGACTGACCTGCCGTACTACACCAACTGGGGCTATGCCCACCCCCCCGCCGTCCGGCTCGCCGCAAAGGTCGCCGAGATCGCACCTGAGGGCCTGGACCGGGTTTTCCTCACCTCCGGCGGCAGCGAAAGCAACGAAGCTGCCATCAAGCTCATTCGCCAGTACCATCAGGCCAAGGGTGAAGGTTCCCGGATGAAGTTCCTGGCCAGAAGGAACGCCTACCACGGCACATCGTTTGCGGCTTTGTCCATCAATGGCATGACAAACTTTCGGAAGCCATTCGAGCCGCTCATGCATGGTGCCCGCCATTTCTCGAATACCAACCGTTACAGGCGGCCGATCAACGAGACCGAGGAGCAGTTCACCGACTTCCTGCTCCACGAGCTTGAGGAATTGATCCGCCAAGAAGGACCGGACACAGTAGCTGCCATCTTCATCGAACCCCTTCAGAACGCGGCCGGTTCAGTAACCCCACCCCGCGGATACTGCGAAGGCGTCAGGGCGATTTGCGACAAATACGGCATTTTGCTGGTAGCGGATGAAGTCATCACCGGGTTCGGCCGCCTCGGGGAATGGTTTGCATCGACGCGTTTTGGCCTCAAACCAGACATCATCACCTGCGCCAAGGGAATAGCTTCCGCCTACGTCCCGCTGGGCGCAATGATCGCCACCAGTGACGTGGTCGATACCGTGCTCAATGGTCCTGCAGGGATGTACCTGCACGGCCTCACTTACGGAGGGAATCCTTCCGCCTGCGCCGCAGGGCTGGCCAACCTGGCGATTATGGAACGCGAAGACGTTCTGGGCAACGTCAGGCATAACGAAGATTACTTCCGAACCCGCATGGCCGATCTGGGCTCGCTTGCCCTGGTTGGAGACGTTCGAGGCGCCGGTTATCACTGGACCCTTGAGCTGGCCACCGACAAGGAAAAGCGCACATGGGCCGACCCGGTAGATGCTGCCGATTTTGTAGCAAATCATCTGGCCCCCGGG
The DNA here is from genome assembly GCF_026427775.1 of Arthrobacter sp. CDRTa11. NCBI lineage: Bacteria > Bacillati > Actinomycetota > Actinomycetes > Micrococcales > Micrococcaceae > Arthrobacter > Arthrobacter sp. CDRTa11. The sequence goes on along the minus strand of NZ_CP044532.1, from coordinate 2,241,900 downwards.
TTGCTGTCGGCAGGTGTCCTCTGCCGGGCAGCTGTAGACCAGGGCGGCGCCCCTCTTATCCAATTCTCCCCGCCTCTCATCCTCAACCGCGACGAAATTGACTGGCTGGTTGCCAGCGTAGCCGCGGTGCTGAAGGAAGCCGAAAGCGCCCTTGCGGGCACCAGAGCCTAAAGCGCGAGACGGAAATCCTGCCGGCCAGCGGTCGCTGCCCTGCTGGAAGAGACGGGCCAAAGGCCCGGCAGTCAGACTGAATTGAGTTCACGTGCGAGGCAGCTTTGCGCGTAACCCGAAGCGGGCTCGCGCGCAATGCCTGTTGCGCGTGAGCCCGCTCGGGTCGGCAAATACAGCGAGTTCACCTTTTGCAAGCAACGCTGATCCTGAGGCAGAACCGGCAGTAGATGAAAAATAGCAACGCAGAGATATTCCGTCAGGATTTGTCACTCAGTAGACAGAACTTCTAACGGCAGGGTCACCCGATCCAGCGAACTAGCGGACATGTCCCGTTAGGAGTTTGATTTCCAAAACATAGAGGAATTATTGGTGAACAGCAGCCACGTAAGTGGTCTCAGCTCCGGTGCTGGAAGCCGCCGCGTGAAGCGCGGTATGGCTGAGATGCTCAAGGGCGGCGTCATCATGGACGTCGTCAACGTCGAGCAGGCCCGCATCGCCGAAGATGCCGGTGCCGTTGCAGTGATGGCGCTGGAACGTGTGCCGGCTGATATCCGCGCCCAGGGCGGCGTGTCCCGGATGTCGGATCCGGACATGATCGACAAGATCATCGAGGCCGTGTCCGTGCCGGTCATGGCCAAGGCCAGGATCGGCCACTTTGTTGAGGCGCAGATCCTGCAGTCCCTGGGCGTTGACTACATTGACGAGTCCGAGGTCCTGACCCCGGCCGACTATGCCAACCACATCGACAAGTGGGAATTCACCGTTCCCTTCGTCTGTGGTGCCACCAACCTTGGTGAGGCGCTGCGCCGGATCAACGAGGGCGCGGCGATGATCCGGTCCAAGGGCGAGGCCGGCACCGGAGATGTTTCCAACGCCACCACGCACATGCGCCAGATCCGTGCCGAGCTGCGCCGGCTCTCCTCGCTGCCCGAGGACGAGCTGTACGTTGCCGCGAAGGAACTGCAGGCCCCGTACGAACTGGTCAAGGAAGTTGCGCTCACGGGCAAGCTTCCGGTGGTGCTGTTCACTGCCGGCGGCATCGCCACCCCTGCGGACGCGGCGATGATGATGCAGCTCGGCGCTGACGGCGTGTTCGTCGGCTCGGGCATCTTCAAGTCCGGCAACCCGGCCCAGCGCGCGGCCGCCGTGGTGAAGGCCACCACCTTCTTTGATGACCCGGACGTTATCGCCAAGGCCTCCCGCGGCCTGGGCGAAGCCATAGCGGGCATCAACGTCGACGAAATCCCACAACCTCACCGCCTCGCCGAACGCGGCTGGTAACTGCGACCGGCAGCGCCCATCCATACCTAGGACGGCATCATGGGTCATTTCCTTGGTCGTTCCAACCTGGACGACCCCGCATCAGGTCATTCACCACAACCCACTGCCTATCACCTTCGGATTGCAGAGGCGTGGCGGGCGTGCCGCATAGGCGACGGCGTTAGTATCCGTGGTGGCGACACCTTGGTCCGGCGAGGGGTGGTGGCTGATGTGCCGGACGGTCTGGGATACGGATAGCCGCTAACGGCGTGGCTACGAAATCATTTTTTCATACTAATAACGGTATGGAAGTGTAGGGCCCGGACAGATCCGGACCAACAGCAAGCGCTGCCCAGAGGAATGAGTGCGGGTATTTCAGAAGGGACTGATGATGAGCATGCCTTCACCAAGTAGTGAGATCCTTTGCTGATCATGGAGAAACTGGTGTTGCTCCGGCGATGAAGGACGTCCGGTGTGCAGCTGGCGGTCAGCCTCGAACGGCTCTCGCCGTTGGAACCGTACAGGTCAAGCAGGGCTTGAAGCTCGAATCTCTAGCCGTAGACGGCTCACCGCCCAAGCATCCTTCTGGCTGCCACCCACGCCCCGGTTACCTCAGCTTTTGCAATCTGCGGTACTTCGTGGTCAATGGTCCGGGCCGCAACCGTGGCCTGCCAACTGCAGCTGCCCGATGTGGACAAGCTCAGTCCGGCTGATGCTCGGCATTGATGAACACTGGCTCCGGTCTGTTCGCTAATTTAGGACACGTCAACCTGGGCGTGGATACGGTTCGAGCCGTGGATGACAACCATCGTGGATTTTGGAACACCGGGTAGGTCCTTGGCGTGGTCGACGGCCGCGATCACAAGGTCAGGGGACTGGATGTTCGCCCTGCGCCTTCAATAGCGCCTGGCCGTGCAGGTCGTCTCGATCGATCCCCCGGCGGCGTTCCGCAAAGAGTTGCGGATGTGGCTGGCCCACACCGCGGTCGCGGTTGATCATTTCCACTAGATCTCGCTGGCCAATCAGGCCATACTCGAGACCCGGCAAAACCTCTCCCAGCAGGTCAAGGGCCGCCGCGGCAGTGGCCGGGGCGGCAGCGCTTCCGGTGCGCAGGTGGCGGAAATTACTAGTCACCAATATAAGCAAAAACCCGTTACAGGCAGAGGATGCGCCAGGTCACCGCAAGGTAAGTCCTCGGACGCGGACATGGTGCCACCGGTAAACCGGGCGCTGTTGGCATCCACTAGGACTTAATCATCCAAGAACTGGAGGGAAGGCGTTCCCGCCCCTTTCAGTGAAACGCAGCCCGACCGGATGATCGGAAGCGTCTCCGTAAGTGGGCGAGATTCGCGGGCTGCCCGGTGCAGCATGGCAACGTTCGACGTCAGTATTATCGAAGAGGCCGGGCTTAGACTGCCTGCGGGGCTTCTAGAAACTTGAACAGGGACTCGTGGAGGATGATGGGACTCTTGTCAGAATAGGCTTGGGCGGATTCCACTTTGAGGAGTACCACCGAATGATCTCCGGCGGGAAGTTCTGCAAAGACGGAGCACTCCAACCACAGGGAACAGCCAGGGACAACGATGGCTCCCTGATCGTTGACGCGATAAAGGATGTCATCGAACTTGTCAGGCCTGCGCGATGCCATCCTGAGACACGTCTGCTGCTGCTCCGATCCCAAGATGGAGACACCGATCCTTTCGGCATTACGGAGAACAGGCCACGTAGTGGAGGTATGTTGAGCCGAAAAGGAAACCAGGGGTGGGTCCATGGAGACTCCTACCGTGAACGAGGAGGCAACAAGCCCCTTAGGAACCCCTTGTACCATCGCGCTGATTGCAGCTACCCCCGTCGGAAACTTTGAGAAAACCTCTTTGAGGTCCAATGATTCAGTGATAGCGAGCGTAGTCATAGCTTTCCTTCGGTCTTGGAGCTAATTTGAAAGTGTCATCCTTTCGGAGTGCACTTTCATTAGATCACTTTGTGAGAGGGGACACAAGGGCAGTAAGTAAAAGTCTCGCCGTTGCAAGTGTGTGATGACCTTGTACAAGGCGAGGGCTTGTGGAGTCTCAGGACGCACTCGTGATGGGCAACTAATACATCGGCCGAGCTATCCGCACTAACTGAAACAACCGCCGTCTGCTTGGAACCCCTGGGGAGCAGATCATCAGCCATCCCAGACCCCATAAGTTGGCAATAGCAATCTCTCAGACGCAGCGGCTGAGCCCGCCCGCGCCCGCCGCGAGCGTAAGCACTACCCGTGCAAGACCGACGCCACGCCGAAGCCCAAACGAACAGTGTCCACACACTCCTGAGACATCATCTGTCACGAGGTCATGAGACATGAGTCAGAAGAGACGGTTACCTACTGCGCTGCAGTTATGTTCAGGGGTTCAAGCAGGGCTTCCAAACGGCTGGCGAGCCTGGCATCTATTGTCTTAGGGTCCCGGCGGCGGGCGTGTGTGGCGAGCACTTCGTGGACATAGATGGCGTGGACGTTTTGGGCAATGAGGCGCGGCGGCGACGGGCGGAGGACGCCGGCGTCCTGGCCTTTGCGGATGACCCGTTCGACGAGGGCGTGCCAGCGGTCGCCCTGTTCCAGGCCGCGTTGGCCGAAGTCTTCGGGGCTGAAGGAGTCCCGCACGTACACGTAGCCGCTGTCGGGGTCCCGTTTGTAGAGCCCGGCAAGGGATGTGTACATTGCTGTGATTCTGTCGATGTAGTACTGGGCCGTGCCATGTTCGGTGGTGTCTTTGGCGTCCTCGTCCAGGCAGGCTTGCAGCACGTCGTTGAAGAACTCCTCGTAGATGAGGAGGAAGAGGTTCTTTTTGTTGACCACGTACCGGAAGAGCGTTGCCTCGCCGATGCCGGCCCTGGCGGCCAGTTCCTTGGTCGTGATGCTGTCGTACTCCTTTTCGGAGAGCATTTCACGAGCGACAGCCAAAACGCTTTCCATGGTCTGGCGCTTCTTCCGCTCGCGTAGAGTCAGGGGGCCGTCAGATATAAGAGACACAATTGCAATTTACCAGTCCATGCCGAATTGCGGGCGAGGGCCACGGTTGCTGACTGCAGATTTTCGGGCCTAACAACAACTCGTTTGCGGTGCTCGGCCTTCATCCGCGTGCCGGAACGACAGGATAAAAGAACCGTTTTGGTTGACTGAGCCCGAGTTCTGCGCCGCCGCCTGTAGCAGCCCTGCCGGAACGGAAGGGCAAGATGGCGCCGAACGGGTGGGGTCCACGAGCACCCCCACCGCAGTCAATCTTGGGCTACACGACAGCAGGTGAAAAGCGAATGACCTTCCCCGCGAACAAAGCCATGCCGGGCGTAAGCCCTAACGACCTGACATTTCATAAAACCTCAGGATGGTTCAGAGTTCCCAGTCGGCATGCCGTAGTGGTCTGCAATCAGTTCAAGGGTGTGTGCTTGAGCGCGGCGCGAATAGCCTTGGACAACCAGCATCACCTCGTTGACGCCTGTTTGATGGTGAAGCTCCTCCAAGCCGGCTGCAACCTGGGCAGGGGTTCCATGAAGTGCCCGGTCGGTGTATTCCTCAATAACCTGTTGTTCCTGGCCGTTGGCTTGGTAGGCTTCCACTTCCTCGGGCGGGAGCAGTGCGAAGGACTTGCGTTGGAACATCCTCAGCATTGCCATCGCGGTGGAAGCTGATTGACGACGGGCCTCTGCGGGATCTTCATCAGCGATCGCCCCGACGCTGACCAGACTGTAGGGTTCGGCAAGGAAGCGCGATGGGCGGAATCTTTGGCGGTAAATCCGCATGGCGTTGAGAACGTCGGCGCTGCCGAACTGCAGGGCGAAGGCATAGGGTCGGCCGAGCCGGGCGGCGACCTGCGCGGAGTAGATCGATGACCCCAGTATCCAGACATCAGCGCTGGTTTCGGGTTGCGGTATGCGGTTCTGCTCTGACTGCCAGGGTCCGGGCACCGCATGAACGTCGCGGTAGGGGTGATCTTGTGGAAAATCGTTGCCCAGAAAGCCCAGCAGTTCTGCGACTTGCTCGGGAAATTCATCGTTCGCGGTGTGGTGACGACGCAGGGCTGAAGCGGTTGCCCCGTCGGTGCCGGGAGCCCGTCCCAACCCTAGATCGATCCGTCCAGGGGCCAGCGCGTCGAGCATGCCGATTTGCTCGGCGACGACCAGGGGCACGTGGTTGGGCAGCATGATTCCGCCCGCCCCGAGCCTGATGCGCTCGGTCTCGCCGGTCAGCCGCGCCACCATCAGCTGCGGGGAAGGTATGGAAGCTCCGGGCATTGCATGGTGCTCCGACATCCAGAAACGCTGGAAGCCGCGCCGGTCGGCCAGCTGCGCCAGCTTGATGATCTCATCATAGGTTTCCTGCACAGAGTTGCCGACACCGGTAAAGGCATTGTCCAGTACAGACAAGACGAACGGGGCGGTGCCGCAAGAGCGCGAACTAGTCACAAAAGTACCTCACATAACGGAAAAAAGTTGCTTTTAGCGTGATAACCACACTACGGGATTCTCACGTCAAACTCCAGCTGGTAGCGTGAGAAGCATGAAGATCCCACTACCTCCCGCCCCAGGAACTGGCGAACACCCCTGCCTGGCGCTGGTCAACACCATCGTCACTCTTCCCGGCGGGCAACGGGTCGATGAACTCGACAGCCCGGAAAAAGCCACCGCATGGCTGGTAACGCAGGAACTCGTGCCCGAAGGCACCGGGCTGCTGGAATACTGCCAGCTACAACTCACCGACCTGCGGGGGCACCTCCGGGACGTCCTGGATTCGCAGACCAAGGGCGTCGCTCCGGACTCCTTATCCCTGGACGGCATCAATCATGCGCTGACCGCGGTGCCTAACGCAGCGCCGCTGCGTTACGACCCCGCCGAAGGGCTTTCCCGAATTCCGATCCATCCGCTAACACAACTGGTAGATCACGCCCTGGCGAATATCACCGAGGACGCCGCTTCCTTGTTGACGGGCCCGGATGCGCATCGCATCGCCCAGTGCGCTTCCACGCCCTGCGATCGATTTTTGATTCGGACCCACTCAAGGCGGCAGTGGTGCTCCGAACGATGCGGCGCCAGACAAAGAGCAAACCGCGCCTACGCCCGCAAACACGACAAGGCTTCGGCAGGATGACCAAAGCCGCTGTAGGTCAAACCGGGATAGGCAGGGCCGCCCGAGCCGCAGGGGGCGTGCCCGGGCGGTCTGAGGGCATGGTTGGTTAGGCTGCGGGAACGGAGTTCCGCCAAGCGCTCCAGCCGGCGTAGCTGCCGTCGAGTTCGACCACGTCGTACCCCGCCCGGCGCAGGGCGCTGGCCGCAACCGAGTTCCGTACCCCGGACTGGCAGTAGGTCACAATAGCTCCTTCGGCGGGCAGTTCGTCGAGGTGCCACATCAGGCGGCCGCCACTGAGCTGGTACGAGCCCGGGATGTGCCCGGCGGTGTGCTCGGTTTTGTTGCGGACATCCAGCACCGCGGCGGGATCGAATTTGTCGAGTTCCTTGGGCTGGATCAGCTTCGGTGTGAAGGTGGGGAGCCCTTCGATGCTGGTGACGTAGCCGGCGACGTTGTCAATTCCCACTCTCACCAAGTGGTCCCATATGTCCTGCGCGGCTTCCTGGTCCTGGGCCAGCAGCACCAGCGGGTTCTTGTCCGTTTCCGGGTTAACTACCCAGGCCCCGTAGCTGGCCACTGACTTGCCGGCCGGTACATTCAGGGATCGGGTTACGCTGCCTCCGTGGACCTCGCTGTTGGGGCGGGTGTCGATGAAGGTCAGGGTGTCCGCCGCCAGGCCTGCAGCAACTATGCCGGCTGCGAGTTCGGGCAGTGGTGTGCGCTTGCCCATGACTGCAGGGCCTTCACGGTTTTCGCGTTTCATTCGGCCGAAGTAGGCGTGGGCGTCGGGCTGGCCGTCGAGGAGTTCGTCGATGAAGCCCTGCTCGTCGTTGGCGGCGAGGTAGGGGCCCCACCAGGAGTAGAGCCGCTCGTAGCCAACCGTGGAGGACGGGATGGCGCCGAGGGCCTTGCCGCAGGCGCTGCCTGCGCCGTGGGCGGGGTGGACCTGGACGTAGTCGGGAAGGATGAGAAACTTGTCCCGGAGGCTGGCGAAGAGCTGCCTGGCGCCGTCGAAGCGGGTGTCGGTGCCGCCCGCTGCCTCGTCCAGCAGGTCCGGCCGGCCCAGGTCGCCGGAGAAAACGAAGTCACCCGAGAGCAGGTAGCCGGGCCGGTCGCTGAAGGCGCCGTCGGTGACCAGGAAGGACAGGTGCTCGGGGGTGTGGCCCGGGGTGTGCAGGGCCTGGATGCTGATGTTGCCGATGGTGATCTTATCGCCGTCATAGAGGCGTTCGGCGTCGAATTCGTACTGCCAGTCCGGTCCGCCCTCGCCGGAGACGTAGATCTTCGCGCCGGTGGTTGCTGCGAGTTCGCGGGTGCCGGAGAGGTAGTCGGCGTGGATGTGGGTTTCGGTGACGGCCACGATTTTCATGCCGTTCTTCTCAGCCAGTTCCTGGTAGACCGCGATGTCGCGGCGGCTGTCAACAACAACGGCGGTGCCGTTGGCCTGGCAGCCGATCAGGTAGCTGGCCTGGGCGAGGTCTTCGTCGTAAATGCGCTCGATAAGCATCTTGGGTGAGCTCCTTTGGATGAGGCGTGGAGGGTAGTTGGTCTTTCTTCACTCCGCAGTGCTGGGGCGGATTTTTGCTGTGGGTGTTAGGGCTGTTGCTGTGCGGCGTCGGCGCGGAGCTTGTCCATGTCCAGGTTTTTCACGGCCTGGATGACTTCCTCGAGTCCGGTGGCATTAAGGGCTCCGGGCTGGGAGAACACCAGTGTTTTGTCCTTGAAGGCCATCAGGGTCGGGATGGAGGTGATGCTTGCGGCTGCGGCGAGGGCCTGTTCTGCTTCGGTGTCGACCTTGGCGAAGGTGATATCCGGGTGCCTCTCAGCGGCGGCTCCGTAGGTGGGGGCGAACATACGGCAGGGACCGCACCAGGCCGCCCAGAAATCCACGAAGACGATCTCGTTGTTCTCCAGGGTCTGGCCGAAGCTCTGTTGGGTAATGTCGATGGTTTCCATTGTCTTTTGGGTCCTTTCGGGCTTTTGTCTTGGTTGGTGGCGGGGCTGCCGGGTTCAGGTGGGGGGGGAGGCCGGCGCGGGTCCAAGCGATCGTGCCGCCGGTCATTGTGTCCGCCGAATAGCCTGCGCCGTTGAGGGTGTCGGCCACGGCGGCACTACGGTTGCCGCTGCGGATTGCAGGGCACCGCGGCTCATGCCCTCTTCGATCTCGAATTCTTCGCGGACATCGAGGATGCGGGCGGTGGAGCGCCGCTCTTCGCTTCAGTGACGGTGATTTCAGCCACGGGTTTCTCTCTCGAAATAGTGTGGGGTGTTGTTAGCGGACGGGTTCGCCGGCCTGGCGCCAGGCGCTCATGCCGCCGCGCAGGGTGTAGGCCTCGTAACCCTGGGTAGCGAGGAGCCGGGCCGCTGAAGCGGAGCGGACACCGGACTGGCACATCGCGATCACGGGGCGGTTTTTGTTGATTCCAGCGGTGTTGGTCTGCAGCCGGTCCAGCGGGATGTGTTTTGCCTGGGGTGCCCGGCCGGAGCGCCATTCCTGCGCGGAGCGGACGTCGATCAGCGAGGCGCCCGAGGACAGGAGGTCCTTTGCCTCAGCGACTGAGACTGTTTTGTAGGGCTTGCTAAAGGCCTTCTTCAGGGAGCCGATGAGGCTCATGGTGTTCTCCTTGATGAGTGTTGCGGGTCAGGCAGGTGAGGGGACGCTGCTGCGGCGGCCGCTGCGGTTGCGCAGGGGGCAGGAACTGATGAAGAACCAGCAGATTCCGGCGGTGGCTGCGGTGAGAGCTGCGATTCCGGCGGCTATGAACCAGCGCAGGTCGGCCGGGGCCTGCTGGATGAGGACGAAGGTTCCCATGGCCATGACGAACCAGCCGAAGGCTTTGCGCAATGCGGCTTCCGGGATGCGACCTGCCAGCTTGGCACCGGCAAGGGTGCCCACAATGGCGGCGGCGGTCACGCCGAGGGTGATGCCCCAGTCCAGCTGGACGGTGGAGAGGTATCCGGCGAGCCCCGCGAAGGACTTCATCGCGATGACCACCAGGGAGGTGCCCACGGCGACGGACATCGGCAGGCCGCCCAGGAGTGCCAGGGCCGGGACCACGAGGAATCCTCCGCCTGCGCCGACCAGGCCCGTGATGAGCCCGACGACTGCCCCGTCCAGCAGCACCCTGGCAAGGGGTAGCTCGTGCTGGGCTGGCGCGCCTCCGTCGTCGTTCTTTATTTTCCGTCCGCGAAGCATGGCCACGGAGGTCCCCACCATCATAATGGCAAAGGCGATGAGCAGGACCTCGCCGGGGATCTGTCCGCCGAGCAGCCCGCCGACGAATGCGCCGGCCATGCCCGCCGCGCCGAAGATCAGGCCGGTCCGCCACCTCACCCTGCCGCCGCGAGCGTGGCTGAGCACGCTCACCGCCGAAGTCACGCCCACGACGAAAAGCGATGCTGCGATGGCTTCCTTCGCGTCGAACCCGGCGACGTAGACCAGAATCGGGACAGTCAGGATGGACCCGCCTCCGCCCAGGACGCCGAGCGAGAGCCCGATGACCACCGAGAGGGAAAGGACCAGGACCAGGGTGGCGGTCATGAGGCTTTGGCCTCCTCCCTGGTGTCAGCGACAGGCAGGGTCAGGATGGCGCTTTCGCGAGTGGGTTCCTTGGCTGCCTTGTTCCACGGCATTGCCGAGAGGGCCTGGCCCATGGCGCACGTATTGGTGGCTGCGGAGAAGGTGAGGCCGGCGCCTATGGCCCCGGCGAGCATGCGTATCTTCGGGGAGACGAACTTGCCGCCGGCCAGGCCCAGGACCACCAGGGAACCAGCGGCGAGGCGGACCTGGCGCTCCAGTGCCCAGCGGCCCGCACCCTTCACTACGTCTCCGCCGGCGGCAGCGAAGCCGGGTGGGCCGCCGGCCAGGACGTAGGCGCCATCAATGCCAGACTTGGCCAGGTGCTGGCGGGCCTGCTCGGCGCGGGCTCCGGACTGGCAGACCAGGACCACGCGGGAGCCCAGGCGGGCGGCGAGCTCGTCGGTGTGGGCGGACAGCAGCGGCAGGGGGACGTTGTAGGAGCCGCGAATGTGCATGGACTCGAATTCGGCGGCGGATCTCACGTCGATGACCACGAGGTCCTGGCGCTGGTCAATCCAGGTCCGGAGGGTTTCGGGAGCAAGGGCGGTGACGGCCGGTGCCGTGGAAGGGGAAGTCATTGCTGGCCTCTCGTCAGGGGAATGAGTGAATACCCCACCGAGTATTACAGATACCCGTGGGGGTATGTCAAACACCCCTGGGGGTATAGGATTGGAGAAGCCATCAAGATTCGGAGAAACCCTTGGAACTCAATCCCTCAGAACTGACGCCCGTGATCAACCGGCTCAAGCGCGCCCAGGGCCAGTTGGCCGCTGTCACCCGCATGCTTGAAGAAGGTCGAGACTGCAAGGACGTCGTCACGCAGCTCGCGGCCGTGTCCAAGGCGCTCGACCGGGCCGGATTCGCCATCATAGCCACAGGCCTGGAGCAGTGCATTGTCCAAAAGGACGCAACCATGGACAAGAAAGACCTGGAAAAGCTCTTCCTTTCCCTCGCTTGACCAGTCCGAGGTTCGAACTAGCTCAAATTAGAACGTAGACACGCAAAGGTATGCGGGTGGAGTCAGTCAAAGAGAGCTTCGAACCGGTCTTGAATTTTGGGGCCCTTCGTCGGTGCCGCGCTGATCAGCCCGTTGCTCTGCCGTCCGTCCCTTATGGATGCCTTCATTGACTTCGAACGCTCACTCATCCTGGAACAACAGCGAAAGGGAATCCCCTTGGCCACGCAATGCGGCGTCTACAAAGGCCGAAAAAGGACACTCGCCTGAGCGGTGGGGCCGAGCTGGCTCAAATTGTGCTGGGCAGAATCGCCGAGAGGAGGCACCTGTCGGGATCAACCGGCCGTAGAGTTCCGGCGAGGAATTTGCTGCTTGTACGCGAAAAGGGACGCCCTGAACTGGAGGCTTGTAATGGAGGGGTTTACGCTGCTCGGTTCAGGACTGGTGATCCATACACAGGCCAACTTTGCTCTGTGCAGCAGCATGCCCTGATGTTCAAGATGCCATCTAACGCTAGCGTGAGTTCCCTTGACGGGCGTAATTTGAAATAGGGAAATACGAGCAGGACTTGTATAGGCTCCAGTCCGACCTCGGCGTTCATTGGCACTCGTTTGGAGGAGACAAGGATGGCTGGATGGAACAATGACACCGCCGCCGGGCCATTGGGTGCCGGAACTGTAACCTTGGTGGAAGGAACGTCCTTCTGTATCTCCTTGCCGAATGGCGACATCCGTGAAGGATCCGCACATGGAGTCTTCCTTCAGGACACACGGATGGTTTCGGGGTGGCATCTCACGATTGACGGCCAATCACTGGAGCCGTTAGCGTCCGAGACACAGGAGCCCTATAGGGCACTCTTCGTCGGGCGGGTCATTCGAGTCGATGAGTATGCTGACAGCCCACTAATCGTTGAACGACTGCGGGAAGTAGACGCCGGGGTAACAGAGCGCATCACGGTGTGGAATTACTCCCTCAAGCCGGCGGTATGCGAGGTTTCGTTGAGCATTGCCTGCGATTTTGCAGACCTCTTCGAGGTGAAGGAGGCACGCACTCCTCGAAGATGGGATGAGATCCGCCAGCCTGATAATGAGTCGCTCGTCATCCGCGGGGCATGGCGCGACGCGCGGAAGGCTGTGATCTTCAAGGCTCCGGGCGCAAAGATCGAATCAGAAGGCTTGTCATTCCGGGTCGAAATCGCACCGCATACCTGCTGGAACACAACAGTCAGGATCGCTCCGCTCCTGGATGAGGCCACGTCGTCCAGCTCCTCGAGGAATCTGGCAGACACCCGAGAGGTGTCACCGAGCGACCGCCGTCGGCAGGAATGGGTCGCTAAGATTCCGGTGCTGCAAATCGGCAACCGCTCCATAGAACGAATACTTCGGCGCAGCTACGACGACCTCGGCGCCCTCCGCATAGAGGATCCGCACCATCAAAACCGGGTCGTCGTAGCCGCTGGCGCACCGTGGTTCATGACTCTGTTCGGCAGAGATTCGCTCTGGGCCTCGCTTATGGCCCTCCCCGTAGACCCTTCCTTAGCTTTGGGGACACTACAGACGTTGGCTGATCGGCAGGGCAGCCAAGTCGACGCGGTCAGCGAAGAAGAACCGGGCAAGATCCTCCACGAAGTCAGGCTGGACATCTCCAGTGGTCTTTCCCTCGGCGGCAAGTCCACCTATTACGGCAGCATAGATGCCACGCCCCTGTTCGTCATGCTCCTAGGAGCAGTGAGCCGCTGGGGATTCGCTGCAGATACCATCACCAACCTCCTTCCACACGCCGACCGCGCACTGGAATGGGTGCGTCGGCATGGAGATAGGGATGGAGATGGGTTCGTCGAATATGAGCGGCTGAACGATCAAGGACTTATCAATCAAGGCTGGAAAGACTCTTGGGATGGAATCAATTTTGCAGACGGTACCCTAGCCGAACCTCCAATTGCACTCTGTGAAGTTCAGGCCTACGTCTACACCGCCTACCTTGCGCGCGCCTGGATGGCATACGACGCCGGGGAAACAAACCTGGGAGATGACCTTTCTGCCCGCGCAGATGACTTGAAAAAGCGCTTCAACGAAAAATTCTGGATACCCGAACGGGGCTATTATGCCATCGCCCTTGATGGCAATAAGCGGCAGGTAGACGCCTGCGCGTCCAACATGGGCCACTGCCTGTGGCTTGGCCTTGTGGATGAAGACAAGGCACCAACGGTGGTAGAACGGCTGATGTCTGCGGAGATGTTCAGCGGATGGGGTATTCGGACACTCGCGAGCGATATGGGTGCATACAACCCCGCAAGCTACCACAATGGCTCGGTTTGGCCACACGATAATGCCATCATCGTGGCAGGGCTGGTTCGCTACGGCTTCATTTCCGAAGCCCAACGAGTTGCAACGGCACTGCTCGAGGCGGCCGATTATTGCGATGGTCGCCTCCCGGAACTCTTCTGCGGTTTCGAACGCGACAGATTCAAGGAACCGATTCCCTATCCCACCGCCTGCTCGCCGCAGGCTTGGGCCGCGACTGCTCCGATCCTGCTTATCACAAGCTTGATGCAGTACGACACGCACGTTTCACGCGGCGGTCTATGGATGGATCCCGTGCTCCCGGAATCCTATGGCGACCTTCACATCAGCAATGCCCCCATGAGTGACAGTCGCCTCACCATTGACATTGTCAACGGGCTGCCGTCCATCCAGGGGCTGCCCAGCGGGATGACATTTCATCGCGGCCACCGCCCCTGGTTAACTGAACTGGTAGAGCAAGCTAAGCGAAGCACATCTGCTTAGTAACACACGTCCGCCGTCGTTTTGATGCTGGTGTCTGATCAGACTGATTTACACCCAAGCCTTGACGGATGAGGTCCTGTACGTCTTGCCTTTCTTCAGGGACGGACCTAGAACTCAACCTGTCAGGACGAGGTTGGGGGCGCAAAATGGGTACCCGCAACCTCGACGACCTGCGTGCGCCCGTACAGGGCCTGACAGTCAACGGAGTGCGGGTGGAGTTCATCAAAGAAGGCTTGGTCTTCACTGGCGAGGACTCCCCCATAGCCAACCTCACGGTCTCCGTGACGGGTGCCTTCGCCGAATTCGATTGCTCCCTTATCAGGGAACGCCGAAGGGAAGGCCACGCTGGCCAAGCAGCGCGGCGCCTATAAAGGACGGAAAAAGACCTTCACACCGGAACAGGCGGCCGAGCTGGCCCAGCGCGCCGACAGCGGTGTTCCGAAAGCCGTCCTCGCCCGCGACTACGTGATCAGCAGGGAGACCACCTACCAGTACCTACGTCACGCCAAGCTTGAGTGATCCGCTCTTTGCCGGCGCCGTCGTTGTGGCACAGCCATTCTGGCCGCAGCCTGACGAAAGGTCGCACGCAGCCTGACGGAAGGTCCATTACCGCGTAAAGCGCGGGAGTAGAAGTAGCTACAAGAATTCTTGTTCTGTGGGGATTCTGGCGTTCTAAATGCGAAGGAGTGCCCGTATTTCGATTCAGATGTCCGAACCTGCCGGATCAGTTTCAGCGACGCAGACGACCTGGGGGAAAGCCTCCCGAACGCCGGGTGATCCGGGCCCTTTGACCGACTCTGAGCACCCTTGCGCGTTCTCTCCAGTGCTGCCGGCTTTCCGGACGTAGGGCGAGATGGGCATTGGTCAGCGCACTGTACGTCAAACCGAAAGTGGCCTCCAAACTGGCCCAGCGCCGCCGACAGCGGAATCCCGAAGCCCGTCCTTGCCGCCAGCGCATGTCGAAGGAACTTAGGTAATTGCTGGACCGATCCTCGGTGGGGCCAAGGATGGGCATCACTCGCGGTATAGCCGAATATCTTGGGCTATTCAGAGGCCAGCGGTGAGAACGACTGTGTGAGTGCGTCGCGGACGGCTCGGACGCTGTCCTTTTCGAGCGCTGCAGAGCGAGCTATGGCCACGATACTGCGATGTGAATTGCCTGGCAGTGTGGCAATGGGGCTCTTGGTAGGTCGCAGTCCCATCATGAGGGTAGTTGCCAGGGTGATTCCTACTCCCGATTCGGCGAGTGCAATGGAGACGGCTGTGTCCGTGACCGTGTGCTGGACTCGTGGCTCGATGCCTGCCCGTGCGCATGCAAAGCGGCAGGCCCTGCCGTAGTACGTTTCAATTGGGGGCAAAACCCATTCGGTTGCGTTGGCGTATTCCACTAGGGCTCGCTTATCGGCGGTGAGTGGAACAGCGGCTGGCGGAAGCACCATCAGGAATGGCTCTCGATAAAGCACTTCCGTAACCACTCCCCGCAACGGGGGCTGTGGTGCATCATCGTAGTTGAGTCCAAGGGCAATCTCTATCTGGTCAGACATGATCGCCTGCGGCATGTATTCGACGTCCACTTCCACCGCCTGAATGGCCACATGGGGGGCGGTTGCACGCAGCCGCTCGATAGCGGGCTGCATGGCTGACACGGCGGCAGATCCGAAGACACCTACTGTAACCACTGACCGCTGTTCCGACTGCGGACCGCTGAGGGCAGCTTCAGCCTTCCGTTCGGCCTCCAGAAGGGTTGTCGCGTGATGCAGCAAGGTCACGCCCGCATCAGTAAGAACGACCCGACGCCCGTCACGGGCAAAGATGGGCCGCGGAACGGCGGCCTGCAGCGCCGCCATTTGTTGTGACACTGCACCAGGGGTAAACCCTAAAGCTTCGGCGGCTGCAGTCATGGTGCCCCGGTCTGCAACCACCTTGAAAGTCTTCAGCTGCTCGAAGGTCCATTTCATATAGCAATTCTATACAAAGCTTTGAAAATTCATCGATTGACCTAAACCTATGGGTGGCGTGAAGCTTGATCCAGATACAGGACTGTTGGAGGGATCACATTGCAAACCAAACACGTGGATAACGTAGTAAAGCTGGCGACGACGCCAGCCGGGGCCTTGCCTGCCGCTGGTGAGGTGGTCATCATCGGTGGGGGCATCATGGGCACCAGCATTGCCTACCATTTGGCCGAGGCGGGTGTAAAGGACGTTGTCCTGATCGAGCGGAACGTCCTGGGATCGGGATCTTCTGCCAAGCCGTTGGGCGGCGTCCGTGCCACGTTCTCTGATCCGGGCAACATCAGGCTTGGGCAGCGCAGCCTGGAGGCCTACGAGCGGTTCAATGCGAAGTTCCGGACTGACATCGGCCTCCGGCAGGTGGGCTATCTCTTCCTGTGCCGGAACGAAGCGGAGCTCGGCCAGGTTGAGGAGAGCACTCATATTCAGAACCGGCTGGGCGGTTCCAGCAGGATGGTGTCACCGGAGGAGGCGTACCGGATCAACCCTTTCCTTGATCCGGCAGCACTCCTGGCGGCGTCCTACTCTCCAAGGGACGGTTTCGCCCAGCCATCCAAGGTAGTCCAGGCCTACGCCGAGGCAGCGCAGGAACTCGGCGTGACCATTTGCCAGGAAATAGAAGTCCTGGACATCGACGCTGCCGGTGGCACCGTCCGGGCGGTTCATACCAACCGTGGATCGATCCGTACCTCCACTGTTATCTGCACGGCGGGTGCCTGGTCGACAAGGCTCGGGGCGATGGCCGGTGTTCATCTGCCAATAGAACCTGTCCGCCGCCAGATCGGCATGACCCGCCAGATATCCAAGCCCTTGCCCACTGTTCCCTTCACCCTCGACCTGTCCACCACCCTGTACTTCCACAACTACCTGAACGGGATGCTTTTGGGCATTTCCAATCAGGACCAGGAACCGGGCTTCTGCCGCGAATTTGATTACCAGTGGCTGCCAGCTTTCAACCGCGCTGCGGAAATCGTCGCGCCGTCCCTGGCCAACCAAGAGCTGGAAGTCGGCTGGGCCGGACTGTACGAAAACACGCCTGATCACAACGCAATGATCGGTTCTTCAGACACGGTTGACGGCTTTATGTATGCCACGGGCTTTTCCGGCCACGGCTTCCTCCAGGGACCCGCTGTCGGCGAGCTGGTCCGGGACATGTACCTGGGCAGGGAATCCTTCATGGATCCGGAACAGTTCAGCGCCGCGAGGTTCGTCGGCGAGCTCTCCCAGGTGAGGGAAGTCCACATCATCTGAACCGCCCGGTGCACCAGCCCACGAATCACCCCGAAAAAGACACCAACAGAAAGGACCAAGCCCATGCCAACAACAAAGAAGCTTCAGCTGTGGGAACTGCGGGCTGAATTCGCCCTGCGACTGGCGACGCTTTACGGGAACGAAGTTCCCGCCTACAACACCCTCGTTGACGTCTCCCGGGAGGTCAACGAGGACTTCATTCGCCGCAACGGGAACGACGCCGAGCGGCTGGGCAGCATCCAGCGTGTCACCGCCGAACGCCACGGGGCCATCCGCGTGGGTTCAGCGCGGGAACTCGCCCAGGTTGCGCGGGTTTTTTCCGGCTTCGGCATGTATCCGGTGGGTTTCTACGACCTGCGGGATGCCTCAAAGAGTTCAGTCCCCGTGGTGTCCACCGCATTTCGTCCGATCGATCCAGACGAGCTGGCCAAGAACCCGTTCCGTGTGTTCACCTCCATGCTGGCCCACGACGACCGCCGCTTTTTTGATGCGGAAACAGAAAAGCAGCTCGAAGCCTTTATCGACGCGCGAACGCTGTTCAGCGAGGAACTCCTTGAGCTGGCGGACAAGGCCAGCGCGCAGAAGGACCTGGCACCGGAAGACGCCGCCCGCCTGCTGGACCTGGCTACTGCCGCCTTTGAACTGTCCCAGGAGCCGGTTGACCACGACTGGTACTTCAAGCTCGAACGGATCTCGGCCGTGGCCGCGGATATTGGTGGCGTCCCCTCCACCCACATCAACCACCTGACGCCGCGCGTGCTGGACATTGATGACCTTTACGCCCGGATGGAAGCCCGCGGAATCGCGATGATCGACGAAATCCAGGGCCCGCCGAACTGGGAAGGCCCCGACGTCCTGCTCCGCCAGACATCCTTCCGAGCCCTCGCCGAGGAACGGAGCTTCCGCCATCAGGACGGCGAAGTCCGCCCGGGCTCTCTTCGCGTCCGGTTTGGGGAAGTGGAACAGCGCGGGATCGCCCTGACCGAGCTTGGCAGGGACCTCTACGACAGGATGGTGGCCGACGTCGATAGCCTGCTGGCCGCAGGCCCGGCCGGAACCACCCGCGTGGAGGTAGCAGCGCAGGTCTGGCGGAAGAACCTTCCGGCCAGCGAGCAGGAACTTGCCCTCCAGGGACTGGCCTATTTCACCTATCGTGTGGCGGACGCCGGGCATGCCCCCCACAAGCAGACTGCCTCGCTGCGTGAACTGGTCGAGGGCGGCGTCCTTGTCCCGGAACCAATCGTCTACGAAGACTTCCTGCCCCGGTCCGCCGCCGGAATCTTCCAATCAAACCTCACCGACGACGGCTCACGCGACGACGGGCAGCTCGGCACTCCTTACGACATCGACCGGCTCTCGGAAGTGCTCGGAACCAGGATTTTCGACCCTAACGAGCTCTACTCAGCAGAACAGACCGCCTCAATCGAGGCAGCCGGGCGCCAGCTCGGCATCACCATCACCGACCTCCCCCCGTCAGCATCCAAAGCCTAACCCCGAAAGAAGGCCATCATGACCGCAATCACATCCACCATTCCCGCAACATCCCAAATCACTGAAGAGGTACGCAAAAGCCTCCGCTCCATCGGCGTCGATCCTGCATCGCTGGACGGAACCCGCGAAAGCCGCACACCCGTCACAGGTGAAGTCGTCCTCCACACCAAGGTCCACAACGACGAAGAAATCGAAGCGGCGATCGCCCAGGCAACTGAGGCCTTCAAGACCTGGCGCAACGTCCCCGCACCGGTCCGCGGCGCCCTGGTCAAGCGCTGGGGCCAGCTGCTGACCGAACACAAAGAAGACGTCGCCACCCTCATCACCGCCGAGGTCGGAAAAATCCGCTCCGAAGCGCTGGGCGAAGTCCAGGAAATGATCGACATCACGGACCTCGCCGTCGGCCAGTCCCGCCAGCTGTACGGCAAAACCATGCCGTCCGAGCGCCCCGGGCACAGGCTTGCCGAAACCTGGCACCCGCTGGGCGTCGTCGGCATCATCTCGGCTTTCAACTTCCCGGTGGCCGTCTACGCCTGGAACACTGCACTGGCCCTGGTTGCCGGCGATACCGTCGTGTGGAAGCCCGCCGACGCCACCCGCCTGTCCGCCCTCGCCGTCGACACCCTCCTCGCCCGTGCGGTCAAGGACGTGGGGGCACCCGAGGGAATTCATCAGCTGCTCCTCACTGACCGCGTCGGTGGACAGAAGCTGGTCGAGGACCCACGCATTGCTTTGGTTTCGGCGACGGGCTCAGTGCGCATGGGCCAGGAAATCGCGCCGCTGATCGCCAAGCGGTTCGGCCGTGCGCTGCTGGAACTCGGCGGCAACAACGGCGCTATCGTCGCCCCGTCCGCGGACCTGGATCTTGCCCTGCGCGGCATCGTCTTCGCCGCTGCGGGTACCGCGGGCCAGCGCTGCACCTCCCTACGGCGGCTCATTGTCCACTCCTCGATCGCCGATACCCTGGTCAGCCGGATTGTGGACGCCTACGGCACCCTGAGCATCGGCAGCCCCACCGAGGAGGCAAACCTTGTTGGGCCGCTGATCAACGCCGGCAGCTTCCAGGCACAGCAGGATGCACTCATCCAGGCCGTCGCAGAAGGCGGCGAGGTCATCTACGGAGGCGACCGCGTCCTTGCCGACGACGCACCGGAGGCCTACTACGTCCAGCCGGCCGTCGTCCGGATGCCCGCCCAGACCGCCGTCGTCCACGATGAAACCTTTGCCCCCATCCTTTACGTCCTGACCTACGAGACCCTGGACGAAGCCATCGAAATCCACAACAGCGTTCCGCAGGGCCTCTCCTCGGCAATCTTCACGCAGGACCAGACCGAAGCCGAAAGGTTCCTCTCCGCGAGCGGATCCGACTGCGGCATTGCCAACGTGAACATCGGCACCTCCGGTGCCGAAATCGGCGGTGCCTTCGGCGGTGAAAAGGAAACCGGCGGCGGACGTGAGTCCGGCTCCGATTCCTGGAAGGTCTACATGCGCCAGGCCACCAACACCATCAACTTCTCGGGCGAACTGCCGCTCGCCCAGGGCGTCAAGTTCCTCTAGGCACCACCACTTATGCGGCGGCCACCTCCGGGTGGCCGCCGCATCTTTCTTTCCCCAAGATTCCATGGGCACCGCCCACCAACCAGAGGAAGACCATCCATGAAGACAACCCAGGAACTGACAGAAGGGCTCCAAGGCCGGATTCTGACCGACCCGGACGAACTGGTCCGCTACAGTTCCGACGCCTCCCGAGCCATACCGCAAGGATTGCCTTTGGCCGTCCTGGCTGCGCGGACGGCCGAAGATGTGGCAGCCGGGCTCCGCTGGGCCGCGCGGAACAACGTCCCCGTGTCCGTCCGCGGTGCCGGGACGGGCCTCGCCGGCGGCGCCGTGGCTTATCCGGGCGGCCTGGTCATTTCGCTCGCCGAAATGGACTCCATCGTCAGCATCGATCCCGGCAACAGGCTCGCAGAAGTCCAGGCCGGCGTCATCACCGCTGACGTGGACGCCGCCGCCGCTGAATACGGCCTGATGTATGCCCCTGATCCTGCCAGCTACCGCCAGTCGACGATCGGCGGCAACATTGCCACCAACGCGGGCGGACTGCGCTGCGTAAAGTACGGTGTCACCACAGACAGCGTGGCCGGCCTGGAGGTGGTTCTGGCCGACGGCGAGATCATCCGCACCGGCTCGAAAACACGCAAAAATGTCGTGGGCTATGACCTCACCAGCCTGTTTGTGGGTTCCGAAGGCACCCTCGGCATCGTCACCGGTGCGACCCTCAGGCTGAAGCCCCGCCCCGCTGGCAGAGCCGTCACATTTCGCGCGACATTTCCTTCGGTCGCCAGCGCGGGCAGGGCAGTGACCGCCATCATGAACAGCCCGGTGGTCCCGGATGTCCTGGAATTGATGGACCGGGCCAGCGTGGAGATCGTCGAACAGTTCCACCCCACCGGGCTGTCGACAGATGGCGCTGCGATCCTGGTGGGTCAGTTCATATCGCTGACCTCCGGGGCCGATGCGGCGCTGGCGTCACGGCTCTGCCAGGAGGCGGGAGCCAGCAACGTGGAACAGGCCGACGGCGACGTACTCCTGGAGGCCCGCCGTGTCTCCGGCAAGGCACTGGATGCCAGGGGCCTGCGCGCGTCCTGCGATGTCGCTG
The DNA here is from genome assembly GCF_026427775.1 of Arthrobacter sp. CDRTa11. Classification (NCBI taxonomy): domain Bacteria; kingdom Bacillati; phylum Actinomycetota; class Actinomycetes; order Micrococcales; family Micrococcaceae; genus Arthrobacter; species Arthrobacter sp. CDRTa11. The sequence goes on along the minus strand of NZ_CP044532.1, from coordinate 2,220,631 downwards.
TGCCGATCGCCCGACTGGCGGAGATGTTCGAAGGACTGGAGAAGATCAGCGCCGATGAGAACGTGGCAATACCAACATTTGCGCATGCCGGTGACGGCAATCTCCACCCATCCGTGGTCATCGAGGATGAATCAGCCGAAGCCTATGCGGAAGCAGAACGGATCCTGGACCTCATCACCGACCACGCTCTGCGCCTGGGCGGGACAATCAGCGGGGAACACGGCGTGGGATCACTGAAATTCGGGTCCCTCTCCAAACAGCTCGATCCTGCCACCCGCGCAGCGCACCAACGGATCAGGAGCGCTTTCGACCCCCAGGGGATTCTCACCCCGGGACGTGGCGTGTAGTACGACGGCGCGAACACCAAAGCGGCGGCCCCTCGGGGGACCGCCGCTTTGTCGTGCCGTTATGGGCCTAGCTGATGAGGCGTGCTTCGCCTGTGTCGGCTGCTGATGAATCCAGGCCGTTGGCCTTCAGAATCTCCTCGAGCTTGCCACTTTCCCGGAGGGTCTTCAGATCAGCGTTCAACGCCGCGAGCAGTTCGGCGTTCTGTTTGGGCACGGGGATGGCAATCTGTGCCGCTTCTTTGGACGCTGCGACAGCTTCGTGGGGTTTGATCACGGAGACCTGGAAGTCACTCTTTTTGTTGAACTGGGCTGAGCCGTAGCTGTCGATGCCAATGTCGATGCGGCCGGCCTCAAGGTCCTGGTTCATATTCAGCGTGGTCGGGTACACCTTCAGGGAATCGCCGAGCAGCTTCTTCATGTCATCAACCCACAGGTAGCCGTCGACGGTGCCAACGGTTTTGCCCTTAAGCTGCTCGGCGTCGTCCAGGCCGTCTTTGGAGATGATGGCCATCTGGTCTGTGTAGATGGGGTCGGTAAGGCCCACTATTTCAGCACGGGAGGCAGTGCGGTACCAAGCCGCAATAGACAGGTCGGCGCGGCCTGCCTGCACCGTGGGGATGTTCGCGGCTGTCGCAACCGACTTTGCTGATACTGACAGGCATTCCATTTCGGCGATGGCGTTAATGATGTCGCCGTCGACACCGGCCACTTTGTTGCCCTCGAGCTTTGAGAACGGGGGGAGGTCGTACAGCACGACCGACAGCTTTCCCTCCGCGACGGTCGGGAACTCGTGCGCAGGCTTGCAGTCGGCACTCGGGGCGCTGCTTGCCGTTCCGCCGCAGCCCGAGAGGGCGGTGGCAGCGAAGGCGAGGGCTGCAATGACTGTGGTCTTCTGGTTTTTCATGGTTTCTCCTTGGGGTGGGGACTTAGAGGTGTCGGGCAAGGCGCTTTTCGGCCCGGGAGGTGAGCCAGCTCGCCGGGATGGTGATGGCCGCGTACATCAGGCCTGCCAGAACCAACACGCTGAGGTAGTTGAAGGTCGAGGAGCCGATCGAGTACGCTTGGCTCAGCAATTCCGGCAGGGCCACGGTGTAGGCGAGGGAAGTGGCCTGGAATATCAGGATGGCAAAGCCGATGAGGGACGGAATCGCGATCCTCAAGCCCTGGGGAACGACAATGAACCGCAGGGTGTCACGACGGCTCATCCCAAGTGCCCCGGCGGCCTCGACCTCGCCCTGGGGGACGGCCTGGAGTCCGCCGCGCAGGATCTCACTCGTGTATGCCGCCGTCGTAGCAGCGAGTGCAACAACACTCGCCGCCATGGACGACAGCGTGAGCCCGCTGGCGGGAAGTCCGAAGTAGAAAATCTGCAGCACCACCAGGGCGGGGGTTCCACGGCCGATCTCGACGACGCCAATGATCAGGAGCCGGACAGCCTTTTTCCTGCTGCTGGCTCCTATGGCCAGCAGCAGGCCACCGGGAATACCAATGACAAGGCTGAGCAGGGCAACCTGGACACTGACGCCAAGGCCAGCAAGGAGGCCCGGCAGGAAAGTTGGCCAGTCGCTAAGAAAATTCATCGGGCTACTCGCATCCGGAGTCGGGCATCAAGGGCACGGGTCGCCCAGGCACAGGGAATGGTCATGATGACGTACACCAGTGCCGCCAGGAAGAACGGTCCAAGGGCGTCGGAGGTCTGGCGCGACTGATCGTTGGCGAAGTACACAATTTCGGAAACACCGATGGTGTAGGCCACTGAGGAGTCCTTGAGCAGCCCGATCGCGTAGCTGGCTGCCGCGGGCACGGAAACGCGGAAGACCTGAGGCCCGATGATGAACGTCAGCACCGATCCCCGCCCCATGCCAAGTGCTTCGCTGGCCTCCCATTGGCCGCGGGTAATGGCCGAAAGGCCTCCACGGTAGATCTCCGCCATGTAGGCACAGGAAATCAAGCCAAGGCCGACGACGGCAGATGTGATCGGGTCGAGCATGGGCAGGGCGGTGCCGAGGCCAAAGTAGATGATGAACAGCCAGACGATGGGCGGGATGCCACGCAGGATTTCAATTATGGAGACAGCTGCGAGGCTGATGATCGGAACGTTGGAGCGCCGGCCCAAGGCCAGTGGGATTCCGCCAACGGCGCCGATGGCAAGCGCGGCGACTGTGAGTCCGATTGTCATCGGGACGCCCTGCAGGATGGTCAGGAAGATGTCCACGTTGCCTCAGCGCTCCAGGACGGCGCGGAGGAACTCGCGCGTCCGGGCCTGGACCGGGTTGGTGAAAATCTGTTCCGGGTCCCCTTCTTCAAGGATTGAACCGTTTGCCATGACCACCAGGTGATCAGACACGTCCCGGGCGAACTGCATCTCATGCGTCACCACGACCATGGTCATTCCTTCGGCGGCCAGTTCCTTCATGACGGCCAGGACTTCCAGACCTACCTCGGGGTCCAGGGCAGACGTTGGCTCATCAAAGAGCATCACCCTCGGGTCCAGGGCCAAGGCCCGGGCAATGGCGATGCGCTGCTGCTGCCCGCCGGAACAGCGGGCAGGGTACTGCTTAGCCTTGTCCGCCAGGCCTACGCGCTCCAGGAGTTTCATGGAGCGGAGGTCGGCGTCCTTGCGGGAGCGTCCCAGAACGCGCTCCTGCGCGATGCTGACGTTGCGCAGCACGTTCAGATGTGGGAACAGGTTGAAGGACTGGAACACCATTCCGACATTGCGCCGCAGCGCGGCCAGGTCTTTCGCCGTGAAGTTGGTGCTGGCGTCGATCTGGTTGCCTTCGACCGTGATGCATCCGGTGTCGGGCCGCTCCAGTAGGTTGATGCAGCGCAGCAGCGTGCTTTTGCCGGCGCCACTGGGACCAATCATTGCGGTGACCTCCCCCTCGCGTACCGACAGCGAAACATTGTTGAGGACGGTGTGGTCTCCGTACGTCTTGGCAACAGATTCGAGCTGTATCGCCATGGGCTTGGTCAAGGGTTTTTCGTGCATATGTGGCGGCATTCTGGCTGTGCTCCTATGGACTGGCTCATGGGATACATGGATGGGGAAATCGGGGCCTCGGCGGGCTTGGGGCAGCCCGTTCTAGTTGGTCAGTGTCCGAGTCATGCCCGACCTGTCTGCTTGACTATGCCCGACGTTTCCGACCCGAGGAAGCGATTCAGAATGACCGATTGTGGCCCTAGGGCAAGCATTACTTGGTCTGGAGTTGTGACCAGCATCACCGCCGCAGAAACCAATGGAAGTGGCCTCACATGGTGCAAACACGGGTTGCCCGGCGACTCAAGTGCCGGAAGCTCGTCGCTGATCCCGCCCCGGTCTTTGCGGATGTGTCCGGCATGGGGTTAGCTGGCCGTATGCTCAATCCCCTGCACTTGAGAACCCTCGTAGTAGTTCTCCGGACCGGTTCGTTTGCCGAGGCCGCACGCCGGCTTGGCTACACAGGCTCAGCCGTTTCACAACAGATGGCCAGTCTGGAACGGGCAGTAAAGATGACTCTTTTCGAGAGGGACGCCCACGGGATCAGGCCCACCCCGACCGCGGGTTTCCTCGCCGAAAAGGCGCAGGAAGCGCTCGCTGCCTTTGGAGTATTCGAAGACGAGGTGCGCGCCATGTCTGAAGGCAGCATCGGACGCGTTCGGCTGGGCAGCTTCCCAACAGCGAGCCAGAAGCTCCTTCCGCTGGCGCTCTCAGACTTTGTCCAGGCACACCAGAAGGTCACCATACAACTCGACGAAGGGGAACCGGACAAGCTCGTCCCCCTGCTGCTCGACCGGGACCTGGACCTCGCGCTGGTGTACCACTACGACCTTGTTCCGCACGCCTGGCCGAAGGCCTTGAAGTCCACGCCACTTCTAACCGAAGAACTGATCTTGCTCCTTCCCGGAGGTCACCGGCTGGAAGGCATGGAAATCTCGCTCGCAGACCTCAAAAATGAGACCTGGGTTTCATCCGGGGCGAGAACATCAGGGGCACGTTCCCTGCGAAGGGCATGCGCCGCGGCCGGCTTTGAACCTGATGTTGATTTTCGAAGTGACGATTACGACGTCATCAGGGGATTTGTCCGTTCCGGGCTTGGAATCGCCCTCATCCCGGCATTGGGCCACAAATACAGTAGCGACATCTCCACTGCGCGGATCCTGGACCTTCGCGTCCGCCGGCATGTCCTGGCCCTTTATCCGCACACCACGGTCAATCCCGCGGTTGAGGGTGCTCTCCTGGCCCTGCAGACTGCAGCCCGGACCTCCGCGGATGTGACTCCCGGCGTCCATGTGGGATAAGGCAGGGTCACACTAAGCCCCTCTCTGGCTGGGCCAGGCCAAGGATTGCTTATGCCGCCTGCACCAACTGTGGCACTGCAGCTCTGGCGGAGCCCGGGATCCGCCCCTCAAGCTAAGTAGTAGTTACTAATGCTCACGACAAGGGGATAGATCAAAATGACAGACAGCGTATTTTCAATGATCGACGAATGGGGCCCGGAAAAGATTGTTGTGGTGTCAGACCGGAAGACGGGGATGCGCGGAGTCCTCGTCCTAGACAACACCGCACGCGGAACCGGCAAGGGCGGAACCAGGATGAGCCCCAGCCTCTCCGTCCAGGAAGTGGCGCGGCTCGCCAGGACCATGACCTGGAAATGGGCCGCTGTTGATCTCTTTCACGGCGGGGCCAAGGCTGGTATCCTCGGCGATCCCAACGACCCAAAGAAGGAATCGATACTGCGGGCCTTCGCCCGTGCCCTCTCAAACGAGGTTCCGTCCGAGTATGTTTTTGGGCTCGACATGGGACTGGCCGAGGAGGACGCCGCCATCTTCCTCGACGAACTCGGGGACCGCGGCGCATCGACCGGACTTCCCAGGGCGCTGGGCGGGCTCCCCTACGACCAGCTGGGGGTCACGGGATACGGGGTCGCGGAAGCCACGGAAGCGGCGGCCCAACACCGGAACATCTCCATCCAGGAATCGCGTGTTTCGATCCAGGGTTTCGGAGCCGTGGGGCAGGCTGCCGCAGTGCGCCTCGTGGAACTGGGGGCCACCATCGTGGCGGTATCGACGTCGGCGGGTGCTGTCCATGACCCCAACGGCCTAAACGTCGCCAGGCTGGCGAACCTTCGTGCCGAGGCTGGCGACGCCTGCGTGCGCCACTACGGATCAATGCAGCCAGCAGACACCGCAATGACAGTGGACGCCGACATCCTGATCCCCGCTGCCCGAGAGGACACCGTCAACGATGTCATCGCAGCGTCGACAAACGTGAAACTCGTGATTGAAGGGGCCAACCTCCCGACCTCCCCAAGCTCCCGCCGCATTCTCCACGAGCGCGGCATCACCGTCGTTCCGGACTTCATCGCCAACGCCGGCGGCATCGTGGCGGCAGCCCACTCGATGGCTGCAAGATACTCACCGTTCGTGATAGACCCAGCGGAGATCTTCACGATGATCTCCACAAAGTTGAGGGCCAACACAACAGCTGTCCTGGAGGAGAGCAGCCGTAACTACCTAACGCCACATGAGGCCGCCTATGCCATCGCCCAAAAGCGGGTCCTTGAAGCAATGCAGCTTCGTCGACAGATCCCTAAACCAGTCACCGAGACAGTCGATGTCCTTATCTAAAGTCAAGGCTCAGCCGACACCCTTGTGCGCCTCATGACTCACTGCCCGGCGAGGGCAACTCCTCCTGATGCATCCGGCCGACCCGAATTACACCGGAACGAAGCTGCTTACCATCAGCCCGGAAACGCCCCCCACAGGCTTCCAGTGATTCAAGGTCTCGACGCGCTTTCAGCGGGCGTTGATCGGCGCCCGCTCGCCGTGTTAGACGAAACTGCCCTGACGAACCTGGGATGTGCTCCAAAGCGGTACGTATCCACGGCACTGAGCTGGAACTGTATTCGCCTGTAGTCAAGCGGGCGGGCTCAACTGGCAGCTGGCTTGGCAGCCAATTCACTGGCGCGCACGCTGTCGGGCCTGGTCTCACTGCCATTGACGGCGCTCCTCCACGACGTCACGACAGGCCGCCGGGCCGCCGGGGCCGCCGATCATGTCGTCCGGAACATCCGGGCGATAAAGTGGTGATGCATACGCGCTCGCCTACGGCGCCGAATTGGCGTACGCGGCCGACTTCAGCGTCGGCACTCCTGCCGTGTGGATGGGCAACCCCGAGACAAACCTCGGCATCCTCGCCGCGGCCGGTGCCACATGACGGCTGAAGGAGTTCGTCGGGGAACCGGTGGCCAAAAAGATCCTCCTCGCCGCCTGAATCCTGAACTCCCGATCGTGATTGTGGCCAGCGTCTGTGTTGAAACTCTGGCAAAGGCATGCAAAAGCGGCCCCGAGCTCCTCCGGCCTCTCGGTGAAGTTGAATTCCCCAACAATGTAGCCGAATAGGGGATCACGCTTGGTTCAACAAAGGTGGCAGCGGCGATCGTTGGACCTGCGGGTCTGAGCGCAGGAGGCGCCGTCCCCGGGCTCTTGGACCTGTCCCTCGCCGCGGCCTCCAACCGCTCCGCGGAGTACGGCAGTCCGCTCTTGAACTCGGCACGGATTCGGGCCGGAGGTATTGTGTTAATCCTTCTCCAGCCGCCTGCTGTGGCACACATCCTTCCGGCTCGTTTTTGCCGAGCTGTCGAAGAGGGACCTATCTTTTGTAGCCGCGGTCTTCCACCATCAGCTCAGAGAAGTTGCCCACTGGCGGACACTTTTTCGTCCACCGCTATCGTCCTGGACCACATGGGACCTGCGGGCACGGATCGAAGTAAGGAAGCAAAGAAAGAACTCTTCGGGAAGCCGGGCGTTCAAGTGGCCACGCAGCGCTGCTGGATCTCACCAGCAGAGCTGCCGGCACGTCCGTTAGAGTCGGAGGTCTCGCAACCACAGCTCAACGCTGCGGGGTTCCAGACCAAGAAGCTTCTGCGCAGACCGGGCTTCAGGTATGAGCTCGTCAGTCTGGCCCTGCCGGTACTTGTATGACTCAACCACTGGTACGGCCGCCGCTTCCCCGAAGACGGGGACGATGAGCTCACCGAAGCCTTCCGGGCTCAACGCCTCAAAGACAATCTCCTTTTTGAAACCCTTAGAGAAGCCGGCAGCAAGATCAGCGCCTAAAAGTCCTGGCAGCGCGCCGACAGAGACGATACCGGTAACGTCACGGTTCACCAGCAGGTGTACCACGACATCGGCGACATCCAGGTGCGAACTCCAGGAGGTCGCATAGTCCTCCCGCAGCGGATACCGCAGCACCCCCTCCGCCAAAGCAGGTTCGTGAATCGCCGGCATCAGCAGGTTCTCCAAATACAGGCGCGGCTCCACTACCGCATACGAAACTGCACTGGCTTCGAGTTCGCGAAGCATCGTGCTGGGACCGTCTGACCCTTCATTGTTATGTTCAACCGAGTAGCCACTGGTCGAGAACACCACCCGGGCAGGCCGCGCCCGCCGCACCGCTTCGCCGATGGTTTCCGCAAACGCTGTCTGGTCTTCCGGCCGACCCAACGGGAGATGGACGAAGACTCCCTCAGCACCTTCATACGCTTGGACAAGGGAATGTACCGAGGAATAATCGACGGCTACAGCCGGGCCATCGATCGTTGAAACATCGCGAACCGCAGCCACGGCCGGGTGACCGTGGGCCTTCAGGGCAGCAAGAACAGGGGAACCTTGGGCGCCAGTGGCGCCGTGAACTATGTACGTCATTCGTCTATTACTGCATATGATGCATCGGTTACATCAACTGCCCTAATGGCTTTAGGATAAAAACATGAGATTCGATCATTGCTCCCTACGGGATTGCGGCATCGCCCGATTCCTCAGTCTGCTCGATGGCCCGTGGGCAACCCTGATCGTACGAGACCTCCTCAAGGGACCACGTCGCTTCAACGAACTTCTCGATGGTCTCCCCGGGATCAGCGCCCACACGCTCACCAGTCGGCTCCGTAAATTCGAGGCACACGAGCTGCTGACGCGCACCGCCTACTCAGAAATCCCTCCCCGCGTCGTCTACGAGCTCACTCCCCTGGGGCAAAGCCTTCGCCCGGTGCTGAACTCTATGAACGAGTGGGCGCTCTCCGTACCTGACAGCACGTTTGATAATTGAGCCGTGCCATCGCCTGTGGCATGGACGGAATCGCCAGACAAAGCCAGACCTTGAGCTAGGAGAATGCTGACCTAGCGGCGTACGGCAACCGCAGCCGCCATTATTCACCGCGCAGACGCTTCGGCTGAACTCTTGAGTTTGGTCGAGTAGCCTAACGCTGGCTGCTGCCGTGCTCTTGACCCCAAGCCATGAATGGGTATTGGCCATCCAAAGCCGACCAGGACTGAATTGAGGGACCAGGCAGATCCAGCACAGCAGGCGGGGGTCCGCAGGCCCGGACGACCCGCCACCTACGAATTTCGCGACCTTCAGGGCGTGGGCACCGACGTCGCCAGCCAGTTACTGGTCACAGCGGGAGACAACCCCGAACGCGTGACCTCCGAGGCGAAGTTCGCCGTCCTCGTCGGCGTCGGCCCGATCCCCGCCTCCTCGGGCAAGACAACCAGGCACCGGCACAGCCGCGCCGGGGACCGGAAGGCGAACAAGGCCATCCACCGCGTCGTGCTCGTCCGGATGCGCTACGACAACCGAACCCGGGCCTTCTTTGGCCAGATGGCGTCAGGAAGGCAAAAGCACCAAGGAAATCATGCGCTGCCTCAAACGCTACGTCGCCCGCGAAATCCACGACCAACTCCTCCACCGGTACGAAACCTGGCTCAACCAACAGCGCCCCGCAACAGTTCACAATGGTTGACCGACCAAACGGCCGAGATGCTGATCTGACGACAAAGTCACTGGCCGGGGCGCCACGGGATACGGGCAAAGCGACGTCGTACCAAGCAGGCAAGTTGATCGGTGCCGTGTGGGCGCCCACAAATTGCCGGTCACGATCGTTCTCAATTCATCTGGCGGTCTGATGTCGGACCAGCAAGGATCTGGAACAGGCTCAAGCCGTGATGGATAACCCGCCAGATGGCGGTTTCTCTGAAGTCCTTTGCGTCTGGCTGGCGGTTCGAATTGCTCAAGGAAATGCCTAGGCTCAAACCAGTCACAAATCGTTGACCCGCAACCCAGGAGACCGATGATGGCCAGCCCTAAAGCCCCGCCTTTTGACCTTGAGGTCGGTAGTGTACTCGCCGCTTTTGGTGACCTGCTGAATCCGGCATGGACTCCGGACATGATTGAGGGCATGCGCGCTTCAATAGTTTCCCGGCCAGTTGAAGCCATGCTCGCTGGTCGGCCCGTCACACATGTTGAACGCACCATTCCCGGGCCCGAAGGTGGCCCCGACGTCGTCGTGTCCATCTTCTCCAGGACCGACCACGTTCCCGGTGGCCCGGGGATCTATCACACACATGGTGGCGGCATGATCATCGGAGACCGCTTCACAGGCGCTGAAATGCTTATCGAGCATGTGGAAGCACTGGACGCCGTCGGGGTGTCTGTGGAATATCGGCTGGCGCCGGAAAACCCCGACCCTGCACCAGTGGAGGATTGCTACGCCGGACTTGTCTGGACGGCAGCGCATGCCGAGGAACTGGGTTTCAACCCGGATCGCCTGGTAATCATGGGGGCAAGTGCGGGTGGTGGACTCGCAGCGGGAGTCGCTCTTTTGTCCAGGCACAGGGGCGGTCCCGCGCTGGCCGGCCAATTGCTGATGTGCCCCATGCTGGATGACCGCAACGAAACAATTTCCAGTTACCAGATCGATGGAATCGGAGCATGGGACCGCACCAGCAACGACACCGGCTGGGACGCCTTGCTCGGGGATCGCCGCAAGGGCCCGGAGGTTTCCATCTATGCGGCACCCGCTAGAGCAACTGACTTGTCCAACCTCCCACCGGCGTTCCTTGACGCAGGGTCAGCAGAAGTGTTCCGGGACGAGGTGGTGGCCTACGCGTCGGGCATATGGGCAGCAGGAGGCGTCGCCGAACTCCACGTCTGGCCAGGTGGCTGCCACGCCTTTGAAGTAGTTGCGCCCCAGGCAGCCATTTCCATCCAAGCCAGTGAGGCGCGGGGAAAGTGGCTTCGGCGGATCGTGGGCAACTGACGCGGCTGACAAATGCAATGGCAGTTACCTCACCGACTAAACAGCAGAACCTCTGTTAACCACTGTTGGGCAGGGTGAGGCGCATAGCGGCCGAAGAAGCAGAAGGACCAGGACACCTCACCTGCCGCATGACAGGACTCGTTGCAGAGCTGGTGAAATGCAATGGTCCTGACACCGCAACAGAACTGGCCATCGCCTCGGCACGGCAACACTTCACCATCCTTCACTCCGTTGCCCAGGTCATCAACATCCCGGTAGATGAGCTTCTCGCTGCCCTGGAACCGAAGCATCTGGAAAACACGAAGTACAACGGCTGAGCCGCGGGATTTAGCGTATTGAGATTCGGCAGGTGCCGGACCGCCTGTTCATGGACAAAGCTAGGTCATCGAGTTGCGGGCGGACCGGATTATGTTGTGAACCACGACGGTGTCCCGTCGCGGGCGACCGCAACAGCTCGGTCAGTTCCGGCCCGGACTGTCCCCGGCTGGATGCGTGCCCTCGTCCAGGATCTCAGAGGTAAAGGCGTCGGGTGGAGTTCATCAAGGAGACCCTGGTCATCACCGGCGAGGACTCCCCTATAGCCGAGCTCATGCTCTCCGTCGTGGGAGCCTTCGCCGAATCCGAACGTTCCCTCATCAGGGAGCGCCAGGCCCAGTAAAGAACGGTTCATTCCCCATCGGTAAGCCGAGTCGACCGCTATGGTGGCGCGGGACAAGGAGGTCCGGTTCAGGTTCGGATCAACCAGGGTCACTCGGACTGGGTACCCTCGACGAAAGCGGTGCACCCGTGTGCTGTCAGCCTTCTGACGGTGAAAGATAGCAGGCGCTGAGAAACACACAACAAAGCTCTGCTCCGCCTGCTGCCGTAGCCGAGAGACTGACGACTCGCGTACTCCCCCTGTGTATCCATCTCGCTAAGACCTTCGTCGCCGCTTTCCTGAACCACAGTTGGTTCGCTAATGGTTGGCGCCAAATTCGATCAGTAGGACACCAAAAAAGATGAGGGCAAGGCCGGCGATCATAACGGGGTCATATGTTCTTTGTAAATGACGCGGCTGGCCCCGCGGTAAGGGCGACGCCGGCGCTAGCCCAGGTATCGTAGGCGACTCCCAGGCTCATGCCCTGATCCAGCGCCAGGCTGAGGAGGGTGAAAGCCAGCAGTTATCCGATGCCAACCAGGATGTACCAGATGCTTCTCCCCTGGGAAGCGATGCGGAGGCATAGAGTGGCGCTCACCTCGAACCACATCATGCCGCCGCCTGTTTTTGGGGTTGTTCGTGGGAACCGAGTTCGACGCAGAGGACGCCGCCGATGACCAGGCTGACCCCTATGAGCATCGTCGGCGTCAGTGGTTCGCGGAAGATGGCTGCCGCCAGCAGTACAGTGAAGGTTACGCCCAGGGCGGCCCAGATACCGTAGGCAACTCCGAAGGCCAAGCCGGTCCGGAGGACCCCAGCAAGGAAGGCGCAAGAGGCGATGCATCCGGCAGCTACGATGACCAGGAAAGCCGGATCATTCAGGGCAGCCTTTAGGGAGAGGGACGCTGCCACTTCACAAATGATCGCGCTGGCCAAAAATATCCATTTCATACATTCAGTCCTGGTCAAGTCGTTGAAGTGGGTGACCCTGGTGCCAATGGAGCAGCGGGCAACGCGGCCTAACCGGTGCCAAGCGCGCCGCGCTGGCTACTGCCGAGATCCCTCTTGGCCAGAGCTCGCCGGGCTTACCCCTATTGCCCGCTGGATTCACTGGCACATAGATCGGGTGCTCTCGGATCGCTCATTGTCCCTACCGGCTGTGACCTAGATCCTGGTTTCTGGTTGCACTAGTGAGTGTCGATTAGACAACCAGATGCTGAGCAAGCCAAGCATATGCCTTTTTTCAACAGCCACCCGGCGATACACCGAGCCGTACCCTCAAACATTTGACGTCACCAAAGATCATCCAGATCGCTGTCATTCGGCTTATTCACGGACCCGGACCGGGGCACTGAATTCCGGCTTTCGTTGGCGAATTGGCTGCCGGCCGACGTGGTCTCACAGAGTAGGGGTGTCAGTGTGGACGTATCTTGTCTCAAACCGCTGCTGCCGCCCCAAGATGTTTCTGCCGGCATATTTCCTTTCCTTGCCTGCACAAGGAGTCTGCTTTTCATCGTAATCGCTTCTTAAGTGTCTTAGACCGATAGGGATTTTGCTGGCCGAGGGCCGTAGGTACTGGATCGGATACGTTGTAATGGTTCAAGCTCCAGCACCAGCTTCCACATTGTCTGATCCCCATCTAATGCGGGCATTATTTCTCCCCGCTGAAGGTAGCGGAATGGCTCTGGTTCCGTTTCCGGACTCCACCAGCCGCTGGCCGGGGCGTGTTGGCCGGTAAGAACGTGACGAGTTACGGCAGCAGGATACTTTGGCTGATGGGTCATGTGCGCTGCACTTCCTTTGTCGTAATTGGTATTTAGCGCCTAATCCCTCGCCCGCCAATACGGAATAAATGAAGAGGAGGAATTATGGATTCAGTCTGCTGATTGCTAATCTCATTCTCGGACGAATAGGTAAACGCTGCAACACTGGACTCGCGATCGGCCGATCGCCTTTCGCTATCACCTAGCCACTGCTTTTGCAAGCAATTTCACCTTAGAATCATAGTAGTTAATGGTTGTCGCCTCATACTGCGGTAGCTCCTGATGCTTTTCATGTAGGCGTCAGTCCTTTTAGGCCGGGCAACTGCCTTCGCCTGACATTTGATTCGTGGAAGGGTTTCACCCTGTTCATGAAGACCAGAGAAGCTACATCGGATAACTAAGCGAAAGGCGCAGCCTTGGCAAACTCAGCTTCGGGCGACTCGGTGGTGGACAGGATTGTCCGGTTGATCAGTGCTTTTCCAAAGGACGGCGCCCTGTCCCTTTCGGACTTAGCAAGCCGGGCGGCTCTGCCGCTGACCTCGACGCACCGATTGGTCGGACAACTTGCCGGCCACGGGCTCTTAGAGGCGGGCCCGGGGGGAATGGTTCGCCCGGGGATCAGGCTCTGGGAGCTGGCCAACCGTACATCTCCTACGCTGGCGCTGCGGCAAGCGGCCATGCCATTCATGCAGGACATCCAGCAGGTCCTGAACCAGAACGTTAATCTGGCAATTCTGGATCGCTGGGAAACTCTCTTCGTCGAGCGCCTGTCCAGGCCGGGATCCGCAACTAACCGAGCGCAGGTGACTGGGAGGATGCCGGTGCATATATCGTCTGCCGGGCTGGCACTCATGGCGAACCAGGACAGAGCAGTCCAAGCCGAATACCTTGACGACTTTCATGACGCTGACGGCAGGGTCAGCATTGGCTGTTTGCGGGCGATACTCAGCGAAACGAGGCAGCAAGGATTCGCACAGTTGGCTGGGGCGGTGGACGCCGATACTTGGGGTATCGCGGTGCCCATCATCGATCGCAAGCATTTCGCGGTGGCTTCGCTCGGCGTCGTGGTTCCTCTGCGGGAATTGCGTCTCCAGGCACTGGTCCCTGCCATGCAGACAGCCGCTCGAGGAATCGCCCGGGATCTCGGAGTCTTGTGAAGGCTTCCGCCCAACGGAATGATTCGCACTGTATCAAGGCAGGGAAGCTCATACTGGGACCCAAGCTCGAACATCCCGGCGTGCGACGAAAAGAGATCCAGTCATGGCAACAGGCAGTACCATCACCATGCAGGGGGCCGACCTGGGCTCGCTTGTCCCTAACTTCGACTCTTGCCTTGACCTTAGGAAGTGACTTCGTGCCGGAGATCATCAGCCTCGAATCGCAGCAGAACGACCCCACTTTTGCCAATATCTGGCAGGAACTGAAGTGGCGTGGCCTGGTCCACGTCGCCACTGACGAAGCAGAGCTGGAAAAGCTCCTCGCCGGTGCATCGGTCACGTACTATTGCGGCTTCGATCCCACCGCGCCGAGCCTCCACCTAGGCAACCTGGTCCAGCTGCTCGTGATGCGGCGGCTGCAGCTGGCCGGGCACAAGCCCCTCGGGCTCGTAGGCGGTTCCACCGGCCTGATCGGCGATCCCCGCCCCACCGCCGAGCGCACGCTGAACACCAAGGACACGGTGGCCGAATGGGTGGGCTACCTTCAAGCCCAGGTGAGCCGGTTCCTCAGCTTCGAGGGCGCCAATGCGGCCCGCATGGTCAATAACCTGGAGTGGACCGCGCCGCTGAGCGCCATCGACTTCCTGCGTGAAGTGGGCAAGCACTTCCGTGTAGGCACCATGCTGCGCAAGGATGCCGTGGCTTCGCGGCTGAACTCCGACGAAGGCATCAGCTACACCGAGTTCAGCTACCAGATCCTGCAGGGCATGGACTACCTGCAGCTCTTCCGGGACCACGGCTGCATACTGCAGACTGGCGGTTCGGACCAGTGGGGCAACCTCACCAGCGGCACCGAGCTGATCCGCAAGGTGGAGGGCAAGACCGTCCACGCCCTGGGGACGCCTTTGATCACCAACTCGGACGGCACCAAGTTCGGTAAGAGTGAGGGTAACGCCATCTGGCTCGACGCCGGCATGTGCAGCCCGTACGCCTTCTACCAGTTCTGGCTCAACACCGCAGATGCTGACGTTGTGGACCGGCTCAAGGTGTTCACCTTCCTGACCCGCGCCGAGATCGAAGGCATTGCGGCTTCTGTGGCCGAACGCCCCTTTGCGCGTGTAGGCCAGCGGAAGCTTGCCTTCGAAGTCACGGCCCTTGTCCATGGTGTCGAGGCCACCGAAAAGGTCATCGCCGCCTCAGCTGCGCTGTTTGGGAACGGTGACCTGTCCGCACTGGACAAGCGGACACTCCAGGCGGCCACTTCAGAACTCCCCTCCACCACTGTGCAGGTGGACGCGCTGGGAATCGTTGACCTGCTGGTTGCCTCCGGGCTCTCGGGCAGCAAGTCTGCTGCCCGCCGCACCGTTGGCGAGGGCGGTGCGTACGTGAATAACGAGAAGGTGCTCGACCCCGAAGCAGTGATATCCGAGTCCGAACTCCTGCATGGCCAGTACCTGCTCCTGCGCAGGGGCAAAAAGAACCTGGCCACCGTCTCTGTGCGTTCGTCGGGCCGAAGGAACTGACTGGACCGGAAACCCACTACCTTTTCCGGCTGGATCTGGGGTGCATTCCACGGGCCTCGCGGCGCCTCGGAGCATACAGCGCGAACCAGATGCTTTACGGGCGACAGCCCTGACTTGGGTCACGTCACGTTACTCTCTAAATGCGTCGCGGTGCCTTGGAAGATGTTCTCTGAGTAGAGACTTTCACGCAGAAAGGGTTTGGCCTAACGTCGCTGATGCGACGTCTATCAGGCAGATGCGGACAGCTTCCCGGGCGACGGCAGTGCGGCTCGCAGAGTATGTGAACCGCCATCAGCAAATTGCGGAGCATATCGTTTCAGCGGGTGGAGCGCGGCTCACGGATTTCACGCAGTTGCCGGGCCTCACCGCGTTGGGGTTCGACGGGCTCGGTGACGGGTGTGCCGGGAACTAGTGGTCGCCCGGGTGGCGGAACCTACCTCGCTGCTGGAGGCCGACAGGGTTCTGCCAGCTATGCAACGATGAAGCGCACGCTCGGCCGGGCTGCCGCCCGCAAGGACCGCGCCCAGCACACGACCTGGTGTTTCAGCACGCCGGCACCCACGGGGACGTTTCCTTGGTGCTATATGACGTCACGACGCCGTGATTCGAGGCGGAGAACATAGACGAGCTGCGCAAGGTCGGGAACTCCAGGGAACGCCGAGTCGACCCGCGGATCGTTGCCGGTCTGCTGGTGGACCCGAACGGGTCCCGGGCTGACTGATATGTTCCTCGCCGGTGCGGGGATGCTCCCTGCGGCAATCTGCACGAGCTGGACAAGGTGAGCCTGTGGTTTATGGTCGATTCCCGGCCGACGGGGGTTCGACACGATCTGGCCTCGCACTTCCGCTGGCACGGGGACACATTCAGCGATAGGCAGCTGATCGGCACCATCAGACCAAATCGGCCACAAGCCACAAGCCGGAGAACAACCCCGACGTACGCGCTGCGCCCGTCAGGGACCCGGGATCCTGGCGGTGGTATGGCCTATCCGCAAGCCACCGTAGCGGCGACGCGATCAATGCGCACCTGACGATCGTAACCGTGCTGCCCACGTCCAGAACCGTTCACACCAGGACGGGCTCGCTCTGCGCAACACCTTCAGACTACTCCGGCTCTCACGCTAGGCGATGATCGCCATCAACGGCACCACTCAGGCGTTCGCACCCGCCATCACGACCGAGCAACAGACCATTCTCGGCGAATTTCAAGCTCAAAGCTACCACTATGCAAAAGGGCCTAGTCAGGTCAGACGATATAGTCGGAACCAGATGCTTTACGGGCGACACGACGCTGCCACCGCATGACCTCAACGATAGGATCGTGCGGCGGCAGCGTGTGCCTGGCTAAGGATGTGCCTGGTAACGCATCGCTGGCAAGCACTCTTAATCCTGCGGCTATTAGAACGGGTAGGGCGCGATTTCCGGACGCAGAGTTAGCCACTGGACTTCGGTGAATGCTTCGATGTTTGCCGCAGCCCCGCCGAAGCGCGACCCTGTTCCGGACGAACCGACGCCCCCAAAAGGCGCGTTGGCCTCGTCGGATACGGTTTGTTCGTTGATGTGAATTTTGCCGGAATTGATCCGATCGGCGATCTTCATTGCCTGGCCTACCTCGCCAAGTATGCCTACAGAAAGCCCGTAGTCGTTCGCGTTGACCAGTTCCACCACCTCGTCTTCGGTCGAGTAGGACATGACTGGGGCAACTGGCCCGAAGATTTCCTTTGCGAAGGCAGGATTGGTCAGTTCCAGGTCGACCAAAACGGTGGGACGGTAGAAGAGGCCGTCATAGGTGCCCCCAGCTGCGACCCTCGCACCTTCTTTAACCGACTCTTCGACGATGCCATGAATACTGGCAAGCTGGCGTTCGTCGATAATCGGTCCAAGGGCGACGGTCCCGGATGTTGGGTCGCCCACGGGAATGCCCTGCGCTTTGGCAGCTAGCCGTTCTACATACGCCTCGAACAGTGATTCATGGACAAAGTGGCGCCCCGTTGCCATGCAGATCTGACCTTGATGCATGAACGAGCCAAAGGCTCCGGCCGAGGCTGCCTGGTCCAGGTCTGCTCCGGGGAGCACGACGAGTGCGTTGTTTCCGCCGAGTTCCAGATGTGCCCGCTTCAGGTGCCTGGCTGCGGCTTCGCCCACCTGGCGTCCCGCGGCGGTTGACCCAGTGAACGAAACGATGCGTACTTCAGGTGCTTCCACAACCGCCGCGCCGATGTCTCCACCCCCTGGCAGCAGCTGTAGCAGGCCGGCCGGAAGTCCTGCTTCTTCGAAGATGCGCATCAGGGCAACACCGCCGCTGACGGCGGTTCGTGGATCCGGCTTGAGCAGCACGGCGTTACCCAGTGCCAGGGCCGGCGCGACTGAGCGTATCGACAGAATCAACGGAAAGTTATAGGGCGCGATAACACTTACAACGCCAGCAGGCCTGCGCCGTGCGAAAGACCAGCGGTCCTCGTTTGAGGTCAATACTTCACCATGAGGGTGGGAAGGCAGCGCGGCTGCTTCCCAGCATTCATTAGCCGCAATGTGGGTTTCCAAGGCGGCTTTGGCGGGAATTCCGCCTCCTTCCCGGACGATCCACTCATGGACTTCGGCTGCATACTGCTCCCACAGGTCCCCTGCCCGGCGCAACACAGCAGCCCGTTCTTCCGGTTTGACCTTGGCCCAATCAGCCTGCGCTGCTGCTGCAGATTTCGATGCCGTCGCGACGTCCTCAACTGACGCTACCCCGACCCGTCCTAGAACTTTGCCTGTCGAGGGCTCGACGACATCCTGCACTCCACCGCCGCCGGTGGTCCAGCGGTCAACAAAGATTTTTCCATCCCAAAGGGATGTTTCCAGCAGACTCACAACTACTCCTAATGATTTATTGTCGTAAAGCTTTGGGTATGCAAATTTGCGTCGCCGAAACCAGGCTGGCGCGGGGTAGGGAACTCTCTGAAGCATGCGTTGTCGCAAGGAGGGAAATCACGCCTGTACTTGATGAAAGGTTGCCTGGCTGCATGACGGGCGGTAAGTGCGGACCGGATCTTGCCGGATCACACTCTTTAACTCCCCTTATTGAGTTGTTCCATGTGGTCCAGACGGTCAAAATGGGCGCGCTTTTCAATGAATTTGCCGTTCTTGATCCGGAAGAGGTTACACATAGACATCCGCAGGTGGGCACCCTTGGGTGTAATACCGAAAATTTCCCGGCTTTGATTCCCCTCAAAAACGATGTAGGCAACCACATTGTCACCTTCGGCGATCGTTTCGATTTCCATGCTGTAACCTTCGAAAGCGTCCAGATTCTTTTGCTCGGAAGCCAGAAAGCCTTCGATCCCGTTGCGTGGGGTGTCGATTTGGTTGTAGAATACAAAATCTTCATGACACATGCCCGTCGCGGCAGCTAAATCTTTGCGCTTAAGTGCGCCATAAAAACTCGAGACGAGTTTCTTGTTCTCCTCTAGACCCATTAGAATTTCCTATTCATGCATCGGTTTGTTCGGTAACTGGTCATGAAGTCGACTTTGCATGCCGGCCTCTCGGAATGCTCGGAAATTAAGGACCTAACCTACGATGGTTGACTGCCCGGGCTTGAGGGCCCTGATTCTGTCGCCAAGGCCCTCGCGCTCAAAGAGATCCGCCAGTTGAGATGAAGTTTGCGAGAAGTGCTCCCAAGAGTCGGCATGGACCGGGACGATAGTTGCGCCCTGGAGAATAGCGGCGGCTTTGACGGCGTCTTCGTTGCTGAGTGTCAGGTAGTCCCCGCCCAGAGCTTCAAAGCGGGCGCCGCCGACAAAGAGAACGGCAACCTGAATCGGTCCACACTTTTGTTGAACTTCTTCGATGACCTCAAGCCAGGAGTTATCACCGCTTATGTAAGTGGTTGGAATGCCGCTGCCGGTCAAAACGAAACCTGTAACGGGGCCGGCTACCTGCCAGACCCCGTCGGGCCCGTGCAGCGCGGGCACTGCAGTGACCGTCAGTTCCCTGCCGTCGGGCATCGGTACAACAACCGATTCGTAAGGGTCCAACCCGGATACGTTCTCACCAAAGTTTGCGGCGGCTTCTACCGTCGTCAAACCCTTGCTCGAGTTCGCAAGGAACACACGGCCGAGGTGGTCCAGGTTGTCTTCATGCTCATGAGATGCGAGCACAAGGTGAACCGGGTCCAGTTCTTCCGGGATGAAGGCCGGACCCGCCGTCTTGACCATAGTGATGGGGACGTCTTCGCGGGAATACGATTGAGGGGGATCAAACGTGGGGTCAACGACGATACGAAACCCGCCGATGTCCAACACTGCGGTTGGACCGCCAACGAGAGTTATTTCAAGAGTCATGATTGCGCCTCCAATTTCAGTAGATTGATGGGTTTAGGGGGTAACGACAGTGCGCGCGCTAAGTGATCCCAGTGGCCAGCGGAAATCTGCTGGGCCCAAGAGGGCAACATCCTAGCTTCTGACCTCGGGGACGTTCGAGGCAGCGTGTTCGGAACCCTGATACCCAGGACGGGCACCTGCTACCGATCCCACCTTGGAGAAGACGGCCCAGAGCACCCCTGTCAGGCCAGCAACTACCACCAGCCAAGGAAGAAGCACGGGCACCCCTTCCTTCGCTCCGGTCAGGAGGTCCCAATTCGTGACCGCCAGAAATGCCGCGCCCGCAAGTCCGATCCCCCCCAGCACCGGAGCAATTACCCCACTCCAGAGCCGGAGCTCGGTCCTCTTCCTGCGCAAGAAGAAGACCAGAACAGCGAAAGAGGTTGCAGCCTGCATGACGAGAACGCCAAGTGTGCCGACCCCAATCAGCCACGCATACAGCTCAGCGAATGGATCCGCGCCGGCGAGCATGAACAAGGCAAGAATGACGATTGAGACGGTTGTGACCGCAAGACTTGCCCGGTGCGGCGACTGCCAGCGGGGATGGGACCTGCCCAGCGAGCTAGGCAGGGCACCGGCCCGACCCAAGGCAAAGTTATAACGCGAGAGTGTGTTATGGAATGCAACCAGCACGGCGAAAGAGCTCGTGACCAGCAGGACGTTCATCAACAGAGTGGCCCAATGACCCACATATTGCGTGTTCACCGCGAAGACAAAGTTGCCCGGATCTTCGGCGGCTGCCGTCTGCACTGCCTCGGTGCCGTGCGCGAGACCGATGGCCCATGTTGAGATCGCATAGAAGACGGCGATTAAAGTTACGGCTGCATATGTAGCTCTAGGAACAGTTCGCCGGGGATCCTTCGCTTCCTCCCCATAGATTGCAGTGGCCTCGAATCCAACGAAACAGCTTGCCGCAAAAAGCAATGCAACGCCGAGACCGTCAGAGAAGACGTTGCTGGGCTGGAAAGCCTCAAAGTTGATACCGGAGGCTCCTCCCTGGGCGAGAACGCCGACATCGAAGACGGCGAGGATAAGGACCTCCCCGATCATGAGGACTCCAAGTACTTTTGCGCTGAGGTTGATTTCCATGTAGCCAAGGATGGCAACCCCGGCCCAGGCGATCAGCGACCAGACCTTCCAATCCAGCTGCAGTCCTGTCAGATCAGCAACAATGGCGCTAGTAAAGAAGCCAAGGATCCCGTAGAGGGCAATGAGCATGCAGGTATATGACAAAAGGGCGAGTGCAGCGCCAACAAACCCCGCGGTGCGGCCGAAGCCAGACTCAAGGTAGGCGGCAAATCCCGCAGTGCTCGTGACAAATCGGCTCATGGCCGCGTAGCCAACGGCGAAGAGGATCAGTACTAAGCCCGCGATGATATAGGCGCCAGGCGCGCCGGCTCCCAGGGAAGCGAACGCAACAGGAGAGGCGCCAAGGGCTGCCGCCAGAGGCGCTGCGGCGGAAACGACGAAGAAAACGATACCGGGCACTCCGACCGCGTTGCGCTTGAGCGCACCCACTGTCTCGGCCGTCACCGTGGAGGAGCTGGACATGAAGTTGACCTTTCAAGGCAAGGATAAGGCGGCAGTCCTGTCTAAGCGGACGCGCCGAAAAACTAATGGCGACAACTGGAAGGTTGGTGGATGTGTCTTCAGCCCTGACGAACTGGGACGAAAGCGCTTGACCGGTTGGCTGCTGAAGCGGACGATAGCCAGCTTCGTCAAGAAGATGAATCACGGAGGGGTTTGGACGAGGCGTTGGCGCACAAGGTTTTCTTTCTGCCACTTGGGCCCATCACTATGCCAGTGCCGCCATGGGCTGGCTCGCTGAGACCGCCTACTCCCCAACGCGGGGAAATCCCGGATGCAAGGGCAACCTCCTGTCCAGGCCGCCTGCACGAAGTATCGCCTCTCGAGGACGTCCTGTATCTTCAGCCGGACAGCGCAAGCAACAGGATGACCTTGATCCGCGGGCGTGTGAGACTGGATAGTCAACATGTATGTACGCGCCTTTCCGCTAGCGCTTATCCTTATGTGGGGGCTAAATCAAGCATGATTGCCGTCACAACTGTGATCAATGGACAAACAGCGATCGCCCGATCTTCACTGCAGATCAGGAGGTCCACAAGGAGGCATACGTGGACATTCGCCAGCTGCAGTACGTGGTCAGGCTCGCCGAGACACTGCATTTTGGCCGTGCTGCCGAATCCCTGCACATAGCCCAGTCAGCATTCAGCACGCAGATCGCACGGCTTGAGCGACAGATCGGCGCCCAGTTGTTCGACCGGTCAGCTAATCGGGTAACCATTACGGTCGCTGGCGAAGCTTTTGTCCGCCGCGCACAAGAGATTCTCGCGCAGATGGCCGATGCGAGCCATGAAGCCAAGATTCTCCACAACATGGGGCAGAATCAGCTCAAAATCGGCCTCTTCTACGAGTCCGCGGGCGAACTAACACCACTGATTATCAACGCATTCCGGCAAGCCATGCCCCAAGTCGAGCTCTCATTCCGCGAGCTAACGATGAGCGATCAGGTCGAAGCCCTAGCCAATGGTGATGTAGACGTCGCCTTCGTTCGCTCCCCAATAGCCGACTCGCGTGTCCAGCTGCTCGAGCTCTTCGCAGAGCCCCGCTACGTCGGGCTTGCACGGGATCACGAATTGGCAGGCCGTACGGAGGTGCTCGCCAAAGACCTCGTAGACCAGGCCTTTGTCGTTGCTTCGCCAATGGCTCCACCTCTATGGCGCGGGTACTGGTCCTTTGACGACCTGCGTGGTGGACCTGGCCGGGTTGCCACCGCAGTCGACAGCGTGCCTCAAAGCCTGAACGCAATCGCATTCCAAGGAGCGGTGGATACCTTCCCCGGATCCGCCGCCCGCCTACAGCAGCCACCTGGCGTGGTGTACCGGAGGATTGCTGACGGAACCTACTCACCGAGCGCTCTAGCCACTCGGGCTGGTGAGCGGCGCCTTCACGTTGAAGCCTTTCGTCAGGTAGGAAAGCAGCTGGCCATCACCTCGCTCAAGGTTGTTCCCGAGGCCGTCCCCGTAGCGGAGGCACCATCGGGGACTCCCCGTACCTCCTAGGCAGCCCGACCGTCCGAAACCAAGTGATGCCCAGCAAGCTCGAGACGTAATCAGTCTCGCGGCTGGGTTAGAAAAGAACTTGGTCTCACTTCCAGACCTCCGCTCGGTTGGTCCTTGCACGGCCCCTGTCCGGGGCCGAAAGCTGGCAAGGGCCGGCCTTGCCAGTGCAGGCGTGGTATAGCTTGGTGCAATCAACGCCCCGTGGGAAGGGCTGATCGCGGGGTCCGGAGCTTCAGCAAGACTTGCAATGACCTGGCGGCCCTGGAACGGAGGGTCCCTTCGCCTAGCCGAACTCGGTAGCGGTGGGGCGCTCCGGGACGATGATCATCCCATTTGAATGTATGCGACACCCCTCAAGCTTTCCGGCTATCAAGCGACCGGTTTAGTACACAGAGGCCGTTCCCGCGCCCTCTGAGAAACCCGCGCAGTCAGCCTGCGTGCCACCGCAATTGGATCCAGACCTCGAAGTGAGAAGCGAGCCATCGTATTCGACGATTGGCTGATCGCAGATCGCCCATTGCCGCCGGAACCGTCGCCCATTCACGATGAAAGAACCGACAAATCTGCAACTACAGATCGCCGGATATCCAGCGCGGAGTGCTCACGGAGCACATCACAGGCAGTTACGAGATGGAGTAGTACTAATGGGCACGTTGAGTATCGAAACGAGCGTCAAGGCGTTCAGCAGTAAGTTTGCGGAGTCTGCCGAACTGACGCGGAAGGGACGTGAGCTCATTCCCGGGGGGTACAGCAGGAACTCCTTCAACTTCGGGCCCCACGCGGTATTTGTTGACAAAGGAAACGGCGCATACCTCGAGACCGTCGATGGCCAGCGGATGCTCGACCTCAACAACAACTTCACGGTGAACGTTCTCGGACACAACCATCCAGCAATCACTTCAGCGCTGCTGGAAGCCATACCGCAAGGCATTTCGTTCGGGAATCCCAGCACCGCCGAAGCTGACCTGGCACAGATCCTGATCGCACGCATCCCATCAGTCGAGAAGATCCAGTTCTCATGCTCAGCTACGGAATCGTGCATGAGTGCCATCCGTGTAGCACGGGCCTACACAGGTAAGACCAAGATCGCTAAGTTTGAAGGCGGCTACCACGGGTTCAGCGACCTCCTCCAAATCTCAGCCCATCCTCGCCCCGAAGAGAGCGGCAGCGAAGCTGACCCGAAACCTGTACCGGATAGCGGCGGGATCCCGTCTGATGAACTGGAGAACATCATCATTCTTTCCCAGAACGACAGGCAAGGCTGTGAACGGATTCTGCGTGCGCACGCTGACTCAATTTCATGCCTCATCCTCGAACTACAGAGCGGAGCCGGGGGCTTGGTCACACTCGATCAGGATTTCGTCGAAGAGTTGCGCGCGCTGACGACGGAACTCGGCATCGTTCTGATTTTTGATGAGACGATCAGCCTTCGCGCAAGTTACCACGGTCTCCAAGGTGTATATGGGGTAACCCCTGACCTGACCGTGATGGGCAAGATCATCGGGGGCGGCCTGCCGTTGGGTGCTTTGGGTGGATCGTCCGAGGTCATGAGTGTTATGGAGAACGGAAAGGTGACAATCTCGGGGACGCACCACGGCCACAAGCTCTCTCTAATTGCTGGTGCTGCTTGTATGCGCGAACTGGACCGGACGGCCTTTGACCAGCTGAACAATCACGCGAAGCGCATCATGACCGAGATGAACGACTGGAGTGCTGCCAGGAACAGCCCGTTCAAGGTGTACGGCAAGGGCTTTTCCCACATGGCCTACGCTTACATGAACTCCCCCGAACTGTCGGTTCGGACGCACCGGGACTACTGGCGGAACGTTCATGGGGAGAAGACACAGATTTGTTCCCTCGAGCTGGCTAACCGCGGCTTCTTTCCAGTCCACCGTGGTGAATTCTCCCTATCTCTGCCCATGACAGATGACGATATCTCGTCCTTCATCCAGGCGCTCCAAGAGATAGTCAAAGACCTGGAGGCTTAGGCGCGTCTCCTAATACGGCTTGGACGCGCGACCTACCGCCACCGCGACGGTCGAGGAAGTGACCAAGGGCTCCCAGCGAGTAGGGGCACGCGGCATCTTGGTGATCCCGGACACGGAACGCGCTTTTCGTCGTCGCTCTCAGTCATACGATCCCCTTTGGCTGACTTCCTTAGTTCGACTTCCGAAGGACGTAATGGAAGTGGCTCTCGGACCGTTCATTCATCGGTGCTTGTGTGGGATATCGGACTTCGGGCGTAGGCCGGCCATCGACTTTTGTTAGGGCCACCCCTACGGAGGTGAAGCCGAAGCCTGGAGACTCCGGGCTTCGACCTCACCACACCGATGCTCTTCGTCTTCTCCCCCACCGTCGCCCGGACGCCTGAACCAGCACCACGCCTTTGTCGAAGCCGCGGCCAAGGCCCGCGTCAATCACACGTCTGCCGCAGTCGTTATGGAACGTGGAGGGCGAACTGTAAGGAAGCTGGTCCTGGGGCATGACGCAACCGCCTGTAGGAAGGCGCACGGGGTAAATGCTGCAGGCTCAGAGGCGGACGTCGTTGCCCTGTAGGCGCACCTGGTTCTCTTGCGCATACCATGCTCGACGCCGGGCTGCCCACCGGAGTCCTCAACGTCGTCGCCTCCGCCAGCGTGCCAGGGATCTCGGGTCCCCTGCTGAAAGACTCCCGGCTGCGGAAGGTCTCCTTCACCGGCTCCACCCTCGGCAAACGGCTCATGGCCGACGCCGCGCAGAACGTGCTGCGGACTTCGACGCAGCTGGGCGGGAACGCTCCGTTCATCGTGTTCGAGGACGCCGACCTCGACAAAGCCGTTGAAGGTGCGATGGCAGCGAAGATGCGGAACATGGGCGAGGCCTGCAAAGCCGCCAACCGCTTCCTTGTGCACGAATCCGTTGCGCAGGAGTTCACCCGGAAGTTCGCCGCCGCCATGGTCGCCCTCGACACCGGCCGCGGCACCGATCCCAACACCCAGGTCGGTCCCCTGATCGACGCCGGCGCCCGGGATGACGTCCACGCCTTGGTCAGAGCCGCCGTCGACGCAGGCGCAACAGCCGTCACCGGCTGGGCACCCGTGGACGGGCCCGGCTACTTTTGCCAGTATGAAGACCGCTTTGGGCGTTCCTTCTGCCACAAAAGTCAGAAAGATGAGTCTTATCAGTCTGAACCCGGCCCGTAAAGGTGCCGGTTTCAGGTCAACTCAACCAGCCGGTGCGGCACGTCCGCGTCGGGCTGCCTAGGTCTGGGGGCACCGTGGCTCGGGGACGAGCACTCTTAGGGGTCCAGGGACGGTCGGGCGTGAAGGAACACAAGCCAAAATTTCTACCTCCAAAAGATGCTGAGTACGTACAGGACTGGGCAATGCTGGCGTTAGGAGACGACGTCTGCATCCTCCCTGCCGATGGACCTGAGCTATCTGGTCGCGTTGACGCAGTCACAGAGGAAGGCACAATTCTCTGCCTTCATTTGGTAGCTGGGGAAGGGCGAAAATTACTTTTGCGTTCCGAAGGACTGGTTGTTTGGAAGGTCCCAGCCAGCCCGGAAAAACGCCAGTCGTGAACCGGCCCTGGCGGTTGCTGCTTGCCCGTAGGTGCTTTTGGCGATGACGCTGGTAGCGACCGGGTCGTTCTATGCGAATTCCCCGGACTACTGACCCGGCACGTTCGACAACTATGCCATCAGCGACCATCAGTGTGTGCCCGATAAGTAAACACGTAGGCAGCTGTTTACCGGCTGGGCTACAGTGGATGAGAAGAGTTTCGGCAGTAGAGCCGTAACCTGCGTGATCATCGAGGAGGAGAACGGTGCCCGACTATGCTGCTTTGGCCTTCTCCGTTATGGCCGATCCGACTCGCCGTTCGATCCTTCGATTGCTGAGTGAAGAGGAAGAGCTCCCGGTGACGGGAATAGCCGAGCACTTTCCGGAAATGACACGGGCCGCCGTTTCCTCGCATCTGAGGGTACTGCGCAGTGCGGACATGGTGTCCGAAAGGCGCCGGGGGCAGTTTCGCTTCTATAGTTTGGGGCCCAACCGCGCTGATGACGTCGTTCAGTTCCTGCACTCCGTTTACCAGCGAGACCTGGATGCTTTTGTACAGCGCGCCGAGGACGGCACGACCTGAGCAATACCATCCTGACTAAACGTTAGGTCAAAGTGATGAACGATCTTTCGTTCTTTGTCCGGGCATCCTCCACGCTGCCTCCCGAACGTCTATGGGCAAACCTCTCCGAGGGAAGTGCAAGCGCCTGGCCGGTACTTGAACACTGCGGACGCCTGCGCGTTGGCGAAACAGTGATTTTCAGCCTTCCTCACCCCGATGGCTCCGCGGTGATATCGTCCGGACGAATTGCCCGTATCCAACCCGGACGTCGTATAACCGTTCATCAGGAGACGCCCTGGACCGGGCAAATCCAGTTTTCACTGCAGGCCAAAGAGGCTGGAAGTATTGTCACTGTCCACGTTCAGCTCGGCTCTGACTGCCTGCCTTGGTTCTTATCCGGCGGCATCGCCCCGACTCCAGCAGATGGCGAGAGAACAGGACCGCGCATTGGCCTTCTTCTTCCCCTTTCAGGGGCCGCCGGCATCATGGGGCGTGCCATCGTAAACGCCGCGAGGATGGCTATCGATGAACTGAATGGCGCGGGCGCCTTCGGTTTCGGCTGTGCCGAGTTGGTTGTTGCTGACGAACGCACCAATGCGACTACATCCCGGCAGCTCTTTGAACGACTGGTTGAGGCCGAACGCTGTGACGTCGTGGTGGCCAGCGTGCCGTCCGCTTCGATGGCGTTGATCAGGCCAGCAGCGCTACGCCGGGGAACATTGCTTCTATCTGCTGCCCTCAGTGAGCACAACGACGTCGGACGCAACGTCTTTCAATTTGGTGAAACACCGTTGGATCAACTCACGTCCTCTGTGCCTGGCATAATGCACTCGTCCGCGGCCAGCAACTGGTTCATTCTGGGCTCCGACTATGTGTGGCCCCGCTCCATTGGTACGGTGGCGCAGGAGCTCATTAAGCACCATCGGGGAACGGTCGCGGGCATACATTATCAAGCGCTGGGAAGTGACAATTTCAGCGATGTTATCGCGCGGTTAGCGGCAAGCGACGCCGATTTGATCCTCTCGTCACTTGTCGGCCTCGACGCTGTGATGTTCCAGCGGGCCTTTCACGAAGCAGGCCTGCGGCCCCGGTTCCGTACACTCGCTACAAACTTCGATGAATCGGTTCTCGACCATACTGGACGGGATGAAGCGGAAGGCATCTGGTCTACTCAGGACTACTTCATGCCAGCGTTATCCGATGAGATGGACGAGACAGCACGACGTTACATGGTGAGGTTCGGGGACATTGCACCGCGGCTAAGCAGCATGGCCAAAGCGGTATTCGACACCATAACCCTTTATGCCCAAGCGGTGCAGGTCGCAAAGACTGTAGACCCGGACGCTGTAGGTGCCGTCATCCGGGCAGGCAGAGCCGGAGGTCAACGCCTTCTGAAGCGTCACGGCGGTGAGCATCTGCCCACCGGAGTGGCCGAGGTGACAGCAAGCGGCTTCCGTCCCATCGAATTGCCAGGAGTCGTGCGGACTTCTGTTGGCGGGAATTGAACGTACGGGCGCCGCAAGCCTTCCAGACAGCTTGCGGACTCCGATCAGGGCTTTCGCTGGTTATTCCTGCTCAGGACATTTCATTGCACCGGAGGTTGACGTGGCCCGCCTCACAATGCGTTAATGGGTAAAGATTTTCTTACATACTTACCTGCAGGTAGTTTTCTGCTCTTCCAGCCACTCTTGTTCAGCGCAAAGGACTTCTCACTGATGACCATGACTTTGGCAGCCTGGCTTACCCTCGACCCAATCGCCCGTAGCGATGCTGCATGTGAGTCCCGGGCCGCAGCCGCGAAGAGTGCCGTCAGCCACGGAACCTATATTTTTGTTGCCGATGAGAGCGACTTCGATGCGGAAGTGCAGGCAGGCGGGAAGGCGTCCTGGTCCGGTGTCCCCATAGCAGTCAAGGACAACATCGACGTGGCGGGCTTTCCCACAACAGGAGGCGCAAGCTTTCTCGCCAACTCCATCCCGCAAATTGATGCCGGCGTTGTAGGCCGGATGCGTCAACTCGGGACGGTGATCGTGGGCAAAACAAACCTGCACGAACTGGCGTTCGGCATCACGAGCAACAATGGCGCTTTCGGTCCAGTACGCAACCCCGTCAATCCCTTCCTGTCTGCAGGAGGCTCATCAGGTGGCAGTGCTGCGACAGTAGCCGACGGCACAGTTCCCCTGTCCCTTGGAACCGACACGGGAGGCTCTATCTCCATCCCGGCAGCGTTCTGCGGTGTTGCCGGTTTCCGGCCCAGCCTTGGCCGCTACCAGGGCGACGGGGTTCTCCACTTGAGCTGGACACGCGACACTATCGGAACACATGCGAACACAGTGGCCGATCTCCGCCTTGCAGATGAACACATCTCTGAACAGCCCCGGGTTCCTGCACTGCCGTTGCCGTCGGAACTGGCAGTCGGCATAGCAAACTACTTCTATCAGGATCTGGACCCCGCAGTCGCAAAAGTGGCCGAGCAGGCCTTGAATGCACTCACCCGTTCGGGCGTCCGCCTCATAAACGTGGATCTACCCCCTCATTTCACGCACGCTGAAGAGGTCGGCAGAACAGTGGTCGGCTGGGAGGCGCCCCGCTCAATTCTCGCCTACCTCCGCGGGCTGGATGCACCCTACTGCGGGCTAACGTTTGAGGATGTCATCGCCGGCACGTCGTCTCCGGATGTGGCAAAGCTTCTTCAGCACCTGCGGGATGATCCTGTCCTGCCCGAGGAGTACCGCCAGGCAATGAAAGCCAGATGGCAGTTGCGACACGCATACGCCTCAGTTCTCTCCGAGGCGGGCGTGAACGCAATGATTTTCCCTACCTCACCGGTGTTACCCCCGCATCTGGGGCTCGACAAAACCCTGACGCTGAACGGCCGGGATCTGCCGATCTTCCCTACCGTTACTCGCCACACCGCACCCGGCACCGTCATGGGCGTTCCTATGGTCACCCTCCCCGCAGGCCGGGCCGAAGGCCTTCCTGTCGGGATGACTCTCGAAGGCGGCTTCTTTACCGACCCTGCGCTGCTGGCCCTGGCTGAAACCGTGGAATCCGTCCTGGTTTCCTGACTGCAACCTGTCCCCTGGCAGGACGGGTTCCTGCAGCACTTTGCGCTCCTCCTAAACGTCCCGGCGGATGACAGTCCCCGCCGGGAAGGCATTTCAACCACGCGAACAAAAGCTCACGCATCCAGCGAACCTGCCGTCAGTTCCACAAGCAAGCACTTATCGATTGAGGAAATCCATGTCATCACCACTCGCCTCACCAAGAGTTCAAGGGCTCGACCCACGGCAACTGTTCAGGGTCCGCCTGGCCAGCGGAATCGGCTCGACCATCGAATGGTATCTATCGTTCGCTTATATCTCCGCCGCCGGCTTGATATTCAGCACCCAGTACTTCGGCGCGTTGGGCCCCAACGCGCTCATAGTGTCCCTCGGCTCGGTAGCGGCCAGCTTCATCGCCAGTCCCGTTGGCGGCGTCATCGCCGGTCACTTCGGAGACCGCTACGGACGCAAAGCCACCCTCGTGGGAACCCTGGCCATTATGGGCGCCGCCAGCCTGGGAATGGGACTGCTGCCAACGTATGATCAGATCGGGATCCTCGCCCCGGTACTTCTGGTTATCTTCCGGTTCATGCAAGGCCTCAGCACCGGTGGTGAATGGGCAGGCGCTGCTTTGATGTCCGTCGAGCACGCCCCTTCAACAAAGCGGGGCGCCTACGGCGTGTTTGTCCAGATAGGAGTGCCAGCCGGGCTTGTCCTGTCAACCGGGGTGTTTTTCCTTATACAGCTCCTCACTTCCCTTGAACAGTTCCAGTCGTGGGGCTGGCGGATACCGTTCTTTATAAGTGTGGTCCTGGTCTTGATTGGCCTGAAAATCCGCACCTCAGTCTCCGAAAGCCCGGTCTTCGCCGAGGTCCGGGAGTCCCGTACCGAAGTCCGGGTGCCGCTGAAGGAAGCACTGCAGCACTACTCCAAACATATGTTCCTGGCCGGGGGCTCCTTCGTCGCCAACATTCTCGCCGGGTACCTGATGATTGGCTACCTCCTTTCCTACGCGTCCAACGCCCTGAGCATGGATCCGCAGCCCGTCCTGTTCGTCTTGATGCTGGCGGCCGTCGTTTGGATCATTTCAACAGCCCTGGGAGGCCAATGGTCGGACCGCTTCGGCCGGAAGAAGACGATGATTATCGGCTACGCCCTCATGGGCCTGTGGGCCGTGCCGATGTTCCTTCTTGTCGACACAGGCTCGATCCTCGCCTTCGCTTTCGCAGTCTTCGTTCTGGCCATTTCCCTGGGGGTGTCCTACGGTCCCCAAAGCGCCATGTTCGCGGAACTGTTTCCACCCCGCATCCGGTACACCGCTGCATCCCTTCCTTACGCCGTCGGAGGAATCATCGGCGGAGGATTTGCCCCTGCCATCTCGGAATGGTTGCTGGAGTCCACTGGAACGTCATTGTCCATCGCGGTATACCTGATGGGTTTCGTCGCGATCTCAATTGCCTGCCTCCTCCTGCTCCGGGACTCGTACTTCCAGGGCTTTCCCGACAACAGCTTCAAGGGAACAGCCGCTGTCCGGGCCGCACCAACCCACACAGCTACCTAAGAAGCGTGTACCACCAGGCCTAAAGCCTTGGACATGTTGGAGCCGAACCCGCACGCCGCGTGCATCCGGGACCTTACGCCTCCATCTCAGGCAGGTCTCAGCGTCGATGGTTATGCCCACATCATCCAAGGTGATGTGGGCATATCCACTGACGGCACCAGCACCGGCCTCTTGTCGCTGGAAGGCTTCTCGTCCGAGGTTAGTTTGCAGATGCCACGGGCGGCCTCCAATGCACCGGCCGTTAGCGGCCATTGTGTGGGAGTGCACTGAACTGGGCGTTCGTAGCGTTGCTGTGCACGGCTCCCGAACCTGGTTTTATCGCAATTCTTGAGTCCGTTGCCCTTCGCTCAAGGCGATTTTCCTGAGCCACCTGCACGCAGACCATTGCATGGATCTGGGCAGCTATGCCGTCTCGGCCGCACAGTTTCCCACGCAGTACACGTACAAGGAACCGATCGACCTCTACGGGCCGGGCAGTGCCGGCAACCCCGACTGCTGATCTTGGTCCCGGTCCAAGGTGGGCGAATCCGGACCAGCAGACGCCAGGTACAGCAGTGCTTCTGCGCCTGGTCACCCGAGCATTCGACGGCTCGGCGAACTTCTTTATCGCTGAGCGGTTCATTGGGAATCCCGCGGAATTGATCCGCGCACACTGGGTCCATGTCCCCGAAGCGACCGGCGCCTGCTGGTCCAACCCGCACCGGACACCGCGTCCATACCCGTGATGGAGGACGATAACCTACGGGTCACTGCCACGCTGGTGCGGTCAAAAATCCCGGCCCTCGTGGACGCGCTCACCGGACGGTTCAGGCCCCATCACGCGTTCATGGCCAGGCTGCACCTGGACCAAATCGATGCCCATACCCGGATCATCGAAGCGCTCACCGCGCGCATTGAGGAGGCGATGGAACCCTTTCGTGAGGCCAGGGAAGCCCTGGCCACCATCCCAGGTGTCTCCCAACGAGTCGCCGAAGTAATCATCGCCGAAACCGATGCGGACATGGCCGTCTTTGAAACCCCGGGCAGACTCGCATCCTGGACCGGTGTCTGCCCCAGCGCGAACGAATCCGCCGGCCGCATCAAATCAGCGCACATCATGCCCGGAAACAAATACCTCAAAGGTGCACTCGGTATCGCGGCCATGTCAGCTGCCGAATCCAAGAACACCTATCTCGCAGCCAGATACCACCGCCTCACGGCCCGCAGCGGACGCAACAAAGCCCTCGTCGCCGTCGAACATTCAATCCTCACTGCGGCCTGGCACATGCTCGCCAACGGCGAGTGCTACAACGACCCCGGCGCCGACCACTACACCCGGACCAACCCATCCCGAGCGAAGAACCACGCCATCAGACAACTCAACAGCCTCGGCTACGACGTCACCATCACCCCGGTCACCGCAGTCTAACCAACCCCTACTTTCGTATTATGTGGGTCCCTGCCTTCGTGCGGGCACTCCCGGAGGGACTGTCCGATAAACGGTGTGTGGGTCCGGCCGGTTTTCATTAGTGAATGGTTCTTTCGAACCGATCGGCGAAGGTAATCGCGAACGCGTTTAGCGCAGGCTTCCACCTCATCACCCAGCGTGCCCGACCGCCGCCGGTCGGATCAAGAGACCTGGTGACCAGATACAGGCATTTCAGCGCAGCTGCCCTCGTTTGGAAAGTGCCCGCGGGCCCTCACGGCCCGCCGGTAGCGGGCGTTGATCGACTCGATCGCGTTCGTTGTGCAGATCACCCGTCTGATCTCCACGTCGTACTCGAGGAACGGCACGAATTCCGCCCAAGAGGACTCCCAGAGCCGCACGATGGCCGGATATCGCTGGCCCCACTCGGCCGTAAACTCGGCGAACCGGTCCTTCGCCGCTTGCTCGGACGGGGCCGTGTAGACCGGCTTGAGCGCCTTGACGATGCCGTCACGGTGCTGGCGTCCGGCGTAGCGGAAGCTGTTGCGGATCAGATGCACAACGCACTGCTGCACCACCGTTCGCTCCCACGTGGTCGTGATCGCCTCCGGCAGGCCCTTGAGCCCATCGCAGACAGCGATCAACACATCCTCCACACCCCGGTTCTTCAGCTCGGAGAATACCTGCAACCGGAACCGGGCACCCTCGCCACCGTCGCCGGCCCAGATCCCCAGAATCTCCCGCTCCCCGTTCACGGTAACCCCCATGACGACATAGAACGGGGTGTTGCGCACCTGCCCGTCACGGACCTTGACCACGACAGCGTCAACGAAGAGCACCGGATAGATCGGATCCAAAGGTCGGGCCGACCATTCGGCCAGTTCCCCGGCGACCTTCTCCGTGATGCGGCTGACGGTGTCTTTGGAGACCTTGGCCCCGTAGACCTCCTCGAAGTGCGCGGCGATTTCCCCGGTGGTCAGCCCCCGGGCGGACAGCGAGAGCACGATCTGATCGATCCCGTCCAGCCGCCGTTTCCGTTTGGGCACGATCACCGGCTCGAACGAGCCGTCCCGATCCCTGGGCACCTCAATCTCGACCCGGCCGATCTCGGTCAGCACGGTCTTCGACCTGGTGCCGTTGCGCATGTTGGCCGCGATCGGCGTCTGACCATGCTCATGCCCGAGGTGCTCGGTAAGTTCCGCTTCCAGCGCGGTCTCCAGCACATTCCTCGTGAGCTGGTTCAGCAGCCCGCCCGGGCCTACCAGGCTCACGCCCTGCTCCTTGGCCTGCGCGAGCAACCGCTCCGCAAGCTCCCTCTGATCAATGATCTCTCCCGTCACAGGATCGATCATCACCCCTGTCATCTCGGTCGTGGACTCCGACACGGCCGTCTCCTTTCGGATCAGGCCGGACACTCACACACCGTTTTTCTTACAGTCCCCTCCCGGACGAGGGCTTTGAGCAGTCCCCAGCTGGGGTCAATTCGGGTTATTCAGGGCTGGAAATTGGGAGCCAATAGGGTAGCTCCCTAGCAGCAAGTGGCGGTGGATAACCTATAAGAATTGTCCCCCGTTTTGGGCAGCGCCCCATTGCATCGTTGGGGAGTGCCTCTTGCTCGGCCGGGGGGAGTTTGTCATAGGTGTAGGCGGCAACGGCCATGGGTGAGGTGGAGCGTCCCAGGCTGTACCGCAACGCTGCGGTCGTTTTTGGTGCCGCAGATGAGGATGCCGATGGTTTCGTTGTGGTGGTCGCGCCTGAGCACGTCATCGACGAGGGCAACATAGAAATTGAGTTTGCCTGCGTATTCGGGCTGGAACTTGCCGGTTTTGAGTTCAATGACGACGTAGCGGGATTGTTCGATGTGGAAGAACAGCAAATCGACGTAGAAGTCGTCCCCGTCGACGTCGAAGTGCACTTGACGGCCAACGAATGCGAAACCTGGGCCGAGTTCGCGGAGCGTTTCCGTGATTCTGCTGGTGAGGGCGTTTTCGAGGTCGCGTTCGGCGACTTCGCCTGAAAGGCCGAGGGAATTCGAAGTTGTAGGGGTCTTTGACTACCTGCTGGGCGAGCTCTGAGTCTGGTTCAACGAGGTTTTGGACAAGGTTCGAGGGCGCAGCCCCTGTACGCTCCAGGGTGTTGTTCATGATCATGTTCATGAGCACGTTGCGGGACCAGCCGTGCTGGACAGCGGCGGCGGCGTACCAATCCCTTGCTGGCGGCTCGAGCCGTTTGTCGAGAATGGTGCGAATATGACCCCACGGCACATGTCCCACAGGCTGTGGGACATTTAGGTCGAGTGCCGGCCAGGCCTCAGCGAAGCTGCGCATGTACTGCAGGTTCGACCGTGACAGGCCTTTCATATCCGGGAACTCCGCTCCCAGGTCTTCGGCCAGCCTGCCTATGACCCCACTCCCCCATCCTTCAGCTGCCTGACGTTCCAGGATGGTCTTGCCGATGGACCAGTACAGAGTGCGATGAGCTGGGTGCTAACGGTCCGGATTGCCTGGGTGCGGGCAGCCCGCACCCGGTTCTTGAGCTCACCAAGGAGGTCGGTGTAGCCAGCAGGCAGGTCGAGGTCGCGGGCAGTCATGGGTTTGATCCTATCGATCGGCACCGACTTGGGGACGCCCCGCCCCGTTTCGCTGTCGAATTAGCGGCCGGGACCGCCTTACCTCTTTCGACGCCCACTGCGGCCCCTGTGCGGGTCTTTGTGGCCTTGGCGGCGCTCTTGCCCTTCGTGACTGCTGCGCTGGGGGCGCGTTCCTTCGCTACGGACTGCGGCAAGGCGCCGCGAATCTGCGTTTCTTTCGCGCCAGTCTTTCTCAGAGACTCAGCGAACTTCTCGTGGTGTTCGGCCGAGCCGTAGTGTAGCGGAGGTCATCCATGGGCGGGCTGAGTTGTTCGCAGCCATGCCGTGACTTCGTGCCGCGTCCGCACATGGATCGACGATGTTCAGCCCGGTCTTCTGCTGAAAGGTTTCCTCCGTCGCGCCTTCCCCGGTCGTGATGGCGGGTGCCATCGTATCTGTCGCCATCTGTGGCTGTCTCCTACTTGCGGACGTGGAGAGCGAGTACATGCCCTGCACATGCGTCACCTCGCCGACAGCCGACCTCACGATCGTCCCGGTGTGTTTCCGAACCGCTCCCGCGCAGTTCGAGCGGACGTGCCGAGGGCCGCACCGATAACGTCCCAGGAGTCTCCGTTCGCGCGGGCTGCGCTGACTGCGGCGTCGAGCTCGGCCTGGGCCTTCGCGGCAGCCGTCCGGGCAGCGGTGATCCGGCGGAAGTCCGCGGCGTCCCTATCAACGTGAGGCGCCGGGCTCAGGCGAAGGAGCGTTCCAGCCACCCGCAGCGGCACGGCTAGGTGCTCGACGTGCAGGACGTAATCGTCTTCGGGTTCGCGCTGTACGTAGACGGTGAGGACGACCTTTCCTTCGCTGTCATCAAAGTCCACTTTCCCGTAGCTCTCCCTCGGGCCAATAGGCCATGGGCGTGGCTTCAACCGCTCTCCAGTTTCGTACGGTGTCGGCTCGTACGCGGGCTCTCCGCCCCGGAAGCCCGGGGCTTGCGCTTCGCGAGGGGTCATACTGACCGTTCTCCTTCAAGTTGTCTTGTCACTGCAGACCGATGCGTAGGGGCCGCAGCAAGGCCTCTGAGATGGGCGATACTGCTTCATATTCGATTCCCCCATCCACTTGATTACTTGATCTTCGCAGCGGCATGCGGGCAGCGCTTTCGTACAGATACCAGTACAGGTGACTGCGGGTTGAAGCGCACGAGTACCCGGTACTCGATTCTCCCCGCCAAGAGGTTAACGATCATGCAACCGAATAAACGCAAGAAGGGAGACCACCACATGGTGGTCTCCCTTCTCGTTACCGCGGGTTCTACGTAGCTTGCGTTCTTGTCTATGGAACCCCGGCCGTCGGGGCCATATTTCATCCATTTTTCCCACGGATTCCAAAGCCACCAGGCTTCGGAATGAATAACGAAACTACGCGTCGATTGGCAGCCGCTTGGGCATCAGAAGCCGGGTTGGGGTAGAGAGGGTCAGCGGTTCCCTTGCCAATTACGGTAATGCGCTTGGCGTCGACGTCGAGCTGCGTCCCTGGGGCTGCGGAGGGGCAAGCGGTAAACACTGCGTCGACCAGCATGCTCGGTTTCTGTCAGCTACCCACAGCGCTGAGCGCCTGATCGTAGATGGCCAGTGCCTGGGCCACTTCTTTAGCGGTGACGACGGCGGGCGGAACGACGTGGAGGCGGTTGTCGGCAATGAACGGCAGCAGGTTGAGGCGAAGCAGTTCGGCCTTGAGGCGGCCCATGTAGTTGGCGCTGACGGGGGTGCGACTGGTTCGGTCGTTGACGAGTTCCAGCGCCCAGAACACTCCGCGGCCACGGACTTCGCCGATGACGCTGTGCTTTTCGGCCAAGGCGTTCAGGCCCGGTTCGAGGTGGTCCCGGCCGATGCGTGCTGCGTTCCCAACGATGTCCTCTTCTTCGAAGGCCTCGATGGAGGCGACGATGGAGGCTGCCGCGATCGGGTGTCCGGAGTAGGTCAGACCGCCCGGGAAGACGCGCTCGTCAAACGTAGCCGCAATCTCCCCTGAAATAATGACGCCGCCGACGGGGATGTAGCCGGAGTTGACGCCTTTGGCGAAGGTGATCAGGTCCGGCGTCACGTTGTAGGCGTCAAAGGCGAACCAGTCGCCCGTGCGGCCGAACCCTGCCATGACCTCGTCAAGGATCATGATGATGCCGTATTCGTCACACAGCGCCCTGACTCCTTCGAGGTAGCCAGGGGTGGGGACCAGGATACCGGCCGTGCCGGGTACGGTTTCGAGCAGGAGCGCGGCGACGGATTGGGGTCCTTCGGCCTGGATCACACGGCGAAGGTGGTGCAACGCACGTTCGGTCTCTTGCTCGGGTGTCTCGGCCCAGAACTCGGAGCGGTAGAGGTAGGGGCCGAACACGTGGATGTGGCCGCGGGAGTACTCGTTGGGGATTCGGCGCCAGTCACCGGTGGCAGCAATGGCAGAGCCGGTGTT
This sequence comes from Arthrobacter sp. CDRTa11, assembly GCF_026427775.1. Classification (NCBI taxonomy): domain Bacteria; kingdom Bacillati; phylum Actinomycetota; class Actinomycetes; order Micrococcales; family Micrococcaceae; genus Arthrobacter; species Arthrobacter sp. CDRTa11. Next base: position 2,182,518 of record NZ_CP044532.1, on the reverse strand, counting down.
GCCGTGGTAGGAGCGGTAGCGGGAGAGGACCTTGTCCCGGCCGGTGTGAAGGCGGGCCATGCGGATGGCGTTCTCATTGGCGTCCGCGCCGCCGTTGGTGAAAAACACCTTCTCCATGGTGGACGGCGCGTGGGAAAGGATCTTCGCAGCGGCCGTGGACCGGACGTGGTTGGCGGCAGCGGGCGCCACGGTAGCCAGGCGTGTTGCCTGGCGGGCGATGGCTGCGATGACCTTCGGGTGCTGGTGACCGATGTTGGTGTTGACCAGTTGGCTGGAGAAGTCCAGGAAGGTGTTGCCGTCGTGATCCCACACCTTGCTGCCGGAACCGCCGGCAATGGCCATCGGCTTCAGTGCCTTCTGGGCAGACCAGGAATGGAAGACGTTCGCCCGGTCCAGGGCAACGACCTCGGCATTGCGGAGGGCTGCGTTGGTGGCTGCGGCATCAGTGTCTGCTGCGGGCAGGGTTGCCGGGCTGGCGACCATGGCGGTTCCTCTCGGTAGGTGGATTCGGAGTTAGTTCATCATCCGCTGCCAGCACCCCCTGCCGCTGTATACGTTTGTACAATCAGCTCTATAGAGTTCGACGTTTTCACATCGGAAGGTGCCGGCCATGCCGCCAAGCCTCAATGTCCTCCTCCGCAGCCGGGCACTCAAGCTTCGGCTCGTGGTTCCCGAGTTGGGTTCCCCCAGGCTTGAAGTACCCATCAGCTGGGTGCACAGTTCAGACCTTGAGGACCCCACTCCTTTTCTTGACCGGGGACAGCTGCTGTTGACCGACGGCACCCAGTTCGCGGTCGGACCGCCAGCAGTTACGACGACGCCGGGGACTACGGGGCATCAGTCACCGGAGGTCCAGAATCGCCGGGGGTATGAGGAGTATGTCCGGAGGCTGGTGGATCACGGCATCGCCGGCCTGGGCTTCGCGACACAGGTGATCCACGGGACCTTGCCGCCGGGGCTGGAAGAAGCGTGCCGGAACCATGGCCTGCCGTTGCTTGAGGTCCCGGACCGCACGCCGTTCATCGCGATCATCAGGATGGTGGCGGACTACCTGGCGCGGGAAGAACATGCCAGGGCCGAGTGGTCGCTGCAGGCGCAGCGGGCCATTTCCCGCGCGGCTCTCCGGCCGGACGGGCTGACATCGATCCTTGGCGAGCTGGAGCGGCAACTCCACAGCTGGGTGGCCTTGTACGATGCAGCGGGAAATTACGTCCGCATGCCCCGGAACCGGCCCGTCCCCTCGGACATCGCCGGTGAAGTTACCCAACGGGTGCGCAGCGCCCTGGATCTTGGCACCCGTTCTGCCTCGCATCTGGAAATTGAGGGCCAGTCGGTGACGCTGCAGACCTTGGGGCGTAAGGGAAGCCTTCGCGGCGCCCTGGTCCTGGGCGCCATCGAGCCTCTGGACCCGGCCAGGGCGGACATCGTCAACAGCGTGATCGGTTTGGCCAGTCTGGCACTTGAGCAGGCGCGCACCCTCGATACCGCCCGCCGTCATCTTCGCGCGGGCGTCTTCGAACAGCTGCTTGCCGGCAGCACCGACGTTGCAACCAGAACGGCGGGGCAGGTCTGGGGTCAGCTCCCAAGGGATCCCCTGCTGGTGACGGCATCGCGGCAGGAAAGTCCGGCACCTAACCTGCTTGAAGCGTTGGAGCTCCTGGCTGACGACTACCGCGGTGCGGTTTTTTACGCGCTCCGCGGGGAGCTGCTGGTGATCCTCGCGGGACAGGCGCATCAGGGCAGGGTTCTGGAACTGCTGGAGCGCCACGGGGCGGTGGCCGGCGTGTCCTCGGAAACGGTGATGAACGCCCTGCCCGATGCATTTGAAGAAGCCACCCGCGCCGCCGGGCGTGCCCAAGAGCTTAGACGCGCCGTGGTCAACTTTTCTGAGTTGTCAGAAGGCGGCATGCTGGGCCTCCTGCGGGAGGAAGAGGCAGGCCCTGTGGCGCGGGGTTTATTGCAGCCGCTGCTCGCCCACGACGCTGCAGAGCACACACAACTGCTTGAAACGGTCCGCGAATGGCTCACCAACGACTGCGTGTGGGACAAGTCTGCCCGCCGTCTGGGGGTGCACCGGCATACACTTCGAAACCGGATTGACGCCGCGGGGCGGATCCTTGGGCTGAATCTGGACGGGATGCGCGACCGGCTGGAGCTGTTCGCAGCTATGCAATTCCTGGAAAACGACGCAGGTCGCCGCTGACGTTGAGCAGAAGGGCCTCCGGCGCGCGAGGGATGCGCCGGAGGCCCTTGCTGTCAGGGGACCTGAGCCGGGTCCCGTATAGCTTTTTCCCCTTAGTTCTGGGGGAAGCCCAGATTGATGCCGCCGTGGCTGGGATCGAGCCAGCGGGAGGTGATGGCCTTTTCCCGTGTGAAGAACTGGAAGCCCTGCAGGCCGTAGGCTTTGGAGCTGCCGAAGATGGAGTCCTTGAATCCGCCGAAGGAGTAGTAGGCGACCGGAACGGGGATGGGCACGTTGATGCCCACCATGCCCACCTCGATCTCGTTCTGGAAGCGGCGGGCTGCGCCGCCGTCGTTGGTGAAGATCGCAGTGCCGTTGCCGAACGCGCCGGAGTTGATCAGGTCCACACCTTCTTCGTAGCTGCGCACGCGGACCACGGACAGGACCGGCCCGAAGATCTCTTCGGTGTAGACGCGGGAGGTAACCGGAACGTCGTCGATCAAGGTGGGGCCCAGCCAGAATCCGTTTTCGTCGCCGTCCACGTTGATGCCGCGGCCGTCCACCACAACCTTGGCGCCGTCCTCGATGGCAACGTCGATGTAGGAGGCCACTTTGTCGCGGTGCTGCCTGGTGACCAGTGGGCCCATGTCGCAGTTGCGGCGGCCGTCGCCGATCTTCAGCGTGGACATCCGGGAAGTAATTTTTTCGATCAGCTCATCCGCGACGGGTTCGACGGCGACGATGACGCTGATGGCCATGCAGCGCTCACCGGCGGAACCGAAACCGGCGTTGATGGCAGCGTCGGCTGTGAGTTCAAGGTCGGCGTCGGGCAGGACCAGCATGTGGTTCTTGGCTCCGCCGAGGGCCTGGACGCGCTTGCCGTTCCGGGCTGCGGTTTCGTAGATGTACTGGGCGATCGGGGTGGAGCCGACGAAGGAGATGGCCTTGACGTCCTTGTGTTCGAGGAGTCCGTCCACGGCTTCCTTGTCTCCGTGCAGGACGTTGAAGACACCGTCCGGAAGGCCGGCCTCGGTGAATAGTTCCGCCAGCCAGTTAGCAGCTGTGGGGTCCTTTTCGCTGGGCTTGAGCACCACGGTGTTGCCGGCGGCGATGGCGACCGGGAGGAACCACAGCGGAACCATCGCCGGGAAGTTGAAGGGGCTGATGATGCCGACGACGCCCAGCGGTGACTTGGTGGAGTACACGTCCACGCCGGTGGAGACGTTCTCCGAGTGTTCGCCCTTGATCAGGTGCGGGAAGCCGGTAGCCAGTTCCACAACCTCCTGGCCGCGCGTGATTTCGCCCAGTGCGTCGGAGACTACCTTGCCGTGTTCGGCGGTAATGATCTGCGCAAGTTCGCCCTTGCGCTCGTTGAGCAGTTCGCGGAAGCGGAAGAGGATCTGCTGGCGCTTGGTAATGGACATGTCCCGCCAGGCCGGGAAGGCTTTGTGCGCCGAGGAGATGGCGGACTCGATGTCACTGCCGTTGGCCAGTGCCACGCGCTTGGTCTCGATGCCACGTGCGGGATCGAAGACGGGGGCGGTACGGTCCCCTGCCAAGGGCGACTCGGCGCCTCCGATCCAGTGCGGGATCACCTGGAGCTCGTTGATTTCAGTCACTGCATTCTCTTTTCTGACGGGGATCGATGTGCGAGGCATCTGGCTCTAGCGTAGACAGCAACTAACCTCAGCGCCGATCTTCTTTTGTCTGATTCATCGCGATGCAATAGACAAATGTATAGCTGCGGAAGTTGGAAGTATCCCTTGAAATGAGGGGTATACGCTGTCGCCGTCAGGAGGACCGATGAAAAGCCCGGATTCCACACCAGTTGCCCGAAGTAATCGAACGGGACTTCTTTACGTTGCGAAGTCGATCAGTACGGGAGCTCATTGTCCGTTGACTGGACTCTGGGTTCCTGAAGGCCAAGTGGGCCCCATCGTCTTTGTCAGCGAGGGAAATCTAATGCCGGCTTTTCGGGGTGGCCCTGTCGCTTGGGAACAACAAAGAGCAACGGTGGGTCCGTAGTTTCACTTCAGGAAGTGGCTCCATAACAACTGCCCATAGAACTCCTCCTTGGGCAGGTCACCCTTAGACGAGCCAGGAACGGGCAACTGTCTAACTCCCTTTCGAAGGCTCACCTATATACACCTCTATAAGGGCGGTGGGGTTGGCTCTCAAGGAAGCGAGGGCAGCCAACCTGCCCCGCTAGATTCGTCCTGTCACGGGCCTTCACTCGTGCGCGACTATGAGCCGAGCTGACGCCCCAAAGCGCAATGGTGTGGGGTGCTCTTCCTGCGTAGCGGTGATGCGGCTACCCAAAAAGGCTCGGAAATCGGGTCACTCGGAAGGCCAAGTAACCAGGCGCATCATAGGAATGAAGAGTTGCCCTAACGCTTTCTGATCCAAGTGTGTGGCAGCTTGGCAGCCTTCTACACCCGGCGGGCGCAAGTGTTGTCCTAATTCTAGCCAAGGGTGAGCGGACAGGAGTGCGCTCGGAGACTGATCAAGGGCGCTTTTCCGCTGCGGTGCCTGTTCAATGCATGGGAGGGGAATGGGACATAAACACGAGCAACTTCGACAGCCATACGGTTTCAGCCAGGCGGGCTTAGCCGCCCGGCTGAAACTTTCATGCCTTGGTGCAGGGCAGAATGTGCCGTTCCAAGGTGCTCCACCTAGGAATCGGAGATAGCCTGACATGCCTTTGGCCTGCTCAAGCGCAACTACCGACATTGGCTAGCCCTTGACTAAATTCTGGACAGCCCCAGAGCCGAAGGGTCGACGCCGGCGGCATGACAGGCACCAAGCATCGCGAAAACAAGCGCGCGAGTGTTCGCATACCCACTCTGGTAACCGATGCCGGTGTCGTGCATTGCCATCGAATTGCCAGCCACATAAAGACCTTCAATTACATGGTTTTCCCAATCGAGTACGCGGCCGATAGTATCCGCAGCTAATCCGGCAACTGGAATGCCGATGCTTGCGGTCACCAACGGCACACCGTAAAAGGGTGCCTTCGTCAGTGGGCCAATCGTGGCAGCGCCTTGGCTTGCGGCAGACTTGTAGAACGTGCTCGGGCGGGTTGCTCTTCCAAAGCGAGGGTCTGCTCCTTCGCTTGCATGGAGGTTGAATTGCTCCAACTCCGCCACCAGTCCCTGTGGATCGATCCCAAGCTTCTCCGCTAGCTCCTCTGGTGTATCGGCCGACACAATTTCATCCGGTAGTGGATCACCTGGGTTGATGGAACCGACGGCGCGAGCTTTGCGGAAGCCATCGTCGAAGATGGCCCAGAAGGGCTGATTAGCCAGGCTCGGTCGGTCAACGTCGACATGTGCCAGAGCAGCGGTGAAAGATGGACCGAATGACTCGTCGGAGAAGCGGGCACCCTTGCGGTTAACCATAATTACGCCCGGGGCCGACGTGTTGATCCGTTCTAATGAGCTGCCCAGACGGAAGCGGGGGTCTATCCATTGTGGACGGACGCCGGGTGAAACCACTCGGGCACCGAGCATGCCTGCCATCCGCAGGTGGTCGCCCGTTATCTCCGGCATGGTGAGGCTGGCAGGTTCGGTGCGGGCATCGAAATTACGGACCATTTGAGGTGACCAGTCGTATCCACTCGTTGCGAGCAATACACCGCGCTTGGCTCGGATCGCCTTCGTAATGCCGTCTTCTTTGACCACTACCCCGACGACGCGGCGTTCCACCCGGACGAGCTCGACAACTTCACAGCCGGGACGAAGGGAGATGCCTCGTTCGACCGCGTTCCTTATGAGGTACGCAGCCAGGCCGCCGCCTTTTGCCCGAAAATCCTTCTCTGCGCGTTCCGCCAGTAACGTCTTGCTGGATCCAGTGGCTTGTTCTTCATTTGTCACTCGGGCGGTTGGGGGAATGCGGGTGAGTTCAGCCCACTTGCCGAGGTTTACTCCCGCCAACGGTTCGACCTCCAAGCAGCGGCCTTCGGTAACTGAGCCAGGTCCGACCGGGAAGTAATAGTCGGGTTGGCCGCGCCAAATGCGCCAGGCCACATGAGCATGTTTTCCTAAGAAATCGATTATTGCCGATCCCCAGCGCACAAAGGCGTCTGTGTGGGCGGATTCGGCAAATCCTCCACCAACCCAAGTCATATAGGCGAGGCCTTCCTCAGCCGAATCACGGATTCCCGCCTCGGCTTCGAGGCTATTGGCTGGCACCCAGACTTGGCCAAGGGACAGCGAGGCGACACCGCCAAGCTTGGCGCTCTTCTCCAACACAACCACATTCAGGCCAGCCTCATGGGCAACAAGAGCAGCTGTAAGGCCACCAATGCCCCCGCCTACACTTACAAAGTCCACTTCTTCGGACCACAACATCATCCGCACCTCTTCCTCATAGTAGCAACGTGAAATTTCTTCAAACACACTCATGGCAAGGCCGGCGCAATGGAAACGAACCACTTGGACGCAAACCTATTCCCCGCATGCTGCACTGAAGTTCCCAGTCCAATTCGCGGGAGAAGTTCACATTCGCATCGGCTGTTAGATGCCGTAAACCCAATCGATCAGGCTGGCTATGGCGAACTTACTCGCCCCTAAGGTGACACGTTGTTTCACTCTTCCCGGTCCTTTCTGGTGCGAAAGCATCAATTCCTGAGGCTGGATGCATCGTTCGCACACGCCGCATGGAGGGCCCACACCCACGATGGCGTGTTTGATCGCCAACAGTTCCAGCGATGTTTCCAAGACTCCATAAGTGTCATCAATCACAATCCGCATGTCAAGGATCCTGATACTGACGATCAAATAGGTCGTGGCTCAGCCTGGAGCAATCCTCAAGTCCTGTCATGGAGCAAAGCGGGGGAGGCCGCAGGCAAGAATGTAAGAAGGCAGTGGCAGAACCCGTCAAACAGCATTTACGCGGGTGAATAACCCGGTCAGCCGGCGTGCGGTACTCCACAGCTGTTCTCGGACAACGGCACGGCATTCGCACTTGAGGTCCCATGCGTGGAGATCGATCTTCCCAGCAATGGTTGCTGGTCGCACGCGGAGCGGCGGAACTGCGACGGGGCTTTCGCTAGAGTATCCGGCAGCGCTCCTGGCACGGCGCCGAGGTCGGTCCGCGGCTTGATCGAACGCGCCACGTAGCTGCTACCGAACCGTAGGCAGCGGCCAGGGCGTTGAACCTGTAAAACCGGGATCAGCGCCATTGTGCTTCAACGCGAATGTGTCCCACTCATGGAACCGAGCCCAATCCGTCAAGGCTTCCACAAAGCCCGAGACGCGCCGTCCACGATGTCCAGCTACAGACGTCCTTATAGATACGAAACTCGGCCCAAGAGCGGCTAGAGACTTCCGCAGTCGGGCACTTGCCGCCTAGGCCCGGGTTGCCGGCCTGCAGGAATCGGGACGGAGCGCCTTTCCTGGGCTCCCCCGGCCTCCTCTGCACCCACGCCGAACATCCTATTCCTTGCCCTTCTATTCTGTCCGGTTTGGTCTCTTACCTAGGTGTCGCAAGTATCGATTCCCTGGCTGCGGCCCTGCCCGCCCGGAGTGCATGGACAATCGCCGGACCCAGGATCACCCCGGGACCCGGATAGCTGGGACCCATGATGCTTGCGGCCACGTTTCCTGCGGCAAAGAGGCCATCAATTGGCCCGCCGTTCACGTGACGCACACGACTTTCCAAGTCGACCATTGGGCCGCCCTTGGTTCCGAGCGCGCCCAGCCGCATTTTCAAACCGTAGTAGGGGCCTTCGCCCAATCGTCGAATGGTCCCATTTTCTCCCAGGTAGGATCGCCGGCGTATCGCTCGTAATCGGTTTCACCACGACGGTAGTCCGGATCTTCTCCGGCCGCGGCCTTTTCATTGTATTCAGCTATCTGTCGGGAGAAGGAGTCGATGTCGATTGAAAGCTTGTCCGCCAGTTCTTGCAGCGATGAGGACTCGTTCATCCAGCTGGGAGTCGGGTCGCCCGGCTCCACGCCAACCATGGGGTAGGAGCGACGGCATTGATTATCAAAAACCAAAAAGGCCGGGGTGTTCGGGTACTCATATGCAGCGCCGTCAAAGACAGTCATCGCCTTGCCGAAATCGTTGTAGTTCAAGGTTTCGCGGGCAAAGCGACGTCCTGTGCGGTTTGCTACGATTGATCCTGGCTTCGGCCGCTCGTGAGTGACAAAGCGGTTCAGAGGTCCGCCTTCGTAATACTCGTCTGCGACGCGAATTGCGGGTGTCCACCAAGCCTGCGACATGTTGCCCAACTGTCCGCCGACGGCCATTGCCATCCGAAGTCCGTCGCCGACGTTGGTAGGTGCACTGACGGGGGAATCCATGGGCGTGCCGAGGAAAGCTTGGACCAGTTCGCTGTTCCATTCGAACCCACCGCTGGCAAGGATCACACCACCGCGCGCTTCGATGAGAGTCTCAGCGTCGTCCGATCCTTCACGCTTCACCCAGGCTCCGATCACTCGGTCCTCGCCCTTCTCAAGCCGCACGGCACGCGTACCTGTCTGTATCTCAATATCGGCTGTGAGGCAGGCGTGCAACAGCGCACCCACCAGCGCCCTTCCGGCACGCCACTCATTGTGGGCCATGTCCGTCTTCTCAACGTCAAGCAGCGCCTCCCGCCAGCCAGATGGGGAGCGACGTACCAAGTCCGCGTAGGGGCCAAGAGGGCCAAAGTTCCATTCGCAGGGTTCGATGCCTCTCCCCGTTCGGCCGCCGACAGAAGATGACAGGTCCCCAGAGGGCTCCCAGCGTTGCCCGGGCCGCCGCACTGAACTCAATGCCGCCGTTCGCACCGCAGCAGCCGTGTCATGTAATAGCGACAGGCCTCCGTGTTCAAGAAAAGGCGCCGATCGCATCCACGAGCTTGTCCCTTGTTAGTGGCTTCACTGGCGGTGCGGCAGATGGAAGCGAAAGAGGCTGATTCTCTCTGCGGAGGCCACAGGGTTCGCGTTTCGCACGCTGCTGCCAAGGGCGACAGCCCCAAGGTATCGCTCCAAGCAAGCATGGTAAAAATGCCGCCTTAGCCCTACAATGACAGGAGTCCTGATAACAGGGAACTTGATACTACAACGAGCTGCCCTGCCATCGTTACTAGGAGCATGATGAACCACACCGCTTACGGACATATCCTGCGAAATGATGCGCAGCTGATCGAGGCGAGCCTCAGTGGGGCCAGCAAAGTCCCCTTCTGGCTGGATGGTCCGGGAAAGCCGAATCCGCGTCCCATCCTCTTGGATGAATTGACGGCGGATTTGCTGGTGGTGGGCGGAGGCTTTTGCGGTTTGTGGACGGCGTTGACAGCTAAGGAACGCTACCCGGAGAGGCGCGTCGTGTTGTTGGAGGCCAGTCAGGTGGGGTGGGCTGCCAGTGGGCGGAACGGTGGTTTCTGTGAAGCCAGCTTGACGCATGGATCCGAGAACGGAGCCACGCATTTCGCTGATGACCTAAGGGTTCTCAAGAAATTGGAAAGTCAGAATTTCCAAGCGATCCAGGAACGGATCGAGCGGTACGGCATCGATGCTGAATTCGAGCTGGAACCTATGCTGACGGTAGCCACCGAAGAGTATCAGGTGGAGCAACTCCGTAAAGCGGCTTTGTCCGGGGAAGGAGAATTCCTCGACGACGCCCAACTGCGGGATCTGGCTAATTCTCCCCTCTACCGGGCTGGCATGCTCAGCACCAAGGGTGTTGCCCTGCTAAACCCCGCAAAATTGGCGTGGGGCTTGGCCCGTGCGGCTGAAAATCTGGGCGTGGAAATCTACGAACGGTCACCGGCGATCGTGTTGAAACGCAGGAACATGGCCGTGATGGTTCGGACGCCATCGGGAAGCGTCCGTGCCAGCAAAGTAGCACTTGCCACGAATGGCTTCCCATCTCTATTGAAGCGTCTCCGTCTGTTCACTGTACCGATCTACGACTACGTGCTGACGACAGAGCCACTACGCGACGAACAACTTGAAAGTATCTCCTGGACGGGCAGGCACGGAATCACCGATGCCGGCCGGGAATTTCACTACTACCGAAAGACGGCCGACAATCGGGTTCTCTTCGGGGGCTACGACGCTGTTTATCACCGTGGACGTCGTGTAAAGCCAGAACAGGATCAACGCCCGGAAACCTTCGTACGCCTGGCTGATCATTTCTACTCCACGTTCCCGCAGTTGAAAGGCGTCATGTTCTCCCACAAATGGGGCGGCATGATCGACATGTCAACGCAACTTGTGGCCTTCCATGGCAGCACCGGGGACCAGCGGGTGGCTTACAGCGCCGGCTACACGGGTCTCGGCGTTGCGGCTACCCGTTTCGGGGCCGAGACAATGCTCGACCTGCTGGAAGGCGCTGACACTGAACGCACACGGTTGAAAATGGCCCGCCGCTTGCCGATTCCGATTCCACCCGAACCAATCGCGTACCCCTTGATTCAGGCAATGCGTAGGGCAGTCGCCAAATCCGACGCCAACGGTGGCAAAGACGGGATACTGCTAAAGGCGGCCTCGTTATTCGGAATTCGCTTCGACTCGTGAGGCCAGAGGGCAGCACCCACGGATGAAGTGGAGCTTCAGCCTCAAAGCGCGGCCCTCGCCCGACACCATCGCGCAGGCCGGTTACGCAAGGTCGTTTTGAATGCCCGTACCTTCAACCCATGCGACCGACAACGGCGCAGGGATAACATCACAGCTCGCGATCACGGGTCGGCCAGCCATGAAACACTCAACAAAGTCCAAGGGAGGACGACATGTCCAACACCGTGTCCAGGAAACACTCACGTTACGAACCAGCCCTCAAACTGGATGAGATTGAAGCGATCGACATGCATGTTCACATCGAAGTGGATCATCATGGGCACCAGTCCTTGCCGCCTGATCTTGCGGAGGCGGCGGCGAAGTACTTCAAGGCCGACGGCCCGCGCCCAGATATTGATGGGATTGCCGCCTATTATCGTGAACGGAAAATGGCCGCAGTGGTCTTTACTGTTGATGCGGAAACTCAGCTGGGTCATGCGGCTATCTCCAGCGAAGAAATCGCCGAAGGTGCGGCACGCAATAACGATGTGCTCATACCCTTCGGTTCGGTCGACCCTCGCCGGCACGACGCCCTCGAAGCAGCTCAACGTCTAATAGATGAAAGCGGAGTTCGGGGCTTCAAGTTCCACCCAACTGTCCAAGGGTTTGACCCAAGCGACGAACATTTCTATCCTTTGTACGCTGCCCTGCAGGAGGCAGGATCTGTCGCCCTGTTCCACACAGGGCAGACCGGCATCGGTGCAGGAATGCGAGGCGGACGCGGGTTTCGGCTTGGGCTGTCGAACCCGATCCTCATTGACCCCGTCGCCGCCGACTTTCCCGACCTTCAAATCATCATGGCCCACCCGTCAGTGCCGTGGCAGGACGAGGCACTCGCTGTGGCCACCCACAAACACAATACGTGGATTGATCTCTCAGGCTGGAGCCCAAAGTACTTCCCACCCGAGCTTGTGCGATACGCTAACTCGATTCTGCGAAAACGCGTCCTCTTTGGATCCGATTTTCCGCTGCTGACTCCTGACCGGTGGATAGAAGATGCCCAGGCCATGTCCCTCAAGCCGGAGGTCCTACCCGGAATTATGAAAGACAACGCCGTTCGCCTCCTAAAACTGGACCTCTAGTCCTGGCCCGAAATCCACGAAAAGCGAAATCCTTGCCATCATGAACCTCGACGATGCCACTGAAGAACTAGCCACCCGCCTCGGCGTTCCCGTGGTGGTGCTGGACACGGAAATGAACCTCGCCGCGCACAGCAAACAACGTGAGAGCGTCGATAGAGCCCAGCTCTCTATCATTCTTACGCGTCGGGGCACTGACGGGGCCATCAATGCTATTCGGCGACTGAAGGTAAGGAATGCGACGGGACCGGTCAAGCTTCCATCTGAAAAGGACGTTCCTAGCCATGTGGTTTACCCTGTTCGGCTTAGCGGGGAGCTCAAGGGCTATGTAACATACGAGGACGCGAGCCCCGACGGATCAGTACCTGAGCATGACTTGAAAATTCTCAGTTCCGTCGGCGAGATCCTTGGCCGGCTGCTGGCCGAACGCGAGACCGCCAGGCGCCAAGGAGCGGAACAACTGCAGGAACTCATGCAGAAACTCATGCACACTTCCCCGGATGAACGCCGTCGGGCCGCACACGAGATTCACAAATCAGGGCTGATCCAGCAAAGCAGCCATTACACAGTTGTCAGGTTTACCAGGCGAACTCCGTCGAAGATGGACCACACGTCAGATACGCAAATAGACCTAGGCGAGGCAGTCAGAAAAGCCCTGCGCCTCGCCAAATTTGCCGGAATCGGCACTACTTTCGGTGACGAAGGCGTCGCTGTAACAGTCGGGCGCTTAACTCAAGCAGAGCTGCAGAGACTTGTTTCTGCGATGCGGCCCATGGGCGTCGATATCGCCGCGGGCGGGGAATGTGATCGGCTGGAGGACGCATATCGTTCCTACAAAGAGGCACGTCTTACAGGTGGACTGTGCGACTTAGACCCCAACAGATATCCCCAGGGAGCACGCTGGGACCACATCGGGTGGGACCGATTGCTGGTCCAGCTGCCCTTGGAAGAACTGACCATCCACGATTTACCGTCCGCCCTCAGAACTCTCTGGAAAGCCGCTGACAGCGAAATCTTGATTGACACCCTCGAATGCTACTTCGAACAGGGCGGCAACGCCCTGGAAACCGCCAAGACCCTGAACGTTCACCGGAGCACTCTCTACTACCGATTGAATCGTGTACGCGCACTCACCGGAGTGGATCTGGCCGACGCTGGCGTGCAACGCGACCTTCATACCGGGATTCGTGTTTCCCGTCTTGCAGGTCTACGTCAAACTTCGCTTTGAGAACCATCCCATGCTCTCCAGGCCCTCCATCTGGCGCGGGCACGGAGCTCTGAAGAATTATGGGCTGGGCCGGCTCATGCAGCCGAAGCCCCGCACGAGATTTCTCGGAGGTATCTACCGCAAGTTAAGTGATGCGCCAAGCCTGTAGGCGCACCCCGTCCGCGTAGCGGGCACCAGCGCAGATGAAGATGTTTTGGTTCAGCCACTCGTACTTACCGGCGGGAGCAATGAACTCGGGGACAGTTCGAAAGTAGTACTCAGCAGGGTCTACGTTCTCTCCTTGCACGATGCGTTCAAGGACGTCCGAGGGTCCTCGTCGTAGACCTCGGTTACGCACCTGAATAACCACGCCATCATCCGTACGTATCGCGTACATCGCGTCGACTACCGTCACCCCGTCGGAGCGCGTCACTTGCCAGTCTGCCGCTTCAGCCAGCAGATGCCCTCGGATGTGGGGGCCCTGAAGGCGGCCTTCGCCGCGGACGGGGATGATGCGGCGAAAGCCGTCCGTCGTTTGTCCTACCGGCACAGCTGCCGTGACGTCTACTGTCGTCTCGTAGACAAATTCAAGGCCTGGAACCGGAACAAGGTCTGTTCTGCCGATTGGGTCGCCGTTCAAATCCGTTTTCCTTTCGCTCAAGTGCACGTCAAAGTATCTAGAGCGCGAATGTCCGCCGACCGGGACATCCGCGCTCTAGATGGTTCGCTGTTTGAGGCAGCTTACGGTGTACCGCGTTCGGAGAAAATCCGGGCCTGACGGGAACTTTCGTTCGTTCGCAGGGCTTCGCCAGCCACCGTAATCCGCTCAATCTCCTCCAACGTATCTGTTCCCGACGGAACCACAACGGGATCAATCACCCGTTCCACGGCCTTCTTGAGTTCCGAATGGACATCTGAGGGAAGGTCAACAGCCCTCCACGCCACATGTCGGTCCGGGCGAACGAGAATTGCTCCTCCCTCGTGGACCTCACGAGCGGCCTCCCAGTCTCTCTGGGGATCCTGATACTCGCCGCCTTCACCAATGACTACAACGTGGATTGGACAAGCACCGGTCGATGAGATCAGCGCCGCAGCTTCACCCCATGCTGCCGAACCGGCTGAACTGAGCAGCAACGTCAGTCCTTCTGGCTGAATTAGGTCAGTCGTGGAGATTTTGGCTCCGTCGTGCTGCACCCAAACGTGTGGCAGGTGGTGACCAGGACGCGAGGACGGCACGAACTGCGCGGGAGATCGTTTCACCGGCGCCGGGACAGCATCGGGAACCAATGCGCCCTGTTCATAACAAAACCCCGCCTCGATGTTGAGCTGGCTGAAGTTCTCCCGGTTCGCGGCGATGGCCGCCGCCGCCGCCTCACGACGCCGTTCACCTTCGGGGCTGTCGCTGGCCCATAAACCGACCTCCTTCCACCCTTCCTCAATACCGATGCCACGGCGCAGCCCCAGTGCTTCAGCAATGGGAGCATGACGTCCTGCGTTTCGCAGGGAGTGTTCAACGTTCTGCAGAGCAATCTGGCGTCGCTCCGGCTCGTATGTATCGAGCAACGTTTCCTTCGCGTTGCCTTTCAGCACTGATGCCAATTTCCAGGCAAGATTACTGACATCACCTACGGCGGTATTCAGGCCCAGACCGCCAGTCGGAGGATGCCTGTGTGCTGCATCCCCGACGATGAAGACGGGACCAACACGGAAACGGTCGGCCACGACGCCCTCGAACTGCCAGTGACTGACGGAATGCACCTGCATTTCCAAGTCAGCAATCCCGATCAGATCTTTGGCACGTTCGATGAGTGAGGAATCGCTTTCCAGAGCAGGGTCACTGAGGTGGAAGGACATGCCGACGAGCCATTCGGTGCAATTCTTCCCCCATTCCTTTGGGCCAAGTCCAAGAAGAGCTCCGGCAAAACTTCCCTGACCTTCGGGTCGCACGAAGTAGGTAAGCAGCGCCTCTTCGTCGGCGTGCCCAGACAGGTCAGCACTGAAGTAGACACTAACGTGGTCAATCAGCGCGCGCGGTCCCTCCATACTGACGCCGAGCAACCCCGTGAGGGTACGACCACCGTCTGCAGCAACGACGTAGCGGGCTCTGATCTTGGACGTAGCTCCGCCGGCGTGGTCGAGGACCGTTGCGATTGCGTGGTCTTCGTCGTACTCCAGGTCAATAAGTTCCGTCCGCGAACGTATTGCGTTCGGCCACCTCATTTTGGCATGTTCCGCTAGCACTCGATCGAGCCTGATCTGGGGAAGGTTGGCGAACTTACGGGGGCTCGCTTTCTCGTATTCGGCAAGATCCCCGCCACCTCCCCACGCGTCTACATACCCGATCCGTTGACCGTGCAGAGGCGTGGGACCTGCAAGAGAGGTATACCATGCGGCACGGTGCCACTGATCCTCTGGCGGCGATTGCGCGTATATATCGTCGGCGACACCGACGTCCGCGAACGTCTCCATGGTTCGAACGTTGAGGAGGTGGGCACGTGGAAAGTGCGACGTGAAGTCACGCCGTTCAATCAGCATTCCGGTAATACCGCGCCTTGCCAATTCAAGGGCCATGGTGAGCCCCGCTGGGCCACCACCGACGATAAGAACCGGGACCTCCAAGATCTCACTATCGACGTCATGTTTCATCAGGTTGTATTGCCTTTTCTCTGGGAGGGATCCATCAGGTGTCCAGCTGCGCTGCCAGGTGTGAACCCGAAGATGGAGAGTTATTGGGGATTCTCAAGTGTCACTACCCCGGCGGCTGTGCTCGAGATGGGGACGCGGTAACCGGAGTGAACTGCGGAGGCCGTCGCGTCCATGGCACCACGCATTACGAGCCACATGACCAACTCCGCACCCTCCGAACCGGCGAGGTCGATGTACTCCATGTTCGACAGGGCGGTAAGCGCGTCGGGATCCTCGACTATTTTGCTCAGGAACATCCTGTCGAATTCGGAATTGATGTGGCCTGCCCGCTGCCCTTGAAGTTGATGGGACATACCGCCGGTTCCAATGACCGCAACTTTGACGTCTTCGGGATAACTGGCGATGGCACGTCCGATGGCCTTACCCAGATCGAAACAACGCTGCGCGCTGGGTGTCGGCTGCTGTACTACGTTGACTGCGATAGGCACCACGCGCATGGGCCACTCTTCAGGGGTTCCGAAGAGACTCACGAGAGGCTCAGAGAGGCCGTGGTCCACGTCCAGTCGCTGGCAGACAGTCAGATCGAAGCCCTCGGGTACGACGCTGTCGATCAGATGCCAGGAGAGGTCCTGGTCACCAGGAAAATCTGGCACGGGTCGGCGGCCGCGTCCTTCGTCTGCCGGGAGGTACTTCTTGGCAGCGCCGATTGCAAAGGTGGGGACGAACTCCAAGGAGAGCGCTGAACCATGGTCGTTGTAGATCACCACTACGACGTCAGGGTTCTTTTCGCGAATCCACTCCCCTGCCTCATGGAAGGCAAGAAAGTCTGTGTCCGGCGATGAATCAGTTCGGTCGGTCTCCAGCACCCTCGCCAAGGATGGTACGTGAGAGATACCGATTCCAGCTACAAGCTCAGCCATTGGGGTTCCTTCCACCATTGCGCATCATCGCCGCAAACTCCTCAGGCGTTTTTCCTGCCATTTCTGCGATCACCTGGGGGACCGGAATGCCGTCACTGACTCCGATTTTGCAGATGAAGTACACGTTCCCGCCGAGTTCGACCATCTTGAGCCAGTCCCTGGCCCGTACGGCCTCCTTCTGCTCATTCGATAGGCCGAAGCGTTCCATGAATTCTTCGGGATCTTTGGCAAAAGATGCCTGGTTGGCCTCATCGTTGAGCGCGGCACCCATGCTGTTAAGTGGGAATCCATCGCGTGAGCGCCGGCCGTTGAAAACGAAGGTTCCAGGGATGTCCTCAGCCTTGATTCGTTCTTCGGCGCTCACGCGGATACCTCCTGGCCTGTCGAGGAGGTCTTGCCCGACTTGATGCTTAGGCGCGAGAAGACCTTACGTGCGTTGGCTTCGAAGATCGCCTCGAGCTGGGCAGGCTGCAAGAAATCGAACGACTCGAGCACCGGTTTAAGGTCGTCGAAGGGCCGGCCGGTGGCTGGGTTGTGTGCTGTGCCACTTCCTGGCCGCTCCGTGCCGAAGAGCACGCGGTCACTTCCCACGGTCTTGAGTAACAGTTCCAGCGCCGGCGGATAGTGCAGCACGGTGTCGAAATGGAACCGGCGAAGGGAGACTTCGAATCGCTCTGCGTCATCCGATCCCCCGAGCCAAGGATGCAGTCGCTCCGCCTGCCAGCGGCCGAGCTGATAGGGCACGGATCCTCCGCCGTGAGAAATGATGACCTTCAAAGTGGGGAAATCCTTGAAAACATCGCTGCGAAGCAGCGACAGGATCGCGATGGACTCCTCGGTGATGAAGTGCTCACTGTACGTTTCCCGACCTGAGAAACAACCGGCGGAGTGGACCTGCATGGGAACGTCCAGCTCGACAAGCTTCTCGTACAGGGGGTACCAGTAGCGGTCCCCGAGAGTAGGGGCTGTTCCCTTGCCTTCGAATGGATCCGGGTTGACGAGCACCCCAACAAATCCAAGTTCTTCGACGGTTCGGTTCAGCTCTCGAAATGCGTTTTTCACCGGTGCCCCTGGAGTGATGGGTAGTGCTGCAACGCCTGCGAACCGGTCAGGATACGCGGCAATGGTGCGGCTGATGGTGTCGTTGTGAGCCGCCACCCACGGTTCAACAAGGATTGAGGGCTCCATGGAGTGGCCCAGCTGGAACGGGCGCGGTGAGAGCAATTGCATGTGCGTGCCGACTTCGTCCATTGTCTGGACATTGCTGGCGGCTGTTTCGGCGATCATCGAATCAGTGATTTTAGGTTGACCGATATGGAAGCCACCGCTGGCCTGAAGGTGTGCACGATAGGCGTAGAGCGCCTCAGGGGCGACCAAATGGGCGTGGGAATCAATAATCATCAGAGGGATCCTTCGAGGTTGGCGAAGATTTCACATTGAATCGCTAACGCGCCTGGCAGCTCGACGATAAGCAAGTGCCGGGCGGGCCGGGTTTGCGCATCGGGGAACATTTGCACCCAGTGGGTGTCAAGCAGGGGACGCACGCTGCGGTCACGGACGAAGAACGTCATTTTGATGATGTCGTCCGGCGTTCCTCCTGCCTGTTTGAGGACCAAGTGCACATTCGAAAAGAGATGGGTGATCTGTTCTGGCAGTTCTTCAGGGATCTGCCCGGTGGCAGGGTCCATGCCACTGATGCCGCCGGACATGAGCAGCCCGCCGACGACACATGCTTGAGGGATAGGGGCGCCGCCATGGCCAAGCCCTGGAACATCGATGGCTTTGCGTTTCATTTTGCGACCTCATTTCCAGGATCTAACAGGATGGGATTTGCTGTTGTGATCAGCGGTTCGTCAATGTCCCGGAAGCCAAATACGTCCAGCGTCAATTCGCCCTCGCGAAGCCGCTGCATGTATGCGTCTTCAACTGCTGTCCGTTGACGGGCCGCCTCCACAACCTCGGAGATGCGCGATGAGGGAAGTACGGCAATGCCGTCCCTGTCCGCGACGACAAGGTCACCGCGGGAGATGGGCCGACCTCGTAGCGTAAGCGTCGGACCAATGCTGCCGGCCCACTTCTTATTTGTTCCACGAATTGCAACTCGCGTGCTGAATACCGGGAATTTGAGTGCTTCCAGTTGTCGTGTGTCCCTGACTCCGCCATCGATGATGACCCCAGCGATACCTCTGGCTTGGGCAGCTACTGCCATGACTTCCCCGAAGTAGCCACAGTCCTCGTCGCCACCGTCCACGACGAGCACGTCTCCGGGACGAGCAAGGGCGAGGGCCCAGTGAAGGGCTAGATTGTCCCCGCTAGCTGCGAGGACAGGGAGCGCCCGGCCGACGAATTGCGCCCCTGCCCAGGCGGGCTGAAACGTCGGGTTCAGGTAACAATCGATGCCGGAAGCTTCGTACAGTGTTGCCGAGCCCATATCCAGAAGCTCGTCGGCAATTACGCCCTGCTGCAGGTCGATATCGGCAACGGCTCTTCGCTTGCTCATGCCTGTCGCCGCTGCAGGCTGTGGTATCCGAAAGCCGCTCGCGCCTCTGCGATGGTTGCCCCTGCTAGCGCCCGGGCCAGGATGCCCTCCTCGCGTTCATGAATTTCGCGGGCCAACTCAAGTACGTCGTCCTCGCAATCCCTCGGAATAACGACGACGCCGTCGCGGTCACCGACGATCAGATCTCCGGGTTTGATCTGCGTCCCGCCGATGCTGACGGTTTCCTGGACTGCAGCGACTTCGACGCGATCTTTGCCGGTGCGCATGAAGTGCCCTCGGCTGTAGATCGGATAGGACAGGTCGAATGCACGCTTCGTATCGCGACACACACCGTCAATGAGCGTCCCGGCCACGCCACGTGCACTAGCTACTGCTGTAAGGATGTCCCCCCACACGGTGCAATCCGTGCGGGCTTGGTTGTCGAGGACGACCACGGCACCTTCAGGGACGTCATCAAGGTAGTCCCCTACTGTTCCGGGAGGAAATGCGGCAGGGACATACCGCACGGTGTACGCCCGACCAGCCATACTCAAATGGGAGCCCAACGGAGGAAGGTCGAAAACGGCTCCGGGCCGGCCCAGCCGGTCAAGGGCGTCAGATAGCGTCGCAGTGGAAAAACCTGCCAATGCACCGATGATCGAATCATTCAATTTTTGCTCACTTCAATGGATGGGAACTGGGAGTCGTGCATGACGTCCAGCACGCTCCTTCCGGAGCGGACCGCTGCGCTCATGGCCGTCTCACGCTCAGTAATTCGGCGTGCAAGGTCGAGAACGGCGTCCACTTGGCTGTAGGGGATGAATGCGATGCCGTTGCGGTCGGCGATCACCAGGTCGCCCGACATTACTGAGACGTGACCGACCTGGATCTGAACATCCATGGCCTTTTGCACCAGTCGTCCCCGGGCGCTCACGGGAACGGCAGCGCGCGAGTACAGGGGCAGGCCGAGATCCTCACACTCCCCTATGTCGCGGCATGCTCCGTCGACGATGACCCCCACAACACCGCGGTGCACGGCAGCTTCAGCGAGAAGCCCTCCCCACGACGAGACGTCGATTCGACCGTGGTTATCAATTACGATCACGTCATCGGGCTCAGCGGTTGCCACTAGAGCTGTGGCCACGTGGGCTGCCGCGCCGTCGGTGGATTTGGGGGCCACGGCCACAGTGCGGACCACTCCCGCCACAACATGCCCTGGTTCCCACATGGGATGAATGCCAGTGACAGCACCCGCTAGGTGCAGAGTGTCAAGAGCATCGGAGACTGAACAGGTGTCCAATGCTCGTAGGGCGCCCAGTCGGGTGGCCCGTTCTTCAGCGGCACTTGCAACATCGGGAGGCGGTCCTTCTGCTTTCTTGGTTTCGGTGGGCAGAACTGGGAGCTTCGTTTGCACGGTAACCTTCTTCACTGAGTGGGCGTCTCGAGGGCTCCTAAGACCCTGTATCAGGGCTCCTGAGAACCTGTATCTCGACGTTATCTACCGCTCGAACGAAGAACATCCGGCACCGTGATTGAACTTTGGCGGGGTTAATGCGACACCATGTCGCATAGGAGGCCCCCCTCGCTACCGGCGACTATCCGGCGGTGTAGCCACCATCAACAACGAGGGCTTGGCCAGTGACGTAAGACGAACTGTCGGACAAAAGCCAGAGAACTGCCTCCGCCATCTCGGCAGGGTCGGCACTTCGGCCGAGTGGTACGCCGCCGATGGCTTTCCCGGACCCTCGTCGTTTTCTGGAAACTTCGGTCATAGGCGTGTCGGTGGGCCCAGGGCAGACCGAGTTGACACGGATGCCTACGGTTGCACTGCTGAGCGCAGTCGCCTTGGTCATGCCAACAACAGCGTGCTTGCTGGCGGAATAGGCCACGGCCCCAGAGATCCCGACAATACCTGCTATGGATGCAGTATTGACGATGGATCCTGAGGTTTGAGGTGTCATCACACGGAGCTCATGTTTCAGGCAGAGCATCACGCCGGTGACGTTGATGTCCATGCATCGTTGAAAGTCCTTCGCGTCCCATTCCTGTTCGAGGGATGCCAGCAGGATGCCGGCGTTGTTGAAGGCAGCGTCGAGTCTGCCATGAGTCTGCACTATCGAGTCCAGCAGTTCGGATACTGCTGTTTCGTTTCTGACATCCAAGTGTCGGAAGTAGACCTTGCCGTTAGTTCCCACGTCTTCGATGTTCGGGGGCAGGTCCTCCGTTATGTCTGTCGCGTAGACGATGGCTCCTTCCGCCACCAAGGCCTTCGCAGCGGCAAGCCCGATACCGCTTGCTGCGCCTGTAGAAAAGACGATCTTCTCTGTCATGCGTCCCATAAGGGCCTTTCTACGTTGTTGAGGTAGACCACAGCACCCTGCTTAATCGCGTTCGTGCACGCATTGGCCGTCGACCCAGGTGCTTAGAACTACCGTTTCGGCGATGTCGATGGGGTCGCCTTGGAAAGGATCCCGGTCCAACACCACGAGATCCGCGGCGTAGCCGGGGGCCAGACGTCCTATTTGGTGCTCTCGGCCGTTGATAAAGGCGGACCCTGAGGTGTAGGCCTCCCAGGCTACTGAGAGCGGAATCCGCTGTTCAGGCAGGAAGACCCTGGAATCAGCGGGTTCATGTTCTGCGATCCGGTTCACGGCGACATGAATGCCCTCCAAAGGGTTGGCACTGGAGACTGGCCAGTCGCTGCCCGCCACGAGGCGTGCTCCGCTGGCCAATAAGTCGGCGAAGGGATACTGCCGCTCAGCGAAACTCGAAGGGAGGAACGGCAGGGTCAGTTCGTCCATCGCAGGCTCATGTCTGGCCCAATGAGGCTGTATATTGGCGGACGCCTGGAGCTGAGCGAAACGTGGAATGTCTTTCTCCAAGACGACCTGCAGATGAGCTAGATGATGCCGTGCCCTCGAAGCCGGGTTGAGCCTGCGGGCATGTTCAACAGCGTCCAAAGCTTCTGTAACGGCCCTGTCGCCGAGCGCATGGAAGTGGGCTTGCAGGCCCTGTTTGTCCAGCGCGGCAACCACTTCTTTGAGTCCCTCAGCGTCCAAGAAGCTCAAGCCGCGGTTTTGCGTGGAATGGCCGCAGGAGTCTCGGTAGGGTTCAGAGATTGCAGCGGTATAGTTTTCGATGATTCCGTCGACAAGAACCTTGACAGCATCGGCTCGGAACCACTCGTGATACTCCGGACCGACCCGTTGGGAGCGTTCCACAATGTCCTCGAGTTGCTCGAGCCCTCGCGAACGGTCCCACAAAATCGCACCGGTAACGCGGCTTCGCAGGGTCCCCCTTTCAATCGCCAAGCGGTAGGCGTCCACGGCATCTGCTCCACCCGGGTGTTTGTAGAGCAGTGCATCCTGCCAGCCGGTGATTCCGAAACGTGCGGCCACTTCCTGGCCACGCAAGAGCCCGTCGTAGAGATCCTCGATCCGCGTTTCTGGGGCATGCTTCGAGACCAGAAGGGAAGCTCCCTCATGCAGCGTCCCCGAGGGTGAGCCATCAGGTCCGCGCTCAATCCGCCCGTCCAGAGGGTCCGGAGTGTCCGAAGTGATGCCCGCGATCTTCAGAGCCGCGGAATTCGCCCAGGAACCATGATGATCGCGGTTCCGGAGAAGCACTGGCCTGTCGGGAACAATTGCGTCCAAGAGTTCCTTACTAGGAACGCCCCCCTCGAAATGGTCCAGGGTCCATCCCCCGCCCTCAATCCACGGTAAATCGGGGTGGGCGGCGGCATAGGCCACAATTCTGTGGAGCGAATCCTCTGCTGAGGTTGCTTCCGTTAGGTCGCACTGCGCCATCTCCCGCCCAGCCATGACCGGGTGCAGATGGGCGTCCACGAAGCCGGGACTCACCAGCTTGCCCTTAACATCAATGATCTCAGCGGTGTCGGAAGCAGCGGCTCGCACCTCATGCTCATTGCCGACGGCAAGGATCTTGCCGTCGCGGATTGCAATGGCCCCCGGGCGTGACTTTCCAAGAGTGACGTAGTTTCCGCCTGCAAAGACGATGTCTCTCATTGCCTCTGAATTCCTTTCGAACTGCCTACAATCTCGGCCGCAAGCGATCGCCGAGGTCGCCAGCCGGGCCGGGGTACGCTTTCCCGCAGCACCTGCGTGTATGGATTTGTTGGATGGTCGAGGACGTCGGCCGTGCGTCCACTCTCCACAACTTGACCTTTCTGCATCACAACCACGTGCTCGGATACCTGGCGCACGACGGCCAAGTCGTGGCTGATGAACAAATAGCTCATACCAGTCTCTCGGCGGATGTCGCTCAGCAGGTTCAATACCTGTGCCTGAATGGAAACATCCAAAGCGGCCACAGGTTCGTCCAGTATGAGAAGCCGCGGCTCGGCGGCAAGAGCTCGAGCGATGGCGATTCGTTGCCGTTGTCCACCCGATAGAGCGCGCGGCCGAACGTTTAATTGGGTCGAGGAAAGACCGACCAAGTCCGCCAGCTCAGCGACGCGTCGGCGCCGCTCAGTCTTCGATCGCAACGTCGTGTGCAACCTGACAATCTCATCGAGGGTCTGCTCTGTTGAGTAGCGCGGGTCCAGGGAGGAATACGGGTCCTGGAAGACGAGCTGGACCTGACGGGCACGTGTAATGCGTTCCTTCAACGAGTGGGCAGGACGCGACTGGTCGCTGCCAGCCAGCGTTATCGTGCCTTCAGTCGGCTTCGTCAGGCCGACGATCATGCGGGCCACCGTAGTCTTGCCGGAGCCCGACTCCCCCACAATGGCCAGTGAGCTACCGGATTCCAACTCAAAGGAAACGTTGTCCACGGCAGTGACGTCCCCGATTTTCTTCCTCAGGCCCGACACGGAGAGGATGATTGGTTTCCTGTCTTCGATCATGCCCTGGCCTCCTGACGGACAGTCGGGATCTCCCGGACTCTTAGACATCGGACTGTTCCGCCATCGAAATCTTCAAGTACCGGGTGATTTTGCGTGCACGTGTCCACGGCGAAAGGGCATCGGGGGTGGAAGGAGCATCCTGCCGGGGCATCCGATGGCCCTATGGGGCGGCCCGGGATGACTGCCAAGCGCTCCACAGCTCCCTCCATTGACGGACGGGCTGCTACCAAGGCTCGGGTGTAGGGGTGTCGGGCGGCGTCATGCATGCTGGCACTGCCGCGCGACTCCATAATCTCCCCTGCGTACATGACTGCTGTCCGGTCGCAGACAGCGCTGGCAAGTTCAAGGTCGTGAGTGATGAAGATCAGCGCGAGCCCCCGTTCACGGCGCATCTCGTCCAAGATCGCGACGACCTCGGCCTGCGTCGTGACGTCCAGCGCGGTGGTGGGCTCATCTGCAAGGATGACGGAAGGGTGACCCATGAGGACGGTGGCAATCATGACCCGTTGAAGAAGCCCACCGGATAATTCATGTGGGTACTGCTCCAGCCGGCGTTCAGGTTCGGAAATACCGACATCCTTCAATGCCTTCGCTGCGATCTTCCGCGCCTGGTCTCGCCTCAATCGGTCGGACAGAATGAGCCCCTCGGTCATGAAGTCTCCGACACTTCGCACCGGATTAATGTGGGCCTTTGGGTCTTGGAAAATAAATCCAACACGGGACCGGTGTGCTCGCAGAGCTGCGCCTGATAGGGAGCTGACCTCCACTCCTGCCACGTTTATCCGACCAGTGACGTGGGCCCGCTCCGGCAGCAGCCGCGCTATCGTCCTGGCTGTCATGGACTTGCCGGAACCGGATTCGCCGACAATTCCCAAGGCCTCTCCGGCCCCTACAGACAGTGACACGTCGCGCAGGATGGGGCGCCACTTCCCTGCAACATGCAGGGAAGCTGCAACATTCTCTAGTTTGACTACGGGTTCAGATGTATTCATGACTCGTTCCGATCGGAAATTCGCTCGCCAAGGTAGTTCACAGCGAGCACAACCAGCACGATGCACGCACCTGCCGCAAGGGATTCCGTGGGGTAGCCAAGAAGCACACCCCTTTGTCCGCCAGCAACCATGGCACCCCAGTCCGCAGTCGGTGGTTGTACTCCTAGGCCCAAAAATGAAATAGCCGCGAAGTCAACCATTGCGTAGCCGAACAAGAGGGTCCCTTGTCCGATGATCATCGGCGCCACATTGGGCATTAAGTGCCGAACGCAGATGAGGAAGCCCGAAAGCCCCTGCAGTTCGTACGTAAGGATGTACTCGCGCGATCTTTCTCTGATCAGGAACGAGCGCAGGACTCGGACCGTCAGCGGTATGTACGCGAAGCCGAGGGCTATGGTGGGTCCCACCAGCCCGGGGCCGAACACGGCCGCAGCCAGGACGGCCAGGACAATCGCTGGAAATCCCAGCATCATGTCGGTGACGGTGGTAACCAGGTTGTCAAGCCACCCACCGAACCACGATGCAAGGAGGGCAACTATTGTGCCCATTGTCATTGCCACGATCACCACCATGAGCGGACCGACCATCGAAGACTGCGCACCCACCATAAGCCGGCTGAGGATGTCGCGTCCCTGGCTGTCCAAGCCGAGTGGGGCTCCGGAACTGGGCTCAAAGAACGCACTTGCAATGTCTGTCTTGTTCGGATCTCCAGGCGCCAACAAAGGACCGAAGACTGCCAACAGAATCGCAGCCAGAACGACAATAATCGACAGACCGGTGAATATACTCTTACCGCGCCCTGTCACCGAACGCCGGGGTTTTGTATCTATGGCTATTGCAGTCGTTGTCATGCTGGTTCCTTCCCTGCCTTGATCCTGGGGTCAAGGAACACATAGAGAATGTCCACGAGGGTGTTTGTGGCAATGAACGCGAAGACAAAAAGCAGTGCGATGGCCTGCACGACCGCCATGTCTCTCGCAAGAGCTGCCTGCACCAGGGCTGATCCGATACCGTCCAAAGAGAAGGCCTGTTCTACGACTGCGGAAACTGCCAACAACGAGGCGACCGCCACCCCAACGATCGTCGTAATGGGCATTAGAGCGTTTCTGAGGATGTGTCGGCGAACGATTTGCGCCTTCAGGAATCCCCTGCTGACGGCGGTCTGAACGTGTTCGCGATCCGACTCGCCGCGAACTGCCACACGCGTTACTCTGGCCACGATTGCCAATGAAGACAACGCCAAGGCAATAGCAGGAAGCGTCAGATGCAAAAGACGCTCCCCATCTGCGCCTGCGCCGATCGCGGGGAACCAACCCAAACCAACAGCGAAGACTGATAACAGGACAATCGCGGCCATATACGGCGGAATGGCGGCAAGAAATGCTGTAGCGCCAACAATCACCGAGTCCACGGCACCTCTGCGCAGCCCCGCAATGAGACCCAGACCAACCCCTAAAACAACGAGGATGACTCCTGCATAAAGGACAAGTTGCAGCGTCAAAACGACCTTGGTGGCAAGCATTTCGGAGACGTCCTGGTTGAAGATGACGGACGTGCCAAGATCGCCCCGCAGGACACCTGAAAGCCAGGAACCGTACCGCTGCAGAAATGGCTCATCCAGGTGATACCGCTCTCGTAGAGCCTGAAGCGCTTCCGGAGGAAGGCTGCGTCCTCCGGTCAGGATTCGGATTGGATCGCCAGGCATTAGGTACAGCGCGCTGAACACGACGAAGCTTGAGACGAACAACGCTGAAACGAACAGAATCAAACGTTGAATAAGATACCTAATCAATGCGTTTCACGACCTTAGAGGCACGGTTCCAATGGGCACCGTCACCGTGGAGCCGGGGAGGGGCGGACACTGGAATCGCCGTATAGCGATACGTGGTTTTCAATGGCAGCACCGATGCGGAAAACGACCTCGTCAGTGTAAGTGGGACCGACAATCTGCACTCCGGTTGGCAAGCCATTGTCGGCAAAACCAGAAGGAACCGACAAAACAGGGCACTGGCTCATGATGTTCCAGGCAATCGTCATAACCCCAAACATAGGGTCGTTGAACTCCTCACCGTCGATAAAGAACGGTTCATCACCGAGGTAGTCCGAATCGGCTTTCATTCCCCTGGTCGCCATTGTGGGGGTGATGAGAGCGTCATAGCTCTCGAACAAAGCGGCGACCTTCACATACAACTCCGCCTTGAGTTCATTCATCTCCGCAATGGAACCGCCGGCACCGTACCTGTCGAATCGTTCCACGACTACGGGCATGTAAGGGGAAACCAGGTCGGACTTAGCGTACTCGCGCATCATGTCCCCACCCTGAATAAGGTAGTGTATCGAAGCGATCCGGTGAATCGTATCCCGAGACAGGGTAAGATCCACTTCCTCTACGGTGGCGCCGGCGTCTCTCAAAGCCGCCGCAATATCCAGGGTGTTCTTACGCACTTCCGGATCCACAGGATAGCTTCCCAGGTCCACGGACAACGCAATTCGGAGACCCCGGACGTCCTCTAGCGTGTCCGGAAGGACGTATTTGGGACGTAATGTGTTGATGTCGCGCTGGCTCGGGCCGGCAAGAATGTTCTGTAAGAGGGCAGTGTCTCTGACAGTCCTTGCCATCGGACCGACGTGAAAGAATGTGTCGAAGTTGGAAGGAGGATCCAAAGGTACACGGCCAAAGGGAGGCTTGTATCCCACGATTCCGTTGAAAGATGCGGGAATGCGTATCGAACCCCCGATATCCGAGCCGGTTGCCAACGTTGTCACGCCAGCCGCGAGGGCAGCGGCCGAACCTCCCGAAGAGCCGCCAGCGGATTGATCCGGATTCCACGGGTTGCGAGTGGTGCCCCACAGCCGGGATCGCGTAAATCCGGCCGACCCGAGTTCGGGCATGGTGGTACGAGCATGAACAATACCGCCGGAGTCGAGGACCCGTTGGGGCACATCTTCTGTGTGATCAGCGATTTCGTCGCGCAGGACGAGTGACCCCTGCGTCCACGGTTCACCGGCAATCGCTTCGTCCTCCTTGATCGCGACCAGGAGGCCCTCAAGCGGACGCGGCCCGGGGCCCTTGCCGCTGTACCGCGCTTCCGCCTTTTTGGCCGCCGCCCGCGCTGCGTCGAAGTTGACGTGGCAGAGGGAGTTCACCACCGGTTCGACTTCTTCGGCACGCAACTGAATAGCATCCAGAACTTCGACGGGCGAGAGCTTACGTTCCCGGAACAGCGTCAAGGCTTCGGTCGCGGAAATATATGCGAGATCGCTCATTTTGCAGCCTTTCCGATGAAGTTGGCCCACGGTCCTGCAGCAAAACTGTATGAGGCGGGGGCACCCGACAACGTGTTGTCGAGATACAGAACGTTGTAGGGGTGGGCCATCGGGATCTGAGGCAGGCCCGAGGTAATCAACTTGTCAGCTTCAGCGACCAGTCGCGCGCGTTCATTTTCGTCAGCGGTGATCCGTGACTGATCCAGTAGTTTTACGACCTCACTGTTGGACCACCCGGAGAAATTGTAAGCACCGTCCGGAGTACCAATCGATGCCAGCAACGGCGCAGGATCGGGGGCGATCGGGTTGTTGACCGTGACAAAGACGTCGACCCCCGTACGCGCTGCGGGGTCAAAGAAGAGCTCGTTATACTTGTCCAAGGAGATCGTCTGCAGCTCTAGTTTCAGCCCGATGTTCTCGAGGGCTTCCT
The DNA here is from genome assembly GCF_026427775.1 of Arthrobacter sp. CDRTa11. NCBI lineage: Bacteria > Bacillati > Actinomycetota > Actinomycetes > Micrococcales > Micrococcaceae > Arthrobacter > Arthrobacter sp. CDRTa11. Next base: position 2,153,906 of record NZ_CP044532.1, on the reverse strand, counting down.
TCAAGACTGCTGCCATGATCTGTCCTGTGACCAGGCCCGAGGCGACCACCATTTTGATCGTCTTGCCCTGCATGCCAGTTTCAGCCACGAGAGACTTGGCCTTCTCGATGTCTTGCTTGAGGGGCTCGGCTTTTCCGAGTTCATCTTCGAAAACCTGCTTGCCGTAACCCCAAGTGGAAGAGCTGCTCACAGAAGTAGGGACAGTGGCCTGCCCGGAATAGACTTGGTTAATGTAGGCACTGCGGTCAACGGCAAGGGACACCGCTTGCCGTAGTTTTTCGTTGCCCATCGGCCCGGACGGATCCCCGATGGCCAGCAAATCGGTGGTGAGAGATGGCCCACTTGTTGCCTTCACCTTCCCACTGGCGCTCAATTCGTCGTACACGCTGCTGCCCGCAACGTAGTAGCCGTTCAGGTCCCCGGTGCTGAACGCCGCTGCCAGGTTGGCATCGTTCGAGACCGGCCTGAAAGTAACGGAGGGCACCATCGCTTTCGCGTCCTCCTTCCAATACGAGTCGTTGCGGTCCACAACAACATCGCCGCCTGAACTCCATGATGAGAACTTGAAGGGACCGCTACACATTACTCCAGTGCTCGGAGTGCCAAGGTCAGCACCGGCCAGCTCGGCGAACTTTTTCTGAACCACTATTCCTGGCATTGCGGAAAGTACGCCCCGCAACCAGTAGTCCGGCTCCGAAAATGAGATGGTTACTTGGTCTTCTGCGGTGACGGAGATCGTTTGGACGCGGGCAAAGTCCGTCGTGAAGAAGCCGCCTGCTTTCGGGTCCCGCACGCGCTCAAGACTGAATGCCACATCTTCCGCGGTCACCGGTGACCCATCCCAGAAAGTAGCCCTCTTATCGAGTTGCAGTACTAGCGAGGTGGGGCTCACATACTCCGCGGAAGTGGCGAGCCCGGGCGTAAGACTGAAATCTGGCTGTTGGACAAGCAATGTCTCGCACATTGCGGTGATGACGGCAGTCTCAGGAATATCAAAAGCCTTGATCGGATCAAGTGAGGACGTTGCACGATAGATGGCCCATTTGATGGGGCCCGCCTCTCCTGCCGCCTTATCTGTCGTGGCCGAGACGGTTGCATCCGCCCTGTCAGAAGGTTCTTTTGGGCTCCGCCCTGTGCAACCTGAAGCGGCGAGAGTACTTAGCGCGAGGAGCCCAGCAAGGGCTGCCCTTTTCATCTCCATGATGTTCTGCTCTCTAGGAAAGGAATTCGGCGCTTCCCGCAGCAGATCAGCTGCGCAAGCAAGCGTCGTTTGAGTTGCCTCAGCATCGCAGTCGATATGATCTCTGTCAAGTGTCCTGATACAGATGATCTTCACCCCTGCCGGTCCGTGGCCTCATCGGATTAAGCATCCCCCAAGTGGTTCCATGAAGACCGCCTGTGTCAGGGGTCTTGACACACGGGTCTGGTGCTCCTTAGCCTGACTTCGACGAATGAAAGGAACTTCTCATGGATTTGCAAGGCAAGGTAGCCGTCGTCACTGGTTCGGGACGCGGTCTGGGTCTGGCCTACGCAAAAGCGTTGGCAGCCGCCGGAGCTTCGATCGTTATCAATGATGTGGACTCCACTCGCGTGGACGAAGTCGTAAAGGAGCTTCGATCCGCCGGGGCTGAGGCGACAGGGGTGGCAGCTCCCGTAGGCCCGACGGATACAGCGGAAAGGCTGGTGGCAGCGGCAGTATCCGCTTTCGGACGGCTGGACATCCTCGTTGCCAACGCTGGCATCCTTCGGGATGCAGTTCTGTGGAAAATGACAGATGAGGACTTTGACGCTGTCGTCGACGTTCATTTGCGGGGAACATTCACCTGCGCTCGGGCGGCTGCCCGACAAATGCGCGAGCAAGGAGAAGGCGGAAGACTGATCCTTATCGCCTCTCCGGCTGGACAACGAGGCAACTTCGGGCAGACCAACTACGCGGCCGCCAAGGCAGGAGTAGTTGCTATGGCCCGCACGTGGGCAATGGAACTCGCCCGCGCCAATATCACCGTTAACGCTGTTATCCCGGTCGCAGCCACCGACATGACGCGATCCATTCCGGCATTAGCGCCGATCTTCGAAGAATCGGATCGCTCCGGCGAACCGCTTCCGGCCTGGCTCCGAAAGGATGAAGGACTCGGCGAAGTTGAGGACGTAGCACCTCTCGTTTCGTTTTTGGCATCCGAAGAAGCAGCCGGAATTACCGGGCAGGCGATCGGCCTTGGAGGCGACCGCCTATCACTCTGGTCCCACCCGAGCGAAAAGCTTGTTTTGGTAGCAGAGAACGGCTGGTCCGCTGACCTCTTGGCAGAAAGCTGGGGCAAGGAACTCGCCGCTCAAAGCGAGACGTATGGCATTCCTGCTCCTCGCATCCCAGAGGCCAAGCACTAGCAATAGTGCTTCGGCGGACAAATGATGGTGTTCTCCGAGGTCACCAACCTTCGTGGTTGGCGACCTCGGAGAACACATGAAGCTTGAGATAGGCATATCGATGACAGACCCAACCGAAAAAGGCACTAGGCGCCCGCTGGCTCCTCAACGTGACGCTGGAATCGGTGGGTGGGCAACCCGCCGGGCGATAACCCACCCAGATGTGTCCGCACTGATCTACGACGGCTCACACGTCACCTACCGTGAGCTCCTTGACCGTTCAACGGCGGTTGCCCATCACCTTGCCGGGCTCGGCGTTTGTCCAGGCGACCGCGTCGCCTACGCAGGACGTAACGAGCCGGCCTTCGTCTATACGATGCTGGGAACCCATTTGCTGGGGGCGATCTTCGTCCCGCTGAACTTCCGGCTCGCGCCCCGGGAACTGGACTACGTTCTTCAGCACTCGGAGGCTACGGTCCTCATCTATGCACCTGAAAGCGCGGCATCCGTCCAGGAGTCCGTGGCCGCCGGCGAACTGGCGAAGCGACAAGCCTTAGTGGCAGTTACCGATGCCGCACCTGACGGAAGCGACTTTGCCTCGTGGCTTGAATCCGGGTTCCAGAGATACTTCGACGTGCCGATATCGCGCGACGACACGGCCTTCATCCTTTACACTTCTGGCACGACGGGACGCCCCAAGGGGGCAACCCTTTCCCACGATAACGTCTACTGGAACTGCCTGAATCTTTTCGCCACGCTGGACATCACCAGTAGAGAAGTGGCCCTGGTCAGTTCTCCTCTGTTTCACGTTGCAGCGCTTACCCAGACACTGCTTCCCGTTCTGCTAAAAGGGGCAACAGCTGTGCTGATGCCAGCGTGGGACACCGAAGAATGTTTCGACCTCATTCAAGATCATGCGATTACCTGGATGTTCGGCGTCCCAACAATGTACGCCGCAATGGAACAGTCTGCCCGCTGGAAGAACACCAACCTGTCATCACTTCGGCTGCTCACAGCGGCCGGGGCTCCAATTCCGCCGAGCATCATCGCGTCCTACCAGAAACGGGGCTTCTTGTTCTGCCAAGGATACGGGCTGACAGAAACCGCCCCCGGAGCAACCTTTCTTGAGGCATCCGCCAGCCGCCGAAAAGTCGGCTCAGCTGGCCTCGCCCTTCCGTTCACCCAAGTACGCTGCGTCACTAAGGACGGAAGGGACGTTCTCCCCGGCGAACGCGGTGAAATTCTCATAAAAGGCCCCAACGTGATGAAGGGCTACTGGAACGACACCAAGGCTACAAAGGAATCGTTCACCGATGATGGATGGTTCCGATCAGGCGACATAGCCGTAACTGACGACGAAGGCTACATCTATATAGTCGATCGTCTTAAGGACATGTTTATCTCAGGCGGAGAAAACATCTACCCGTCGGAGGTGGAAGCAGCCCTCTACGAACATCCTGCTGTCCAAGATGCAGCTGTCGTCGGAACCCCAGATGAAAAATGGGGAGAGGTGGGGAAGGCCTTCATCTCCCCTGCCGCAGGCCAACACACTTCTTCGCAAGAGCTACGCCAGTTCCTAGCTTCCCGCCTAGCGAAGTACAAGATCCCAGTCTATTTCGAGTTTCTCGATGACCTTCCCAAAACAGGCTCCGGGAAAGTGAGAAAGGACATTCTCCGCGAACGGTGAATGCAGCCTCGAGCCCATGCGCTTGAAGGTCATCGTTGTTCCCAAATTCAACACACCGAAAGCAGGAGTTATGAACAGCCAGTTCATCAAGGGCAAATATCATGCGGGTTCCACGGGTGAAAGCTCACCCGTTCTTGATCCATCTAACGGCGAAACCATCGCCGTACTCACAGCGGCCGGCAGCGACGACGTTAAGCTCGCCGTCCAGGCCGCCCGCGACGCCTTCCCGGCATGGTCCCGCGCCACTCCGGCCGAGCGTTCGGCTGTCCTGACCAAATTCGCCGCGCTCATGGCAGAGCGCGCGGAGGAATTCGCGCAGCTAGAGTCCCGCCAGGCCGGCAAACCCATCCGCCTCACGCGCGAGTTCGACGTCCCCGGCACCATCGACAACATCGCATTTTTCGCTGGAGCCGCACGCAACCTCGAAGGCAAGGCCACTGCGGAGTACTCCCCCGACCACACCTCCTCTATCCGCCGCGAAGCAATCGGCGTCATTGGCTCCATCTCGCCATGGAACTACCCACTGCAGATGGCGGCCTGGAAGATCCTGCCTGCCATCGCCGCCGGCAACACGATCGTCCTCAAGCCTGCGGAGATCACCCCGTTGACCTCCTTGCTGTTCGCCGAGGTAGCGACCGAAGCGGGCCTTCCTGCCGGCGTCGTCAATGTCCTTACCGGCCGCGGTTCCACCGTGGGTGCCGAACTGCTCCGCCACCCGGACGTGGACATGCTCTCCTTCACCGGGTCCACAGGCGTGGGCCGCACGGTCCTCGATGCCGCAGCCACCACCGCCAAGCGCGTCCACCTGGAGCTCGGCGGCAAGGCCCCGTTCGTGGTGTTCGAGGACGCCGACCTTGAAGCAGCGATCCACGGCGCAGTGGCCGGGTCCCTCATTAACACCGGCCAGGACTGCACCGCAGCGACCCGCGCGATCGTGCACCGCTCCCTGTACGAAAAGTTCATCGCCGGCGTCGCGGACCTCTACTCCAAGGTAAAGCTCGGCCCCACCCAGGATCCGGCGACCGACCTCGGCCCGCTCGTCTCCGAAACCCACCGGGACAAGGTAGCGGAGATGGTGGAGCGCGCCCGCGGCTACGCTCGCGTCATCGGCGGCGGGGCCCCCGACGACGGCGACCTCGCCGCCGGCTCCTACTACCGCCCCACCTTGGTGGCCGACGCGACGCCGGACAGTGAGATCTTCCGCGACGAGGTTTTTGGCCCCGTCTTGGCGGTGACTCCGTTCGACACCGATGACGAAGCCATCGAACTCGCCAACGATACCCCCTACGGCCTGGCCGCATCGGCCTGGACCAAAGACGTCTACCGTGCCCTACGTGCCACCCGCGAAATCCGCGCAGGCGCCGTGTGGGTGAACGACCACATTCCGATCATCAGTGAAATGCCTCATGGCGGCTTCAAGGAATCCGGCTTCGGCAAGGACATGTCCACCTACTCCTTCGACGAGTACACCGTGGTCAAGCACGTCATGTTCGACCTCACCGGCGTAGCCGCCAAACCGTGGCACCGCACCATCTTCGCGCCGACCGAATACCCCTAGTGCAGTCTGGCTGTTCGCGTCCGAAAGAGGGGTACGTAGATTCGTCGGCAGTTCCGTTCAGAGTCACGTCCAGCCCAGGCAGCGATTGGCATCCAACGGTGCTGTTGCAAACGAAATCCCCTAAAGGAAGAGCCACTGCATGGACCTCAGACGCGTAAACGACTGGACCACTTTGCTTGGTGCCAGTATTGAGCTCTGGCAAGAAGGCCAGTGGATTGCGGGCGGTTTCGTCGACGCAATTACCGATGACGGCGAGATTCTCTGGATGCAGGCCCCCGCACAAGAGCGCAAGCTCTACGAAAAGGCTGAATTCTACGAAGCCTGGGTCGCGGCGACCGAACCGGCGCTGCATTACCGGCTAGCTAAAGGGCCCCTAGTGCTTCAAGGCTGACTCTCGGACGCAACGACGGATCGAAAACATCTATCGGCTGGGCGTCGCCACGCCCCGACCTCTCTAAGGAGCATGAAATGACCTTGAGCCTCGACGTGATCAATGTTAACTCAGTGCCGCTTGACTATGTCCGAGTACGCTCGGAAGCCACCACCGCTGGGACTCCTTCCACCGGAACCCGGGAACTGGAAGCCTTTGCCGGTGCAGGAATCGGCATTTGGGAGATGACGGAAGGGGGCATGAGGGACATCGAAGCGGAAGAACTGTTCGTCGTTACGGCGGGCAAAGCCAGCTTTGGTGATTCACCACTCTGATGGCAGCAACGAAACGGTCCAATTGATACCCGGCGCGCTGGTCCGCCTCTGCGAAGGTCTGAAAACCACGTGGGCAGTAGCCAGCCCTTTGAGAAAAGTCTATTTCCTGCCACCAACCAAAGACTCCTTGGCATGAAGCAAAGTGGTGGGCCTGCTCAAGGATGATCTCGAATTGGCAGCTCTTGGCATTGACATCTTCAGTACATACCGACATGATTTCTATATCAGGATTCCTGATACTTTGGCGGGCTCTCCGGCTAGTTCGCACATTTTCGAGGGAGGAAAGTTTTGGTCGTTTCACATGAAATCGATCGCGCACATCGGGATGCCATCGTTGATTTAACTGTGTCGTATTCCTGGGCCGTTGACACCGGTGATGGGGAAGCACTTTCGAACCTCTTCACGTCCGATGGGAAGTTTCAGGGCGCAGACGGTTCGGTCACACAGGGAGCCGATGATCTAAGGAAATTCGCTGTGCGGGTACATGAATCCCGCCCTTACCACTTGCAGCACATCGCATTCAATCATCAGTTCAGGGCGCTGAACACCACTACCGTAGAAGTGCGCTCCTATGTGCATGTCTACACCGGAAGCGCAGACGGGCCTCAGCTTCTAGGCATGGGTACCTACCTCGACACCGTGGAGCACACCAGCGATCGATGGCTCTTCAAGGAACGCCGGTTCGAGAGCTTGGGGCGAACCGAACGCGCGGCGACTCAGCCTCTCGGCGGGTGAGCGGTGACTATTATCGGCCTTGAGCCAGACCTGCAGGAGCACCTGAACCGCTTGTGCAAAGCCATCCGGCTCCGAAATACAGACGCAGCCAAGGAAATTGAGATTGCTGGGGAGGCACCGGGGCTCGGCACCCCGCTTAGGGTGATAGAGGCCGGGCAGCTGGCCCTTACCGCGCAGGCGCTCTCAATCGCAGGTTTGGATCGATTAGCAGCGCGGCCTGAGCAGCTGAGCATACTCAACCGGGAACGCATCGTGTTCGCGTTGCGTCCGTTTCCTTATCTCAGGCGCAACGGGGCGCCCACGAATGCCTGGGGCAGACAGATCACCGCTGCTCCTTGCAGTGGGCATATGGCCACAGCGGATGGCCGCTACGTATACATGGCCAACGTTGTTCCCCGCCTTCGTGAAGGGACACTTCGCGTTCTTGGCTGTGCGGGAAGCCGCGAAGCAGTCGAGGCGGCGGTGCTGACATGGAAGGCCTCCGAACTCGAGCAGGCAATGGCCGAGGCTGGACTGCCATTGACAGTGGTGCGGAGCTCTGAGGAGTGGCTGGCAAGTCCTCAAGGGGGGTTTATGACCGATTCGCCCATAGTGCATGTTGAGCAACTCGGAAGTTCACGGGTTGAGCCCGTCCCTCAGGGCAACCGAAGCTTGGCAGGGCTAAAGGTGCTGGATCTGACGCATGTCGTTGCCGGGCCCATGATCACCCGGGGCTTGGCCGAACATGGAGCCGATGTTCTACATGTAGGACCTGATGCGGAAGACCTCCAGGATCCGTTGGCTGTCACTGATGAGCTGATGATCGGAAAACGCAGCGCAGGTCTCAACCTTAAATCCTCAAACGGGCGTCGGGAGATTGAGCGCCTGATTGCAGGGGCCGACGTACTGGTTCAATCATGGCGCCCTGGCGTGATGGAACGGTGGGGGCTGGATGCCAATAGGGTTGCGCAATTGCGGCCTGGGCTCGTTCAGTTGAGCGTGTCGTGCTACGGGCCTCAAGGACCCTGGTCGGATCGGCCAGGCTTCGACGGGAATGCGCTTGCTGCCGTAGGCGCCACGAATATCGAGGCTGGCTCAGGAGTGCCGAGGCTTACCCCGCCGGGTGTTCTGACGGATTCCCTGGCGGGATTCCTCGGCGTAGCGCTCATTAACTCTCTGTTGATGGACCGTGCCGAACGGGGAGGTAGCCATTTAGCGCACATTTCTTTGGCGCGCATGGCAACCTGGCTGATGGAGTTGGGTCTTAAACCAGGATCGTCCGGGGAACCGGCTTCAGGATGGGGCCTGCCCGAGCTTAGACGGACGACCGCTGATGACGGTGGAGTCCTCGAGCACGTCGCCCACCCCATCCAGTACCAGCAGCGACCGGCTCGTTTGTCACTTCCTCAACCTCTGCTCCGAGCTTCGCCGCCTGAATGGTCGGACGAAGCATCGAGTAGCCGATCAGTCTCTCCCTGAATACCCATCAACAACCAACGTAACAACTTGCCTGACAGTCAGGCGGCACGGCAAGGGAGCGCAAAGCCAACTGGCTTCCGTGCGGCAAAATTTATTGAAAGGAATACGACATGATTGCGACAGCAACTATCGCAAATGGAATCGAAGGTATCCGAGCCCTGGTCGGGACCCAGCTGGGGCCGACCGAGTGGCTTGAGGTAACGCAGCAGCGGGTAAACCAATTTGCAGACGCGACAAGTGACCATCAATGGATCCATGTGGACGTAGAGCGAGCGCAGGCCGAAAGCCCTTATAAGAGCACCATCGCTCATGGCTATCTGACGATGTCTCTCGTACCCCACTTCATGCCTCAACTGCTCGAAGTGACTGGATTTGCAATGGGCATCAATTATGGTGCTGAACGTGTACGGTTCCCCGCGCCGGTTCCCGTTGGCTCGAAGCTCCGCGGTTCCTTGGTGATCACTGAGGTTTCCGAGATCCCTGGCGGTGTGCAGATGCTGGTGACGTTTACCATAGAACGGGAAGACTCGGAGAAACCGGCATGCGTTGCGGTCTTGGTTCTCCGCAACTACGGCGATGCATAAGCGATAGGCTTTCAATGAATCCACGAGCAAGCTCTCACGCCGATGCGAAGGCGGCCCAGGACGGCCCACAAGGCCAGAAAGCAGCCGACGAAAAAGGCGGCAAGGATGGGCTGGTATGGCAAGGGGCGAGAACAACATACCTTGTAAAGCAACTTGAAATGCTTCTTCGATCCCGTATGGAACCCATCGCTCGGTCCGCGGGGGTGACGGTCCCTCAGTACACCGCGCTATCCATTTTGCAAGCGAGCCCTCGCCTCTCGTCCGCACAGCTTGCCCGAAGCACCTTTGTAACTGCCCAATCAGCGAACGAGCTGGTTAATGGGCTTTACGTCAAGGGACTGATCGTTCGTACTCCGAGCCCGGACCACGCAAAGATCCTTTTGCTTGAGCTCTCGAAGGAGGGGCAGGAAATACTCGCTACGTGCGCGGTGCGGATTAGCGAGTTGGAGGGTCTGATGCTGGGCGCATTGGAAGGAGACGCGGCTAGGACCTTCCATGACAACCTACGGTCCTGCATTTCTGCTCTTGGAAATGAATCGTAGGTTCATGTTGCAAGGAGCTTAGTTGGTTCCTACCTGCTCGCTTTCTGATCAACAACATGTGGCACACCGAGGGTCAGCCCGGGGTTCCTGTACAGGACGTCATCCTCGAACTGGTTGACCTGCCGAGGGCATCTTTCAGATGGTTGCAGAACCAAAGCGACAGCCCGAGGGAACGCCCGAGCCGAAATTAAAGTGACTTGAAAAGAAGGGCCTGCGGCACGTTCCGTCCCCGGAGACCCTTTTGCCACAGATTTAGTCCTTCACCGGTTCCTGGGAGGGGTGCCCGCAACCCAAGTATCGCAAATGTTGTGTTTATGCCGACCCGCCGTATTCACCAACACGCCTGATCCAAGGCGTTACGTTACCCCATCCACGGCGTCGGACGAGCAACGGGTTGAACGATCGGCCATTTGGGGCAATTGTAAGACCGCCGGTCGAGACCAATTCACAGTGCTGCGCTATTTCAAATAGCGATGGATGCATCGGACGCCCCGATGGCCACCAACCACCAGGACACCGGCCGGCGAGTCCAATACCCCTGAGCCATAGTGGGTACCAATGATCGCATTCCACAAATGTCGAAGGCGCCTCCTGCCCTCCCTCATCGTTACCCCCACGAGCCCTTGAAAGGAATCTCAATGACCCCAGTGCCAGCAGAGCGTGAACTGTTTCAGTTCCGCAGTATCGACCCAGTACTGGACGCCGACATCCTCCACAGCTGGGTGACTCAGGAGCGTTCACGCTTCTGGGGCATGCTCGCAGCGTCGCGACAGGATGTCGAGAATGAATATAGGCAGATAGCTGGATTAGCTCATCACGATGCGTTTCTGGGGCTCGAAGCTGGCGTACCGGCTTTCCTGATGGAGCGCTATTTGCCCGCGCTATCACCCCTATGCAATGTCTACAGTGTCGAACGCGGGGACGTGGGAATGCACTTCCTAGTGGGCCCCCCATGCGGTGGAAAACGCCATGGGTACACGCTGTCTGTTCTGAAGGCGATCATGGAAAAACTCTTCAGCGACCTCGAGGTAGAACGGATAGTGGTAGAGCCAGACATTCGAAACCACAAAGTGCATGCCCTGAACGCAAAGGTCGGCTTTCGACCGCGCGGGACGGTGACCCTGCCAGCCGTCGAGCCTTTTCAAGAGAGCAAACAGGCACTATTGGGCTTTTGCTCGCGTCGTGACTTTTTGGCAACATTTTCTTCGTGAAGGGTTCCGCGCTGTTCTGCCACCTTGGCGATGCTTCTGGGGCACCTATAGCCTCAGCCTAGAGGAGGTCCCGAAGGCTAGCTGATGGAGCTGGAGGCAAGCCAGCCCCAACCAGCCAACGGAGGACCGCCCAGCAGCTGTTCAGAGGCGACAATAGATCACGGCCGTAGACAGGGTTTCGGCCGGGCCTGAGCCTGACGATCTTCAGGACTAGGGCCTCCCGCAGCCCCGCCCGGGTGTAGTCGCGGTGCCAAGCGGTCAGTTCCAGGGCACTACCCGCAAGGGTGCGCGCGTGGAGTTCGTCAAAGAGAGCTTGGTCTTCACCGGCTAACATCATGCTCTCCGTCATGGGTGCCTTCGCCGAGTTCAAACGCGAATATGGAGCTCTTTTCACTATATGGGATTGTCCTCGTCATCAATTTAGATGTTGGATGCGTCAGTTGGTAATTAGATCTCAACGATGATTTCAATTTCGACGGGAGAGTTCAGCGGGAGGGCAGCTACGCCGACGGCGCTGCGGGCGTGTGGGCCGATGTTTTCGCCAAAGGCATCGGCGATAAGTTGGCTCGCTCCGTTGATAACGCCGGGCTGGTTCGTGAAGTCAGGGGCGCTGGCGACGAATCCGACCACTTTAACAACGCGCCTAATGAGCCGGAGATCTCCGATGAGGGAGCGAACAGCTGCAAGCCCATTGAGCGCACACTGACGCGCAGCCTCCTGTGCCTGTTCCAGGGTTACTTCCGCGCCAACTTTGCCTGGGTGCAGCAGTGTGCCCGCGTTCAATGGCAGTTGTCCTGAGGTGTAAATCAGTTGCCCGGTCTGAACTGCTGGCACATAGATCGCCACGGGAGCAGTCACGGAGGGGACTTCAAACCCCAATTGCGACAATCGTTCCTCCGGGGAAAGATCGTTCTCTTGAGTAGTTGTCGATGTCATTTCTGTCTCACGTTCTACGAATTGAGGGGTGATGGTCAGGAGAGGGTGCCGGTCCGCATAAAGGTTTGCAATCTGCGGCCATAAGGTTCGACGTCGATGCCGTTGGCTTCAAGCCACTCAGTTGAGTAGTACTTCTCGAGATATCTGTCACCGGAGTCACAGATCAGGGACACGACGCTGCCACGTCTTCCGGCACTGACCATTTCGGAGATTATCCGGAACGCGGCCCAGAGCCCTGTTCCTGTGGAAGCTCCCGTCCGGCGGTCCAACAGTTCAGTCAGAAGATGGATGGATGCCATGGCGGCGGCGTCTGGTACGCGCATCATGCGGTCTATCGCGCTGCCGATGAAGCTGGCTTCGACGCGTTGGCGGCCGATTCCTTCAATGCGGGAACCGATCGCAGTGGTAATGCTGGGGTCCCGCTCTTTCCAAGCGGGAAAGAACGCTGAGTTTTCAGGATCCGCTATGCAGATTCCTGTAGCTCTGCCTGTGTGACGGATATAGCGGGCGATGGTTGCCGAGGTGCCGCCCGTTCCTGCTGTGGCGGCTATCCATGCAGGCTCCGGGTATCGTTCCCGCGACATCTGCTTGAAGATTGATTCAGCGATATTATTGGTTCCGCGCCAGTCAGTAGCCCGCTCGGCGTAGGTGAACTGGTCCATATAGTGACCGCCGGTCTCCTGAGCCATTGCCGTTGCAACGTCATAGACCTCGCTCGGGTTTTCAACGAAATGACAGCGTCCCCCGTACGATTCGATGAGCTTAACCTTTTGCAGGCTCGTGGACCGGGCCATGACAGCAATGAACGGAACGCCAATGAGCCCGGAGAAATAGGCCTCGGATATGGCCGTTGATCCACTGGATGCTTCGATGACCGGCCTGCCCGGTGTGATCCATCCGTTGCATAGGGCATACAGGAACAACGATCTGGCAAGCCGATGCTTGAGGGAGCCGGTGGGATGCGTCGACTCGTCCTTCAGGTACAAGTCGACTCCCCAGGTGTCTGGGAGGGGCACCGAAATCAGGTGGGTGTCGGAAGAACGGTTGGCCTCAGCCTCGATCTTCCGCACCGCATCTGCGCTCCATCGCCGGTATTCGAGGTCATAGCGATCGATGTCTTCCTCGAGACCGGCTGCTGCAGTCATAGCTGTGTCAGCAGACATATATCCTCCTGGGAACGTGATGGGGTGCGGAACGTGGATAGAGTCTGGGTCAATCAGACGACAGCGCAGACGTTAGCCTCCTCCCGACTTTGAGGTGAAGTTGCTAAAACGGGCGGCGACGCGCCGGCCGAAATTGCTATGGCTATGGATAAGTGGCCGACCCAATCCTCAGGAGCAGTTGTACGTCCGCAGATGTGTTAGCTCCTAGCTGGAGTCTTCCTTACATCCGGGCCTGGAATCCAATGACGATTTGTAGGTAGTTATATAAGCGAGAGTTATTGGTTGGCGACTTCGACGGCCTTCTCAGCTGCCCATGTCAGTGATTCAAGCATGTGCTTTACGGCGGGCAGGTTGCGGTTTCCGCGCAAGATAGTTGCCGTAATTGTTCGGTTTCGGGATGGCAGGATGGGTCGGATCCTCAGCCTCGGGTGCTTCACGAAGGTCTGGATCATCCTGGGCATCATGGCAAGTCCCAGCCCGGCGACTACGTAGCTTTGAACGGCAAGATTGTCATCGGTGGTGACGTCGATGCGAGGGGAGAATCCTGCGTCTTCACATGCGCTGACAAACTCCTGCCTGCACTGCAGGCACCCGGCAATCCATCGTTCTTCGCTGAGTTCAGCCAGGCCCACCTGCTGCCGGCGGGCAAGGGGGTGGTCCTCTGCCATAAAGAGAACAAGGGGTTCCTGCATCAGGGGAAATGACAACGTGTCGTCGTCCGCGATTGGGCCTTGGTCGTCATAGTGGAAAGTCACAACGATGTCATAGTCACCCTTTTTCAAGCCAGCAAGGGAGTCAGGGGGCTCTGCTTCAAAAAGCTCCAGCTGGACGCCCAGGTGGTCCGAACGCATTTTTGAGATAGCCGCTGGGACTAAGGTTGCATTCGCACTTGGGAAGGCGCAGACCTTAACCAGTCCGTCCCGGAGCCTCGCCACGGCCGCAACGTGCTCAGCGGTCGCCAACAGGTCCGACAGAAGCACGGAAGTTTTTGCCGCCAAGACCTCGCCCTGTTCACTTAAACGCAGCATCCGGCCGGCGCGCACGAACAGGGTGGCCTTGAGTTCGCGCTCAAGCGCCCGAATGTGCTGACTCACCCCCGGCTGCGTGTATCCCAGCTCACGAGCCGCCGCGGCCAGCGTTCCTGTCCGAACCACAGCGTCAAAGGTAAGTAGGTGGCGGGTCTCCAACATGAAGCAAGTATAAATTCAGGTTTGCTTAATGCAACAAATTAGTATCTAGACTTTTAGTTGTGATGCTCGTCATGATGGTTTCGAGCCGCACTATTCGTGACGGCCGAAGGTCGCTCAGGAGCGGCCAGCACTCAAGAGAGATCACCTCGATGGAAGCTCATATCGTCGCAACAATGACAGCAGGGACTTGGCGAGGCCGGAAAGGCACTCTCCTGGAAATGAGTTGGGGCCCTGATGGGGCAGGCCTTCGCGTGTCGGAGCTAGCAAAGGAAGCGTCACATGTCTGAACTGAAGAAGGACGAGACCGCACGCGTGGTCAGATTCCGAGCAATCGCCGGAAGCGTTATAGGAACGGCGCTGGAGTGGTATGACTTTTTCCTCTACGGCACCGCCGCAGCCCTGGTATTCAATCAGTTGTTTTTCCCCAAATTTGATCCGCTGACCGGAACCCTGCTGGCGTTCGCAAGCTTCGCGGTTGGTTTCGTGGCCCGCCCGATCGGGGCCATCGTCTTTGGAAACTTTGGAGACCGGATAGGCCGCAAAAAGGTTCTTGTTTTGACCCTCGTCATCATGGGGGTGGCGACCATGCTCATCGGCCTAGTGCCTACGTATGAGGTCGCCGGCATCTGGGCGCCCATCGCGTTGACGGTCCTGCGTTTCATCCAGGGATTCGGCCTCGGCGGCGAATGGGGCGGCGCGGTTCTTATGTCACTCGAGCATGGAGACCCAAAGCGAAGAGGCTTCGCTGCGAGCTGGCCGCAGATCGGCGTACCACTGGGTCTGCTCATGGCAAATGGAATCCTTGCCTTGATGTTCCTGGTGACATCCCCGGCTGATTTCCTGGCTTGGGGCTGGAGAATCCCGTTCCTGCTCAGTGCACTGCTCGTTGGAGTGGGTCTATGGATCCGCTTCCGCGTCACAGAATCTCCCGAATTCGAAGAGCTGGCGGCATCAGGAAAACAAGCAAAAATGCCCATCATCGAGGTGCTTCGGACGCAGAAGAGAGAACTGTTGATATCCACCGGATCAAGAATCGGTACCGATGTTGCTTTCTACATCTACGTTTTGTTCGTCGTGACGTACCTGACGCAAATGGTAGGTGTTTCGCAATCCGTAGCTCTCTTAGCTGTTCTTGTCAGCGCGGGCGTGATGGTTGTCCTCATTCCACTGTTCGGGTCACTGTCCGACCGGGTAGGCCGGAGGCCTGTGTATCTGGCAGGGGCGCTTGGTGCTTTGATTTGGGTGTTCGCCTTCTTCCCCCTCCTCGGCACTGGGAATACACTTCTGATCTTGCTTGCTGACGTCGTGGGAATGACCTGCTGGGCAGCAATGTATGGTCCACTGGCGGCATTTACTACAGAATTGTTCCCCACCCGCGTCCGCTACAGTGGGGCATCCTTGGGATACCAAATGGCAGGGATACTCGGAGGGGCTTTCGCGCCAATCATTGCCGTTGCCTTGTATGGTCAGTTCGGCACCTGGCTTCCGGTGGCAATCTACGTCTCGGTGATGCTCCTCATCACCATCATCTCCGTGTCCATTGCGCGGGAAACCTCCAAGGATCTACACGGTTCAATGGATAAAATCCTGGCAGAGCGAGCCTGACCCACAGGGGTAGGCCCGGCACGGTTCCCCATCTAAAACCGGACAAACAAGAAATAGATCTACAGCCAATCAGCACAATCTCGGGCGGACTTTAGAATCGATGTCTGCCCTTACCGAAAGGTGGAACCACTCAATGTGGGACGAAAGTTATAACGCGGGGCATTTCGCTCCCGAAACCGGCAGCACGATCATTAAAAACCTGCGCGGCGCTGTCACCGGGCGGCTTGGCGAATCCATTCTTGAAGTTGAGACAATCCGAATTGAAAATGGCACGATCGTCGACATGGGCGGATCAGCTGATGCGGCAGCCGACGTCGTCATCGATGCACAAGGCGCTGTCGCCCTTCCCGGCCTGATTGATACACACACCCATTTCTCAATCGGTGACTTTACGCCGAAACAAAACGCCGTGGGATTCATTGAGAGCTACATGCACGGCGGAGTCACGTCCATGATGTCGGCCGGTGAAGTGCACTTCCCAGGCCGCCCTATGGATCGTGACGGCGCGAAGGCTCTCGCCGTCACAGCTTCACGTTCCTTCACGAACTACCGACCCGGCGGAGTGCGTATCCATGCAGGATCTCTGATGACGGGACCTTACATGGAACAGCCTGACTATGCCGAACTGGCCAGGCAGGGCGTCTGGCTGATGAAAGTTGGATTCGGCGGCTTCCGGGTACCAAAAGATGCGGTTCCACACGTCAAATGGGCCCAAGAGGCCGGATTCCTTGTTATGTCCCACTCCGGCGGTGCATCATCCGTTCCCGGGGTGGCACCAATCACGGTCGATGATCTGCTCGCCATGGCCCCGGACATCGCAGGCCATATCAATGGAGGAACTACGAGCCTGCCGGAGGACCACGTCAAGAAACTCATTACAGATTCGAACGCGGCCATCCAGCTTGTTCAGGCCGGCAACCTGGCTGCCAGCCTGAAAATTCAACGGATGGCGGCCGAGAATAACGCACTCGAACGCGTGATCCTCGGCTCGGATACCCCCTCCGGCACAGGCGTGATGCCGCTGGCGATCATCAAAACGATCTGCGAGCTGTCCTCTATCGGAGGAATGGCTCCAACCGATGTCATCTCCTACGCCACGGCGAACGCAGCCCGAGTGCTGCGCCGCCCGGAGGGCGTCCTGGACCTCAACCGTCCTGCCGATCTCGTGCTCGTTCAAGAACCGGTAGGCGGATCCCAGGATCACCCCCTGAAAGCCATAAGCAATGGTGACATCCCCGGCATCGCAGGCGTGATCATCAACGGCCAGATCCGGGCACTGCGGAGCCGGAATTCACCTGCCCCCGCCCGCGAAGTTCAGGTCGAAGTCTTCTAACACCCGGCAGCCCCTTGAAAAAGAAAAACTGAACTGGTTCCCTTGGAAGTTGGACTGGCCGAATAGAGCCTAAGCGTCCAGGTACCTGGGCACGGTATTGGACCGGGCTCAGGTACCTGGACAGATGTTCTCATCCCCGGGTTCTCGCGAACACTGCTTGTTCCGGCGGGTCCTTCCGGCACCGCGCCGGATTCTCCGGTCCATGCCCGCGCAGCCAGCCGACGTCATCCGCAGAACTGGCTGTTACTAATCATCTGATCATCGGCCTGACTCACCCATCGCCCAACGTCAGCGATGATCGGCACGTGGTCACCACCGTGGACTTCGGTTAGTGGTGCGTGGATCCATCCCAGCGCACCGTGGATCTGCGGAGTGCCCATGGCAGATGGCCTCCAGGCGCCACCGTGAATTTGTCATCGTTCTCGCGGGATAGTGCTTGGAAACGTTTTGTGGCCTCCCAGCAAGCTATCGGCGAATTTCCCGGCCCGAGAGTTTTTTCGGCCAGCTCTGCCACGTCCCGGCATCCGATGGGACCCGTGCCTGGCACTTGCCTAAGGGCTAGAGAAGGTTGTGTCTAAGATCATATTCCCCATATAATGAAGCACACTCCGAATGAGTGATGCTCTCACCATCGTCTAGATCAGCGTTTGGTTCGCATCGCCCCCCCCAGCGACACTCCGTTGGCCAACGACCAACATGCATTCCCCTGTCTCTTAGCTGCAGTGTCGGGCGCCGTCTCGGATTAAATGGGAAAGATTGGCCTCCCTAGACAAACAAGTGACCCCAGTGGCGGCTCTCCGGGCTGACCCCTCATGTATCAAAAAGGAAACGAGCGATGAAAAATAAGGCAAGCAAGGGTTTCCAGACACGAACCGCGAACTTATGGAGGCGGGCGTTCCTAAGGGGCCTTAGGCGTGAAGTTAGCTTCCTCCTCCCCAGTGAGACAACACAGGTGATGGCGGCAGTCAAAGAGCAAGCGCAGATCATTTTCGATAGGCACAGTCATAAAGCACCAGATCCGCAAGGAATGATGGTGGTCGGACTCCCCTCGCTGGTAATTGCCGCGCACCGTGAGCTGACTGCACGAGGCGTCAGTGAGGGTGTAGCGTTCGAGGTATTACGCCGAACTTATCGTTCCATGCTCGGGGCTGAGATGCGGTTACTAACCCAAATTGAAGTGTTCTTCATGCGCGACCCCTTGAAGTTCTACGAGAAGAACTTCATACCGCTTCTAAATTCGATGTTCGGGAAATCGTTCACTTGGGATAAGAAAACGACTCAAACTGGCTGGGTACTAGTTGGCACCCAATGCGGCTTCTGGGACATGTTCCGTGCCGAGGGCGCCCCGCAGCTCACCAAATTGATCTGTGAATGGGACCGGAACTATCTCAATGTGCTGGATAAATCTCGCCGTCCGATCGCCACACGCCGAACCATGACCTTATCGACCGGCTCATCGCACTGTGAGTTCCACTTCGATAGAGCCGCCGCAGGTGCTTCCAAGACGGTAGATGTAGTGATCGAGAGCAGTCGCTGACTTCCCAACCCTATCCCTCGACGCCCTATGGGCTACCTTTGCCTCAAACGCGCGTCAGACGAGTGGGAGCCCCGGCATTCCTCACCCTCCACCGTTCGCGCTCGGATTGGCCACCAGTCCCCTGCACTGGTCCGCGTCCGCGTGCCGCGGGAATGAGCCCCGTGGTTTCCGGGATCGGGCCTCTGCCGTCAACCGTACAGAGGAGGCCGAGCCGGCCGTAGTGTGCCACAACGGTTTCGGTTTGATGGTGGTAAAGGCCCAAACGGTGCCGGATGACCGCTTCTGTATCGTCTGTGCGGCCGTCCACGGCGGCGCGACCGAGCAGTGCGGGGGGGGTAGCCGTCCAGGAGGAAGCCGTCGGTCACCTCGGGTTGGGCGAGCCGGTCACGGACCATGCTGTTGGTGACCTGTCAGGAAAACGTAGTCGCCCTTGTCTGTACTTCCTGGCCTCAACGCCGAGCTTCGTCTGGCCCCTGGAAGACGCCGGCATCTTTGGCTTGACCGGACCGTTGAGCCGACTCAGTACCGCGGTGCAACAATCAGCAAGTCAGGACTCAACCGGTTGGCCTCCATCGAGGCGTGTCCCGCAGTGGCCGCGTCCAGCGCATCAGGAGCACCGGGATCGACTTTGATCGGGGCCATGAAGCCCGCCCGGCAGGTGAAATCTACGTTGACTGCACAGCAACAGGACTAAGGACGATAGCGCCGACACCTGTTTTCGAAACAGGGCGAATGGCCTTGCAGTATGTCACCACTGGATACGCCTGCTGGAGCGCCGCGACCCTAGCCGTCGTGGAAGCGACCCGAAACGATGACGACGAGAAGAACTATCTCTCCCTGCCGGTGGATTACACCGGACATGTTGATGATTTGCTCTCACTCACCAGCGCCAGCCTCAACAGCGCCCACCGGCGTGAAACACAGGCAGATATTGCCGCTTGGTCAAGCAACACCAGGCTAAATCCAGCCCGAGGCCTCCCCGAGCGAAAGCACCTGCCCGAGGTAGCCGCTGAGATGGCGCGGCTCAAACAGTGGCGTCAGTCCGCGATGAACAATCTCGCAAACCACTTAGGCGTTCCAGAACCTGCCGTCATCTGAAGTTCTCGTCATATCCCTGCCCGGGGATCCCGAAATGGTCTGATCCATGACGTACGGCGACTCACAGGTAGCCATGACATTCATTTAACTGCATCCGAAACCAATGAAGGTACGCGCACCCCAGCATGAGTGAGGCCTGATCCAGGCCTCTGACCTGAGCAATGCCTGCATGCAGCTGCCCCCTGCTCCTCCACCGCGGACTAAAAAGCTGTTTGGGACGGGCCGGCAGGCCCATTGCCAAGCCCCCCGATAGTCACACGCTTTCGTCACGGCCGGCGCGGACGGCGTCGCTGCCTCCAAGATCCAGGTTATCTGCGGCGCCGACAAAGAGTGCCACCAACTGGCGACCAATCCGACCCCGCTGCGTGTCCTTTGCACGTGCACGCGGGGTAACGAAAGAGAGAACGATCATGTCAATCCCAACCGAAACCATGGCCCCCGAGACGTCCGCAGCAGCCCGGGAGTCCTCGGAACTGCAGGACCTTGCCCAGAAGCACCTCCTGATGCACTTCACCGGAGCCCGTACTTACACGGAGGCCCCTCCTGCCATCATGGTCAAAGGCGAGGGGTGCTGGCTGGAGGACGAGAAGGGCAACCGTTACCTCGACGCTCTTGCTGGCTTGTACTGCGTTCAAATCGGCTACAGCCACGGCGAGGAGATCGGGGAGGCAGTCAAAGCCCAGGTGACTGACCTGCCGTACTACACCAACTGGGGCTATGCCCACCCCCCCGCCGTCCGGCTCGCCGCAAAGGTCGCCGAGATCGCACCTGAGGGCCTGGACCGGGTTTTCCTCACCTCCGGCGGCAGCGAAAGCAACGAAGCTGCCATCAAGCTCATTCGCCAGTACCATCAGGCCAAGGGTGAAGGTTCCCGGATGAAGTTCCTGGCCAGAAGGAACGCCTACCACGGCACATCGTTTGCGGCTTTGTCCATCAATGGCATGACAAACTTTCGGAAGCCATTCGAGCCGCTCATGCATGGTGCCCGCCATTTCTCGAATACCAACCGTTACAGGCGGCCGATCAACGAGACCGAGGAGCAGTTCACCGACTTCCTGCTCCACGAGCTTGAGGAATTGATCCGCCAAGAAGGACCGGACACAGTAGCTGCCATCTTCATCGAACCCCTTCAGAACGCGGCCGGTTCAGTAACCCCACCCCGCGGATACTGCGAAGGCGTCAGGGCGATTTGCGACAAATACGGCATTTTGCTGGTAGCGGATGAAGTCATCACCGGGTTCGGCCGCCTCGGGGAATGGTTTGCATCGACGCGTTTTGGCCTCAAACCAGACATCATCACCTGCGCCAAGGGAATAGCTTCCGCCTACGTCCCGCTGGGCGCAATGATCGCCACCAGTGACGTGGTCGATACCGTGCTCAATGGTCCTGCAGGGATGTACCTGCACGGCCTCACTTACGGAGGGAATCCTTCCGCCTGCGCCGCAGGGCTGGCCAACCTGGCCCTCATGGAACGCGAAGAACGTTCTGAGTTCAGGGAGGCGCACCACTGATCCAATTCTCGCCACCCCTGATCCTTAGCCGTGACGAAATCGACTGGCTGGCAACGAGAGTCGACGCGGTGCTCGAGGAAGCCGGAACTGCGCTTGAAGGCATGAAGGCATGACATTAAAATTCAGGACTTAGCATAGGCGAACCCTTCCTGAACCTACGGCGGTTTGCCCAGCAATCCGAAGCCGCGGCGAGGCAGGGGTTGCGGCAATAGACGCAGCGCGCCCCCGCAATACTGGCAACGTGCGTACCGAAACAACGAATTCGCACTAACGGAAAAGACGCGGTAAATATCCTCCGCCAGTAGATTCTTGTTACCTGGAATCTCGTCCACCCGCGGGACGCAGCTGACCACAGGTCCTCATGTCAGGCGGTGTTTAAGGGCCTGCATCCGCTCCCCTGGGCCGACAAGATCAGCGATGGCCTGCCCAAGTTGGAATACTCAGCCGACGCCGGGACCATCATTGAGCAGATTCCCATTGAAGGGCATACGCCACGGCACCCGCAGCGTTTTGGTCGGAGTCCCAGGATAGCTGGAAAAGTCGACGAAACGCCCTTGAAAAAACTCCTGGTCAATGCTTTACTGAAAGTGCACTCCGAAAAAAGTTCACTATCAGAAGTTGAGCCTCGTCGTGCTACCGGTGAAAGGAAAACCATGACAGTCATCGATCTCTCCGAGTCCGTGGACATTCGGAAGGCTTTTTCGAATTTCCCATCCGGCGTTGCCGCCATAAGCGCGGTTGTGGATGGTGTTCCCAAGGGACTCGCTGCGTCGTCCTTCACGGTTGGTGTCTCGTTGGAACCGCCGTTGGTTTCCTTCGCGGTGCAGAACAGCTCAACGACCTGGCCCATTTTGCGCAAGGCAGAGAGGATTGGTGTATCAATCCTCGGCATTAATCAGGAATCGGTGTGCCGTCAGTTGGCATCCAAGAATCCGAACAAGTTTGACGACATCTACTACACGGCCACAGAACTGGGAGCCATACGTATCCCCGGCTGCACGCTCTGGCTGGACTGCTCCCTGTATGGCGAGTTCCCAGCCGGCGACCATGCCGTTGCGCTGCTGGAAGTACATGATGCCGACTTTCAGATGCTTGAGAGTCCCCTGGTCTTTCATGAGTCAAAGTTCAAGGGCCTCGAGGCCGCAAACGTGCCCTAACTAGTGGATAGTCAGGCGAGCGTTGGATAAGCGAAGCAAGTACAGACATGGGACAGACCGGGAGAAGAAATGCCCTCCAGACCTAATCGCTCGTATCCTCGTGTAGGGGACTCAGCACAGCTGTCGCGCAAGGTTACTGACAGGGACATCACTCTTTTCACCGAGCTAAGCGGTGACCGCAACCCCTTACATTATGATGAGCGTGCGGCCAGATCCTCGCGCTTCGGTGAGATCATAGTGCAGGGCGGGGTAACCAGTGCGATCCTCAACGCCGTTGTGGCAGAACAACTGCCCGGTCCCGGGACCGTCTTTCTTAATGTCAACTGGAACTTCGTGGCTCCCGTCCGTCCTGGAGACGTAATCACCGGACACGTCAAAGTGACCGATATACATCCGAGCAAGCCCATCACCACCCTTCGGACTTGGGTGGTCCGAGATGACGGCACCGTCGTACTGGAAGGCACAGCGGTCTGCTACACGACGGACCTCGGCCCCGAAGACGATCAGAGCAACTTACCTTGCTGATCATCTGAAGGGTTCGTCAGCTGAGCTTTCCCATCCTGTTACCTCCCGGAGGGGACTGTTAGGCAGCCGTTCTCTCAACACTCTCCCGGGTATGCATTTTCTGAGGCGGCCTGTCTTTGTTGACGGCTTCGACAGGTCCACACCACCATGGGCCGGCATGACCTGCTGAAGGACCTTTTTCGGGCCGCATGTTGAAGCTCGTAGTAACCGCTCCTGTTGAGGTGACGGCGCCTGCGGGTACCAGCGGCTGCGTTAATTACCACAATGGCCGGGGAAGCCAGGGTAGATGCCTACCGTCACGGCCGTAAGCAGCACGGTCACGCATGTGAAAAGCAAGGCCGATGTTCCGGAGGGCGCCGCTGACATCACATGAGCCTGGTTGCCGTGGGTGCTACCTACAGTCGCTAGCCCTCAGTGGTCCAGAAGGTGCCGATTCCAGCAGTGCGTTGAACTACATCACCCGGTGCCGATCCGAGGGGGTTGGACAACCAGCCCTACCCAATTCAAGAATCAGCCGTACGGTACACAAGAGGTCGTTATGATCACCCTCGCAAGACTTGTTGAGGCCGCAAAGCCCGAACTCGCGCCCTACTGGCCTATTCCGCTCCCCCGCGTGGAACTGACGGGCGTGCACGTCTCCGAACTCGAGGATCCCACAATGTTCCTCTACGGCGGCGAGCTTCTCCTCACTGTCGGACTGCAGCTCGCCGGCCTTGATGGAGACGCGCGCCAAGAGGCGGCTAAAAACTATGTGCAACGTCTGGTGGAAGGCGGCGTAGCTGCGCTGGGTTTCGGCTTGGGCTCAGGACATGCCATGGTGCCGGACGAACTGCGGGCGGCATGCGTGGAAGCCGGCCTTCCTCTTCTGACTATTCCCCGCGAGTCCCCGTTCCTGGCCGTGTCGCGCGCATACTGGGAGCTTGTCAGGCAGGGCGGCGAAGCCGAACTCACCGCTCTGTTAGGGCTTCAGGTGGCACTGACGCGGGCCGCCGCACAGGATGACGCGGAACCGGAGATCGTCCGGGAATTGTCCCGCGCGCTGGGGACCTGGGTTGCATACCTGCCTGAAGGCGACGGGGCCCCATCCTCGGCTGCCAACGGTGCTGAACTCCCGCCGGGACTGCTGGCCGAACTCACACGGGAATCTGTCATTTTGCGTAACGCGCGCCGGGGTGCCACCGGCAATATTCAACTGGCATTCGGTGTTGCTTCGCTCTATCCGGTATCTGATGGTCCGGCCGCCTCGGGCTATCTAGCGTTAGGCAGAAGCGGGCAACTGGCTGCTGCAGAGCGGCACTTGTTCCTCACCGCATCCACGCTCCTGGCGGCCAGAGCCGCCGGACAGCGCAGGGCCGCGGCTGAGCGTCGACGTGCTGAGGGTATGCTCGCGGCGCTGGTACTGGAAGGACATGACGATGCAGCCCGGCTCCTTGCAAAGCAGATGGGCTCCGAACCGCTACCAAAAACAGCCTTCGTCGCCGTCCTGCCGGATAGCGAACAGTTGGCGGCGCAGCACGCTCTGTCCGGGCTGGTACTTGAGCGTTCCGGTGTCGTATTTGTGCTTCAGGCAGCGTCGAGCCCTTATCCGTCGCTGCCTAAAGGTGTCCGCGGTGCATGGGGTGGACCTATGCCATTACGACGCCTTCACGAAATTGGATCGCAGGTGGCCGAGGTCGCCGCCTCAGCGCCCGCCGGTCAGCTGATACGCGTTGGTCACGGCCTCGATCTGCCGGCAGATGAATGGGTCGATGAACTGGCCTCCCACACTGGGCAGCTCCTTGAAACGGTCCGCTCGTACCTGGCCCACCGCGGGCAATGGGAGGCGGCCGGCCGCGAATTGGGAGTGCACCGTCACTCGGTCCGCTACCGAATTGCCCAGGCAAAGGAACTGCTGGGGGTTGACCTGGATGACCCCGACGTAGCAGCCCAGCTCTGGCTCGCCCTTAGAGGCCGCTCCCAGGAAACCTGTAGCGAAATGATGGCTTCGCCTGCACCTGGCCGGACACCATTAGACATCGGAGCGGACCCCGAGGAAGGTGCCTAGCCCACGTGGCCTTTCCTATCGGCGGGTAGACAGCTGCACCCGCCTTTCCTTTTGACGCTTCGTACAAAGGAACCCGCATCTATCGACTTTCCGCACCGTGACGCCAGCCTCTCGGCTGCCTAATCTCAATGGACGGTCCATAGCCGGAGGAACGATCCCCTCGGGGAGTGAGCACACCCGTTACAGGAGGAACGATGAGCAACGTGAGGCAGCCCACATGGTGCTGCTCTGCGCCGCGCGGTCCCTCCCAAACGACTTCCCCTGCACAGCTTTACCGCACAACTGAGAGGACAATCGTGACGATCGAAGATACGAATTCAACCGAGACGCAGGCCACCCGCACCAGGACCATACGTGGGGCGGTACTTGAGGCCATCGGGGCAGAGCGACCCTACGCGGATACCCGTCCTATCCATGTGGACAACCTTGAACTCGAGGGTCCTGGCAAGGGCGAGATCCTGGTCCGCATCGAGGCAGCCGGCGTCTGCCACTCCGACCTTTCCGTCGTCAACGGAAACCGGCTACGACCGGTTCCGATGCTGCTCGGCCACGAGGCGGCCGGCATCGTTGAGGAACTGGGCGAGGGTGTCAACGACATCTCTCTGGGCCAGCGCGTCGTTATGACCTTCCTCCCCCGCTGCGGCGAATGCTCCGGATGCAATTCCAACGGCAAAACGCCGTGCGAGCAGGGCAGCGCTTCCAATACTGAAGGAACGCTGCTGGGCGGAAACCGCCGACTCTCCCGCGAGGGTGAGCCCGTCCAACACCACCTTGGAGTCTCGGCATTCGCATCACACGCCGTGGTCTCCCGCCGTTCCGTTGTGCCGGTCGGGTCCGACGTCCCGGCGCACATCGCCGCTTTGCTCGGATGTGCCCTTCTCACCGGCGGAGGAGCCATCCTCAATGTCGCCAAGCCGGCGCCTTCCGCCCGGGTAGCCATCGTCGGTCTTGGCGGAGTAGGCATGGCGGCACTCATTACGGCCATCGCCACCGGAGTTGAACACGTCGTTGGCGTCGATACCCTGCCGGCCAAACTCGAATCCGCCCGGAACCTTGGTGCCGCGGACGCGATGACCTCTGCCGAGGCCCTGGAACGCGGCGAAAAGTTTGACGCCGTCATCGAAGCCGCCGGACACCCGCGCGCTCTGGAAGCTGCCATCGCACTGACGAAGCCCGGCGGCATCACCGTCACCGTGGGATTGCCGGCGCCGGGCCAGTCGGTCTCCATCGACCCCCTGACCCTGACAGCAGAGGCCCGGTCGATCGTGGGCAGCTACCTCGGCTCGGCAGTCCCGGAACACGACATCCCGATCTACGAACAGCTCTGGCGATCCGGCCAGCTGGCCGTGGAAGGCCTGGTCTCAGACACTATTCCGCTCGAAGAAATTAACCGCGCCATGGACACGCTCGACGGCGGCCACGCACTGCGCCAGATCATTACCTTTTCCTGACCACCCACAGTCCAGCTCCCGAGAGAGAACATCATGACCTCCACAAATGACCACATCTACAGCGCAATCATCATCGGCGCAGGCTTCGGCGGCCTGGGCCAGGGCGCCCAGTTCGTCCAGGAAGGCATTGAGGACTTCCTGATCCTCGAGCGCGGCAACGATGTGGGAGGCGTATGGCGCGAGAACACCTATCCCGGTGCCGCTTGCGACACGCAGGCCCTTGTGTACTGCTATAGCTACTTCCTGAACCTCAAGGTAACCCGGATGTTTGCCGGCCAGGAGGAACTCCAGGGTTATCTGCGTTCCATGGTTGAGGAATTCGGGCTCGGCAAGCACATCCACTTCGGCCAGAACATCACCGCGACTGAATGGGACCAGGACCGCGGCCTTTGGACCGTGCATACGGCCGACGGTTCGGAGTTCCTGACCCGTTCCGTGGTCGCTGCCTGGGGCCAGCTGAACGAACCGAACATCCCTAACTTCCCCGGGACCGAATCCTTCGAAGGCGTGGCGTTTCACTCCTCCAAGTGGCGGCACGACCTTGACCTGACCGGCAAACGCGTCGCTTCCATCGGCTCCGCTGCAACCGCCGTTCAGTACGTGCCCGAGGTTGCCAAGATCGCATCGAACCTGACCGTATTCCAGCGCTCAGCGAACTACATCCTCCCCCGCGACCAATACATCTTCACGGAGGAAGAAAGCGCACGCTTCCAGGAAAACCCGGACACCTACCGCCAGTTGCGTCAGGAAATCCACGAATTCCGCGAAGCCGGATTCGAACGCACCCGCCGCCACACCGCAGCTTCCGAGGAAGGAGTCGAACTTGCTCGCCAGCACCTCGAAAACCAGGTATCCGACCCCGACCTGCGGGCCAAGCTCACACCCGACTACGACTTCGGTTGCAAGCGCATCCTCCGGAGCGATGATTTCTACCCCGCCCTGACCCGCGAGAACGTAGAACTCGTGACAGAGGTAATCACAGAATTCACACCCCGCGGCCTCCGCACCGCTGACGGCGTCGAGCACGAATGTGACGTCATCATCTATGCCACCGGGTTCAAGAGCCACGCCTTCATGGGTTCGATGCGCGTCTCAGGTCGCGACGGAATCGGCCTCGATGAGCGGTGGGGCAACGCCCCGGAGGCCTACCTGGGCATCACCGTCGACAACTTCCCCAACCTCTTCCTGGTCTACGGCCCCAACACCAACCTCAACCACAACTCGGTCGTGTCCATGCTGGAGGCCCAGCACCGCTACATTGCCCAGGGTGTGCAGTACATTGCGGCCGATGAATCACGGATCCTGGAAGTCGACCGGGCGGCGGTCGAAAAGTTCAACGAACACGTTCAGGAAGAACTTCAGAAGTCTGCGTTCTCCTCCGAATGCTCCTCCTGGTACAAAAACGAGGACGGCCGCGTCATCAACAACTGGTCCGGAACCGTCGAAGAATACCGGGCCCATACCCAAGACCTCCAGCTCGACGACTACCTGCAGCTGGCCGAATCCGGTTCCGCAAAATGACACAAACTGACCAATTCAGCGGGAGGCCCATAGCACCCGACGCTGCCGAGGTT
Organism: Arthrobacter sp. CDRTa11; assembly: GCF_026427775.1. NCBI lineage: Bacteria > Bacillati > Actinomycetota > Actinomycetes > Micrococcales > Micrococcaceae > Arthrobacter > Arthrobacter sp. CDRTa11. The sequence continues at coordinate 2,125,938 of NZ_CP044532.1, read as the reverse complement.
CTGCAAAAATTCCGGGTCTCCGGCGGGCGCCCCTTTCACTCCTATCCCCTGGAGCAGGTGCGCGAGCTCTACGAGAGAAACTGCGCTGCCAACGGACTGAGCGGTGACCTGCTGCCGTCGGCCACGGAATTCAGCGTGGGGCACTTCAAGGTTGGGATCTATGACCCCCGCACCACCGGGGGGCGAACCCCCGCCGTGCTGTTTCTCCACGGCGGGGGATGGGTCATGGGAAGCCTCTCAACTCATGACGGGCTGTGCCGCCGTTTGGCCTCCCTCACCACCATGCCCGTCATTGCAGTGGACTACCGGCTTGCCCCGGAACATCCCTACCCCGCAGCGATTGACGACAGCCGCGTTGCGTTGCAGTGGCTATTTGATGCCGGCAACGAGCACGGCCTGGACGTGACCGAGGCTGTGCTCGTCGGTGACAGCGCGGGAGGGCAATTGGCCGCAGTCCTGGCCAACGAGAACGCCAACACGACGAAGCCACTGCCTATTGTTGGCCAGGTCCTCATGTACCCCATGCTGGACCTGACCATGTCCTCGCCCTCCTACAAACGCGTCACCGATGGGTTCCCCCTGGTTGCTGACACCATCGCCTGGTTCGCGGACAACTATCTGCCAGAGGGTATAGACCGCTCTGCACCAGATATCAGCCCCGCCCTGGCGCAACTCCCCGCAGGGCTGCCACCAACGTACGTAATCACCGTGGACAACGATCCACTAGTTGATGAAGGAGCGAACTACGCCGCCGCCCTAGCCCAGGCAGGCACGGAAGTCCAGTACCAGCACCTCCCCGGATACGCCCACGGATTGTTCACCTCCGCTGGACGCATTCCCCGTGGAGAACAAACAGTAGACCACGTCGCCGCCTTTATCAGGGACCGCACTATCTACTGACATGAAGTACGTCCCCTTCATCGCACTACCCCACGTGGCCAATTGCGCTTCCGGCGCCTGAGCCCCTTGAACTGATTATCCAGCGACGGCTATGACCGCCAAAAGGCCGGTGGATCGTCGTCATTCTCATTCTTTAGGAATCTTCATGACCACTGCTCTCGTTGATCCAACTTCTGTCTCACGCCAGCGTGAGTCCGATCTCCTTGCCTCTGTCCCCACCGGTTTATTCATTGGAGGTCGGTGGCGGGACGCATCAGACGGCGGCCAGTTCGATGTTCACGACCCCGCCACGGGGGAAGTGCTCGCTACTTTAGCCTCGGCCACGAGCGAGGACGCCATCGCTGCCCTCGACGCAGCCGATGCCGTTCAGGTCTCCTGGGCGCGCACCGCACCGCGGAAACGCGCGGAGATCCTGCGCCGTGCCTTTGACCTGGTCACCGAGCGCGCCGAGGACTTCGCGCTGCTGATGACGTTGGAAATGGGCAAGCCGTTGGCCGAATCCCGCGGTGAAGTCTCTTACGGGGCCGAGTTCCTGCGCTGGTTCTCGGAGGAGGCAGTCCGGGATTACGGCCGCTACCTCACCACCCCCGAGGGCAAAAACAAGATTCTGGTCCAGCACAAGCCAGTGGGCCCCTGCCTTCTCATCACGCCCTGGAACTTCCCGCTCGCCATGGCTACCCGCAAGGTCGCCCCCGCCATCGCAGCAGGGTGCACCATGGTCCTGAAGCCGGCCAAGCTAACCCCCCTGACCTCCCAGCTTTTTGCGCAAACCATGATGGAAGCCGGCCTTCCCGCCGGTGTCCTGAACGTAGTGTCCTCCTCCAGGGCATCGGGCATCTCCGGACCACTTATGAAGGACTCGCGGCTTCGCAAGGTCTCCTTTACCGGCTCCACCCCGGTTGGCAAGCGTCTGATGGCCGACGGCGCCCAGAACGTGCTGCGCACCTCCATGGAACTCGGCGGCAACGCCCCCTTCATCGTGTTTGAGGACGCGGACCTGGATAAGGCCGTCGAAGGGGCGATGGCCGCCAAGATGCGGAACATGGGCGAGGCCTGCACGGCCGCGAACCGGTTCCTCGTCCACGAATCCGTGGCCCAGGAATTCACCCGCAAATTCGCCGCCGCCATGGGTGCCCTCACCACCGGCCGCGGCACAGACCCCGGCACCCAGGTCGGGCCCCTGATCGAAGCCGGCGCCCGCGATGACGTGCACGCGCTGGTGAGCGCCGCCGTCGACGCCGGAGCCACCGCAGTCACCGGCGGCACACCCGTGGACGGCCCCGGCTACTTCTACCCGCCCACCGTCCTCGCCAACGTCCCCAACGACGCGGCGATCCTGGGTCAGGAAATCTTCGGCCCCGTAGCCCCCGTCACCACCTTCACCACCGAAGAAGACGCCATCCGGCTCGCCAACGCCTCCGAGTACGGCCTCGCCTCCTACCTCTACAGCCGGGACTTCAACCGGCTCCTGCGCGTGGCAGAACAGATCGAATTCGGCATGGTCGGGTTCAATGCCGGCGTCATCTCCAACGCCGCCGCACCCTTCGGCGGCGTCAAACAATCCGGCCTCGGCCGCGAAGGCGGCTCCGAGGGCATTGCCGAGTACACCACCACCCAGTACATCGGAATCGCTGATCCATACACCGACAATTAGCTGACAGGGCGCCTTGCTGCAAGGGATCCCCTCAGCAGAAGATTTGCGTGCAGCACACCGACAGGGGCTGGCCGGATTCTCGATGCACAGTGATGTGTTCGGCTTAATGATGCCGTTGAGTCCAGCGGGCTCGAGCATCTCGAGGGCCTGCACTCGGCGCCAACGTCAATGCCTTATTTGTCACCTGTGGGATGGAATTTGTCCGCAGCGGTTCAAAAGCCTTGCGACGTTGCCAGAGGTTACGGGTTCTCTTACTGAAGGCGCCAGCTCGATGGTGACCAGGAACCAAGCAGCGGCCAGCGCCTACTGGTAAGGGCAGAGCCTACCGAGAACATCACCCGGTCGGCTGCCGACGGGGTCGAGAGCACAACTCAGCCGTGCCGCACTCTCGACCCCGGCCGCGGCGATGCCCATTTTGTCGCGGCCGTAGGCGGCGGGTCTTCGCTCCAGCGGTGTGGGGCGCCCCAGACTCGATTCCGGAAGTCCGCCGAGCTGTTCGACAGCGAGCCCTGACATCAAGCGTCTGCTCGAGCTCCGGTGCTCCATGGTTCTGAATCAGGTGCACCAGGTCCTGCAGGCGGCGGCCCGGTTGGGAGGACGCTCACCTTCACAGCACAGGCGCGCAACAGATGATCTGTTTGCGCCGCTGCGGCCGGTGAACGGTGGAAATTGCAGAAGCCGTGCAGGCCTCCTGGGCAGGAGTGCAAAGAACCGGCGGACACGCCAGAGCAGATGTGATTCTGGGGCTGGGGCAGCTGATCTCGCTGGGTTCAGACGAGCGTTCCACGAATACGCCTTCGTTAGGAGCTGGCTTCACCGGCTCGAGCTGGCTTCCCGCCGACCCCCGAAGCGTCCGCCGCCTTCACCGGCTCAACGAGCGTGTGGTCCTGCTGGTGGCACTCCGCGACCAGCGCCGCAGCGCCGCACAAATCTAGTCGCGGAAGAGCAACAAGGCCTCGCCTTGCCCGCCGCCGCCGCACAGGGCCACGGCCGCTTTGCCGGAGCCGCGGCGGACCAGTTCGTGCGTGGCCGAGACCACAACCCGGGCACCGGATGCCCCGATGGGGTGGCCCAGGGCAATTGCTCCCCCGTTGATGTTGACCTTGTCCATGTCGAGACCCATTTCCCGGGCTGACTGCAGAACCACAGATGCAAACGCTTCATTGATCTCAACGAAGTCGAGTTCCGTTGTGTTCCAGCCTGCCGATTCCAGTGCCTTGGCGATGGCCCGCGCCGGCTTGTCCGGAAGCGATGTGTCCGGGCCTGCGATTTGCCCGGGAGCTCCTATCACGGCCAGCACGTTCAGGCCGTGCGCGTCGGCGTACGCACGGGTCGTGAGTACCACCGCCGCCGCTCCATCGTTGAGAGGGGAAGCGTTGCCGGCGGTGACGGTTCCGCTGGAAGAAAATGCTGTCCTGAGTTTCCCGAGCGCCTCCACGGTGCTGTCCGGACGCACCCCTTCGTCTGTTTGCACGAGCTCGGCCTCACCACGGCGCTTTGGTACCTTGACAGGGACGATCTCGGCGTCGAACCGTCCTGCAGCCTGGGCGGCTGCGGCCCGGCGGTGCGAATCGACGGCCACCCTGTCCTGGTCCCGGCGGGAGATGGCCAGCGCAGCATTGGCCCTGTCGGTAGCCAGTCCCATGGCCTCGTGATCGAAAGCATCGGTCAGGCCGTCGTGCGCAGCGGAATCAATCAGCGCGATATCGCCATAGAGATGCCCGGCGCGGGAACCTTTCAGCAAATGCGGGGCGTTGCTCATGGATTCCTGCCCACCCGCCACCACAACGTCGGCTTCCCCAAGACGCAGGATTCGGGCGGCCTCGATGATGGCGCTAAGGCCAGAGAGGCACACTTTGTTGACGGTGCTCGCGTGCGCTCTCAGCGGGATACCCGCAGCGAAGGCGGCCTGCCGGGCGGGGTTCTGCCCGGCACCTGCCTGGAGAACGTGCCCCATGATGATAGCCTGGACAGCTTCTGCTGGTACGCCCGCGCTGTCCAGGGCTCCGGCGATGGCGGCACCGCCAAGCTCGACTGCGGATAGGGGTGCCAGCTGTCCCATCAACCTGCCTTGGGGGGTGCGTGCGGCACCCACAATCACAACATCTGCAGCGGCGTTCATGAGTTCTCCTTGGAAAGATAGTCAGCCCCCGGTGCTACCCGAAGGCCAGGGTGGAAAGTGGTTCCGGCTTCCCTGTCCAGCAGGGGCGTCAGGCCGCCGGTGTGGAAAGGGTAATTGGCGCCGAGGATCATGCAGACATCAATTTGTTCCGGGCCGGCTACTACGCCTTCGTCCAGCATTGCGGTCACCTCGGTCACAAGCGCAGTCAGGATACGGGAACGTACGACGCCGACGTCCGTCGCCTCGGGCGGGGGCAGGAGGGAAGCAGCGGCAGGTGAGATCCCGCCGTCGTCGGTCAAATACCCCGGGATCCCTGCGGCGACGAGCTCTTTCAGGCTGGAGCTGAGCCCGAAGCGCTCCGGATATGTCTGCTGCATCATCTCGCAAATGTGCAGTTGGACGGCCGGCCCAATAAATTGCAGCAGCCGCAGCGGCGTCATGGGCAGGCCCACGGGGTCCAAAGCATGGTCCACAGTCATTGGATCGGCGCCCTGGTCAATGAGTGTCAGTACTTCACTGAACAACCGCGTCAGTACCCGATTGACGACGAAGCCCGCGGTGTCGGTCACGAGCACGGCCGTTTTGCGCAGTCGCTTGGCAAGTTCAAAGGCGGTGGCAAGTGTGGATTCGTTTGTTTGGGGGGTGGTGATGATCTCCACGAGCGGCAACACCGCCACGGGGTTGAAGAAGTGGAAGCCAACCAGGCGTTCGGGATGGCTGAGGACGGCCCCCATTGCCTCGATGGAGAGCGAGGAGGTGTTTGTGAGCAGGAGGGTATCCGGTCTCACCAGTCGCTCAAGTTCGGCGAAGACCGCCCGTTTTACTTCCAGCTCCTCAAAGACCGCTTCGATGACGATGTCGCAACCAGCCAAATCGCCCTTCGCCGTTCCCCCGGTTACCAGTGCCCGGATGTCCTCGGAAGTGGCCGGATCCAGGTGCCCGCGCTGAACCAGTTTGCTGAGTTGTCCGCCGACCCACTGCAGCGCACCCTCCACCCGCTCTTGCGACAGGTCTGTAATGCGCACCGGCACCCGCAGTTGGCGTGCGAACACCAAAGCGAGCTGGCTCGCCATCAGTCCGGCCCCTACGACGCCGATTGAGCGGACCGCCAGGGGCTCGGCGGTGGGACGCCCGGTAGGTGCTTTGGCCAACGACTGGGTTACATAGAACGCATAGATGCTGGCGCGCGCCTGGTCGGAAAGCAACAACTCACCGAAGGCTCGGATTTGCGCCGCAGGTGTCACGGATCCAGCAGCCATGAGCTCGAGGGCACGATATGGAGCTGGAATTGCACCCTTAAAACGGGCATCAAGCTGCGCCTTGACGCCCTCCAAAGCAGGCCCGCTCACCTCGAACGATGATTCATCCGTGAAACCTGCAGCCCGGGGCTTTGAGATGTTGCCGGAAAGAAGGCCCACGGTGAATTCCAGGGACGCGGCGAGGAAGTCTTCGCCGGGCAGCACGGCGTCGATGAGGCCGGCGTCGGCAGCCGCTGATGCGGTAAGGTTCTTGCCGGCCAGGGAATCCGTGATCACGAGTCGGGCGGCCAGTTCGGAACCCAGCAGGGCGATGGTCCGCGGAATCCCGCCCCAGCCGGGGAGGAGGCCAAGCCGGACCTCGGGAAAGCCCAGTGCTCGCACTGATTCGCAGGCGACCCGATAATTCGTGTGTAGCGCCAATTCAAGGCCACCGCCCAGCGCTGCTCCGTTGATGAAGGCAAACGTGGGCACCGGGAGCGCCTCAAGGCGATGGAAGACATCAAGGCCCCGGCGGGCAACCTCCTCAGCGTCCCGAGGGGTGCTCGCACCTGTCAGCTCCCGCAGGTCGGCGCCGGCGCAGAAGATCGAGCCTGTACCCGTCAAGGCGACCGCGTCCACTGTGGACAGGTCGAGGGCCAGTAGTGCTGCCTCCAGGTTGTCCAATGACGCCGGGCCCAGGGTGGCCGGGCGCCCTTCAGGGTTTTCCAGTGTCAGGACAGCGATGGTGTAGTCGTCTCGCTGAACATATGTGATGCGGATTTCGGTGGTCGATTCCGTTGGTGTGGCTCTGGTTTCCCGGATTATTTCCAGGGTTGCGGGCTTTTCGGACACGACACTCCCTTGCGTGAATAACGATTACGCAAGTTGTACGTGGTACTCAGTTCCGCGTCAAGTGCAACTGAGTTTCATGACGCTTATATGTGCTGGTTTTGGCTTTTGGCCTGCTCCACGGCCTCGCGGAGCTTCCTGGCCAAGGCGTCACCGGTCAATGTTCGCGGAACGATGGCAACGACGACCGCTTCAGAGGCGTCCCCGTCAAGTACCCCATGCAGGCGGCGGACGTCGTCCAGTGCGTCGCGGAGTTCCGCTTCCTTGGGCGGCGTAGCGTCCCTCATGAGTCGTCGCAGGAAGTAGTTGTTGGTGCTTACCACTGAGGACGTGAACCGAATGCCCTCCAAAGGTTCCATCCCGGGCACGGCCTTCCTGAGGTGTTGGTTGAACAGCTGCTCGTACCTGAAAACCGTCACAAGCTCCTTGTCCCGGAGGGCGGGGACCGCGTTGACCACCTGGTACCGCTGCCGCGCGAGTGATCCTTGGCGCTCATAGTGGCGGAAGACCATCGCGGCAGCTTCACAGACCGCCTGCCATGGATCCGCGTCCGTGGCGGTCAGATACTTTTCCGCCTGGTCTACCAGTTCGTCGTGATCGGCAAAGACCACGTCCTCCTTGGAGCGGAACTGCCTAAAGAAGGTGCTGCGAGAGATTCCGGCGGCTTCGGCGATGTGGGGCACGCTCGTGGCTTCAAAGCCCCGGGAGAGGAAGAGTTCCACGGCAACTTCGGCAACTCTCGAGCGAAAACCGGCAGGGTCTTCTTCAGGGGCTGGCGAATCAACACTTAGCCGTCCAACCCGCCCGGCGCGTGGTGCGGTTTTTTCCATCGTCCTAAGTTACCGCGGCCGATGACCTGAACGGCGGTTGCGCTCGGCCCGTAGAATGCCAGCATGAGTAGCATGCAACAGATCGACCACGGCCAATCGCTGACAGTTCAGGTCACCAACATGCTGCGGGCAGCCATCACCTCCGGTGAGATGAATCCCGGAGAGCACTTCTCTGCCGTTGGCCTCGCGGAGAGACTCGGGGTCTCCAGGACACCGGTTCGCGAAGCCCTCCAGTTGCTCGAGAAAGAAGGCATCGTCCGGATCGAAAAGAACCGGGGCGTGCGTGTGCTGCAGATGTCCCTCGACGAGATCGTGCAGATCTTCCAGATACGCATCATGCTGGAACCGCCCGCCGCAGCCCGGGCCGCGGAAGTTGCCACCGACGCAGACCTGGCCCACTTCCTTGTCCTGCACAGGCGCATCCTAGACGCAGCCGCGCGAGACGACGGCCCCGGTACCTTGCAGGCCGATAAGGACTTCCACCTATTCCTGATGGAACTCGCGGGCAACCCCCGGCTATCTGCCCTGGACAGCGAGCTGCGCAACATGGTGCTGGCGCACGGCTTGGTCACCATTCCGTCCGCGCGGAGCAGCCAGGGCCTGGCCAATGACCGCAAGGACATCCTGGCGGCGCTGGAACATCGCGCCCCCCGGGCAGCGGCCGAAGCTGTGCGCGACCACGTAACCCGGACCGCCCAGCTGCTGATCACGGGCGTGTGCGCCCAAACCCCGGGCTTGTCATCTAAGGAGTACCTCAGCAAGCTGGAGCATCTCACCAAGTTTTCCGGCTGACGCCAGCTAATAGGTATTTACAGACAGCCCGGACTCACCTAGAGTTGCATGCAACATACATCAGTAGCATGCAACATACATTGGAAAGGATGCGAAGTGGCATCCCCAAGCTCCTCACTCATCCAACCTCTGGCAGGGATCCGCATTGCGGATTTCTCACGGGTCCTGGCAGGTCCACTGTGCACCATGATGTTGGCGGACTTCGGCGCCGAAGTCATCAAAATCGAAAGCCCGGCTGGCGACGACACCCGCGCTTGGGTCCCCCCGGTGGACGGCCAGGGCCAAGGAACGTACTTCGCGAGCGTCAACCGCAACAAGAAATCAGTTGTCGTTGACCTCAAGACAGAGGACGGCGTGGCCTACGCGCGTGAACTGGTGTCCGAATGCGACGTCGTGGTGGAGAACTTCAGGCCGGGAATCATGGCCAAGTTCGGACTCGACTACCCGACGTTGGCCGCGGAACGGCCGGAGCTGGTGTACTGCTCCATCTCCGGCTTCGGATCAGGCGCCGGTGCCGAGCTGCCCGGATACGACCTCCTGGTCCAGGCACTGGGCGGCTTGATGAGCATCACCGGGTCGCCCGATGCGGAGCCGAGCAAGGCCGGCGTAGCCCTGGTGGACGTACTGACCGGGCAGAATGCCTTGGCGGGCATCCTCATGGCGCTGCGTGTCCGTGACACCACCGGCTCCGGCCAGGAGGTCCAGGTCAACCTGCTGTCCTCGCTCCTTGCTGCCTTGGTAAACCAGGGAACTGCCGCCCTGGCCACCGGCAACTCGCCGGCCCGGATGGGCAACGCCCATCCCAGCATTGCCCCCTATGAAACCTTCCGGACAGGCGGCGGCATGCTTGCCGTTGCGGTTGGCAACAACCGGCAGTTTGGAGCGCTGGCCGGAGTGCTGGGGCTGGACGGCCTGGCGGAGGACCCGCGCTTCATCAGCAATGAACTCAGAGTGGAATCTCGCATGGAGCTCAAGGCAATCCTCGAACAGGCTCTGGCAGCCGACACCGCCGGAATTTGGCAGGCGAAACTCCTCGAAGCCGGAGTACCCGCCGGCAAGGTCAACAACATCTGCGAAGCGTTGGAACTCGGCCACAATCTTGGCCTCAGGCCTTCCATCCTCGTAACCGAGCCAACCACAGGCCGCGAATCAAACCAGTTGACTAATCCCATCCGGCTATCAGCTTCCCCGGCCGCATATCGGCAAGCTCCCCCTGTCCTCGGTGAGCACCAGGGCAGCAACTTCACTTCCCATTCCTCGAACACCACTGTGAAAGGCTCCCCATGTCCAGCATCAGCGATCTGATTGACTTTGATTCCCTACTTACCCCTGAAGAGCGGGGGCTGCGCGACTCCGTTCGGTCCTTCGTGGACGCGGAAATCCAACCGAACATTGCCAAGTGGTACGAATCGGCCACCTTCCCCCTGGAGATCGTTCCGGAGCTGGGCCGGATGGGGCTCCTGGGTATGCACCTGAAGGGCTACGGCTGCGCTAGCGGCTCCGCAGTGGATTACGGTTTGGCCGGTGCCGAACTCGAGGCCGGCGACTCCGGCCTGCGGACCTTCGTCTCCGTACAGGGCTCACTGGCCATGAGCGCCATCTACAAGCACGGCTCGGAAGAGCAGAAGCAGGAATGGCTGCCCGCCATGGCCAAGGGTCACGCGATCGGTTGCTTCGGATTGACTGAACCCACGGCAGGCTCCGACCCGAGTGGCATGAAGACCTTTGCCCGCCGCGACGGGAACGACTGGGTGCTCAACGGCTCCAAGCGCTGGATCGGCCTGGCGTCTGTGGCCAACGTCGCCATCATCTGGGCGCAGACCGACGAGGGCGTTCGAGGCTTCGTCGTACCCACGTCCACCCGGGGCTTTACCGCGACTCCCATCGAACCGAAGCTTTCCATGCGTGCTTCCATCCAGTGCGACATTGATTTGGTGGACGTGCGTCTTCCCGAATCGGCAGTGCTTCCGAACGTGGTAGGACTGAAAGGCCCCTTTACGTGCCTTAATGAGGCACGCTACGGTATCATTTGGGGCGCCATGGGTGCTGCCCGCGATGCTTTCGAGGCTGCGCTGGCCTACTCCCAGGAGCGGATGCAGTTCGACAAGCCCCTGGCCGGATACCAGCTCACACAGCAGAAGCTGGTGGACATGGCCCTCGAAATCAACAAGGGCTTCCTGCTTGCGCTGCATCTGGGCCGGAAGAAGGACGCCGGTACCCTGCAGGTGGACCACATCTCCGTTGGCAAACTGAACAACTGCCGTGAAGCTATCAAGATTGCCCGCGAAGCCCGTACCATCTTGGGTGGCAACGGCATCACCCTGGACTACTCGCCGCTGCGCCACGCGAACAATCTGGAATCGGTGCGGACCTACGAGGGCACGGATGAGGTTCACACGCTCATCCTCGGCAACAAGCTCACCGGCATCCCCGCCTTCCGCTAAGCCCGCAAGAGTCTGGGATGCCCGTGCGGATCCAGCAGCAGGAGCAGGTTTCCAGCTACCCGGCAACGGAACGATCCGCTTCTGATTGACGGTGGAAGTACTTCTGGCGGAACGAGTTCGTGGAGCTGCGAGGGGATGGGGGTCAATGGGCACCGGCTGGTAAGACGACGTCATTCCAGACGGTTTCCATCACCTAGATCCACCTCGTGGGGACTCGGCCGTGTCATGATCCGCCGCCGACGACGGACTGGACATGTGGCACGTGGATAACCGGACCCTCCAGGACCCGAAGTCGGCAGGCAGTCCCGGAACAGCCAGCTAAACCGGTATCCCTTACATGACAGGCAGCAACGCCCAACGACGGCACTGGCCGGGTGCCGCCGTCGGGCCTTGCCAGGCTTCTGACTCTTAAGCGGGGAAGGCCGCAACCGCGCCTCAGACGCCAATTCTTGCCAACCGATCGCGCAGCAGTGCAGATCGGTCCGCTTCCCACCCCACCAAATAACAAAAGTAACGATTTGATTAACAGACCGAGTACTCGGTCTGTTAATGCTACCGTGGTACTCATCACTTCGGGCATTGATGCCTGATGTTTTTACCCATCCACAGAAAGCGATGAGACCCATGGTTGTGTCTGATCCGGCTGCAGGGGCGACGTTGCCGTCGCTCACCGCATCTGCTCCCAAAGAAAAAGCCAAAGCAAGCGTGATCGCCACGATGGTGCTGGCCCGGCTCGGGCTTATGACGGCCCTTTCCGTGCCAATCGTGGCCGGGATGACGCTCAAGGTGCAGTCTTTGGTGTCCCCAGCTGAAGTTGCCCCTACACTCGGTCTCGTGATCTCTATGGGCGCCTTCGCCGCCCTCCTCTTCGATCCCATCTTTGGCCGGCTCAGCGACCGAACCATTGGCCGTTTCGGCCGGCGTCGCCCGTGGCTGGTTGCTGGAGCATTGGGACTCCTGGTAAGCCTGACCGTCATTGCCATAGCACCAAATGTCATGATTCTGGGCATTGGCTGGTTCTTGGCACAGGCCCTTGGCAACGCTGCGGTGGCTGCGCATACGGCCTCCCTCGCAGACCAGATACCCCAGTGGCAGCGTGGCAAAGTCAGCGGCATGATTGGCATCGCCTCCCAGGCCGCGGGCCTGGGCGCAGCCTACTCGGCAAGTCTTCTCGGGCAGAACATGCTCCTTCTCTTCCTGGTTCCCGGAGTCCTCGGGCTGATCCTTGTCCTCGTCTTTGCATTCGTGCTGCCGGACCAGCCCATGGAACGCCGGCCTGAATCCGAAGGCGGCCTGCGCACCGCTCTGAAGACATTCTGGGTAAACCCGGTCAAGCACCCAGACTTCGCATTCGCCTGGATCTCACGCTTTCTCGTCGTCCTGGCACTGTTCATGTTCGTCTCGTTCCGCCTCCTGTACCTGCAGCAGGACCTGGGCCTTTCCAAAGAGGACGCGGCTGGAGCCTTGGCGACCGGTGTCCTCATTTACACCCTCGCCCTCGTGACGGCAGGCCAAATCGCCGGATGGATCTCGGACAGGCTTGGGCGTCGAAAGGTCTTCATCTGGATCTCGGCCGTTATCTTCGGCATTGGCACCTGGATGCTGAGCCTGGCAGACTCCACGAGCGGGTTTTATTGGGCGGAACTGGTCATCGGCATCGGCTTCGGCATCTACATCGCTGTTGACCTCGCCCTCGTCATCGATGTCCTCCCCAACCCGGATGACACAGCGAAGGACCTGGGCGTCTTCAACATCGCCATGGCCGGTCCCCAGACACTTGCACCGGCAGGTTCAGCCGCACTGCTCACAGTGGGTGGAGGCAGTTACGACCTCCTGCTGACCGTAGCGGCCGTGATCGCCGTGCTTGGTGCGCTGACCATTCTTCCGGTAAAGAAGGTCCGATGAACGAACATCCCACCCTCACAAGCACAGACAGCGAGGAGACAGCAGCAATGGGCCAGGACTTTGCCAGGGCCATCGAACAGGCAATTGCCGCTTTGGACCTTCCTTCGAAGGTAAAGCTCCTCTCCGGGGCAAGGATGTTCAGCTTGTCCGCTGAGCCAGCGATCGGCCTTAGGGAAATCGTTATGTCCGATGGGCCCTCAGGGGTACGCGGGCCGCTGGTGGTCGGAGGACGGGTCGCTTGCCTGCTGCCCAACGCAACGCTCATCGCCCAAAGCTGGGACCTGGACGTGATGCGCGAGGTCGGGCAAATCCTTGCCGACGAAGCAGAGGACCAAGAGACCCATGTTGTCCTGGGGCCCACGGTAAACCTTCACCGGACCCCTCTTGGCGGACGCCTGTTTGAATGCTTCAGTGAAGACCCCGTCCTCACGGGCCACCTCGGGGCGGCGTACGTACAATCCCTGCAGGCACGGGGGATCGCGGCGACGCCGAAACACTTCCTTGCCAACGAAGCCGAAACCGAGCGCACCACCGTGGACTCGGTGGTTCCGGAAGATGCCCTCCGGGAGTTGTATCTGCTTCCCTTCCAGATCATTGTGGAAGACGCCCGGCCCTGGACGATCATGGCATCCTACAACAAGATCAACGGAACCACGGCCACCGAGCACGACGAACTCCTGAACAAGATCCTCAAAGAGGAGTGGGGCTTTGACGGGCTGGTGATGTCCGATTGGCTCGCCACCAAAACAGCCGTGGAAAGCGCCAACGGCGGACTCGACCTCGTCATGCCCGGACCGGACACTCCCTGGAACCGGTCCCTGGTGGACGCCGTCCAAAAAGGTGACGTCTCCGAAGACACCATCGATGACCACCTCCGCAGACTTCTCAGGCTCGCATCGCGCGTGGGCGCCTTCGACGGCGGCCGCACCTGGACAAAGAACCTGCCCCGCCCTGACAGCCCGGAGCGCCGCGAACAGCTGCGCCGGCTCGCCGGCCGCAGCATGGCCGTCCTGGTCAACCGCGAGAACACGCTTCCACTCCGCAAGGACTCCACGGAAAGCGTGGTGGTCATCGGCCGTCACGCCATCGATACCGTGGCGCAAGGTGGCGGCTCCGCCATCGTGCGCCCGCCCCACGTCGTCAGCGCCGCCACGGGAATAGCGCGGGCCCTCGGCGAGGACCGCGTAACCGTCGTCGATGGGGTCCGGACCCGCACGCAATGGCTCGCAGCGAATCCCGAACTCCTCCGGGACCCGGAAACCGGGACCCGCGGTGCGCGCGCGCGGACCTTCGACAAGGAAGGAAAGCTGCTCGGCACCCGCCATCTCGAAGTCCCGGAGCTTGAAGTCAGCGGGGAAAGCTGGGCCTCCGGAGCGGCGTCCATCGAACTCTCAGCCGAGCTGGCAATCGACCAGCCCGCCAGGATGATGATCGGCACCCGCGGGGCCGGCAATTGGGACGTATCCGCGCCTGGATACCGGGAGTCCATACGGACGCCCTTCCACCACGGTCCAGGCGGCGGATTCTTCCGCCCCAAGAGCCATGCCGTACCGCTGGACGTCGATCCGGGCGCGCGGATCACCGCGACCACTGACGCTGAGAACGAGAACCGCCTCATCGGCCTGGTCGCGGAACCCGCATTGAAAAACAGCGCCGCCGCCATCCGGGACGCTGTGGCGGCCGCCGCTGACGCGGACGTTGCCGTCGTCGTCGTCGGTTATACGCAGGAACAGGAAACGGAAGGCCAGGACAAGAGCACCCTCGCCCTGCCCGGGGACCAGGATGCCCTCGTGGCAGCGGTGGCAGCCGTGGCGAAGCGGACCGTCGTGGTCCTGAACGCCGCGACACCGGTTCTCATGCCCTGGATCGCGGACGTGGACGCCGTGCTGTTTGCCGGGCTCCCGGGACAGGAAGCGGGCGACGCCATAGCGGCGGCACTGACCGGCGATGTCGAACCTGCGGGACGCCTGGTAACCACCTTCCCCGCCCGGGACGGCCAAGGCCCGGCATGGTCAGTGACCCCACGTGGCGGCAGGCTCGCCTACTCAGAGGGAACAGGAGTGGGATACCGCGGATGGAGCACCTCCACCGAACAGCCCATGTTCTGGTTCGGACATGGCCTCGGCTACACCGAATGGGACTACAAGGCCGCCGAGATCACCTCCATGAAGCGGGAAACCGTGAAGTCCGTACGCGTGACGCTCGGCAACGTCGGGAACCGCGCAGGAACCGAAACCGTACAGGTCTACCGCTTCCCGGATGACCCGTCCGTTCCTCCACGGCTCATCGGCTGGGCGCAGCTTCACCTGGAACCCGGCGGGGAGGAAAGCATCGACGTCAGCTGCGACCCCCGCGCGCAACGGCGGTGGAACAGTACCGCGCGTCGCTGGGATGACATCGCCGGAGGCCGGGTCGTCGTCGCACGTGGACTTGGCGATGTCAGACTGGAACTGGCTCCCACCGGGCGCGAGGCCATGGTGGCCGGAACAAGCAAGGAGTAAACCATGTCGTACCCAGCCGGATACCGGATAGAGCGGGAGCACCCCCGGCGCCGCCGCAACGGCGAAACCGCAAGGCTCAAGGCAATCCAAACCGCGATTGAACTCTTCGCAGTGGGCGGCTACGGAGGAACTTCCATCGCCGATGTCGCAGCTAAGACCGGTCTCTCGCAATCCGGCTTGCTCCATCATTTTCCGTCCAAAACGGTCTTGCTGTCAGCGGTGCTCGAACACCGTTCCAAGGAAGACGCCGACTTCCTTTTCGACGGAGAGCAGGCTCCTCTGGGCTGGGAAGCCTTCGATGCCCTAGTATCCCTGGTTGCGAGGAACTCAACCCGGCCCGACTGGGTGGGGCTTTTCGTGAGGCTCTCCGCCGAAGCCACCGAACCGGGACATCCCGCGCATCAATGGCTTCTGGACCACTATTCGAGCCTGCGCCGGTGGCTTAGCGAAGCGCTGGAAGATGGGAAGGTCCACGGGAATGTCTCCCAGGACGCCCCAGTGGAGGCAATCGTCAACAACACCATCGCAGTCCTTGACGGCATACAGCAGCAATGGCTCTGCGCTCCCGGGAGTTTCTCGATGGTGGCGCAGTTGAGAATTTTCATCGAAAGCATAAAGACCACCTGGGGCTAAGGGCCGGCACCGGGGAAGTTCCGTTTGATCCGCGGACCCTCCCCTCTGTTGCCGTGCCCGGTTCACGGAGAAAGTCAGAAAACATGGAAACTCCTGCAACACATCAAGTAGCCGTTCAAACGGACGCGCCGGACCGGCACGAAGGCCAGCGGCGCACCATCGGCGTCCTGATCGCAGGACAGATTCTCGGCGGAATCGGAATGGGCGCCTCGCTCTCACTCGGTTCCCTTCTTGCCGTTCAGGTCTCCGGTTCCACGTCCTGGTCCGGAATGGCCGCCACGATGAATACACTCGGCGCCGCCGCCTTTGCCATCCCCTTGGCCCGCGCGGCCGCAAAACGAGGGCGGGGAGTCTCGCTCGCGGCCGGATCGCTGACCTCCGCATTCGGTGCAGCCATCGCCATCGCTTCGGCGGCACTGTCCTCCTTCCCGGCCTTGCTGATTGGGCTCATCCTGCTTGGCGCGGGAACCGCTGTGAGCTTCCAGGCCCGCTTCGCTGCCACGGATCTGTCCACGCCAAAGACCCGTGGCCGTGACCTTTCCATCGTCGTATGGTCAACCACCATTGGGGCAGTTTCCGGCCCCAACCTCTTCGAACCCGGAGAGGCCTTCGGCACACTGCTCCACTTGCCGACGCTGACGGGTGCGTTCGCGTTCACGGTGGCGGCCCAGTTAGTTGCCGCCCTGGTCTTTTATGCGGGCCTCCGGGTCAAGCCCCAAGTCATGGGGCCCCCACCGAGAGAAGACGGCGGCATCACCACCAAACCTGATTCCGGCTTCTCGATCCTTCGCCGCAACCCCGCCGCCCGTTACGCCGTTACGGTGGTGGCGCTCAGCCACGGCACCATGGTGGCACTCATGTCGATGACCCCGGTACATCTGCACGATCACGGGGCAAGCCTCGCGATCGTCGGCATGACCATCAGCCTCCATATTGCGGGGATGTTCGGCTTTTCGCCGCTGTTCGGATGGCTCTCAGACCGCCTCGGCCGGATTCCCGTGCTGCTGACGGGGCAGGCAATGCTGCTGGCTTCCTTGGTGTTCGCATGGCTCGCCCCGCACACCATGGTGACTCCAAGCCTGATCCTCCTGGGTCTGGGATGGTCAGCTTCCATCGTTTCCGGCTCGTCCCTGGTGGGCGATTCGGTGTCCGCAGCCGAACGGGGTCCCCTGCAAGGTGTTTCAGACCTCCTCATGAACCTCACCGGGGCAACTTGCGGAGCCCTGGCAGGACCCATCCTCGCCGCCGTTGGCTATTCCGGGCTTAGCGCAGGAGCCATGGCACTGGTCGGCGCCGTCACCGCATGGACCCTTTGGCGGTTACTCAGGGGCCGCCGGGCTCCAGCTGGCTGACGTGACCACCATCAGCTGTGCGCCACAGGCTGAAGCAGCCGGCCGGAATATTCGTTGCAGCCCAACAGGATATGAAGTTCCATTCACGCCTTGCCGAGGCGCGGCACCACCTGGAAAACCTGCTTGCGGTTTCTCTGCCACGGTAGCCGTCGCAGATCCTCAAGTGCTGGCCGCCCTTCTTGGGAACCCGCCTTGTCGCGCGAAAACACGACGGCGGGCGCCCGTCTCATGCCAGCGGGGTGGTGGTGTGTTGGCGGACCAGGCGCAGGCCTTCCTGGTTCTCGGCAGGGGTGCAGTCCTCCATCCAGAACAGATCATACGGTTCCAGGGCTTTGCCGAGTTTGGCTGCCTGGATTGGGGTCATCCGGTGGTGGCCGTCGTGCAGTAGCGACATTTCCGGGCCGAACTCGTTCCGTGAGTGCGAGAAGTTCCCTGTCAACTTCCGTATTGGACGTAATGCCTGAACTGGTTGACTAGGCGTTCCATCTCGGCGAATAGATGTCGTACCTTCTCCAAATAGGAGGACGAGGGGCCGTGCCGGTTCGCTTACGTCAGACGCCCAGTGTGGAGGCCGGTGTCCTGCCTGCTGCTGGGAAGGCAGGTGAAGAAGGAGGGCTGCTCAACTGGAGCGAACGGGACGACTAGCCACTGGCCTCCGTAGAACTCCACGTAGGAGTCTGAAGGGCAACCTGCATACGCTTCTTCACGTGTCATGCCCATCATTCCCTTCAACCTGGTTCGGAGATGTCTACATCTCGCTTGTTCTTCTATAAGTTTCAGACCTTTAATGTTATATGTCAATAGACATTTGACGTTAAAGGTCAGAGAATGAAGATGGCGTAGCCAAGCACGCCTGACAAGGAGCAACCGTCCATGACCTCATGGAGAGAGCAGCTCGCCTTCGCCCCGTTGGCCACCTTTGACCGGGGGGAGGAGGTGGGGAGGCGGCTCAGGTACGCCATCGAGCTCGGAGTGCTTGAAGACGGGACCCAGCTGCCCAGCGAAAACGAGCTGGCAGCCAAAATGGGCGTCTCCACCCTGACCCTTCGCGCTGCCTTGGCAGAACTGCGCGGACGCGGCTTGCTCGAGACGCGGCGCGGCAAGGGCGGCGGAAGCTTCGTCAAAGCCAGCACGGGCGACATTATCAAGGCCGAGCGCGAATCGGTCATGGCCTACTCCCTCGACGACCTGCGCGACATCCGCGACTACTGGGCCTTCCTGGCGGGCTCCGCAGCAGCTGCCGCCGCGGAGCGCAGCGGACGGCTTTCCCTTGCACGCCTGGCATCCATGGCCGCCAAGATCGAGTCGGCTGAGGATTCCGCGCAGGCGATCCGCGACGACAGCAGGTTCCACATCGAACTTGCCGCCAGCTCAGGCTCCGTGCGCCTCACCCGCGAGGAAATGGCAATGCAGGCCGAAGTGGGGCCACTGATCTGGGCAGCCCCCGCCGGATACAGTAACGCAGCCTCGGAACATGTCGCCATCGTTGAAGCGATCCGGTCCGGCGACGGGGCACGTGCCCGCGCTCTGGCCGAAGATCATGTCCGTGCGGATATGAACCGGGTACTCGACCTGCGCATGAGCGTGGATGCATCACGGAAAGAAACTTTTCCTGACCCCGTCAAGGAAGAACGCGAAGTTGCGTTGATCGAATCCTTTTCTGAGCTGCTGGCCGATACGGCCTCCTCCTCAATCCGTGCGATTGAAGACGCGGTGCGCGTCCAGCTCGGCTCTAAGCGTGAGGCCGACAGCTCTGCCCTGGACGCTATCTACGACGTGTCGCGACGGACTCTCGAAGGGAACGTCGCACTTCTGTACGGAGCGGGATTCCTTCCCGACACCTCATTCGGCCATGCCGGCTCGGCGTGGTGCCATGCCCCGACAGGACCGCAATCACTTCAGCGGCTCGTGGTCGACTGGGACTTATATGACATCGGAACCGTAGCGTGGCGCCCTGAACACTATGGCGACGAAACCATCCACATCAGCCATGCATACCTGGATGCCAACGGGAGCAACGAAAACGTCCTCACATTCAGCAAAGCCGTTTACGTGGAAGAGGAAATGGTCGGGATCGTCGCTGCAGATGTCCTCGTCCGGGGAATCCAGAGCCACCTCGAACCGCACCTTCGGGCCTTGCCTCCCAATACGTGCCTCGTCGACCAGCAGGATGCCATCATCGCAACCAACACCGGCCGCTTTATGGGAGGAACCTACTCAGCCGGACAATACGCCGGGAAGCAGATCGACCTCGACGCCATGCCGTGGCGGCTCTTCATCGGCACCCCTACGGCTGGCCGCGTGCCCTAAGTGCCGCCGCCCCCGTCATACAGACAGCGCCTTTAACTGTGTAGAAATTGCCGTCCATATTGTGCCGGGCTGTGGAAACATACAGAAAAAAGGTACAAAGGAACGCCGCATTCACCGGCCCGTATCCGAGACGTCGGATGCAATTTGGACGCCCCACCCCTCCTACCTACCCGCGGGCCGGACGTCCAACTCTTCCGTCGAGAACTTGTCTATGCCGAACCAACTTAACCTGAACAAGCGCCCAGCGCCTGACAGTTGGGAGGTGCGGTTACTCAGCCTCCGGTGGTATTAGGTATAACCCAACCTGACGTCAGGCACTCCCTCAAACACCGTCGGAATAGGATCTAAAGTTCGTTACTGGACGTCCCTTTTTAGGAAGTCATAGGTCTCATCCAGACAGCTTCGGCAGGGTGGCTCTTGCAGCTGGGCGTTCGCCGAAAGCTCACCGAGTTGGATGTTACCCCCGCCGTCGCTCCACAGGCAAGCACGAAACGCTGTTATGTGATGACTACAGGAACAGCAATGGCATCATCGTTCACGAGACCGCTCGGCATGGCGGCTCCACGGGTCCCTCCCCTTAGCGGCATGCCCTACTGACGCACCAATGGGTAGACACCGATTCATCGGCGACGGTGTTGAAGGTGAGGCCACCTGCTGGTCGCCAAAATCCTGATTCGGCGTGTTCAAAATTTCTTCTCGCCTCAGGGCAATAATCATGCTGCGAAAGTTAAGCATCTCCATGAATTGATGGGAAGCAATATTGCTTTTGTCATTCTGAAAATCCATCATCGCTGGGCCGGTCCGGCGCACGATCTCAGCCTCAATCGCTGGGCGAGCTAGCGCCATTTATTCAAAAAATACCGCAGCTCTTGTCCTTCGATCTCCTTTTCAGGATGCCCGAACCATCAACGGCCCGGGCCCCAGGCCGCGCCGCGTTCAAAGGAGAAGGAACATGGAATCGCTCAGCATCAAAACCCCAGCCGATGTCCTCAGTTTCGTGGGACATACTCTTGGCTTCTGGCCCAAGGAGAGTCTGGTCTGCATCACGTTGAATCATAAGAATATGGTCGGGGCTACACTGCGTGTGGATCTGCCCAAGAGCGAGGAGGGGCTCTTCGCCTACGCCCAAACAGTCGCCGGCTACATCCAGAAGGACGCGAATGCCTCGACGGTCCTCTTCGCCGTCTACACCGAGAAGCCTTGGGAGATTGGTGAGGAGAAACCGCAGGCTCATACCGTCGCGGCTCTGACTGGCGCCTTGGCCCAGCAAGGTATTTCCATTCGAGACGGACTGCTTGTGGGAAACGAGGCGTGCTTGCCATACGACGGTGATCACTTGAGCGGCCCTTCAATCCCCCTCGCGGCAACCCAGTCCAGCGAAATCAACGCCGAATTCGTGTACCGCGGGAGCCAAATCGAACCACAGGGGATCAGATTACCTGCATCAACCAAGGAGACCTTGACGACCGATGCAGTCTTGGACCGCATGGAGGAAATTCGGCGCCTTCCTGCTCAAGAAGCGTTAGACGAGGCCCGCGCACTCTGGGGGTCCATGCTGCAGGGGAAGACCTATCCCACGGATGAGGAGACCGTTAGTCTGATTGCGAGCTTCCAGTTCGCCGGGATCCGCGATCGACTTATGGCCGACATCCCGGGAATAGACGAACCGATGGTCGAGGTCCTCCTGGCCCAGACCGAGGCCAAACCACAATGGTCAAGGGTGGAATGGGCGCAGCAACTGCTCCTACATGCCTACACGCACAGCAGCACCCAACACTCCGCAGCACTGTTGACCACCGTCGGGTACATCAACTGGTGGGAAGGCCGAGGCAGCAAGGCCCACCAATTCCTGCAGCTCGCACTCGAAGCAGACCCCGCCTATCGCCTGGCCCGGCTCAGTGACCAGATGGTCGCACAGGGAATGCTCGCGCCCTGGAGCACAGACAGGAACAAGGCATATGGACCGAGAGGGCTCGAAGCTTCCTAACCACAGCACTTCACTCGCCACATTCCAAAGAACCGCCGACCCGCCGTCGACGGTTCTTTTCTGCCTCCAGTACGCCGGCACTAACTTCTTTGCCCTTGGCACAAAGCCCCTCCCCCAAACGCTCATCCGGTCAGAACCGACGATGACAGGTGCCCAGCAGGCACCCTCCACTCGCGCGTCCACTGGCAGACCCACAGCGCATTCACACCTCTGGCATCCAAGGCCGACGCCGTGGTCGTCGCCTCACGCCAAGTCATGTTGCACAGGGGCACCAGGCTGATGAATGAACGTGAAGAGGAAGATATGCGAGGAGTGCCGTGTGGGCTTTGAGCCGTCTCGCAAGACGCAACGGTTCTGCTGCACCCGCTGTGCCGATAGACAGCGTGATCGACGACGGCGGAAACGGAACCAGGGCGGTGGGGTTCGGACCGATGACTCCTATCCGGCACAGTCCCTCAGCACATCCGAAGCTGAATGCCATTCCCCATCAGCCCTTGAACCTCGAGCGACCAGTCGAGGACACGATGCTGCCATTAAGCAATTCCAACAGACGATCGATGCACTTCAGACCCAGCTGCGGTCCCAATCGTTGGATCTCGACCGCGTCGAAGCTGACAACGCAGAGCAACAGGCGCGTGTAAGCGTCCTCCAAGCTGAGCTCGCCCGATTAAAGCGAGCACAGCGAATAAACGTCCAGGATCTGGCCCACGTCGCCGCAAGGCTTGTAGCTATCACCCAAGCAAAACAGGTGCCGCTGGACACGAAGACGATAGAGATCCTCCGCCGTCGAGGTTGGATCTCGAGCAAGCGCCGAGCGGAGGTCAGAGGGCGATGACCATGTCCATCGCCCGGCTCTCCGCTCAGTCGGGCCTGAAGTACCTCTTCAAGACAACAATGATGGACGACATCACCGTCACTCCCCCGAACGCCACCAGCTACTACATGAAAGCAGGAACACCGCAGGGCAGATGGCTTGGCTCAGGCCTCGCCGGCATCAACCGCAAAACCAGAGACGTCGTCACGGAGACCGATGCTCAGGCGCTTTTCAACCACGCCGTCCATCCGGACACCGGCGTCCCTTTAGGCCGGCCACACGGCCAACCCACCCTCGTTCAGACCAGCCAAGGTCAAACAACCAGACGGCATGCCGTCGTCGGATTCGACCTGACCTTCAGCGTCCCCAAGTCGGTCTCGGTCCTCTGGGCCCTTAGCCCCCGCACCATGCAGGACCAGATCCTCCAAACGCACCACGAAGCCGTAGCAGCCACCCTCCATTGGCTCGAGGAGAACGTCATCCACACACGAGCGGGACGTAACGGCGTCGCCCGCATCGGCACGAACGGCGCGGTCGCTGCTGCTTTTGACCACTGGGAGTCCAGGGCCGGAGACCCGCAGTTGCACACTCACTTAGTCATCGCCAACCGCGTTCAGCGCATCACCGACGGCGCCTGGGTCACCTTGGACTCCCGGACCCTCTACAAAGCGGCCGTCGCGGCCAGCGAGCACTACAACGGACTCCTCTTCGATGCCCTGCACCGGAACCTCGGGACCGACGCGGAGATGCGGAAACCGGCAGCCAACACGCACAACCCAACCCAACAGCTCGCCGGCGTCGACGACGAACTGATCCGCGAATTTTCCAACCGATCCCGCCTCATCGACCTGGAAACCGACCGCCTCGTCTCCGTCTGGACTGAGGAGCATGGCAAACGTCCAAGCGCTACTACGACAGTGAAGCTGAGGCAGCAGGCCACTCTCTCAACGCGAGCGCCTAAAGCGGAGTCAGTCGCCCCGCTTCGCGTGCTCTCTCGGCAGTGGCAGGCACGCGCTATTGCTCGGGGCTACGAGCCTAGCCGCGTTCTCCTCGAGACTGTCCGACGCTCGCAAACCTCACCATTCCGCAGTAGCGACTTCACAGGGAACTGGGTGGAAGCCGTTGCCTCCATTACCAAGGATCGTGTGGCGGCCAAACGCTCCACCTGGAACCGGTGGAATCTACTGGCCGAGGCCGAACGGGTTTGCGCCGCAGTCCGCTGCCAAACCCCCGGGGACCGCAAGTGCTTGATCGATGCCATTGCTACGGCCGCTGAGATGCAGTCCGTCCCCCTCAATGAGTGCCGATACAGCGTCGACGCGGACGCGGCGCCTGACCTGCGCCTCGGTAAGCAGAGCGTCTTTGATTTTCATGGCGCACGACTTTACACCGACGCCAAAACCCTCGCCGCTGAGGATGTCGTTATGCAAGCAAGGAACGACGACGGCGGGCCTGCCGTGCGCGCCACCGTCACCATGGACGCGCTCGCCACCTACACGCATCACGGCCGCTTTGAACTGCACGCGGACCAGCGCGCCGCCGCTGCCCAGGTTCTACTGAGCGGTAACCGGCTCGACGCCGTCGTGGGACCGGCCGGCACGGGCAAGACCACCACCCTCGGGGCTGTAAAGGCCGCGTGGGAATCAGAGTTTGGTGCAGGCAGCGTCGTCGGACTAGCACCGGCGGCGGCAAGCGCCGAGGTTCTCGGACGGGAACTGACCATGGACACGGAGAACGTCGCCAAATGGCTCTATGAGTCCGTGGGTCAAGGAGCCAGCCAGCGAGCGTCACGTTTTTTCGAGATGGAACGCCGCCTCGACGCCGAGGTAAATCCGCTTAGCTTCCGGCGAACGCGTCTGGCACAAGAAACAGCTCGGTTGGCCGCCGAACAGAACAGGTGGCGCTTTCACCACAACCAGCTTGTCGTCGTAGACGAAGCCTCAATGGTGTCCACGATTCAGCTGTCCGCCTTGGTGGGACAAGCACGAGACGCCGGAGCCAAGATTCTCTTAGTGGGCGACCCTGCCCAACTGGATGCCATCGACGCGGGCGGCATCCTTGGCTGGCTGGACCGACAAGGAAAAACGGCGAGGCTAAGTACGATTTGGCGGTTCGAGCAGGCGTGGGAACGGGAGGCGTCGCTAAAGCTCCGCTCAGGCGACTACGCTGCCATCGCTGACTACGATCAGCAGGGGCGCATCCGGCACGGCTCCTATGTCAACATGGTCGACCAGGCCTACGTGAACTGGCAATCCGATATCCAATCCGGAAACTCGTCCATCCTCATAGCGGCAGACAATGACACAGTGGGCATCCTCAATGAACGTGCCCAGGCCGATCTGGTGATCCAGGGGGTCGTAGACGCGGAGCAGACTGTCCTGCTCAGCGACGGGCTGCGCGCCGGCCGGGGTGACACGATCATCGTCCGCCACAACGACCGCACCATCTGGGACAGCAACGGTGACTTCGTTCGCAACGGAACCATGTTCGACGTCGGACGCGTCGCCAAGCGCGACGGCTCCCTCGTAGCGGTCCGCAGGGACACAGGAGGCGTTGTTACCTTGCACCGTGATTACGTTCAGTCCGCGGTTGAGTTGGGGTACGCCACAACGGCACACCGTTCCCAGGGCCTTACAGTGGATACCGGCCACACCGTCGTCACAGAGGGGCGACTGACCCGTGAACTCCTGTACGTGAGTATGACCCGGGGGCGCATCGGTAATTACGCATACGTCAGCCAAGACGATCCGCTGGATCACGATCCTTTGGACCCGTCAGTGCAGCTGTCATGGCGCGAGATCCTGGGTGAAGTCCTCGCTGCAGAAGGTGCCGAGCGCACTGCCCATGAGGTCCGTGACGCCGAACTTTCCAAAGCCAACAGCTTGCAGCAGCTTAGCGCGGAGTACGACTACCTTGCACAGATCGCAGCCGGTGAGGATCTGGCTGAGTTCCTCCAGTCCCATGCCCCGGAGCGGATCAACGAGATCCAGCAGTCTCCCTCGTGGGGTGCAACTGTTGCAGCCTGGCGCCGCTGCTCTCCTATCAGCCGCCCAAGCACCCAGCGACTTGTCGTGGAAGCCTTGGAGACAAGCTTGTCGGCTAGAGATCTTGCGTCTGTCCTTCACTCCCGACTCCGGGGACTTCTCTCTCGCTTGCCTTCAGATGAATTCACAACGTTTCCTGAGGTTCTACAAGCGAGCCGCTCCGACCTGGGAGGGCTGATGACCCAAGTAGCGGATCGAATGGAGCGCAGGTCGGACGATGTCGCGAAAGCGTCACTGATGCAGGACACGGATTGGAGGCGGGATCTTCTCCAGTCCCTCGGACGAGAGGTACAGCCGGAAGAGGCAAGACGACTCATTCGAGAAGTCGCTCTCTTCAGAGACAGGTGGGGCGTCGACGACTCTCCACTTCCCCTCGGACCAGTGCCCCCAGACTACGAATGGGAACAGAAATCGCAGCGGGCGAGCATTGAGCGTCGAATTTCCCAAGCCGCCCTCCCCTCTTATGCCACGCCCCAGCAGCATGGAGCATGGACGGAGGAGCCTCGTCAGCGTGAGGCGAGTCTTATCAATGTCGGATGGCAGCTCTAAACTGGGCAGCGGAAGGAACCCATGAGCTCGAACCCAGTCCTCAAGCCCAGGTTGGCGACACCCGCGCTGATATTGACCAGTGCCGCGGTCTCGATTGCGGCTGGCTATTTTCTGACAGCTCTGAGTGCCGGAATGCCCCGTGGTGCGATTCTGATAGTTGGCGGCGTTACCATACTCTCGGCGTCTGTTGCCCTAGCGGCCATTTGGCTGACTCGCTTTCACCGCCGCCGCGCTTGGATGGCGGCCGCCGAACAAAAATGGCACGAGTTCGATGATGCCAAGCGGAGTCACCGTACGACAACCGAAATCACCGTGATCAGCGTCGATGCTCTGGAGCCCACTGGATCCTGGATTACGATTTATTGGAATCGTTTCGACCACGTTCAGCAAGCATGGATCGAAGCTTTGCCGGAACCGATCTGGCCTGGATCGGTTCTCCTTATTTCCCCGGATCCCGCACAAGTCAAGCCGGGACTTCCGTGGCCCCAGACCTACTACATTGGCGGCCCTGACACACTTGCCTGGGCGCCGAAAGCAGAACCGACCAGGAAGCCGCGGAAGATTCCAGCTCGCGCTCACTCTTAGCGATGACTAGTGCAATCCCAACCAAAGTCCTTTGATGAGAGGAAGTTGGATATGCCGCTAGCGGTCCACTTAGGATCTTGCTGACACTTAGGCCTGTGCAAAGGTCATCAAGGAAGCAGGACGCGGCGACGTCCGTCACACTTCCAGCCCCTTTCCAAGAGCCCGCACGATCGACCCATTGCCGGATCCGCTCGATCTCGATGAAATCAGGAAGCCGGCCGCGAATCCGCTTCCGACAGCTGTCCAATGCGCCGCGACATTAACAATCGCACCTCCGAAATCCGGCCAATCCCGACGCAAATTAACACTCGTCGGGCGATCCCGTCCGCCTGGAGATTAACAATTTTGGCTGGCAAGGACTTCGTGGCCCCGGCAGAGAGGCTTCCCTGAGCGAGTGATCAACTAGAGGCAGAATTGTTCATTTCGCCCGCACTGGACTTCCGCCGCCATTCCTACGCGGACTCGACATGCGCCGCGTCCGACGCGTAATAAAGGCCCAGATCAGGACCCTGTCGGGGGCCGGCCATGACAATGTCTTTATGAAAAGGCCGTTGGGGGTAGCTCTTTCCGTTGTCGCTTTGCTGTGCGTGGTGGTCGTCGGACTGGTGTTCACGGGGGTCTGGTCACCGCCGTGGGAAGCAAAGGCCACCCCGGAGGCTGACGGCAGCATCGCCGTGGCACAGGGGCGGGACGTTACTCTGCCCAGCAAGGACGGATCCCCGGAAGTCACCATTCCTGGGTCTGCCATATCAAGTGCGGGGAAGTTGCACGTCAAACCGGTGGCGTTGCCGGAGAACCGGTCCGGCTGGGCTATCGAGTTGGTAGGGGCTCAGCTGACCGGCGAGGCCACGTTGGTCTTCAAAGGCGTAGTCAAGGACGGCGAACCGGCCCCTCTCGTGGGGTTCACCGAGAATCCCGAAGACGATCCGCAATACATGCTGAACGCTGAAGTGTCCGGAGCTGACCTCATCGTCCGCACCAACCATTTCTCCAACTGGTTCACTGACAGCTGGGACTGGCTGACAAACTGGGCCAGGAACAAGCTCGACTCCGTCTACAAAGGATCCGGCTACGGTTCCCAGCCCAAATGTGAGCGGGAGTCAGAGGCACGGGCAGGAGGGGTTACTGTCACCAGCGACAGTGGTGGCGCCGTCCAATGGTGCGTTGGCAAAAATGCTGATGGCTCAACGGTCCTGAAAGTGAACAACTCCCGCGGCTACGCTGTTTCGGCTGAGAGTACGGCTGGGCTGACATTGGGGAGCCGCAGTCTGGACTTTGGGCAGATGCTGCCCCGGCTGGCGAAATACATCACGGCGCCGACCATCAGAGGCAGCAGCATCAACATCATTGGGCCCGGCGAGACAGTCGAATACAAGTTAGATTCATCCGCCGCCGTTGGGGTCCGGCTGGACCCCTCTCCCCCGGCGTACCTGGCCACGGCACTGTGGTTCGGTATTGAGACGACCACCATGGTCTACGGGAAGATCTTCGGCAAGATTTCCTCCGAAGCTGTCAGCTCTGCAATGGACGCCGCGAACTGCGCCGCCGGATTCCAGGGGATGGCGACAGCTGACGTGACTCAGGTATCGGCAGCCGGGAGGTACCTCAACGACGCGGTCAGCACCGTCATGGCCTGCAGCGGAAAGGTCTTCATGGACCTGGCCAAGGGGAAGATGCTGGACATCCTGGCTGTCAGTGTCGCGCAGGTGTTCACCTGGGCCTGGTCAGGGATTCAAACGGCCGCACATGGGCTCGCCGCGGCCGCAGACACCGCCCTGAACTTCAACGGGTACCGGATTTCGATATCGCCGCCTTCCGCCGTGGACCACACGCCCCTGCCGGCGACAGTCACATACTCCGGAACAATCGAGAACGCGACGTTCAGCTTCGAACATCCGCTGGAATGGAAAGTCGACGATGCCGTGACGGGAGGAGCAAAGATCACGAACGCGCGCGGCGAAGAGATGGGCGAGTTGGCGGTCTTCACGATCTGGGATGCCAACGGGGCCATGAAACATCGTCCTGTCACCAATCTGCCGTCTACACCCGGCAGGGCGCCGCTGTCTGAAACCGGCCTTTTCGTGGTCAAAAACGTGGCCATGGACTTGGGCCCGTTCCCGGAAGAGCTCGGGATGATCAAATGGCCCAAGCCAGTCCAACTCTCAATGTCCATGAGCCCGCCGGACTCGGCACCTCCGAAGGAACTGGTCCCATTCCTCCTATACGGGCAGGTCCAGGTGGAAACCGGCAAACTCTCCATCGGAGGAATGACAACCCGCCTCGTGCTGTTCAACTCGAGCAAATACTTCAGCACCATGGCTGAGATGACCGCCTACACAAAGACCACCGAGTACCAGCAGATCCAGTCGATGCTCGCGTCCTTCAAAGGCTGAGACGGCGGAGGGAGCGCCCCCGATCAGGGACGCTCCTTCCATGAGGCAGTAGTGGTATTACAGGCCGCCCTCAGTTCAAACCAGTAGTTTTTGTCCACGTTTACCAAAACTTACCAACACAATGGCCGGAAAATTGGTCCGGCGTTTTTCCGGTTAGAGGCTCCCCAGGGGCGTGTAATGGCGCCATGGCGAATACGCGCATGTCGGCCATCGCACCTAGTTACACGTAAGCGCCAGCGGCAACTGCCCCCGGAAAACTGCGAAACTCAGTCACCTCGTTTCAGTGTCCTATGTAGCCGTAGTCTCATTTATCTGCGAGTAACTTCTACCCGTTCACTGGAGTCAATAGCTCTGTTGTCCAGTGCTATTTTCACGCGGCTACAACGAACACAGTCCACGTGGTCCCAAGGCAGTAGACCGGCGGATTGGAGTATTGTTCGACCGACATCCGTGGCCATTTCTTTGTAATCGGTCAAGGGCTTTGCCCGATGCGTCATGTTCCTTACAGGCAATTCACGCACGGCGACGCCTGTTTGCAGTGCCGCCATGGTGAGCGCCACATCGAAGCCCCAGTGCCCTGGAAGATGTGTATTGCTTAGGAAGGATCTTGCCACAAGCGCCAGCCCACCGAGCGGCTCACTCACCTTTTGAAAACCCAGGGTTTTCAGAAGTGGTTGCGCGCATAAATATGTAACCGGTGCTAGTTCGGGCGCACGGTCCAATGCTAGACGGGCCAGAATTTCCCCAGGAATCCGGTTTTCTAGCAGAACCTCCGCCGCCGTGAAGTCGAATCGCTCTATGTCTGCATCGCAGAGGAAGACCAGGTCCGTTTGCGTATGTTGGACGCCGGCGTCTACGGCGTAGCCTTTACCCCGACGGGGCTCGTAGATGACACGGGCGCCCGACCGTCGTGCGATGGCTCCAGTCCCGTCGGTGCTACCGTTGTCGACGACCAGCACCTGTTCGGGGTTCAGGGCTCGCCGGAGAACTGAAAGAAGGTTGCCGATCCGGTCAGCCTCGTTACGAGCGGGTATCACGAATGTGCAATTCACCACCGACTCCTTTCACAGATTTGTTCAATTCGTGGATCCCACCAGTGGTTGTGGTAGTCGGAAGCAACCCCGCCAACGCTGCAGCAGCGCTTTTGTTCATCCCTAAGAACGCCTGCTGCAGCTCACGGATAGCACTGGTAGGCAGTGATGGCTGTTCTCGCTGTAGCCTCACTTCCATTC
This sequence comes from Arthrobacter sp. CDRTa11, assembly GCF_026427775.1. Lineage (NCBI taxonomy): Bacteria > Bacillati > Actinomycetota > Actinomycetes > Micrococcales > Micrococcaceae > Arthrobacter > Arthrobacter sp. CDRTa11. The sequence continues at coordinate 2,095,804 of NZ_CP044532.1, read as the reverse complement.
GTAGCCACCATGAGTATTGTTCTCCAAAGTCCCAATCAAACTGCGAGCGACCGTAGTGCGCCATAAGTGCGCTTCCGAGTGGCGAACCGGGGTAGGGATAGATCGGATCGACTGGGATGTCCCAAGTAAGCGACATGTCATGGGGATAGATGTCAACATAATCTAACGTCGACATATTGAGACGGTTGAACCGGACGACCGGGATGGCGTCCCGGCAGGCAATCACTCCGAGATCTGCCTGCTCAAGGTGCTGGCGACGGCCCATGTCTTTAGAAAGAAGGTCACCGACCACATCAACGCCGAGTTCTGCGTAGACGCAACCAGCACTCGCGAGTCGCCGTGCCCGATTATCGTTGATCAGGTCTGGCCTTCCTTGAAAGCCAAATGACAGCCCGGAACGCTCGAGCAGAGAAAGGACATCTTCTTGATGATCAGAGGCAATATTGAACGTCTCGTCTATAAAAAAGACGTAGTCGTATCCGAGCTCTACAGCTTGCGCAACTTCACGAGCGATCGAATCAAGGGGCCGCCGTCCGTAGCGATCGCGAACTGGAGCTTTCGCACAGTACGCGCATGCCCATGGGCAGCCCCGACTTGCCTCGAGAAGTATGCCACGAGAATTATTGCCAAACACTGTCCTTTCTTCATCGCTAAGTGACCAAGCATGTGGCGGATAATCTATGGAAGAGCTCAGCACCTGGAGATCGGCGACTGGGAGGTCTACAGCGCCGTCGACTCGGATTATTCCTTGATCGTTGCCGTTGTATAAATACGGGCTTTCAGCTGGTGCCGCCAACTCGAGAGTTGGACCGAGCATGGTGTCCGTAGATCCGCGCCAGACATAGTCGGTACCTGTCGCCTTGTGTGCCCACTCGGGGTTGTGGGTCCCATGTGGGCCCACCACCACTAGACTTCCCAGAAAACCAGAGCTTCTTATCGCAGATATTAGCTTTCTAGGAGCCTCCACACTGAATGGTGGACAACGCCAATACAAGGCATTCGGTGCCGAAGAGATGATGATGAAATCCGGGTTGCTCTGCAGTACAAGTTCAGCAGTTGCTGAGTCAGTGAGATCGTGTAGATATGCGTCGGTGCAGATGAATGAAGCGGATTTCAAGGACGCCGATAGATACGCCCATTCGAGGGGAAATGAGACCGGAGGTCTCAGGGTGTCTGTCGGGAGAGGCGAAAGGTCTGAGCGCCAATTCGGGGTTACTGCGTGGACTTTCAAGATTCTGGTTCTCCTGCCCGTATCAAGCTGTCTAGGTTGGCGAGAGTTCGATCTGAGTTGTAAACCTCGAGCGAACGACGATCCTGCACAGTTATCCGACGAGACGTCCGACTGACGATAGCTTGTGCGAGTTCTTGGACGTGCGGCCCGTCCACACCGGTCGGCACTGCGACTTGTGATGCTGCTCGCAGAAGCAGTGAAAGCCCTCCAACGTCTGAGCCGATGACAGGAGTTCCGAGGCCAATCGACTCAGCCGCGAGCAGGCCTAGGGGTTCGAAACGAGAAGGCATTATCAAACAGCTTGTTCGAGTTAGCGATGCGCGCAAGTCGGCTGCGTTGTTCCAAGGCAGCCAAACAATGTCGATCGATTTGTCCCGAGCCTGGCCACGGCACTCCCGTTCGTATTCAGCATCGCCGTGCCCTGCGATGATTCGGCATAGAGGCGGGGACTCGATCATATCGAGAGCTTTGATCAGGATGTCGAACCCCTTTTGGCGAACGAATCTTCCGGCCGCGAGGATTTCGTTAGGTAAAGGTTTGTTCGAGATTTCTTGATCTACGAAATGTGCCAGCGGAAGATTTATCACAAAGGCTTGTCGGCCTGAGATTTCAAGGACTGCTTCGGACTGGGCCGTCGAGGCGACGGCGATCTGGGGCGCCTCAAGGTGGACGTCCCTTTGTAAGTCCCAGAGACGGCTTTGGCCAGGATGCTCTTCCTTAGCCAACCCATGCGAAAAATACACCACGTCGATACTCCGAGCCCCTCGAAGCGCTCGAATCAACGGCAAGAACTCTTCGTTGTGGATGATTACCTGCAGTGCGTTCTGAGTGCTCAGTCGCCGAAGTAGGTAGGTCATTTCCTCGCTGATAATTGCGCCGAGGGCCAACCGATCTGCTGCATAATAAAAGTCCCCGGGCCCATTGATGAGGCCGTGAGAGGTGCGTATATCCTGAACGGGGTGTTCGAGTGCTGGAACGAGAGCAGAATTCAGAGGAGTCAGAACCGCAGTGGGAGTTGCTTCCTCGGTCGCTGCCCGCACTAACAAGTCGATCGCAGTGCCAATTCCTCCCCAAACGGCGTTGGGATGTTCAACCGAAACATGCACTATTAACGACGGCATGCTACGACTATCAATCGAGGTGATTTGGTTGTGTAAGCAGAAAAATCGAAGTCTCCAAAGACCGATTGGTTGTGCCAGCCAGCCTCAGCGAGAGCAGTCAGCATCCAAGGGAGACGAGGTTCGGGATATGAAAATGAGTGCACCGAAATGACGTTCCAACGACGAGAGAGATTGCATTGGTACCTCCGCTCTCTGAAGCGAAGACTAATCATTCGGCCTTTACCACCTTCAAATGAATCACGTGCGAGCTTCAAGCGTGAGCCACGGTTTGCCAGGTCAATCACCAAAATTGCCTTGGGTTTTGCTATTCGAGACCATTCCCGGAGTTGTTTCGAAATGTCCCTGTCATAATCCAAGCTTGAATACATACTGTAAAGCGCGTCGGCGCTCTCGCTTTCGCAAGGAATTTGGGAAAGATCTGATTTGACATAACGAAAATTAAGGCCATTAGGTTTTGGGGCCGCATCGACGCCGATAACAGTCAAACCACGGGCACTGAGACGACAAGCATGACGGCCTAGTCCGCAACCTAAATCGATGATCGTTTGGCAACCGCCGAAAAGTGTTGTCAGAAATTCCACTTGGGTGTCGGTGTCGTCTCGAGACTCGACATCGTCAAGACTGAAGGGATATGGCTCCTCGAAGAAAAAACGCCTCCACCCCAAAACAAAGCGCAGCCTCATCGGATTTCACCCCCCGTGACCGCGCCGCATGGAGTGTCTGCGCTTCCATAGGTCGATGCAGTACGAAGAGAGTTAGAGGTTAGGTCTATGGCATGAGGGCATGAACCACAAATCGTTAGAAGATGCGCGTCGCAGTGCACGCGCCCCGTGTAGTGGCATTCAGGACGCGCCCGCCGCCACCGAAAGACATAAGTACAACCCTCGTGATCGCAGACGAAACGCTGCCAGAAGCCGTGTGCGTGCGCAATCAAAGCGGCGCTACTAAGGAGAACGAGCACCGACGCTGTGATTAGGCTGACAGTTCCTACGGTTTCCAGCATAGTTGGAGCTGAAGTAAGGCCAACGACGGCGGCCGCCAGTAGCAAGAATACTGTGACCTGCGCGGAGAGCACCGTTGCCTGAATCCAACTTCGTGTCGCGTTGTAGACCGAGAAAGTCGAGATTTCACGGGAAAAATCCCAGATGACTCCGGCCACAGCGATGAAGATTGCAATGAGCGCGCTGAAGCGATCGCCTTCATCAATTTTCGTCGCGAGTATGGCGACAACGAAAATGAGGAGACTAGCCACGCCGGCCCGTCCAAGGTGCAGCCAGGGTGCGGTAAGTCCCTCGTTGGGCGCAAACCGGTAGAACAGGCGAACAGGAGAGTTCCTGAAATAGATATTTGTTAGACGGAAACCAGAATCCAAACGAGACGGGTAGGCCAACGTGAAGTTACCTTGCGTGCTTCGCGGCCCCACGGACACCGGAGTCCTTAGGGTGATCAGGAGCGGTCGCTGCGGCGCAAACGGAACATCCATTTGCAGAGCAAGCACTGAGTACAAGTAGGGCGAAGCCCCGCGCAGCGGGGAACAGATCTCCCACAACTGAAAACTCAACTGAAAATCACGGACAGTTGCGTCGGGGCTGAGGGCTGAGATCGTCGTTCCAGACCAATCGGTAGTGACACGCAAGGTAAGCAGCGGATCGTTACTCGTGAGCTCCGTGATTTCAAGCGAAGCACTACCCGCTTTTCCGATGTGCAGGAGCGGTACGGCTTCCGTTGTCGAAAGAGGGACGGAGCGAAGAGTGACATGGATGTCCGACACTTGATCGCCGGGGGTGGCTCCGATAGTTATCTCGGTCCGTTCCCCGGAGCCGCCATGGCGAGATCCTCTGTCGAAGGCGTCGCGGTAGAGAGTCAGCGGATCCGTCCGCCGCAGCACTTCACGATTGCGACCGTTCATCGGGACCACAGGAATTCGATCGGGCTCTCTTCAGCGACCTTGTCGAGGTGCTGACGAAATCGACCTACGGCGGGCTGGCTCTCATAATGTGAGATGGCACAGCGCTTCGATAGAACGTTGTGCGGGGATGCATTAGCAGACCAGATCAGTGCCTTCTCGCCCTCAGGAAAAGCAGAACACTCGATTGCGTAGGGTTGGTCAGAGTAGTAGACGGTCTGTCTAGCATTGATGAACTGCCCGATGTCAGCGACGGTTCGGTGATCGATGTGATGCCCTATTCCGCAAGGCAGTACTAGCAACGATGATGCCCAAGAGCCGTTCAGAGCTAGAACGGATTGTGCAACCGCCGACCGAAGTGAAGGCGAGACACCGAGATCAGGGTCGAAGACGGAGTTACCTTCCCTGTATGTGTCTCGGAGGGGCGCATCTAGGAACGCGAGAGAGTGAAGATTGACGTCTGACCAGTCTGCAAACAGGTTATCCTCGCGTGCACGTATCGCAGTGACAATGTCACGATCACCATTCGGAAGCCAACTGAATGCGGACACCGTGAAAACGCTCACAATGTTGATGGGCTTGGGCAGTGTGCCGGCGAGGATCGCTAGAGCGAGACTCAGTGCTGCATCGTCCGGGTGGGGCGAGATGATCCAGGTACCGGCGGTAATGGACGCGAAGTGACTCAGGACCATGCCGCGACCTCCAACCAATCGAGAGTCTGGGTTGAGTCTGCTCCCATTGCTCGGACTATATCCCAAATGGTTTGAGGTATATGACTGATTTTCACCTCTCGATGATCGTGTCAACTTAGTCGAGTCACCGAGGACAGGGACTGCCGATTGGGTCAGCGATAGGTCGCCAGGCTGACCTTAAGTAGGCACTGCCCGAGAGTGGTTGCCTCGCCGCCGACGCTGCTGGTTGCGGCTAGCACGCCGTGGATAAGCACAAGCACCTCCACCGATGGAAGAGCACCTAAACGCCCTTACATGGGGAGTGGGCGCAGCGGCGCAGTCTGGACCTCGCCTGGTCCCTCACTCGGCATAGGAATTACATCGCCAGGAAGCTGTTCGGGGGAGCCCAGCAGCGATTGCCGCCATGGCCGCCCACCAGTTCCCTTGCCGGGACTGTTCTCAGCACCTCAAAGAGCTCGAGGACGGCGATCGGGCAGGGGCCGGTCAACCCGGTATACATGTCGGTGGATCTGCGCGGAGGGCCAGCTGCGCCCGTGCCACATCGACCTCGCTTACCCGGACGGACACAAAGACCGTCTCCCCCGGGCTGTCATCCCAGACGTCCCGTTCCGCCAGTGCTCTGCGAAGCCCTATAGCCCTGAAGGGCTTAAGCGATCCGGCCACGGGATTGGAAGCAGCACTGCTGCAGTGAGATCTGGAATGTCCAAGTCCAGCATCTAATGGCGCATTGTGTTCCCGCCAGCATGACCGTTGAGATGAAGCTGCATCGCCGCTTTTGACTCATGGGGAGCCGGAGCTGGGCTTGCTGCTGCTGAGAACCGCCTGGGCGGAGCCCCGGATGCTGTGCCGGCACGGGCAGCACCCCGGCAATCCTGAAAAGAGCTCACCATACATCGAGTATGTAGAGAACAATGTTCGCCGGTGTCGAGGTGCCGCGGTCAGGGGCTGTCCTGATGGCTGATCGAGTTGTGACAGCTTGCGGCAGCCCGCATGGTCAAGGTGGTGCCCAGCGCAAGGCTGCCCGACATCGATGAGACCCACGTGACCAGCCGTCGCCATCCCGGTAGTTAGGTGCGCACGTCGTCACTGCGGGGCACCATCGTTAGTTAGGTCATACGCTCTCGACAAGGGTGTTCCAGAGCGTCGCAGTCCAGAAAACAGGCGTTGACTCCGGTGGTACACCTGTTACTGTTTTCGGACTCGAATGCCCGCTTAGTGGTCGTCACCAGCTCATCTCATTCCCCGTTGCCGGGCCAAAAGGGGGCACCACAACCGGATTCTTCGTCGAAACGTTGTAGGCAGGGGCAGAAGAAACGCCGGCCACTGACGTCTGAGGGCCGGCTTGAACTTCCAGCTCAGGACGAGCATCTGTCGTGCGTGACGAACGCTGATAAACGGCCGTGCCGAATCGAAGATCCGGCCCGATGGTATCCGCGATGATCCGACGTGCTTCACGCCGTTCTCCGTCCTTGTCGTAGGCGCGAAACTCAAGCTCGCCAGCCACGTTGACCGGGTCACCCTTCTTAAGCGAGTTGGCAACATTCTCTGCGAGCGCGCGGAAGGCCGAAACGTTGTGGAAGACGGGCTCGCCGTCTTGCCAGGTGCCATCTGCTCCCTGGATTCGCTGGTTCACTGCGACGCGCAGCTTGGCGTGTGCGATGCCGCTTTCGCCAATGGTGAGCTCAGGATCGGCGACGAGGTTGCCCGTGATGCTTACAGGGATCTTGGTACTCATTTTCATTCCTTTCAGTGTCGAGCGGGCCTCTCCCGCTCATGGGTGTTGCAGTTACGACTACGGGCCAGCCATCACAGGCCCATCGGGCTTCACAATGGGGCCGGCACGGACATACGACGCCGTTGGAGTAGCCTGCGGCTGCAATTCAGGGCCGGCAACCTTCCCCCCAAACCCTGGTGGATCAGTGATCTCGAGGATCCCCTTCGTCGCAGCGGTAACCCGGCCGAGAACCGACTTCGCTACATCCGCGCGGGACGTAGGGTGCATGCTGTACATGTCCTGCTCGAATGCGGCACGCTGAACTTGAATCACCGTTTCGGCCCATCCCAACAGGTACAGCGCTGATTGGTCACCGCGGTCAATGCCGTGGGCCCGCAGAACCGTGTAAGCCACGGATTCGGCCTCGATTTCAGCAAGGCCACGGTGGTTCGCGCTGCTGCCGTACAGTTTGCCCGTCTCGTCCTCTGGGCCGTGAAGCATCACATGCCCTAGCTCATGCGCGAGGACTGCGACCCTGTCTTCGGCGTTCATCCACGCTCCCACCTCGATCCGATGCTGTGCGAAGTCAGTGAAGCCGCTCGCGAGACCGTGCTGAGCGTCAGAGAGATGCAGTTCGAAACCATGTCGACGAGCCACGTTGGCCAATGATTCCCATAGCTCCGGCGCACTAGCCTCAGCTTCTGTTCCCCCGCGGGGCACCAGGAGCGGCCTGCCCTGCGTTTGTGAGACATCAAAAACCGCCTGCCCGCGCCAACCGGTGATTATTGTCTTCTTTCCACCATCGACAGCACCCCGCGGCAAACTATCGCCGACTGGAATGCGCTGCCGGGCGCCGTCGGGCATGACCACCTCTTGAACGCGAGCTGTGCGAGGCGCAATCACCCACAAGGCGTGCTCCCCCTTTAGGACTCTCCGGCCGTGGCGTTCCCACTCCTTGTAGCCGGCCACTAGAGAGGGCTCCTCGGTACCCCGCTGAGCCATCTGCATCATGAGCAAGGCAACGTTCCCGCCCGAGTACCGCCACAGAGTTGCCGAAGCGTCCAAGAGCACCTGCCACTGGGACGGGGACTCCACAGCGTGCTCAAGGTGTGCGTGAAGCCCTTCTGTCAGTGCAGCGATACGCTCCTCGGGGGACATCCGCGTCTTGCCGAGTTCGTCCAGCCCTGGCGCAGGACCGAGCGGAAAAGCACCACCCACGTCCTCAGACATTGGAGCCACGACAGCCACCTCCACGCTTCTAAGCTCCACCAATCGGCGGATACCTATTCATGTCCTCAGGGGCGCCAACAGCATGACTTCAGAAATCAGCCCCCAGCTGGTGCGGTTCTGCCTGCCACTCCAGAAAGGCGGGATCATCCGTCGAGAGAATCCGTCGCGGAGGTTCCTTGTGCGCCTGAAGGCCAACGCAACCAGCCGCCCGGCAGTGCGTCCTGAGACGCTCGACGGCGTGCGGCAGCCGCTCGTGGAGGGCCAGCGGCCCGAACCCGGAGTCGTCTGCTGTGTAAGAGGCGAGCTCAGCCCTCTGGAGGGCATATAGCTCAGCCACAATTTCAGGGTGACGCCACCAGCAATCGGGAACCACCGACGTCGTGAGCTGGTACGTGGCGACGAACCACCTCACCCACACTGCCAAGGCACGCCACGCGCTTTCAGACTGCTGGGCGTCCATGTCCCGCCATCGGTATGTCACGCGAGAAGCTCCGCCCTGAGGACGGAAAGCCGAGCGGAACAGTTGCGCGGTCAGCTCGTCGTCGTCCCCTCCAGCTGATGGGATCTCAAAGCGTTCGCCATCCTCATAACTGCTCATCATCAGTCCCCTCAGCGGCCTGCTGGCGCAGCCTGTGGCCATCTGCCAACGTTCGTTCGACTTCCATCTTTGATCGTCCGAGCTCGGCTGCGTCCCTGCGCTTGTGCCACTCCCTGAGGTCCAGGAGTATCGGCCGTGTACGCCTGCCCAGCATGAGTGCCGTGCCGACAGGCAGCCGACGGATCTCATCGAGCCGAATAACAGGACTCTCCCGGATCTGCTCGCCGTCCTGCCGGCCTTGGGAAGACCAGGAACGGGTATTCAAGATGAGGCTCCTCTCCCCCAGCAGGCCGGCCAGGGAACGAAGGTCACGTTCGTCGGAACCCCCTCCGAAAATCACCTTGATGATGGCCGAGTCCCAAATGGTGGCTGCCTCCTCAATCGACCAGCCGGTACGTGCCTGCGAAAGCGACTGCAACACAACCAGCGTGGAGATTCCTATACCGCCTCCGTCGGAAAGCGCGACGGGCAAGCCAGGCCATGGGGCCAGATTGGCGATCTCGTCGAGGATGAGCGACAGGGGTGGGTCAAGTCGGCCGCCGGGTGACACGAAGGCCATCTCACGGGCGGCATTGTCGATGTCATCGATTAGTGCTGAAAGGTACGGACCCGCCGCGGCGGCTCCAGCCCGAGTGCCGATCAAATAGAGGGTGCCGCAGTCACGGATAAACGCCTTGGGATCAAACTCCTCGGACGCTTCATGGGGATCCAAAGCAGCCAGCACCTTGGGCGACGACAGCGGCGCTACGGCGGCCGATACACCGATCCACGAATTGGACGTGTTCCTCGGGTCGTCCTCAAGGATCCCCATGAGGTCGGCCTGCCATCCCAGCGCCGCCCCAGGACGACTCAGCAGTTCCAGGGCTTCCCGAGCCAACACGGGGCTCGAGGACCACCGGCGGAACGCACGTACGCCCTCCCCGGACAAGGCAGCAGCGTGCAGCAGACATTGCAGAACGATCAGCGAGCGCTTTTGCCACGCCGCGTTCTCACCCTTCATCTCGGTGTCCGCCGTGATAACCAGCGCCCGGCGGGTTGCGATGTCGGGATCCTCGCACCCGCGCACCGGCGACCACCGGAGTGTGGAAGGCAGTCCAGACATTCCCTGCGGGTCGAACACTGTTACTGGTCTCCCTCCCGTGGCCCGCGCCAGCATGGTCACCACCAGGTTGTCGGCTCGAGTGGACGTCGTCACCACGGCGCCCGGAGCGTCGAGTATGGCGTTAATGACCACATATAGGCCCTTTCCTGAACGGGGAGCGCCTTGAATCACCATGGATTCTTCAGTAGAAACGTGGACTGTAACTCCATGTGATCGACCCAGCGTCCATGACACGTCTTCGATTTTGGGTTTGCTAAGTCCTGGCCGGGTGAACTTTCCGCGTCGCCTGACGGCTCTGGCACCGTAATCGTGAAGGATCTCGGCGCGTCCTGCGATGCCGTCTCGCTTCAAGATGTCCTGGCGAAGCCATGCTCCGGATTGCTTCCATCTTCGCCAGCCCAGGATGGAACCGGCCGCGAGCGCGGCGAGGAGGACGAGAACCGGGCCTACCACCCACCACACATCGCCGATGCCGACGCTGCAGTTGGGCGCTTGAAGCAACACCCAGTCAATCCGGTCCATAACAAGCCCGACGGCGGCTGCCGGACTGAAGGGCGAGGGCTTCCCTGCGCCGCAGCGCCAACTCGCCACGAGGGTGGCTGACGCCTGAACAAGAAAGCACAGGCAAAAGTATCCGGCCATCGTCACGAGGCCGGCTGTGATCAGTGGACTGCTACTCCCCCCGCGTGTCATGGATCCCACTCAAATCATCCGTTCGTCAGTGCCGAAGACCTCCAGCTCGTCAGTGGTGACCCGGTTCGCGACGATGAAGGAACGGTTACCCACCTTCCAAAGTCCAACGCCCTTGGGAAGGTTCTCCACATGCTCGCATTCAGCCTCGGTTAGTCCCAGGGCTTCTTTGGTCAGGCGCATGGCGTCATGTTTTTGCCGGTAGATGATCCGGGTGTCCGCCTCGGTAAGCAGGCCAAGGGCCTTTTGCCGGTGACCGCTGGTGCTGTCGCCAATCTCGTTGAGGTCAGCCACCTTGTGCATGATGAGCAGGTTCGCGATTCCGTAAGTGCGTGCGAGTCGCCATTGCTCGCTCATTTTGGCCAGCATGTAAGGGTCGGCCAGCATTCGCCAACCTTCGTCGTAGACGACGAGCCGCTTACCGCCGTCGGGGTTGGTGATCGCCGCCTCCAGCCAAGTGGCGCCGCAGGCCGCTGCAAGGGATAGCGCCTGTTCGGAAGCACCTATCAGGGCCGACGTATCCATCACCATCATCGGCGCGTCTGCATCGAAGACTACGGTCGAGGGAGCGTCAAACATGCCCTCCAAGTCGCCGGAAACGGTGCGCCGTAATGAGTGGCTGACAGCCAGGCCGCCGTCTTTGCCGACGAGCCCTATCGTCTCCTTCGACGGGTTCAAGAGGTGGTCCAGCACCATGGGCAGGGTGGGATTCGAATTCTGGGCGACAGTCTCCATCAGCGCCATGTCCAAGGCCGTGTGCTCGACTGGTCGCAGCGGCGTGCCCTGCCGCATCAGTGAAACTAAGGCCACCAGCAGATGCCGGCGTCGTTGACGCACCACAGCCTGCCACTGAGTCTCCGTAAGAGCGCTAGGTCTGGGTCCCTCGTCGAGGGGGTTGACCCGTGCGGAGCGTCCTGGTCCCACCGAGATGACTTTGCCGCCAACGGCTTTGGCGACGGCGCCCCACTCGCCTTTGGGGTCAGATGCGACCGCAGCCTTACGACCCAGCGTGATGGATCGTGCCACCAGCGACTTTCCGCACATGGACTTACCCGTGCCGACAGTGCCAATCACGACAATCGAGGGGCCGCTGATCACGCCCTTGTCATAGAGTATCCACGGATCGTAAGAGAATGCCCCGGAGCCAAAGACGTCCGTGCCGATGTACGTGCCCTCGTGACCCAGGCCTGATTCGGTGATGAACGGATAGGCGGCCGCAAATGTCATGGTCGAAGCGCGGTGTGGCGCCGGTCGCAAACGATGCGGACCGCGCAACGAATTGGGCTCTCGGCTCCCCCAGTCACTTCCCAGCCGAGGAGCGTCCAGCCGTTCGTCGGCCAGGTCGATAAGTCGATGCAGAGCTAACGCCCGCGGTAGACGGTTGGCGAGGCTCTCTTGCCGGCGTCGTTCCTTCCGCTCCTGGCGATTACCTGACGGCGTGTAGCGAACCGTTTCCTTGTTTCGAGTCATCGCAATCCTCTTCCAAAGGGCAATGCGCCAGCGACGTAGGCCGCCCATTGCTGTCCAGCCAGCAGGCGCAGCTCAACGAAAGCTCCTGCTGCCGCTGATTCCAGTTCCTGCCTGTGGCGGGCAAGATCGTCGAGCGTGGCGGCCGAAATAGTCACGTAGGCAGCGGGGCGGACATCACCATGTCCGGCGACGATCTCCTCCTCCCTTTGGGCCACCTCTTCCTCCTCGGCTTTTTGCTCGCGGGTGAGCGGCCTGTCAAAGCGAGTGTTGATCCGTCGTCGAGTTTCATGCGCCTCCTGGGCGGAACGAATGTCCCTCAGAGCCTCCACCGTGGGAACGGTTCGGATCACTTGGGTCACGGTGTGGCGGAACTCGCCCACATAGATCAGCGGATGGAGGAATCCGGGGAATACCTTTTGCCTCGGCCACTCGGCGATCCAGAACGTCTGATGGAAACCAGAGTCGGTGCGCACATACGTCCAGTGCTCCTCGACCGCCATTGGCCCCGCAGCCAGAGCTCTTGATTGGGTATCGACGTCGGATTGGCGATTCGGGATGGCAGCGGGCATTTCTTCCTTCACGTCACTGACCGGCGCTGCCACTGCAGCAGGATCAAATGCCCCGTGTACGACGTCAAGGATCCCGTCCTCAGATAGCCACTGCTCGACCTTCACGTTGTGCGTTCCCAAGGAGGTGCTCATGGCCTCGACTTCCAGTCGGAGCACGCGCTCGAGACCGGCCAGGCCGCCACCCGACTCCTTGATCCGGCGCCGGGCCTTTGCTGTGTCCACCACGACCGTGACCAGAAGGTCGTGACTCATGGCGGAACCGGCGGCGGCCATGAGGTCCTCGTAAGCCTGTTCACCCCATGTCAGCCCACCGACGGCGTCGGACTTCCGCTGCACGCTGCGGTCATAGAAGTCACGGAGGGCCGTTGAAGGGTAGGGAACGGTGTAGTCCTGCACTGCGATTCTCGCGATGCTTGACCGCTGGGCCATCCCCGCCTGTACGCGCGACCAGGCCTGTACGGCCCACGCCTTGTCATCGGGGTCGAGGAGGGCGAAGGACCTTGTGGTGCAGCGCAGCACCGCTATCGCTTCCCTGCCCTTGGGATCCACAATGAAGCACTCGCCTTTAGCCGCACGACGGAACTCCAGATTGCCCAGACCGCCAGGAAGCACTAGCCGCCCAGCAAGAAGCGCGCTTTCAGGCCGTGCCAGGAAGCGGGTCTGCCTGATTGCAGAGCGGTAGAAAAACACGATGATCTGTGTGGCCCAGACCGGATAGGGGATCCGCGAATACTGCAGGAGACCGAGAAGCATTAGCGACAGCCACATGGGTCCGGAGGTGAACAGGCCGCCTGGTCCACCGACGGCAGAGGCCACACTCCCCGTAAAAACGCCGGCCGCGAGCAGCAACAATTGGTACCACTTCAATCCCATGAACAAACCACGACGCTCGTACCGGGGAAACTTGACGGCTTCTAGAGTCCGTGAACTTTCAGACATCGGATTTACCACCTGATGGAGGTTCGACTTTTGGTTGGGGGTGGACTGGAGGCGGTGGCGTCGCCGGCATGTTCAGCACCGGATTCCCGCGGTCGGGAACATGAGATGGCAGCGGCCGCTCCGTATCAACGGCCGCGTTCCTTGGGCTCACCGCGGTGGCTAATCTTGATGCGGATCGGGCGTGGCTTCCAGCGGCTTCACGCCCGGAACCAGGGGCCTCCCATGACTGGGGAAGCATCCCGGAACTTGGACCCGTGTCGTCGAAAGTGGGAGCGAGTCTGCCAGACCCTAGCGACGGCGTCGGGGCCTTCGAGGACACCGGCAATGACATACCGGCCGGCAGCGCTCGCGTTGGAAACTGTGCACGGCTGGATTGGATCGGCCGCGTCACCGACGAGCGCCCAATCATTGAGGCGAGGGTAAGCCGGCCGCCTGCCTGGCGGCTTATCTGCCGGGCGGCAACACTACTGCTCCGTGATAGGACGTGCCCGCCACCAGCAGTTTGCGCCGCTGCCGCTAACTCGCCGCCTGCGAAGCTGACGAGCCTCAAGGCCATCAGCGGTGCGCCACAAGCCAGCACCATCCCGACAGTGCCGGCGGCGAGTCCGGCGAACGACGTCGAATCCGCAAAGAGCTTGATTGCCACTGCCAGCACTGTCGCCGCGAGTGGTTTCGCGAGCAACAGGGCAACGACAATCTCACACCAGCGCCTGGCCCACGTCTTCGTCTTCTCCCACGGCATAAGCATTAAAGCGACTGGCGCGACGGCGGCAAGCACAATGAGTGCGAACGATCGGAAGATCATCGAGCACATGAGAATAAATGCCAAAATCCATACAACGATGACGGCCATCGCAGTGACAATCACCCCTCCAGCGGCGCCCCCCGCTGTACCTGGAGCCAGCGAGATGACATTCCACTCCCTGTCGGAGCCGGCTGGTGCACGCTCGAAGCCAAAGAGCCGCATGAAGACCACATAGGGATCCGTTCCCATCGAGTCCAGAAGTGCAGTCGACGCCGAGTCGCTGACCCGTGTGAGCTGACGAACCACGTAAACTGCCCCGGCCACCATGGGTATCGCAGCTGCGCCGCCAACCAGCGCCCTGACCAGGCGCCTCGGTTGTTGGCTAATCAGACCCGAAAGTAGTTGGAGGATCATCACGACGACCAAGGGCGTCATCATCACAATGACCCACCAGTTTGTCAGGCCTCGGATGGAGGTCCACTGCGAATCGTCGATCTCCGATGCACTAAAAGCGCCTGTGATGAAGGCCCACATCCACGACGCAGTATTTTGAAGAATGTTCGCGAAGAGGGAGGTGATAGCGCCCTGAACACCATCGTTGGCCTGCGAGACGAGTCCGCATCCGGGCGGCCACCAGCCATTGAGGTCGCATTGAACTGGCATAATCGATGGGACCTAGAACCCGAGCGGGAATGCGCTTTGGGACCAGAGGATGTAGCCGTTGATGCCGCCAAGGATCGCGGCCACTGGGCCTGTCCACAGCAGGATGGAGCCACCGCCTGAGGCGAGGCGCGACGATTGGCTCAGCTTGCCGGCCAAGAGCATCGCGGCCCCGATGATCGCCACGATGGCGATGACAATGAAAGCGCCGACGAGGATCCCTCCGCCGATCTGTTTGAGGGATTCAAGAAAGGGAAAGTTCGCATTTGGGGTGATACCAGGATCCACCGCTGCCAGAAACATCTGGTGCTCCGTCCGTCGTTTTCCAGTGGAATGAGCAGTTTGAGCTCACGACTTCATGGAGCAGGCGGGGCGTAGCGACATGACGGCTCGCCGCAAAGCGACGGGGAAAAGGAACAGTCGGATGATCGACCAAGGCCTGTCTGCTGATGGCTCATATACCGCGCCCGCCCACTGTGTACACCCACGGCGTCTACGCACCGATCGTGGTCGTACCGGCACGAGTGGCTACCCGTCTGGAGCGCTATGTGGGCGAAGCGAGCAGTGATTACTCACGAATATCTCCAGACCAAACGCGACGTCCAAGCACTCCAGGCAGCGGAAACCGCACAACGGGCCAACCGCTCGAACGAACTCACCAAGAGTCTGTGGGCGGCAAGGGTCCACATAGCCCGTTAGCCGCACCAACGACGGACTTCCCTGCCAATGCCCTACACCGCTCCCCCATCAGGACGGGGCAGGTAATGCTAACGCTGTTGTACTACCGTTCTGCTCAGTTTCCCGACCCGGCAAAGGGACCGGAGGACTCCGTTTCATCTCGCTGGAGTCTGTCACTAACGAAGTCTGGGATTCGGTTACTGCGGCCGGACCCTGTCCGGCACGCGCACAAAAGTCATTGAAGGTTGACTGTTGTCCGATAAGAGCCTAAAACTCAGTTTGACAGCTCGACGGTTGGAGGCGCCGGTGGTTGGGCAGAGGATCGGGTACGTGCGGGTGACCACGCTGGACCAGAACGAGAAACGCCAGCTTGAAGGCCAGGTTCTCGACAGTGTCTTCACGGAGAATGCCTCCGGCAGGGATACGGCCGGGCCGCAGCTCACGGAACTGCTGCGGTTCGCCCGTGACGCGGACAGCGTTGTGGTGCACAGCATGGACCGGCTCACCCGCAACCTCGATGACCTGGGCGCTTTGGTTCAGACCCTGACAAGGAAAGGCGTGCGGGTGGAATTCGTCAAGGAGAGCCTAGTCTTCACAGGGGAGGACTCCCCCATGGCCAACCTCATGCTTTCCCTTATGGGTGCCTTCGCTGAATTCGAACGTTCGCTCATCAGGGAACGCCAAAGGGAAGGCATCCCTCTGGCCCTGCGCCATGCCAAGCTGGAGTGAATGCTCCTCCTCTGCTGGCAAAGCAGCAGCCTTACTGGCTCTCAGTAGGCCGGGGATCATCAGTGGTCGGCACTAAGGTTTTTCAGCACAATTGTGCGCCAGCTCTGTAGCGTCCGCGCGTCTTGGGCACTGATAAGCCGCATATGGGCGGCCCTGTTTCGAATTGGAACCACAGCGTGACGGAACTTTGTCCACAGATAGGTTTCAAGTCCAAGGTTGCCGAGTTCGCGAGCTTCACGGAGTTCGAGCAACTCAACTGTTGTTAACCATTCGAGTGGATCGCGTAGGTCTTTCACCGATTCTGCAGATGGTTGGGCGTCCTTCCGTGCTCGTTCGAGGATCTCGGGCTGCATCGCAGAGGACAAGCAACTTTCGCGCCACCCGTCCCCTTGCTTGATTATCAATGCATCTCTAACAGCGTTTCTGATGGCTCTCTCGATGACCCAGAGATCGGTAAAACTGCCAGCCAACCATGTCGTCGCCACGGTATATCGTGATGAGGCCAGGGCGACAGCATTCCTAAATTTCTTCCACGCACCGGCAATCGTCCAGGTAACCGAAGACTCATCAACTGTCACTAGACCGGCACCCCTGAGGGCCTCCAGGTCAGTCTTTCGTAGTTCTGTGATGCTTTCGTTCGGACTGAGGCCGTGCTCCCAGAGTGCCTGGCTGAGTGCATGTACAGTTTCAGATCCGAGTTCTTCGAGACATGACGTCAGCAACGTCGTCCCATCCCGCTCGCCCCCGCGGTGTGCGGGCAACACTGCGAGATGGTCTCCGGCCACAGGAGGGTCGAGAGGGGCATAAACCTGTCGGGCATCGGCTAGGAGATCACTGCCTGGAGCGGCTTCGTACGCATTGCGTGAAATCCTCGACACAAGAATGAAGATATGCCCTGCCTCAACGTCCGAATGAACGCGTTCCCGAAGACGCCCGATGGTTGCATCCTTAGTCTTTGCTACGCGCTCGAAGTCCTCGAGAATGTGGAGAGTTGGTTCATTCGGAGCCACCTGCCCCAAGTACTCGGCTAGGGGCATTTGTCGGCCTTTGATGTCCGCCAAGTCACCGCGCAGGGGTGCAAAAGCGCTTCCAAGCTGTACAAAGACGATTGAATACCTACGGGCCTTCCGCTCAAGGTTGAGGACCCACTCTCCCCTATCTGTCACCGCAGCTCCAACAGAGTGCTGGAGGTGAACTGTCCACTGGACTCATGAATTAGACCAAGGCTGATGAGGTGGTGCACTGCTTTGTCTTCAGTTGATGCCAGCGACTGAAATTCGGTTGGAGACTCAGCCAAGATTTCGAGAAGAATCGCTTCAGTCGGGTAGTAGCGCTCTAGGTGGCCCAAAATCTCGTCAAGGTTTCCGGCGATAGATCGTTTCCAGGGAATAAGACGATGCAGCACATCTGAAGTCCGCATTATGCGCCTGTATGTAGCTACAGGTAGATCGCCGACTACAGCGGATGCAAGGTTGCGATACAGGTAGGCATGTCCTCCGGAGGCATCGTAGAGCGCATCGAGTGCCCCGGCTTCGATTTCAATACCCATCCGGGAGCCCACCGCTGTGGCGAGCTCGCTGGCTTCGGAGTGGGCGAACGGTCCGATGTAGCGAGCCTTTGCCCAAGAAAACAGCGGGTTTGGACGCCCATACAACCTCCCGTTCTCTAATATCTCATTGGTCAACCCAGATAAAAGGAATGTGAAATTTTCGGTACTTTGGACCATGCTTCTCAATATTCCGAGGACTTGAGCGACTCCGGAGAATTCTCCTTCGGCGGTGTCAATTTGGTCGCCAGGCGTCAGAAACTCGATCTCGTCAAGCATGAGAGTTACCTTGATACCGGCGTCGTCGAGACGCGTAAGAAGTTTCTGCAACGCACTCTTCAGAGCCGGTATCCCGGGATCGGCTTCAAGCGGTGCGAGCTCATGAGTGGGGATTCCGCGTTTTTCCAGTTCGGCACGTAGACGCGCAGCGATCTCCACGATCAAGGGCAGAGTAGGATCACTGGGAGGCGAGGGCAACACCTCGAGGTCAACGAAGACCGGAATAGAAGAATTCGAGTCGATGAGCTCTGAAAGCTGCAAAAGGATGCTCGTTTTGCCACTTTTGCGCAGACCAAAGAGACCGGATACCCTCTGATTCGTGACATCGTCCCTGAGTTCTTGCAGCAGTGTCTTTCGCCCAAAGAATCTTTCTCCCCGCACGGGCGTCGTTTCGTAGAACAGATCCCGAGCGTATACGTGATCCCGAATCAGTCGCACCAGCGAGATAGGATCGGGGTCGAGCCCCGACGCTAAGGGAATCGCTGTGAAGGCAAGCCTCGACCAATCTTCAAGTTTGATGGTCAGACGTTCATCTGGAGAGTGGAAGAGAACCAAGTCCGGCGTTGCGTCCCGTGAAAGCGATGCCAGCGCGTCTTTTGCCCAAGTAAATGACCGGATTTGCAGATCCCGATACGGCGTGTAGAAGAACATCACTTCGCGCGTGATTCCGAACGCGGCCTCTATCGCTCCGCTGAAGCGCGCCAGCGCCAACCCAAGTGTTTTCCCATCTGAAGCCCTGAACGTTTTGGCGAAGACAAACTGAGATCCCAGGCCCTTCAACATCCGGCGATGCTCGGCTGCAGCGGGAAAGCGCCTTTCCAACGCGGTAATTCGGTCCAGCACTTCCTGTTTTCTCGGCTCCGGGACAGGATTTGCTTCCCATGTGTACATCGTCGGAGGGGTGAACGATATCGGTTTAGGAGCTGGTAAAGCTTGGGCCTTGGGCTCCGAGCCGGCGGCGCCAAAGAATTCAAGGACCTTAACGGCGACAACGTCTTCCACTCCGCTGGCGGATGACCGAACGAACTCCCCCACGTCGCGCAGATGATCAATGATCACTTCGGACTCAAGACCGGTCATTCTGGCTATCTCATGTACCCGATACTTCATGTGCCGCATTCTCCCCGTTAAGCCTCAGACGGAGTTTAGTCCAACGCGGATCTCAAGGCTGTTCTGCGAAGCATGCGACATCGTGTCGAGTCGAGCGGGGCATCGCAAAGCGGAGCTATGCTGTGACCACTTCCGGATCAAGGCGTTAAGTCGCAACTTGTAAGCGGCTCTCCTACGACAAAGCTGGCAAAGGGACAGGTTGGGTTGGCTAGTACCCCGTCTGGCAGGTCGGCGAAAAGATTGGAAGGCCGGCCAGTCCCGGCAAAAGGTTGCAAGAAGGGTTCAGGATGAACCGGGAGTCTTGTCGGGTTAGGGCGCACCCCAACCCGACAGAGGCCATGCCGCCTGGTCTCCGAACGAGGGCCAGCCTCTGCGATCCACAGAGAAGCCGTCCCGCCGCCCCACACGGGGACAATTCCAATGGGTTATCCACCGCTACTGCTGCTAAGGGAGCTACCCCACGGCTCCCTCAATACCCAGCCGTGGATAATCCGATTGATCCCAGCTGTGGACGGATCAGAGTCACCGAGCGAGCTTGTCCGAGCACAGTCAGTTGACCGAATATCCGTTATCGGCGTTCATATTCGACGGGGAGGGCACCATGAAGGGGGCTCATTTCCGGCCGGTATCACGTTTTCTCCCCAGACCTCGCATGTCAGAACTGCCTAGCCTGTGACTGCTTACTTCGTTTGGCTGCTAAATCGTAGCTCCTCCCATCCCTTTCAAAGAAAAGGAATGGGAAGGCTGGCCCTGCGCCGCCTGTCGGGACATTAGGACGAGTCGCAAATGTCCGGACGACAAACTGACCGCTCTCAGAATCGCCAGTCGTCAGGCATGGCTTGGAACTGGTCGTATGCCCAGTCCTCCACGGCCTACAGCGTGCCGAACTATTCCTAGCCCGTTCGACCATTTCCCGAGTGGCAGGACCTTCGGCCGTTGCCAGTCTGGTTGCTCGTGGAATTCCATTGACTCCTGCTATTCCGATGGATGCGGCCTGTGTGTGCGCCCTTCATCGATATCCACAGAATTGAATTGTCAGGTATCACGGCCTCGACCGTGTCGGAGCGGAGAGTCTCGCCATGGAGGCCAATCTGACAAACTCACCAAACGTGCGATTTTCGTTGACGAAATAGCGCTACCTGTGATGGGGAGCGACGAGGCACCAAGAACTGTTGCGACAGATGATGATCCGGGTGATGCCTCGCCGCCGACCAGCGGCGGCTTCAGGCCGCGTCAAATGCCCCGTCAGGGCCGCTGTTGGCACTTACTGGGGGACGAGGGAGTGCCGCTTGCTGTACATGGCGGGTGCCGCCCAGCCGGGGATCCACATGTCCGTGACCTCTTCGGTCATGCGTTCTGGAACTGCGGCAAACCTCGCAATCTTAATCCGAGTGGGTCTTAGCGGGCCAGGTTCTTGTCGCTCGTATAGACGCGGACGTTGTGTGGGGCCGTCACAGGTTCCTTTCAATGGCGCCTCAATACCGTAGGAGCCGGGACCGTCGCCCACGGGCAGGTTCAACGTGTCGAGGCAATGTTGTCATGGCTAATGCGGTCAAGGTTCGGTCGGTGATGTCGTTGACGGAGCCGAGTCCGTCTACCCTCGTCAGCAGGCCGCGTTCTGCGTACTCCGAGAGGACGGCGTTTGTTTGCTCATGATACAGATCCAGCCGATGGCGGATCACGTCTTCGTTGTCATCGCTGCGGTTATCGGCGCGGGCGAGGAGTCGCTGGACTACCTGTTCGTCGCTAACAGCTAACTCAAGGACTCCGTCAAGTCGCTGGCTGCTGGAGTCAAGCATGCCGTCCAAGGCTGCGACCTGCGCAAGCGTCCGGGGGTAGCCATCAAGCAGGAACCCGTCCCTTACATCGGACATTGCCAGGCGTTGCCGGACCATGTCGTTAGTCAGGTGGTCTGGTACGAGATCCCCGTTGTCCATGTGTCTCTGGGCTTCGGTCCCCAATACGGTCTGCTCCAAAACGTTCATCCGGAAGATGTCGCCGGTCGAGACGGGCACAATCTCTAGATGCGCTGATAGCCTCTGTGCCTGGGTCCCTTTCCCGGATCCAGGAGGACCGATAATCAATAGTCTCGTCATGCAAGAATTCCTTCGTAAGGGCTGGCTAGGAAGCTTTGGTCTGTGTCGACTGGGCAACGCAAATGAGCAGTGTCTCTGTATCGAATCTCCTCTGGCAGGGACTAGATGGGCGGCGGCCGGCGGATATCCGGATAGTTCCGCCGGCCGACCGCTTTCGTCCCCGGAGAGTCCTAGGTCTCTGCTGCTTGATCTAGCGGTTCGAAAACTTCGCCTTCCGCTTCTCGATGAAGGCTGCCATGCCTTCTTTTTGATCGTCGGTGGAGAACACGGACTGCGAGGAGCGGAGTTCAAATCTCAGCCCTTCCGAGAGCGGGCTCTGGAAGGCGACGTTTATGGATTCTTTGACCATACGAGTGGCGATCTGCGACTTTCCTGCCACTTCCAGGGCGAACTTCTCGACTTCGCTCTCAAATGTGTCTGCAGAAAACACGCGTGCGACAAGGCCGTATGACTCGGCTTCAGTCGCGGAGATCATGCGTCCCGTGAGCATCAGGTCCATGGCCTTGGCTTTGCCGACGGCGCGGGTCATGCGCTGCGTTCCACCCATGCCGGGCATGATTCCGAGATTAATCTCCGGTTGGCCGAATTTCGCCGTCTCACTGGCAAGGATCAGGTCACACATCATGGCCAGTTCGCAGCCACCGCCCAGGGCATAGCCGGATACAGCTGCAACCAGAGGCTTGCGGATGTTCGCAAGGGCGTCCCATCCGGAAAAGAGGTTAATGGTGTATGCATCCGCAAATGACAGAGTTGCCATCTCCTTGATGTCAGCGCCGGCAGCGAATGCCTTCTCCGAACCGAGGATGAGAATTATTGACACGTCGTCGTCGTCGTCCATCACTCGGGCTGCGTCGCAGACCTCGTTCATCACCGTGCGATTCAGGGCGTTGAGCGCCTCAGGCCGATTGAGCCTAATGTAGCCGATATTGTTGTCGTCGATCCGGGTGATTATGGTCTCGTAATTCATTTTGCTTCTCCCGTGGTGTCTGAGCGGACGTCATTAGCCTTCGAGGGACCCGTAGCGTTCGTCGCGCCAAGCCAAGGCAGCACCCAGTCCCTTGGATGCGACCAGTTCAGTGAACTCCTGGCGCTCGATGCTGTGCACAGAATTCAGAACCGCGGCGATGTCGAGATTCGACTTGACTGCTTCCCGTAGCCCCATTGCTTCGTAGGCACGGTTGAGCGCCAACTTCGTAAAGCGCAGCACCGGCAGAGGAGTCAGCGCCACCTTACGTGCCAGCTGTTCCACGACCTGGGTTAGCTGATCTGCCGGCACGACTTTGTTGACCAAGCCAAGGGCCAGCGCTGTTTCAGCGTCGATAACATCGCCGGTAAAGAGGAGTTCATTGGTCTTCTTCTGGCCAAGAACAAAGGGCATGAGCAGGGTAACGGGGCCGGATCCGAATCGGATTTCGGGCTCGCCGAACTGGGCGTCCTCGGTGGCGATCAGCATGTCGCAGGCCATGGCCAGTTCACAGCCGCCCGCCAAAGCCCAGCCGGAGACTGCACCGATGACAGGCTTGGAAAGGGCCCATATCTGCATGGTAAGGCCCACATTGTTTGTCAGGCCCGCGTGCCACTGTTCGGCTGTCGAAACCCCCAGTTCCACCTCTTCGGCGATGTCGTAGCCCACGCTGAAGGACTTGTCAGTTCCGGCGAGAACGACGACTTTTACCGACGAATCGTTCTCTACTTCGGTAAGAACTGCGGACAGCTCCCCCATGAGGCCCGTGGAGAGAGCGTTCAACTTCTTCGGCCTCTCCATGGTGATCCATGCGATGCCATCCACGTCTTTTCGGGTGATGAATTCGTTGATTTCCATTACCTACACCTTTTCTTTCTGGGATTCTGCAATTTTCCGGAGGGAGCGCTTGTCGATTTTGCCGACCGCAGTGGTGGGGAGTTCGTCAACAATGACGATTTGGTCCGGAAGCCACCAGCGTGGGAAGGCCTGGGCCAGGTGCGCGGTGAGGGCTTCCTCAATCAATTCCCCGACATCCGGTTCTCTGTTGAGGACGACGAAGGCTCTGGGTCGTTCGATCCATTTCGGGTGGCTTACAGGGATCACTGCCGCCGCGACCACATTGGGATGTGTGCAGAGACCTTGTTCCATTTCCGCAGGTGCGATCCACTCGCCCCCGGATTTGATGAGGTCGTTCTCTCGGTCCCGAAGTGTCAGTGAACCATCTGCGTCGATGGTCGCTATGTCCCCTGTCATGAACCAGGCGCCGGGTTCCGCTGTGTTGCCGATGACGAAGGGCCCCCTAACCCGCAGCCGACCCTGCGGGGTATCCAGTCCGGCGGTCGATGGCACTGTCTTGTGAAGGCCGAGTTCGACCAGCGGAATCGGTTTGCCGGCGCGTTCGTGTGGGCGCTCCCGTTCATATGTGCTGCACGCCATGGTTTCTGTCATTCCCCAAGCGGTGGCGACACCAGCGCCCAGGGTTGACCGGATGCTCTTCCAAACAGACTCCGGGAGCGGGCTGCCGCCCGTAAGAACTTCCCGCAGGGCCATGGGTCGAACTGCCTCGCCGCGCTCAATGGCCGCGCAAACATCGAACCAGACGGTTGGCACAGCAGCTGCTACGGTGACGTTCTCCTTTTGCATGACGTTCGCTATCCGGGCCGGAGTCAGATCTCCGCCGGACAAAACCAGGGATGCGCCCGTGAGTGCAGCAGTCAGGGGCAGCCCCCAGCCGTTTACATGGAAGAAGGGCGCAAGGGGGAGGACCCGGTCCTTGCTGGACAGTCCGGTTGCTTCTACTGTCGCCTGGCTGAGGCAATGCAGAACAGCGGCCCTGTGCGTGACCTCGTAGCTCTTGGGCAGACCCGTCGTTCCACTGGTGTGGAAGATGAACGCAGGAGCATTCTCATCCTCCAGGACTTCTTCCCAACGGCGACCAAGATTGGCGTGGATCAGCGACTCGTACGAGATCGTTTCAGGAGCAGATGGCCTTCCGCCTGGAGGCGTGATGGCAACAATGATGACACCGGTGCTGCGCATTTCTTCAACCAGTGCATCTATGGCTGGTCCAACGGCAGGATGCTCAAAGAGGTCGCTGCTTACGACAACCGCCTTCGGCCGGGGATTGCGGGCAAGATGGGACAGTGTCTCCCCTCCGAGGCGGAGGTTGATGCTGCTGACCTTTGCGCCGGTCAGTGGAACGGCCAGAAGCAGTTCCAGGTGCTGCTGGTCGTTCCAGCCAAGTACGGTTACCGTGTCGCCGGGGCCAAGTTCGATCTCGTCCCTGAGTCCGTGCGTCAGAGCTTCTATACGCCATGCCAGCTGTTCATAAGTGCATCTGGTTGATCGAAGGTCATTTACCGGTCCCGTGACTGTGACGACCTCTGACGTCGGGTGGACGGTCAGCATCCTCCACAGCAGGTGATGAAGCGTCAAAGGGAACATGGTCAGTGCTTTACCAGCGTCGTCTGGACCTCGACAGGACCCGCCAGCGTATCCCGGATGGGGGAACGTTCCTCCACAATCTTCGTAAGCTCTTCCAGACGTTCCTGTGAAGCATTGGGAGAAGACGCATGGACCTGGATGCGGATCTGCTGAAGGCCTGGACGGACGTCGGCGTTCAAGTTGAGGAAACCCTGGAGATCAATGTCCGTAGTCATTTCAAGGCGGAGTGAACTGAGCTCGATGTTGTTGACGGTTGCGTTCGCGGCGTACGTCACCGCGTAGCAGCCGGCCAGCGCGTGGAGGATGAATTCCGCCGGGCTTGCAGCCATGTCCGTGCCGAGCAGGGCCACTGGCTCATCAGATTCGAGAACGTAAGTCGCCTCGCGGGATTCGACGACATTTCCGTTCTGGATGATGTCACCAGTGGTGGCGCGCTGGCGGCAACCCTGGAGCCATTCAGAAGTGAGGTTGAATGAAACCTGTGCGAGTTCCGGCCGGTTCTTCACCGCGTCGATGGTGGCGAACAGGGCATCTTGGTCTACGCCGTTGATCATGTGTATCTCCTCGTTGAGTGTGATTTGTGGTCATTCCTGGGTATTTGGGCGGGTGCACCGTCAGTGTGTTGGCTGGTGCGATGCTTCCGGCACCGTTCTTCCGAGTTCCGTGTCATCGTCGATGTCTCGGAGGTTTGTTTCCGGGGCCAGATAGGCGCAGACGACGGTGATGCAACTAAGGAAGAGGAAGTACGCGACAATCAGCCAGGGATTCCCGCCGCCCAGTGCCAGTAGGGCGGTTGCGATGAGCGGGGAGAACCCGCCGCCGAACACAGATCCGAGCGAGTAGCTGATGGATGCACCGCTATACCGGACCCCTGTCGAAAACAGCTCGGAAAAAAAGGCTGCCTGGGGCCCGTACATTGCGTCATGGAAAAAGTTGATTCCCAGCACCATAGCGACAACGATCAGGACTGGATTACCGGTGTCTGCCAGCATGAAGAACGGCATGACGAACAGTCCGCTCCCCACGGAGCCGAATATGTAGAGACGTCGCCGCCCGAAACGATCCGACAAGGCGCCCCAGATCGGGGTGGAAATGATGCCCAGCGCGGAGGCAATCATCACTGCGACCAGCGATGTGTTGTTGTCCGATCCCAGGGATCGGCCGATGTAGGCAACGGCGAAAACGGTGTAGAGGTAATAGACGGCGTTCTGCGAGATTCGCATACCCGTGGCCAGCCACATGTTCCGCTTTTCGTTGCGATACATGTCGACAATGGGCCGACTGGACAGCGTGTTTTGCTCTTTCATCTCCTTGAACTTCGGAGGATCCTCGAGCTTCAGCCGGATAACCAGGCCGACGCCAATCAAAAAGGCGCTGGCAAGGAAGGGCACACGCCAGCCCCAGGCCAAGAATGTTTCGTTGTTGAACACTGTGCGCGCCAACGCGAATGAACCGGTTGCTAGGAGCATGCCAATAGGGACGCCGATCTGGGTAAAACTGCCGTAGAACCCACGTTTTTTGGCAGTAGCGTGTTCTACAGACATCAGGGCAGCGCCGCCCCATTCTGCCCCTGCTCCGAACCCTTGGACCAGCCGGAGGAGGAGGAGGAGTGCTGGGGCCCAGAATCCGAGTTGGGCGTAGGTGGGGAGCAACCCGATGAGGGTTGTGCTGACACCCATGATGAGCAGCGAAGCAACGAGCATAGCTTTTCTGCCAATACGGTCCCCGACATGGCCTGCAACGATGCCGCCCACGGGACGGGCAAGGAAGCCGACGGCGAGGGCACCGAATGAGGCCATGAGTCCGACCAGAGGATCTGCTCCTGGGAAGAACAGCGGGCCGAAGACTACCGCCGCCGCTGTTCCGTACAAAAAGTAGTCGTACCATTCAATGGACGTACCGATGAGACTGCCGATGGCAGACTTGCGGGCAGTTTTCTTACTTTTATCCCCGGCTACGGGGGTGTAACTTTCAGGCATTACCCCTACTTTCAATGAGAATGCTCTGCGAGGAAACGCAGACGGGCATTCAGGGAGTGATGTCGCCGAGAAGAACGGCTTTGTTCCTTCGGGCATTTGACCGTGTTGTCGGAGTTCGGACAACAGCGGCGGGTGGAGCGCAAGAGTCATTGTGAGTTGAGTCTCTTGCCTTTTGCGACTCAAGACAAGAACCAAATGAGCACTTTGCTGTGCATTCATGCACACTCAGTGACCGTCGTCTTGCAGTGGTCGTGGATGCGTTGGGATCACAGAAAGACTTTTTTGACGGGTGCGTTTCGCGTTTCCGGTCCGCCGATGCCGCCATCTCCATGGTCACAACGCGCCGCCCAGGAATCCCGTCGTTACCATGACCTCGGTCAGCGGAATGCTTGCGGCACTGCCTTGTGGGGCGTCATCGGGCTGGCCTCCGGGCCGTTAGTCATCCGTTGAATGTTCCAGGGCTATGGCCTGGATCAACTCTGCTGCCGCCCGTACTCTTGGCAGCCTGAGAAGTCCCCGCGGTACGACAATCCAGTACGTTCGGCGTACTTCGACTTCGCCCGGCAGGACCCGAACGAGGTTCTCATCGGCATCGCCTATGTAGCTGGGCAGGGGGGCGATGCCCAGGCCGGCGGCGGTTGCCTTCCAGTGTCCTGTGATGTTGTTAATCTGAATCTTTGCCGAATAGCCTGGAAGGATTTCACTCATGATTCTCAGGGGGTCAATGTCCAATGTCTCGTCGACGTAGAAGATGAGTGTATGGGCGTGCAGGTCCTCAACCGTCTTGATCTCCGGGTAACGGGCAAGGTATTCGCGAGAAGCATATAGACCCAACGTGTAGCCGAGAAGCGGCCGGCTCCAGACAGCGCGTGGCGAAGGTTCCAGCAGGACTACGGCAATGTCGAATTCCCGGGTCGTAAAGGATGACTTTTGGCTTGAGGTCATGATTTCCAACGTCAGATCCGGGTGCTTGCTGCGGAGGGGACCGAGCCCCGGTGCCAGCAGGAACGCGCCAAAGCCGTCTGGTGTGACGATGCGAACGGAACCGCTGAGGGCGTGCTGCTGCTCGGAAACATTGCATGCCGCGTTGAGGGCATCCTCGATCGTTTCGGCGTGGACGAGGAGCCGATCGCCAGCCTCCGTCAACACCCATCCGCTGCTTCGGCGACTAAAAAGCCGTACACCGAGATCAGACTCCAGCTTTGCTATGCGTCGGCCGACAGTCGTGTGATTCACCCCCAGGGCATGACCAGCGAGGGTCAACCGTTGGTGACGGGCGACCTGGAGAAAGTAGCTCATGTCATCGGCGGAAATCACGTGTTAGCCCCACCTTCATATGGAGTCAGTTTTGCGTTGACCATAGTCTCTTCATTAAGGCCAAGGTGGGAGACATGGCGATCCAGCATGGTTTCCTAAGTGTGCATAATTGCACTGCAGTGTGGCAACTTGGCCATTGTAATCGGAATGCGTTCAGATCAGACTCGCTGTAGCAAGCATCACGTTTTGAGAGTCGTGGTGACCCTAGTATGCAGCGACTCTCCGTAGGTGCCCTCAGAGGCTTGAACCAAGACCGACTAGGGCCCGACCAATCCGGAGGTTTAGATGATTTCTGCCGTTACACTCCCCCGCGCCCTGCGCGTCGGCGGCGGGTCCGTTGCCGAACTAGGCACCCTCATAGGCAGCATGGGCTACCGACGGCCCCTGCTGGTCACGGACGCATTCATGGTCCAGAGCGGAGCAGCGGAGAATCTGATTGCCTCCCTGTCGGCCTGCGGCCTGGAGCCTTGTCTCTTCTCTGAAACAGTGCCGGACCCCACGACGGACTCGCTGTGGGTTGGAGTCCGTCTAGCACAGGACCACAACGCTGATTGTGTAATTGGTTTCGGCGGAGGCAGCCCCATGGACAGTGCCAAAGCAATAGCACTGCTCGTGGCCCAAGGTGGGGAAATGCGCGACTACAAGGCCCCGAAGATCAACTCCGGGCCAGCGCTTCCAATTTTTGCCGTCCCGACCACGGCGGGAACCGGTTCGGAAGCTACTCAGTTCACCATCATCACCGACAGCAAAACGGATGAGAAGATGCTCTGCATTGGGTCTGCCTTCCTCCCTGTGGCGGCAATCGTCGACTTCGAATTGACCTTGTCGATGCCCGCACGGCTCACAGCTGACACAGGCATCGACGCTCTGACGCACGCCATAGAGGCTTACGTCAGTCGAAAAGCCAACAATTTTTCAGACCTACTGGCTTTGAAGGCGATCAACTCGATAGCGGGAAACCTCGAACGTGCCTATGTCGACGGCCAGGATCGGTCTGCCCGCGAGGCCATGATGTACGCATCTACACAGGCGGGCATGGCATTTTCTAATTCGAGTGTCGCGCTGGTCCACGGCATGGCCCGGCCGCTGGGGGCTCATTTTCACGTTGCCCATGGGATGTCGATAGCCATGCTCCTCCCTGTGGTCACGGAATTCTCTGTTGGCTCCGCGATCCCGCGCTATGCCGAATGTGCCCGGGCATTGATGTGTGCATCCGACTCAGACCCGGACCGACTCGCAGCTGACAAATTGGTCGAGCGCTTGCGGAACTTGGCCACGGATCTGGCCGTGCCCACACCGCGCTCCTACGGCATCAATGAGCAGGAATGGAAGAAGCTGACCCCCTTGATGGCACAGCAAGCCATTGATTCAGGATCCCCCGGAAATAACCCCGTCGTTCCCGAGGTCACGGAAGTGGCTGCCCTCTTCGATCAGGTCTACGCCTGACCACGGCAGGAGCCCTGAGATGTCAACCAACGAGCTCGTAACGTCTTCGCTGGCGGAAGGCCTAGGCCACATCGTCTTAAACCGCCCAGCAGCTTACAACGCCCTAAACACAACAATGGTAACGGCCATCAGCGCGACACTGAGGGCCTGGGAACCGGAGCGCCTTGATGCCGTTCTGATCCGCTCTGACGCCCTCAAGGCCTTCTGTGCAGGCGGAGACATCAAAAACATCCGCCAGCAATCTGTGGACGGCGACGTCAGCATGATTGAGGACTTCTTCGCCCGTGAATACGCTATGAACGCCTATATCGCGACGTATCCGACGCCCGTGATCTCACTGATCAACGGTCTTTGCATGGGCGGCGGGATGGGCCTGGCAATCCACGGCCGATTCCGGGTGGTATCGGAACGAGCCACACTGGCAATGCCGGAAACGGCTATCGGCTTCTTCCCTGATGTAGGCGCCAGTTACTTCCTTCCGAGGTTACCGGGGGCCTTGGGTATGTACCTCGGCCTCACCGGCCACCAGATGGACTACCGGGACGCCCTCTACTGCGGCCTCGCCACACATTACGTCCCTTCTGACATCATCGACACGGTTCCGGATGTGCTGGCCGAGCGGCGGGGCACTCCGGTAACGACGGTACTCGCAGCTCTCAACACGACCCGGCCGGAGGCCGGAGGGCACTTGGCCGATCATCGGTCCGAAATTGACTGGTGTTTCGGTGCGCCGACTCTTGGCGACATCGAGAGTCGACTAACAGCGGTTGATACCCCCTGGTCTCGGTCCGTCATAGAAAAAATGCGATCCCTGTCACCTCAAAGTCTGGAGATAACGGTTCCACTGATTCGCTGGGGCGGCCAACGTTCCTTGGCCGAATGCCTGCAGACAGAGCTTCGAATGACGAGGATCATTACCGGATCCAAGGACTTCATCGAGGGCGTCCGTGCCGTCCTAGTCGACAAGGACCGGAATCCCGCATGGGTGAAGAACACAACAGAATCGTTGGATCGCCTCTTGGAACCGATGCAAGCCTAAATACATTCTCGGACGTGACTCAAATGATTCAGTCCACCAACAGAAGGAGCCGCAATGCGTGCCGTTTACGCAACTTCCCTCTCGGCGGAGGATCCGCTGTCAGGATTAGTAGTTGGAGAACTACCGCTGCCTGACGACAGAAATCCTTCCGGATTCGTGCGTGTCAAGCTAAAGACTTCCGCCCTGAATCACCACGATATTTTCTCGCTAAAGGGTGTTGGACTGGCGGCAGACAAGCTGCCGATGGTCCTGGGTGGCGACGGAGCCGGCGTCGACGATGACGGAAACGAAGTCATTGTTCATAGCGTAGTATCCACTCCTGATTGGCGCGGCGACGAAACCTTGGACCCGAAACGCTCGCTGCTGTCTGAGCGCTACCACGGCACTATGGCGGATTATGTCTGGGTTCCAGCCCGCAACCTTGTCCCTAAACCTGCCGAGCTCAGCTTTGCTGAAGCGGCCGCACTTCCCACGTCTTGGCTTACGGCGTACCGAATGCTGTTCAGCGTGTCGCAAGTGCAGCCTGGATCAACGATCCTGGTCCAAGGCGCTGGCGGTGGCGTCGCCACGGCCCTAATTTCGCTCGGCAAGGCAGCGGGTTTCCGGGTTTGGGCAACCAGCCGCAGCGACGAGAAGAAGGCGAAAGCACTGGTCCTGGGGGCCTCAGAATGCTTTGCCACCGGTGAGCGGCTACCCGAGCGGGTTGACGTCGTCTTTGACACTGTCGGCGAAGCGACGTGGTCCCACTCCCTCAAGTCATTGAATCCCGGCGGGACAATTATCACTTGCGGCGCTACCAGCGGAGCCGCCCCCTCGGCTGACCTGGGCAGGGTGTTCTTCATGCAATTGCGGATCATTGGATCAACCATGGGCACCCGGGAGGAGCTGGTGAGGCTGAGCCAGTTTCTGGCCAACACAGGCGTGCGTCCCGAGATCGACAGCGTCTATCCGTTGGAAAAGGCCAGAGACGGGTTCCAAAAGATGCTCGAAGGCGACATCTTCGGCAAGGTCATCTTCCAGCACTGAACATTCGCATGAGGCGCATCCTGCGTCTGCCTGCTACCGCCCATCTAACCCAACAAACTGACGTACAGCCCGCGCACTCCATGAGGGTACTGAAGACAAGGAAGTCACCATGACGACAAGCACAACAAGCGCCACCATCATCAATCACTTCATCGGCGGGGTCGAGACCAGCGGCCAAGGCCAGGACACGAAGCCCGTATACAACCCGGCAACCGGCGAAATCACGGCGGAGCTCCGCCTGGCGAACGCGGCTGACCTTGAAGCCACGGTCGCGGCCGCAAAGACAGCTGCCCACACATGGGGTGACACATCTCTGGCGAAACGAACTGCTGTGCTGTTCAGGTTCCGTGAACTTGTCGCTGCCCATGTTGACGATCTTGCCGAGTTGATTACAGCCGAACACGGCAAAGTCCTCCTTGACGCCAAGGGGGAGATCGCGCGTGGCCTCGACGTCATCGAGTTCGCATGTGGCATCCCGGAGCTGCTCAAAGGCGATTATTCAGATCAGGTGTCCACGGGGATCGATGTATTCTCGTTCCGGGAACCGCTTGGCGTAGTCGCCGGCATTACTCCATTCAACTTCCCCGTGATGGTGCCACTCTGGATGGCACCCATGGCCATCGCCACGGGCAACGCCTTTATCCTCAAGCCATCCCACCGGGTACCTTCCGCAGCCATGCTGCTCGCGAAGCTGTGGAAGCTGGCAGGTCTGCCCGACGGCGTCTTCCAGGTTTTGCACGGCGACAGGGCGGTTGTGTCCGGACTTCTGACCCACCCAGATGTGGACGGTATCTCCTTCGTGGGTTCCACGCCTGTGGCAAGGCACATCGCTGAAGTCGCCGCCAAGAATGGCAAGCGAGTCCAAGCCCTGGGCGGAGCAAAAAACCATGCCATCGTCATGCCGGACGCCGACCTGGATCATGCGGCCGACCATCTGGCGGCAGCTGCTTTTGGTTCCGCCGGACAGCGATGCATGGCGATCTCCGTCGCCGTCGCCGTCGGTGACGCAGCTGACCTGTTGGTTAAGAAGGTTGAAGAGCGGGCATTGAACATCAAGGTCGGCAACGGTACAGAACCGGGAGCCGACATGGGCCCAGTCATCAGCCCGGAATCACGGGAATTCATCTGCAAGACTGTGGCTGCAGCGGAAGCTGCGGGGGCGGCCATGATCGTGGACGGCCGCGACGTCATCGTCCCGGGCCACGAAGAGGGATTCTGGGTCGGCCCCACGGTCATCGACCACGTCAAAACTGAGATGTCCGCATATACCGAGGAAATTTTCGGCCCCGTTCTGGCTGTCGTCCGAGTCGAAGATCTTGCCGCGGGCATTGCCTTGATCAACGCCAATCCCTACGGCAATGGCACCGCCATCTTCACCTCATCGGGAGCCGATGCCCGCAAGTTCCAGCGCTCCGTCGACGTCGGCATGATCGGAATCAACGTACCCCTGCCCGTGCCCGTGGCATACCACTCCTTTGGCGGCTGGAAGGCATCACTGTTCGGTGATAAGCACATCTACGGCCCCGAGGGCGTGTCGTTCTTCACCCGTGGCAAAGTCGTCACCTCACGCTGGCCGGAGCCTGCCCACGCATCGGGAGCTTCGTACAACTTCCCATCCAACTAGATAAGAGCGCATTGGCATGAGGCCACGGGCGGTCCAGCTAGCGTCAACATCCATGAATGATCGCGGGCAATCCGGACAGCTGTTGGTCGTCAATCACACTGCGCAAGGAACACCACAGCGTCCAAATGCACGCTGTTTGCACAGGAGCTCCCAACCGAGTAATCCTCTCTGAAAGCGAGTACGAAATGTCTGCACGCACCACCACAACTTCGACGTTTAAGACAGATGTACTCCGAAACGAACGGCCCGTCTTAGTCGACTTCTGGGCAGCATGGTGCCCGCCCTGTCGGGCAGTCGGCCCCGTGCTAGACGAAATCGCACGACACCACAGAGAAAAGATTGACGTCGTAAAGCTCAATGTGGACGAGAATCCCGAGCTCGCCCGGAAATACCAGGTAACTTCGATCCCGGCCTTCCGAGTGTTCCAGAACGGTGAAATCGTCGATTCATTCATGGGAGCCATGCCTAAGGAAGCTTTCGAAGAGCGATTGTCGCCATATCTCGGCTGAGACGAGGACGACCTTCAACGGACTGCAACGGCGGACGCCGCCGGCTGGCACCCTTCGAGGGTGGCGGGACCTCCGCCGGGCGCCCCCACGCTCTTGATGACGACCCTGCCCGCTCAATCATTGCCATCCGTGATGGGCGGACCCGTTCCCTTAGGAAACGGAGTTGTTTGCCATGCGCAACTACCTCCCCCTGAGGTCGGCCCGGACGTCTTGGTCGACCGTCTCTGAGAAAAAGGGCCAATTAGTTTGGAGCAGCGCCAAAATGGGGTGATCGAAAGCTTCGCGAAAAGAGTGAGTTCAACATCCCGGAATGGTCCAGATAGATCGGGATCTCACAGCGCTAACGCGCCGCCCTGTTCACCCTGGTAGGAGTTGTATCGCTTCCTGCACCGGACCTTGCAGGCCAACCAAAGGGCCTGCAGCGGCTTCAGCACGCTCTTCTTCGCGACCGTCCACCCTTGCTTGAGTAGCTCCGTATGGACCCGCCGTGCCGTACCGGCCATGGTTCGTTCCGAAGATCTCCGTGATCGCCGCCTTGAGCTTCTCTTTCGGGTCGGGCGCTGGAGCAGGATCTGGTAATAGAAGAACGCGGATTGGCCAGCCCGGCGACGAAGTGCATCTGTTCTCGGAGGAGAGCGATGCCGAAGACGCGGTCTGGAGACACCCCTAGCTCATCTCCAAATAACTACTTAGGGAGGTACTAGCAAAACAGACGTTTCAAAGCACGGACTCACCATCACCGAGGCGATGCCTC
Organism: Arthrobacter sp. CDRTa11; assembly: GCF_026427775.1. Classification (NCBI taxonomy): domain Bacteria; kingdom Bacillati; phylum Actinomycetota; class Actinomycetes; order Micrococcales; family Micrococcaceae; genus Arthrobacter; species Arthrobacter sp. CDRTa11. The sequence continues at coordinate 2,061,596 of NZ_CP044532.1, read as the reverse complement.
GGGAGTTTCGCGTCGCCGCCACTACCGGCAGGGCCTCAAACGGTGGTTATTGACTCACGGAAAATAGCCGACTAAGTCAATCGGCTACTTAGCAAATCGAAGTAGGCACTGCCTGGGTTCCAGTCCACAGGATGAAGCAAAGTCCCTGCCGATGGGTTCAGCGCGCTGTACATCATGCCGTCACCTGCATAGATGCCCACATGGCCCCAGTTGTCCGGCCCTTGGGGATTCTGGACAACCAAGTCGCCGGGCTGCGGGCTCTCGGTCCGCTCCCCCACCCTCCACTGTTCCACGCGTGGAAGGTTGATTCCGACCTGACTATAGATCCACTGGACGTATCCAGAGCAGTCCCACGCTTTGAACTGTTCACCACCCCAGATGTAAGTTCCACCCACACCGGCTTGCGTAAAGCGCAAGACATCCTTGCGGATCTGGGTAAGGTTCTCGTGTGCAACGGCAGGCGCGGAAACCTTCACCGCATCCGCGCATTTTGCCGGCGCAGTGGCACCCTCGAGCGAGCTGACTATAGCGGTTGCCTGAGACTCCCACCGCGAGTACAGCTCGGGAAAAGCCGAAACTTGGACGGCCTGAGCAGCTTGTCCTTTGTCCAGCGATTGCCAACCAGGAACGTCGAGCAAGCCCCGCGGGCTGCCACGATTGGGCCCCGACGGCCCGCCATAGAATGCACGTGCGTTATAACCAAGGTCCATCAGCTGCTCAACGCTCCCCCAGCCTGCAGCCGGTCGCTGCTGAGCACTCCCAATCGAGTCATGATCGCTTCCGACACCATCGTGCGGAAACTGGAACGAGGCCGGGACATTCGAGTTTGCGAGGACCCTAAGAGTCGATTCCTGAAGAGCCATCATGATTGCGATAATCCAGGCGTCCCTTGGGATTCCAAGTTGCTTCCCGACCGAAATGTAGCCGCTCGCTACCGTGACCTGGCGTGGAGTGAGCCAGACTGGTTCCCGGCCGCCAACGTGGATTTCCAGTCCACCACCACGTCTGCTCGAAGGCCCCTCGCCCACAGGACCCATGAACGTGCAAACGGAGGCCTCGCCCGACCGACTAGCGACCAGCACGGTAACGAATGCGCAGAACACTACGCCGAACATCAGTGCCACGACCGTTGCCATGGCTATCGCGGCGTGGAGCAGTGCACGGCGCTTTGCCACTGCCATCAAAATCGCAGGGAATGGCATCAGTACACGATCCTGCTTGAGGTCGCGTAGAAGCCCACCATCATGCATCGGTCAGGCGGGGCAGTTGCAGCCGGCGGACAATTGACCATGATGCTGACTGGTGCCGTGTAGGCGTTACGGCTACTGGCCGTCTGATCCACCACTCGCAGGGAGACGGTGCAGACGTGCATACCCAACCACGGAGCCGGACGCTGCCGCACCTCCGCCAACTCCTCGTCACAGGTCATGGATTCGGCCGTGGCCGTACGGAAGGCCCCCTGCCCGGCCAAAGAAGCAAAAGTTCCGGCGTTGATACCCGTGGCTTCAAATTCCTGAGCAAAGACAGCCAATGGGTTCGATCCGTCCGGCAGGACGTCCCACCAGCCACGGAGGCGGGTGTAGACCTCCGAGTACGACGACGTTCGCGTGTCCCAGCTGTAAATGGCCTCGGCAGCGGCTGTTGCCAGCGCTCGATAGTTCGTGGTGCGTGGAACCTCAATCGCGCTCGTTTTCTCGGTGGCTGGCGTCGTCGTCGAGCCCGTTGAAACAGACGGAGCGGATGGCGACGGACGACCGGTGGAAGAGGCTAGCGGCGGTGGGATTGGAACCGCCGTCGTACTGGTTGACGGAGGACGTGGTGACCCAACCAGAACAAGCACGACAGCAACGGTGGCCGCCAAGATCGCACCTAGGAGCCACAGGCGCAAGCGGCGACTTATACCTCTCACCGTTTCTCGTGACATAGACATATTTGCCTCCCCTTACCGTTCATGGCGGACAAGCGGGTTGAGTGCATGACTTAGCGGGTCGAAATCGTTGCTCCACGAAGGGTCCGCCACGCAGTTTGATACAGCCGCCTGGCGCAGCCAATCTGGACGGCCACATAGCGTTCTGTAACGCCGAGTTCGACTGCCAACGCGGCTATGGCCTTGCCACGCTCTGGTCCGCGTACATCAGGACGCACAATTGAGTCCGCTACTCCACGCAGGAGCGGGCTGGGCAGGCATTCAACAGCACATCGGCACAGGTCCTGCATATTCCGGACAGTTCCAGGATCAACGTCCAGCGCTTGGTTGATCGTCTTTGCTGTCTGGCGCACCACGGTCACAGCATTCCAGCGGCGCCGATCCTGGGGCGAGGGCGGTCCGTATTTGCGCGGTTCTGTAAGACTGTCCATCGCGAGTCCCCAAATTGCCGGGGACACAGAGGCGCGTGTCAGGCCAAGCAGCGTCTGAGCCCACTCTTGGTCAACAACCTTTTCGGCGCCCCGGTCCTCGTGGCGGTGCCTGGCCAGAACAGTCAATGCATCGAACGGGACTGAGTCCTCAGCAGCCCCGGGGTCTAGGAGCAGCGGGAGTGTTTGATGCGCTAACTCCCGACGGATATGTGCAGAACAGATATTGATTGCTACACCCTGCACCCAAGCAGCAAACCGAACTCCCGGGAATGGTCTATACCGACCTTGGGATACTCCATCCCAGACAGCAACTCGAATGTCTTGCATGACATCGTCTACGTCGCACGTCCGGCCAACCCTCGACAAGTGTGAAATGACGTAGCGCCGAATTCCTTCGACGGCAACCATCATCTGGTCGACACCTACCGACAGTTCTTCGGATATCGGTGGATTGAGCAGGGAGACGTCGACGCCAGTCGACTGAGATTGGTTTGGTTCGGCGTGATTCGCCGTGGTTTCGACTCGCATGGTCTTCACCGCTTCGACTGACAGTTTCCAATACCTCCGGCGCCAACAAACGCTCGGCACCTCTGACGTGGCCTCAGCGTTGCCTTCAACCACTTGTGAATAGGCTATGAAAAATATTGTCAAAGATAATTAAAGTATCGTCAAGAGTGCAGTTCTTACTTTTTCGGAGGTGTTCAGTAAGAATGGTTCCATGCCACGTATCACCCAGCCGCACGACGACGCATGGTCGTCCGACGTTGAGGCTGCCGTGGCAACTTTTGGCAATCGGGCACGGAACGAGATCCTTCGGTACCTTTCAGCCCATGGACCAGCGACGCGTGGGGATATTGTTGCTTCCGTGAGCGCTGGGGAGCCCAGCGTGGCCAAGCATCTGTTGGCCCTGGAAGAAGCAGGCGCCATCATCGTGGACGTGCAAGCCGGCCGCCGGCACGGCCGCTCTCCCCGCTATTCAGCGAACACTCCCCGTATCAAGGAGCTGCTTGACGCCCATCTTCAGTATCTGCTGGAGGGCTAGCTGCTGCCTGTTCGCCACCAGGATGGAGGCGGATGTCCTCATTGAGGTATTCGGAGATGGCGCGCAGCGTTTCCGGGGAGACGTCGCCAAGAGTTCGAACCGCGAAGGACTTCACTCGAGCCGCCCGCAGGGATTTGACGAACTCGAGCTGGGAATCGATGCGCTCGGGCAGATCGGCATCGTTGCCTATCTGGAGATAGGAGGCGTCAACTTTGAATATGTCGCAAAGGGCTTTGAGAAGCGCCGGATCACTCACCAGGCGACCTCTGCCGTCCTTCATGTAGAACCAGCGGGCGCGCGAGAGCTTGATGCCCCTGGCCGCCAGCTCTCCCTGAATCTCGCGGAAAGTAACTGGCTGTCCACGCTCGGCGACCACGACGTCGAGCATCAGATTCAGACGGCGGGCAAGCCTGGCTTGTGGGGATAGTCCCCCATCAAGGCTTGCCTCGTCAGCAATCATCGCCCACCCCTTCATGAGACCTTAGGCCGGTCAGAATCGATCATGTGTCTTGCTCCCAGTATTCCGCGAGTCATATGAAAGGGGCAATCAACCTCAAAAAGGTTGACCGGACGCTTCCCAGACGGCTAGAGGAGGAGTAACCTGCTGCTGTAGACCCGTCTACAGCGCCAATTCTTTTCATCCTTGCTCAAACTTGGTCCCCATGACGAACATCTTGATGAACCGAACACGAAGCCAAATTCTCCGCTTCCTTATCAGAAACGGACCCTCGACCTGTGGCGAAATTGGCACCGGACTCCAAGCATCGTCGTCAGCCATCGGCCGTCACCTTGCGCAACTGCACTCTGCTGGGTTTGTTGTACGCGTAACAGACGGGAGATTCGAAGCTTGCCCGGAACAAGTTCGGGCGCAACTTGAAGCCCTTGCAGCCGTTTTCGCCGGCGATGTCGTTGCGACAGGCTCCTTGATGCCAAGCGATTGAAAGCGAAATAGGCGAATCGGTGAATAGTGCGAGCACCTACTCCGCCGAGGCGTCCGCCAACTCTCCGGCTTCGTCGTCTTCCTTTACTTCTCCGTTCAGGCTCACGATCCAGTCAGCCACTGCTCCTTCCCACTTTTCAATATCAACATTCCATTCCTGCGAATGACCCTCGACGTCGAAAGGGACCAATTGAATCAGGTCAGGACGAAGGTTGGCAACGAGCTCCGACACTTCGAAGGGCGTTGAAAGGTCCCCTTTTCCATGCAAAAGCAATACCGGTTTCTTGAGCTCAGACGCGCGCTCCACCCAGTCCAACGATTGAAAATTGAGTGGCTCTTCTAGCCCCGTGACCCACCGGAACGTCCTGGACTGCATGAGGCGCAGTCCTAAAGCGGCCACCGGACCCGGGAGCCCGCTTGCCTGCGCGTTTGAAGTCAAGGTCCTACTCCAGTCCATAACTGGGGCATCGAGTATGAGCCCAGAGACATATCGGGAGTAGGCCGACAAATTTGCCAATTGTAAGGCGATGGATCCGCCCAAGGACCAGCCGAATAGCAGTATCTTCTGGGCGCCCTCGCTAATGGCGAATCCGATCGCAGCTTCGACGTCGATCCATTCAGTCTGCCCCAACATGTAGCGAGCGTCAGTCGATTCTGTCGCCTCGCGGTCATTCCGAAATGAGACGACCAGCGATGTGTGGCCCAGCCGATTTGCAACTGGGACCCCACGGAGAGCACCTGCTCTGGTTCCGCCCATCCCATGGATATGTATCGCCCATACGTTAGAAACGAGGGAAGCAGTGGCCGGCATGAACTTCCATGCGGGGGCAGTGCCGTGCTCAGTCGGGATCTGAACTACTGAATAAGGCAGGTCTAGCTGGTCCGGTTTAGAGAAAACATATCCGCTCCAGATTCCTGCCCTGGCGGACGGCAAGTCACCGGAGTCGACCCGCTCCACAACACGTGTCACTGTGCCTGCTTCAGTGTCCGTCTTCGTAACCCTGCCAAGACAGGCATGGCCGGAACCGTTGGCGAACCAAAGGCTGTAACGCCCGGGTGCCCTTGTCTGTGGTGATGCAGGCAGTTCGATTTGCAGCGAGCCTTCGGCGCCTCCAAAGACCCTTCGGATGGGAAGGTCCTCGCTGCGGGTGGTCTTTGGAACGACAACCTGGCGGGCAAAATACGCCGCGCCAAGAAAAACTACCGCGCTCCCGGCCGTGGCCGCCGTCGCCAGCCCAATAAGGCTACGAAGGGCTGTCTTCTTTGCCACCCTGGTGGCCACCTCCCAGTCGTTCGTCGATTGCTTTACGAAGCCGCACGAGGGTTTCAGGGGAAATTCCCTGCAGCTGCCGTGCGGCAAAGTTCCGCACACGAGCTTCACGCAAACTACGCAGCAACTCAAGCTGGGCGTCAACGAGTTGAGGAACGTCACCTGAATCATCCAGCAGGTAATCCGAGTCGACACCGAAAAATTCAGCGAGATTCCGCAAGAGCGACTCATCGGTGGCCAGCGAGCTGTCCCCGCTCCGCATGTACGCCCAGCGCGAGCGTGACAATGGCGTTCCACGCTGCGCCATGTGATGGCTGATCTTTCGGTAGGTGACGGGATCTTCCCCTTTCGACTCGAAGAGGTCAAGCAGGAGGTTCAGCTTTCGAGCGAGTCTTGCTTGCGGCGTTTCCGAAGTGTTGGCTTCTGATTCCGTCATAGAGCGTGCTCCCCCCGGCCGACAGCGTGGGGACCTCTTCGGTCTTCCTTCCGTGAAGGAGGTGCGGCCAGATATCGCTCCACCAGGTTTAGAATCTGGTGGTCCCGATCATCCAACAACCTCGAGAGCTCAGGATCGATCAGAAGGGCATCCTGGATTTCGACCAGCATCCTGTGGAGGCGCCACCGCACTGATTCACGGCGATCCGCAATTTGGGCTGAGGACAGAAGGCGGACCTCTGGCCTCGGATCCGTAGTCTTTTCCCAAACCTCAGCGAGGCGAGGAATGAAGGTGGCCTCCATCTTGGATTCTCTCTTGCGGGAAAGCATGCGAGCCATGGGCGGCAGTGCAAGTCCTGCACACAGAAAGGCCATGGCTCCGACCAAGGCACTATCGTAAACAAGCGAAAGGGCGGTCATCCCTTCCAAGTCACTCTGCAGGTGGAGGATGTCCATTCCCAGAACAGCCAGAACTAGAACTACCGCCAACGAACAGCCGACACCGATAAGGGCGAAGGCGACACGGAAGTATGGCTTGGACATATGGCCAAGGAATCTGAAACACGTGTAGCCGGTAATGGATACGACAACTCCAATGTAGCCAAATTGGACGGCGGAATAGACGGCGGCGGACCATTGGTCGCCGAAGTCCTTCATAAAACTCGTCGAGGAATAGGGAGCCGCCACATTGGCGAAGCACGCAGTAAGCCCAACAATCACAAGGCCCAATGCAGCGAGACCGAAGCGATCCTGCCGTGCCGGGAGCTCGCCGGGGTCGACCGCACGAAGGATTGCCCTGGATAGGAAATATATGCCGACGACCATCAGGATGTTTGCAAGCAGATCCAGGACATTACGACGGCCGAGCAGCGCATCTCCGGCTATATAGACAGGATCGATGTTTAGCGTGAGCGCCGTCGCGATGGTCACACCCGCCACCAGGATACTTTGGTCAGCGCGCCATCGGATTCCGGGCAGCAAACATAGGACGAGCCCCCAGATCAGGGAGGCAACGATGATCTGGATCATCCGAAAATCCTCTCGAACGAGCGTGGTTCGACGGTACTGTCCCGGATCGCAGCCGCGAAGAGGTCTGCCAGAGTTTCGGCTGCGGCCTCGAAGTCGTCCAAGAAGCTGCTTCGAGCAAACACTCTCGAAACCAGCTCACGCGGCAGATCAGGAAAGAGGATGTCGGCGTAATCGGAGGGGAGAACCAACTCGTCATGGCGGAGAACCATGTGGCCTAGCTCGTGAAGAATGAATTGCTGCCTATGAAGCGATGATGGGGTCGCGGCGTGCAAGATGATCTCCGCCGTGTCTGTCGACAGCCATAGGCCGCAGACAGACCCTCCAGTGAGTGCTCCGGAAACCTCAATCTCAATGCGCCGGTTTCGGATCCCCTCGACAACTTCGACAAGGCGTTCAAGCGTTAGATGTGCAGGCAGCAGAAGCGCTTTGAATGCATCTTCTGCGCGTACTGCCGGAACTGCTTCTAAGTGTGAACGAACTTCCATGAGCATCCCCCATATGCCTGTGTCATCCCAATTCAAAGCCAGCGTCCGTCAGATAGAGCCCTGCCGAGCACGACAAGTGACGACCACCAGACCTCAATTGAACCCCCGGCCTCTGGACATGTCCAGAGGCCGGGGTAACGAGAGATTCAAGATGTCCTCTTCGGGTGATGAACGTGCTCTGGCATCGGGTCATGTTTTCTGCAGCATCAATCTGCATGAACAGCCGAAGCAATCGAGATAGAAGAGAGTTCCGATGGATCTTGAATTCTTCGAGCCGGCCGAGGCAGCTGCCCTTATGCGGTGCACTGAGGCCTGGCTCCGGGACGGCGCCGCCAGCGGTCGGTTTCCCCACGCATGCTGGGGGAAGGGAAAAATTATCTTCACTTCTGAGCACATCATGGAGATTGCCAGGCTGAGTGAGGTTCAACCCGGCAGCACGTCGAACCGTGCCCCTGCCGAAGCCAAGACGGCGTCAAAGGAGCGGCTCATCGGAACCCGGGCGAGAGTACGACGACTTGCATCTGCCAACTGACTCGCCCCAAGTGGCACAGCGCCCCCGCAGCAGTATTCCCTAGCGAACAAACCCGGAAATCGAACGCTCCGTCGCATCCGCACCCGCCTGCAGGGCTTCCGGCATCAGGTGTCCGTAGACCTGCTCGGTGGTTCTGGTTGACGTGTGGCCGAGCCTCCGCGAGATGGTGAACAGGTTTACCCCATCTTGGATCAGCCACGATGCGTGCGTGTGCCGCAGATCGTGGATGCGCGGGGACTTTTTCAGTCCGTGCGATTGCGCCGCCTGCACGGCTGGAACCCAGTAATAGTGCCAATACAGCCTATGGACAATCCGCTCCCCCTTGGGAGTCGTAAAGAGGAGCTCATCGCCGGTACGGCTCGCCACCAGGGGTACGAGGAGATCCACGAGCGCCGGGTTGAGGCCGATGGTCCGCTTTCCCGCACCCGTCTTCGTGGCGCCAATGTAGAACTGGGACTGGCCATCCCGTTTCCAGGCCTTGTTCACCCGCACCGTGGGCGGCTTGGCGAGCAAATCGACATCCGCCACCTTCAGCGCAGTAGCCTCCCCAAATCTGGTTCCCGTCATAACCAGAAAGCTCGTGAAGGTTTTGTACCGCTCCCCCATCACCTCCAGAATCATGTTGAACTCGGAATGGGTGAGGAACATCGCTTCATCCTCAGCCTTGTCGATGCTAGGCAACTGCACGCCACGGCAAGGATTTTTGGGGATGTACTGGAGCATTTCTGCAGTATTCATCGCTGCCGAGATGAGGCCGTGAACGTTGTGGATAGTCTTGGGGGCCTTACCCTTCGCCATCATCGATTTCACCCAATGATTCAGGTGCCGATAGTCGAGCTTGTCCGCAGGAATGTGGCCGATTGAGTCTCGGACATGACGATCCAGCATCACTTGATAAGTTCTAACAGTTCCGCTGGATGGGCGAATCAGCAGGTCGATATGTTCCTGGACAACCTCAGCGACAGTGGGAACCCTTGCTTGGTTGGAGAGTATGGCGTGCTGGGCGATCTCGAATGACTGGCCGTTCGCGTCCAGGAGTCGCTTGAGCGTTTCAGCCTCGGACTCGGTGGCCACAGTAAGGCCTTGAGCTGTTCGCGTTTTCGGGTCGCGCCAGCGAACCATGAAGGACTTGGAACCGTCCTTTTTGATGCGCGTACTGATGCTGGCCACGTAAAAAGGCTACGCCGCTGTACACACATTTTGGGGTTTTGTACACAGCCAGAGGCCCAATGGGCCTCTGACCTGCAGAAACACTGTGCCCGAGGTGGGACTCGAACCCACACACCTTTCGATACCGCATTTTGAGTGCGGCGCGTCTGCCAATTCCGCCACTCGGGCGCGGAAGATACGGAAGCAGACAGGGTACGCCCACAGCTGATTGTGAGCAACGCGATCGCTTCACGTACGCGGAATTACTCTACCTCCAGATAGGCTGAATTCCAGAATCGCGCCACCGACGCCGCAATCAACCCATGCAGATCAAGTACAGAACGCGGGCGCGCCTAAGATAGTGATGTTCCCGCCGTACCTTTCCTAGGAGATCCCGTGACTGAACCGACGGAGTCAAAATCCACGTCCCAGCCGGCGCGCCGCGTCATTGTGGCCGAGGATGAAACCCTCATCCGCCTCGACATCATCGAAATCCTGCGCGGCGAAGGCTACGACGTGGTGGGCGAGGCTGACAACGGCGAAAAGGCCGTGCAGCTCGCTGAGGAACTCAAGCCTGACCTCGTCCTGATGGACGTCAAGATGCCGGTCATGGACGGAATCTCCGCTGCTGAGAAGATCGTCAAGGCCCGCATCGCCCCCGTGGTCCTGCTGACCGCCTTCAGCCAGAAGGAGCTTGTGGAGCGGGCACGCGACGCCGGCGCCATGGCCTACGTGGTCAAGCCCTTCACGCCTGCAGACCTCATCCCGGCCCTGGAGATCGCCCTCTCCCGCCACGAGGAGATCAAGGCCCTCGAAAGTGAGGTGTCGGACCTGCAGGAGCAGTTCGCCACCCGCAAGCTTGTGGAGCGCGCCAAGAGCCTCCTGACCACCAAGATGGGCCTCACCGAGCCTGAGGCGTTCCGCTGGATCCAGAAGACCTCCATGGACCGCCGCCTGAGCATGCGTGAAGTGGCCGAAACCATCATCAACCAGGTCAACTGACCCGGCGATAGCCAAATATAAACAAAAACAAAAAGGGAGGGTCCCCGCCAGTTCAAAACCGGCGGGGACCCTCCCCTTTTCAGCTGCTTACTTCTTCTTCTTTTCCGGCCACGGGCCAAGCTTTTCCTTGTTTCCAGCTGTCTCGCCAGGACCGGTGGTGTCGGCGAGGTCGCCCACCTTGTGGACCTTCAGCGAGTTCGTGGAACCGGCCTTTCCGGGAGGGGAACCGGCAGCGATGACCACCAGGTCACCGTCTTCCACCAGTTCCATTTCCAGCAGGCTGCGGTCAACCTGGGCGGTCATCTCGTCGGTGTGGCCCACCATGGGGACCAGCACCGGCTGGATTCCCCAGGTCAGCGCCAGCTGGTTCCACACGTGCTCCACCGGAGTGAATGCGAAGACCGGCTTGATGGGACGCAGGCGGGACAGGCGGCGTGCGGAGTCACCGGACTGGGTGAAGGTACAGATGTACTTTGCTTCCAGCTGATCGGCAATTTCGACGGCGGCACGGGTGATGGCGCCGCCACGGGTCTTGGGCTTGGTCCCCAGCGGCGGGACGCGCTCCAGGCCGTGGACCTCGGTGGATTCGATGATCCGGGCCATGACCTTGACGGTTTCGATGGGGTACTTGCCCACGCTGGTCTCGCCGGAGAGCATGACAGCGTCAGCACCATCGAGCACGGCGTTGGCACAGTCAGAAGCCTCTGCACGGGTGGGCCGCGGGTTATCGATCATGGATTCGAGCACCTGGGTGGCCACGATGACCGGCTTGGCCCAGCGGCGGGCCAGTTCAATGGCGCGCTTCTGGACGATCGGCACTTCCTCAAGGGGAAGTTCCACACCGAGGTCGCCACGGGCCACCATGATCGCGTCGAACGCGTCGATGATCTCGTGGAGCTGGTCCACTGCCTGCGGCTTTTCGATCTTGGCGATGACCGGCACACGGCGGCCTTCCTCATCCATGATCTCGTGGACGCGGACGATGTCCGAGGCGTCGCGGACGAACGAAAGCGCTATGAGGTCAACACCGCGGCGCATGGCCCAGCGGAGGTCATCCTCGTCTTTTTCGCTCAGCGCCGGGACGTTGACGGCCACGCCGGGAAGGTTGATGCCCTTGTTGTTGGACACCATGCCGCCCACGGTTACTTCGGCCACGACCTTGACGTCGTCCACCTCGATGGCACGCAGTGCCACCTTGCCGTCATCGATCAGCAGGGCATCGCCCGGGTTGACGTCCTCGGTGAGGCTCTTGAGCGTGGTGGAGCAGATTTCCTTGGTGCCGGGAACGTCTTCGGTGGTGATGGTGAAGATGTCACCAACGGCCAGCGCGTGCGGGCCGTCAACGAACCGGCCCAGGCGGATCTTGGGACCCTGAAGGTCTGCCATGATCGCAACGGGCTTGCTCAGCTTGGCCGAAGCCTTGCGGACGTTCTCGTAGGTGTTGTCGTGAACGGAATAGTCGCCGTGGCTCATGTTCATCCGGGCAACATCAACGCCGGCTTCCAACACCGCGAGGGTGTTTTCAAAGCTGGCAATTGCCGGTCCGAAAGTGGCCACAATTTTAGCGCGTCTCATATACCTACCCTAGTAGTTTGCTGCATTGATTAAGTTGTTGTGGAGATGAACTCGAGGGGTCAAACCCCCGATAAACCGCGCCGACAAATCGGCGCTCACAGAACCGCGATTGCCCTGTCGGTCGGGGCCACGGGTGCAGGAAGGATGGTAGTGCCCATCAGGAACTTGTCCACGGCTGCCGCGCAGGCCCTGCCCTCGGCGATGGCCCAGACAATGAGCGACTGCCCGCGGCCGGCGTCCCCGGCCACGAAGATTCCCTCGGTGTTGGTCATGTAGTAACCGTCACGGGACACATTGCCGCGTCCGTCGAACTCGGCACTGACCTGCTCGGTGATGCCCGCAGGTTCGGCGCCGGTGAATCCGAGTGACAGGAACACGAGGTCGGCCGGGATGACCCGCTCGGTGCCGGCCTTCGGGAGCCGCTTGCCGTCCACAAATTCCGTTTCGGCAACCTTGACGCCGGTCAGCTTGCCGTTTTCGCCGACAAACTCCACGGTGGAGGCGAGGTAGGTGCGTTCGCCGCCTTCCTCATGCGCGCTGGCCATCTCGAACAGGGTGGGGAAGGTGGGCCACGGCTGGTGGCCGGCCCGCTCGATGGGAGGCTGCTTGCCGATGGCCAGGGTGGTCACAGAGGCTGCCCCATGGCGGTGGGCGGTGCCGAGGCAGTCCGCGCCGGTATCGCCGCCACCCAGGATGACCACGTGCTTGCCGCGGGCGTGTATCTGGTCCTCCACTGACTCCCCCGCAACGACGCGGTTGGCCGGGACAAGGTAGTCCATCGCGAAGTGGACGCCGTCCAGCTCCCGGCCGGGGATGGGCAGGTCACGCGGAACGGTGGCGCCGGTGCAGACCACCACGGCGTCATACCGGCGCCGGAGCTGCTCCCAGGTCACATCCGTGCCCACGGAAACGCCGGTGCGGAAGCGGGTGCCCTCCGCCTTCATCTGCTCGATGCGGCGGTCCACCTGCTCTTTTTCCATCTTAAAGTCAGGGATTCCGTAGCGCAGGAGCCCGCCGATCTTGTCGTCGCGCTCGTACACGGCCACGGTGTGGCCCACCCGGGTCAGCTGCTGCGCCACTGCCAGGCCGGCGGGGCCGGAGCCGACGACGGCAACGGTCTTTCCGGTAAGGCGTGTGGGGGGCAGCGGGTTGACCCAGCCGTTTTCGAACGCTTCGTCGATGATGGAGACTTCAACCTGCTTGATGGTCACCGCAGGCTGGTTGATGCCCAGCACACAGGAAGCCTCGCACGGTGCCGGGCAAAGCCGGCCGGTGAACTCGGGGAAGTTGTTGGTGGCGTGCAGCCGCTCAATTGCTTCCTCCCCCTTGTCCCGCCAGGTGAGGTCGTTCCATTCCGGAATCAGGTTCCCCAGCGGGCAGCCCTGGTGGCAGAACGGCACGCCGCAGTCCATGCAGCGGCCGGCCTGGGCTTTCAGGACACCTTTTTCCTGGGCCTCGTAGACTTCCTTCCAGTCCATGATGCGGACCGGAACGGGGCGCCGTGGCTGGGTTTCACGCTGCCGTACTTTAAGAAATCCGCGTGGATCAGCCACCGGTCACCTCCAGGATTCGAGACCATACTTCTTCGCCGTCGGGGTCAAGGCCCTCTTCGATGGCGTCAAGACGGGTTTGCAGGACTGCCGCGTAGTCGCGCGGAAGCACTTTGGTAATGCGGGCAGCGGTGTCGTCGAAGTTCTCCAACAGCCGCGCGGCCAGCAGGGATTCCGTCTCTTCGTGGTGCTTGACCAGGAGCCCGTGGACAATGTCACGGTCCTCCGCGTCGAGCTCGAGGAGCTGGAGTTCGCCGCTCTGCAGGGCGTCCTTGTTCACCCGCGTGGTCTGCAGGTCCAGCACATAGGCCGTGCCGCCGGACATGCCGGCACCGAAGTTGCGCCCGGTGCGGCCGATGATCAGCGTCTGGCCGCCCGTCATGTACTCGCAGCCATGGTCGCCAATGCCTTCAACAACGGCTGTTGCACCGGAGTTGCGCACCAGGAAGCGTTCGCCCACCTGGCCGCGGAGGTACATCTCGCCGCTGGTGGCGCCGTAGCCGATCACGTTTCCGGCGATGACGTTGTTTTCCGCCTTGAACACGTTGGTGCGGTCCGGCCGGACGATGATCCGTCCGCCGGAAAGGCCCTTGCCCACGTAGTCGTTGGAGTCACCGAACAGGCGCAGCGTGATGCCGGCCGGCAGGAAGGCGCCCAGCGACTGGCCGGCCGTTCCGGTCAGCGTGATGTCGATGGTGTCCGTCGCCAGGACGTCGGTGCTGAACGTCTTGGTCACAACGTGGCCCAGCATGGTTCCCACGGAGCGGTCCGTGTTGATGACGTCCACGGCGATCTTGACCGGGCTGCGGTCAGTCAGCGCCTCGGTGGCCATGGTGATCAGGCGCTGGTCAAAGTGCTTGTCCAGCTCGTGGTTTTGCGACGTGAGGTTCCGCAGCGGCGCATCATCATCAAACTCGAGTCCGTGCAGGATCGGATCAAGGTCCAGGCCATCGGCCTTCCAGTGGTTGATCGCCTCGCGGGCATCCAGCATTTCGGCGTGGCCGATCGCCTCCTCCAGGCTGCGGAAACCAAGCTCGGCAAGGATCTCGCGGACTTCCTCGGCAAGGAATTCGAAGAAGTTGACCACAAACTCGGGCTTGCCGTTGAAGCGAGAACGCAGCTCAGGGTTCTGCGTCGCTACGCCTACCGGGCAGGTGTCCAGGTGGCAGACGCGCATCATGATGCAGCCGGACACCACCAGCGGAGCGGTGGCGAAACCGAACTCCTCGCCGCCGAGCAGCGCCGCGATCACGACGTCGCGGCCGGTCTTGAGCTGGCCGTCCACCTGCACCACCACACGGTCACGGAGACCGTTCAGCATCAGGGTCTGCTGGGTCTCTGCGAGCCCCAGCTCCCAAGGCACACCGGCATGCTTGAGCGAATTCAGGGGGGAAGCGCCGGTTCCGCCGTCATGGCCGGAAACCAGTACGACGTCGGCCTTCGCCTTGGTCACGCCGGACGCCACAGTGCCGATCCCGACTTCCGATACCAGCTTGACGTGTACACGGGCCGAGGGGTTGGCGCGCTTCGCATCGTAGATGAGCTGCGCGAGGTCCTCGATCGAGTAGATGTCGTGGTGCGGAGGCGGCGAGATCAGTCCGACGCCGGGGGTTGAGTGCCGCGTGCGGGCCACCCAGGGGTAGACCTTCTGCGCCATCAGCTGGCCACCTTCGCCGGGCTTGGCACCCTGCGCCATCTTGATCTGGATGTCGTCGGCGTTGCTCAGGTACAGGCTGGTCACACCGAACCGGCCGGAGGCGATCTGCTTCACGGCGGAGCGGCGCTTCGGGTCCAGCAGGCGGTCCACGTCCTCGCCGCCTTCACCGGTGTTGGACTTGCCGCCCAACTGGTTCATGGCGATCGCCAGGGTTTCGTGCGCCTCCTGGGAGATGGAGCCGTAGCTCATGGCACCCGTGGAGAACCGCTTGACGATGCTGGAGACTGGCTCCACTTCCTCCAGCGGAACCGCGGGACGCTGGCCGGTCTTGAACTTCAGCAGGCCACGCAGGGTCATCAGGTTCTCGGACTGGTCGTCAACGCCCCTGGTGTAGGACTTGAAGATGTCGTAGCGACGCTCACGCGTGGCGTGCTGCAGGCGGAAAACCGTCTCCGGGTTGAACAGGTGCGGCTCGCCGTCGCGGCGCCACTGGTACTCGCCGCCGCCCAGCAGGGGCCGGTGCGGCTGTTCGATGCCGCCCTCGGGGTAGGCCATCTGGTGGCGCGCCGAAACTTCAGCGGCGATGACGTCGAGGCCCACACCGCCAAGCTGGGAGTGCGTTCCCGCGAAGAATTCGTCCACGAGTTCCTGCCCGAGGCCCAGGGCCTCGAACGTCTGTGCGCCGGTGTAGGACGCCACGGTGGAGATGCCCATCTTGGACATGATCTTCAGGACACCCTTGCCCAGGCCCTTGATGAGGTTGTAGACGCCGTCCTGCGGGGTCACGCCCACAACGTCGCCGGAGGCGATGAGCTGTTCCACGGATTCCATGGCCAGGTACGGGTTTACGGCGGAAGCGCCATAGCCCACCAGCACGGCCACGTGGTGCGTTTCCCGGACGTCGCCGGCCTCAACCACCAAGGCGGTCTTGGTGCGGTTGGCGCTGCGGAGCAGGTGGTGGTGCACGGCGCTGACCAGCAGCAGCGACGGGATGGGTGCCCACTGCGCGTTGGAGTCACGGTCGGACAGCACCACGTACTGCACGCCGCGGTTGATGGCGCCGGAAACCTGCTCGCAGATTTCGGTGAGCCGGGCGCGGAGCGCGTTCTCGCCGCCTTCCGGGCGGTAGAGGCCGCGGACCTTCATGGCCACCTTGTCGCCGTCGGCGTTTTCGATGTTGGCGATCTTGGCCAGCTGGTCGTTGTTGATCACCGGGAACGGCAGCGAAACCTGGGGCTGGCGGACCTGCTTGGTGTCCAGCAGGTTCCCGTTGGGGCCGATGGCACAGGTGAGGGAGGTGACAAGCTCTTCGCGGATGGCGTCCAGCGGCGGATTGGTGACCTGCGCGAAGGACTGCACAAAGTAGTCAAAGAGCAGCCGCGGACGCTTGGACAGCACGGCCACGGGGGTATCGGAACCCATGGCACCCAGCGGCTCTGCGCCGGTGCGGGCCATCGGGCCGAGCAGGATCTTGAGCTCTTCGGTGGTGTAGCCGAAGGTGCGCTGGCGGATGTTCACCGAGGCAGCGGTGTGGACCACGTGCTCGCGCTCGGGAAGTTCGTTGAGGTCGATCAGGTTGTCCTTGACCCACTCGGCCCAGGGATTCGCCGCGGCGACCTCGGCCTTGACCTCTTCGTCGTCGATGATGCGGCCGCTGTCCGTATCCACCAGGAACATCTTGCCCGGCGAAACGCGGCCCTTTTTGACCACCTTGGAGGCTTCGACGTCGATCACGCCGACTTCGGAGGCGAAGACGATCAGGCCGTCCTCGGTGATCCAGTAGCGTCCGGGGCGCAGCCCGTTGCGGTCAAGGGTGGCACCCACCAGGTTGCCGTCGGTGAAGGACACGGCTGCAGGGCCGTCCCACGGTTCCATCAGCAGCGAGTGGTACTCATAAAATGCGCGCCGTGCCGGATCCATGGTGGCGTGGTTTTCCCAGGCCTCGGGGATCATCATCATGATCGAGTGCGTGATGGGCCGGCCGGACAACCAGAGCAGTTCCGCCACCTCGTCGAAGGAGGCGGAGTCGGACGCGCCAGGGGTGCAGATGGGATACAGCTCCTCCGGGGAGTCCCCCAGGAGCGGGTTGGCAAGCTGCGACTGGCGGGCACGCATCCAGTTCCGGTTGCCCTTGACCGTGTTGATTTCGCCGTTGTGCGCGATGGTGCGGAACGGCTGGGCCAGCGGCCAGGACGGGAACGTGTTGGTGGAGAACCGGGAGTGGACGATGGCCAGCTTGGTCTTGAACCGCTTGTCCGAGAGGTCCGGGTAGAACGGCTCCAGCTGCGCGGTGGTCAGCATGCCCTTGTAGACGATGGTCCGGGAGGACAGCGACGGGAAGTACACGCCGAACTTGTTCTGCGCGCGCTTGCGGAGGCGCCAGGCCCGGGAGTCCAGCTCGTTCCGGTCCAGTTCCTCGCCGGTGGCCGAGGCCAGGAAGGGCTGCGAGAAGTACGGCATGCAGGCACGGGCCATGGCACCGACCAGGTCTGCAACGATTGGCACCTCGCGCCAGCCAAGGACCACCAGGCCCTCGTCCGCGGCCAGGCCTTCGATTCCGGCCTTCGCGGCATCGGCTTCGCGCTGCTCGGCAGGGAGGAAAGCCGTGCCCGCAACGTACTGGCCGGGGGCCGGGAGTTCGAATTCGGTGACTGCCCGGAAGAACTCGTCCGGGATCTGCATCAGGAGTCCGGCGCCGTCGCCGGTTCCTTCGTCCGCGCCGACGGCACCGCGGTGCTCAAGGTTGCGCAGGGCAGTCAAGGCGGCGTCAACAATGTCGTAGCCGGGCTCACCGCGGAGGGTGGCGATGATTGCAAGACCGCAGGCGTCCTTCTCCTGCTCCGGGTTGTAGAGCCCACGTGCCTCCGGAAGGGCCGCGAAGCGCTCGAATGGCGACATGGCGGCCACAGGCTGGTCCGGTTCGGACCAACTGGGAGTGTGAAGAGTTTGGGTCATGGGAGACGTCCTTCCTCCTGATCGTGCGTATGGAAGGGACAACGTTGGCCCCACTCGTCAGCCTGTGTGATGGGCACAACAAAGTGTTTATTGCTACTGGAAATTGTAGGCCAGGCCGGTCTGCTGAACTAACAGTTACGCAGACCCCTGACCCGGGCTTGGACCGGTCAGCAGCTCTTGCTTTCCGGGGTGGGCCCCGATGCCACGACGCTGTGGTGTGCGGGCGCTTCGAGAGGTGACTCTTCTTGCCCTGCCTGCCGGCGTGTTACTTGCTGGTGCCAGCCTCCGGCGCGGATCCTGTGGCTTTGTGGCCGGAACTTCCGGCCACCGGCGACTCCGGTACGGACGTGGTGCCCGCCGGAGATGCCGGCACATCTTCCTTGGGGGTGGAAGAGTGGCCGGAACCGCTTTGGTTATCAGGGAGATTATCACGCGATTCACTATCTGAGACAACAGAGTCCGCATCCCGGACCGGTTTGCCTTCGTCCTCCTCGTTGTCCCCGGCTGGTTCCTGACCCGCCAGATACGGGCTGTCCGGCTCCGGACGGCCCTTCATTCCCAACAGGATGAACGCGGCCAACGCCACCAGCAGGACCACAATGCTGGTCCAGACATTCAGCCTGGCCGTGATCCCGAGGAGGCTGATCTGCTCGGCTTCATCGATACGCATGGCTTCGATCCAGACCCGGCCCAGCGTGTAGTACACGGCGTAGAGCCAGAAGAGCCGTCCGCGCCGGAAGTGGAACTTCCGGTCCAGGGCCAGCAGGATCAGCACTCCGGCGATGTTCCACAGTGACTCGTACAGGAAGGTGGGGTGGAACAGGGTGTCCGTTGGCATGCCGGCCGGGAAATTGGCGTTGTCAGCGTCGATCTGCAGGCCCCACGGAAGGGTGGTGGGTCCGCCGAAGAGTTCCTGGTTGAAGTAGTTCCCCCAGCGGCCCACGGCCTGCGCCAGGAGCAGGCCGGGTGCGGCAGCGTCCAGGAAGGCGCTGAGCTTAACGCCGGAACGCCGGCAGCCGATCCAGGCTCCGAGGACCCCCAGCACCACTGCTCCCCAGATCCCCAGCCCGCCGCGCTGGATCTGCGGGATGAGCGAGAGATCACCGGTGCCGTCAAAGCCCGGGCCGAAGTAGGCGTCCGGGGATGACACCACGTGGTACAGCCGGCCGCCGATGATGCCGAACGGAATCGCCCAGATGACGATGTCCCACACGCTGCCTTCGGGTGCACCCCGCCGGGCCCACCGGATGGAGGTCAGCCAAAGGCCCACAATGATGCCGGCAAGGATGCAGAGGGCGTAGGCGTGGATGCGCAGCGAACCCCACGGCAGCGGGATGTCGAAGCCGGACCAGTCCGGGCTGGGGATCGCGGCGGGCACCAGGCCTGCGGCGTACATGAGGGTCTGCATGTTTGGTTAAGCTTCTTCCCTGACGAGTCCCGCGCTGAGTTCCCTGGTGAGATCGGCAACTGCGGGGACACCGCCGTCGCGGATGGCGGCCACCAGTGCAGTGCCCACAATCACGCCGTCCGCGTAGGCGGCGATCTCCCGGACGTGGCCGGCGTTGGACACGCCAAGCCCCACGCACACACGCTCGGCACCGGCGGCATGTGTGTCCGCTACGAGCTGTTCCGCGCTGCTGCTGACATCCTGCCGGGTCCCGGTGACACCCATGATGGAGACGGCGTAGACAAAGCCGCGGCTGGCCTTGACCGTCATGGCCAGGCGCTCGGGAGACGATGAGGGTGCCACGAGGAAAACCCGGTCCAGTCCGTATTTGTCGGAGGCCGCGAACCACTCGGACGCTTCGTCCGGGATGAGGTCCGGCGTAATGAGTCCCGCTCCCCCGGCCTCGGCCAGCCGGCGGGAGAACTCGTCCACGCCCATCCTGACCACAGGGTTCCAGTAGGTCATCACCAGCACGGCGACGTCGGTAGCCGCGGTGATCCCCGCGACGACGTCGAACACGCTGTCAACCCGGAAACCGTTGGCGATGGCTTCTGTGGTGGCTGCCTGGATGACGGGACCGTCCATCACCGGGTCAGAGTACGGGATGCCGATTTCGATCAGGTCCGCGCCGTTCTTCGCCATGGCAATGCCGGCGTCGATGGTGGACTGGACATCCGGGTAACCGGCGGGCAGGTAGCACACCAGGGCTGAGCGTCCGGCGTCGCGGGCACGGTCGATGGCAGCTGCCGACTTGCTGGCCGTCTGTTCAGTCATCACTTCTGGTCCTCATTGTTGTCAGCGTTGGTCCCCGCATTGCTGGCGGCAGGAACGGCTTCGGTGGCTGCCCTGTCCGAGGGGCCCTTGGGCTTGCGGGTGGAAAGGTTGGTGCCCTTGACCTTGCCCTCCTCATCCAGCATGTCGAACCAATCCGCTGCGGTCTCCACGTCCTTGTCGCCACGGCCGGAGAGGTTGACGATGATCACAGTCTCCGAAGGGTCGGCCTTGCCCTCCGTCAGCCGCTTGCCCACCTTGATGGCGCCGGCCAGGGCGTGCGAGGACTCGATCGCCGGAATGATGCCCTCGGTCTGGCACAGCAGCTTGAAGGCGTCCATCGCTTCGCTGTCGGTAATGGGTTCGTAGCTGACCCGCCCGATGTCGGCGAGGTAGGCATGCTCCGGCCCTACCCCCGGGTAGTCCAGGCCTGCCGAAATGGAGTGGGACTCGATGGTCTGGCCGTCGTCGTCCTGCATGAGGTAGGACCGTGCGCCGTGCAGGACGCCCGGCTTGCCGAGCGTAATGGTGGCAGCATGGCGTCCGGTGTCCACCCCGTCACCGCCGGCCTCGAAGCCGTAGATTTTGACCTCGGGATCGTCCAGGAAACCGTGGAAGATGCCGATGGCATTGGAGCCGCCGCCAATGCAGGCGCAGACGGCATCCGGAAGCTTTCCGGTCTGGTCCAGGATCTGTGCCCGGGCTTCCTCGCCGATCACTTCGTGGAAGAACCGGACCATGGCCGGGAACGGGTGCGCCCCGGCGGCGGTGCCCAGGAGGTAGTGGGTGGTGTCCACGTTGCTGACCCAGTCCCGGAGGGCGTCGTTGATGGCGTCCTTGAGGGTCTGGGAACCGTTGACGACAGGAACCACGGTGGCGCCCAGCAGCTGCATGCGCGCCACGTTCAGGGCCTGCCGGCGGCAGTCTTCCGCACCCATGTAGACGACGCATTCAAGGCCCAGCAGGGCGGCGGCGGTGGCACTTGCCACGCCGTGCTGTCCTGCCCCGGTCTCGGCGATCACACGGGTCTTGCCCATCCGCTTGGCCAGGAGGGCCTGCCCCAGCACGTTGTTGATCTTGTGCGATCCGGTGTGGTTCAGGTCCTCGCGCTTGAGGAAGACCCTGGCGCCGCCTGCGTGCTCGGAGAAGCGCTTGGCTTCGGTCAGGAGGGAGGGCCGGCCCGAATAGTTTTTGTTCAGGTCCGCGATCTGGGCGAGGAAGTCAGGATCCGCCTTGGCCTTTTCGAACGTGTCTTCAAGTTCGTCCAGGGCGGCGATGAGGGACTCGGGCATCCAGCGTCCGCCGTACCCGCCGAAGTAGGGCCCCGGGGCGTGCTTGAGGGAGCCGCCCTGCAGGAATGCATCCGCGGCGTTGTTGTCAGCGTTCCCTGAAGGTGCGTCAACCATCAGTCTCACCGTCCTGTTCAGTTGATCGTTTCAGAAGTGTGGTGCCGCGGGCCCATGGCCCGCGCGGTGCAAAGGCGGGCAGCAGCGCTCCAGGCTTTCAGTGCCTGTTGCCGCCGCGGGCCCGCGGGTGGTCAAGCGCGTGCAGCGATCGCGGCAGCCCCCGCCGCCGTAAACTCTGCGATCCGCTCACGGGGAGTGGAATCGCTGACCAGGGCCTCGCCCACCAGGATGGCGTTCGCGCCGCTGGCGGCGTAATGGGTCACATCATCCACGCCGCGCACACCGGATTCGGCGATGATCAGCGCCCCGGCGGGAATCATCCCGGCGAGGGAGGCAAAAACGGAACGGTCGACGTCGAGCGTTTTCAGATTCCGCACGTTTACGCCAATGAGCCGCGCCTCCGCAGCCACGGCGCGTTCGATTTCCTCTTCCGTGTGCGTCTCCACCAGCACGTTCATGCCGAGTTCCCGGCTGAGTGCGCTGAAGTCCTGGAGCTGGGAATCGGAAAGCGCGGCGACGATCAGCAGGATCAGGTCCGCGCCGTGGGCGCGGGCTTCCCAGATCTGGTACTCGTCCAGCGTGAAGTCCTTGCGCAGCAGCGGGACATCAACGCGCGCCCGGACGGCGTCCAGGTCCGCGAGCGAGCCATTGAAGCGCCGCTGTTCGGTCAGGACGCTGATGACTGCAGCCCCGCCGTCGGCATACTGCTCCGCGAGGGAGGCCGGATCCACGATCGCGGCGAGGTCACCCTTGGAGGGACTGCGGCGCTTGATTTCCGCGATGACTTTGAGCTGGTCCCGCCGCTCGGACGGGCCGCCCAGCGCAGCCCAGGCGTCCCGGGCCGGAGCCGCAGCCGCCGCCCGGTCCTTCAGTTCGGTGATCGAAACGAGGCGCTTCCTGGCCTCCATATCCTCCCTGACACCGGCATTGATGTCATCGAGAACAGTCGCCATCAGTGGCCGGAGTTCTTCAGCTTGCTGCCTTCGACGCCGTAGCCTGCCTTGCGCATGACGTAACCGAGGATCAGGCCGAGGACCATCACGGCTGCGCCGGCGATGAAGATGGGGGTGCTGTTGATCACAAACGCGATAGAGGCAACGAGGGCGCCTACCAGCATAACGATCACGCAGGTCCAGGCGGCCGGGCTGTTGCCGTGGCCAAGTTCCTGGCTGTGATCGACGGCGCCGGGGGCAACCGTCCGGGTGCCTGACTTGGAAACGGACGCAGGTGCTTTGCTCATGGAAATCTCCTCAGGGTGAATACTGCTTACATTCTGCCATTTTTTAGCCGGGACCTGCTTACCGGCAGGGCGCGGGACTGCTCCCCCGGACCTGCCGGCCTGCTCCGGTCAGGTGGGATCGTCGCCCCGGGACAGCCTGTCCCAGCTGTCAATCTCGTCTACGGGGCCCGCAGCGGCGGCCGCGCTGCCAGCGACGGCGGTGTCACCTTTGGCCGCATCATAGGTGGCGGCGTCATATTTTGTCCGTGACTTCCAGTACCGTCCGGCCGGGATGATCAGCACGGCGCCCACCGCCAGCAGGATGCCGATCACGACGGCGACGGCCGGGAAGGCGGTCAGTGACACTTGCGCGTCACTCCCGGTGACACCGGTGGCGGCCGCGATGGAACCCTGCGCGGCAGCCAGCGGGTCGGCAAGCACCGTGGCGGCGGCAGCAACGATCCCGGCTGAGGCCAGGACGATAATGACGGCGGCCACCCAGCGGGCGATCCTGCCGGCGATGGATGCGGCCAGTCCCCCGGCCAGCGCCACGAGGGCCAGTGCTGTCACCGTCGTGGCGGCTTTGCTGCCCTGGACCTGGAGTGTGCTTTGGGAACTGCCGGCCTGTCCCACTTGGTCCGGATCCAGGCTGACCGTCATCCACGTCTGCGTAGTGGTGCCGAAAACAGCCAAGGCCAGCGCGGCGATCAGCAGGACCACAGTGGACTTTCGTGCCCAACCGGGGGTTCCTCCTGCTTTGCCGGTGCGGCCGGCGGCTGTTTCAGGAACGGGCATCAGTCGTTCGCCCGGCTGGTATGGCCGGCGCTGCCGGCATCGGGAACGGTGTCAGCCGAAATGGTGTCCGCCGAAATGGTGTCCGCCGAAATGTTGTGCAGTGATCCTGCGGTGTGGACGGCGCGCAGCGGAGCTGCGGCCTTATTCACGGTTTCCAGCGCCTCCGTCGGGTTGACCGAATCAGCAACAATGCCGCCTCCTGCCTGCACGTAGGCGCGTCCCTCCCGCAGCAACGCGGACCGGATGGCGATGGCCATGTCCATGTCGCCCGCGAAGTCCAGGTAGCCCACCACGCCGCCGTAGATGCCGCGGCGATGGGGTTCGAGTTCGTCCAACAGGCGCAGTGCGCGGGGCTTGGGAGCACCGGACAGTGTCCCGGCAGGGAACGTTGCCTTCAGGACGTCGTAGGCTTTGGCCCCCGGCGCCAGTTGGCCTACCACCGTGGACACCAGGTGCATGATGTGGCTGAAGCGCTCCACTTCCATAAACTGCGTCACGTCAACGGTTCCCGCCACGCAGACCTTGGAGAGATCGTTGCGGGACAGGTCCACCAGCATCAGGTGCTCGGCGCGTTCCTTTTGGTCTGCCAGGAGTTCCTCGGCCAGGGCTTTGTCAGCCTCCACCGTCTTGCCCCTGGGCCGCGAACCGGCGATGGGATGGGTGATGACTTCCTCGCCTGTGACTGTCACCAGGGCCTCGGGCGAGGAACCAACGATCGAGTATTCGCGGCCGTCGGCGTCCGCAAGGCTGAAGATGTACATGTAGGGGCTGGGGTTGGTGTTCCGCAGGACGCGGTAGACGTCGAGCGGAGAGGCTCCGCATTCCATCTCGAAGCGGCGCGAAATCACCACCTGGAACACCTCGCCGTCGACAATGGCTTCCTTGCCGCGGTCCAGCGCCGCCAGGTAGGCAGGCTCGTCCCAGCGCTCCTGGACGCTGGAGGCGAAATCCAAAGCGGCAGGCTCCAGGACTGACACGGGCTGCGCCACGGGCGTGCTGATCTGGGTCAGGAGTGCCTTGACCCGGGCCACGGCGTCGTGCCAGGCCTCGTCCACGCGTTCGGAGCTGTCATCGAAGTTGATGGCGTTGGCGATCAGGAGCACGGTGCCGTCGACATTGTCATGCACAGCCATATTGGACACCAGGTTCAGCGCCATTTCCGGCAGCTGGAGATCGTCCTCGGGCGGGCTGGTCAGCCGTTCCCAGTGCCGGACCGTTTCCCAACCCAGGAATCCCACCAGGCCTGAGGTAAAGGGCGGCAGCCCCTCGAACCTGTCAGTGCGGAGCGCTTCGATGGTGTCCCTGATGGCATCAACCGGGTTCCCGTCCACCGGCACACCAACGGGCGGCTGGCCCAGCCAGTGCGCCTCACCGTCCTTCGTGGTCAGCGTTGCCCGGGAATTGGCTCCGATGAAGGAGTAGCGGGACCAGGTCCCGCCCACGGCCGCGGATTCCATCAGGAAGGTTCCGGGCTGCCCCTGGGCCAGCTTCCGGTAGAGGCCGATAGGCGTCTCAGCGTCCGCCAGGACCTTGAGCCGGACGGGGATGACACGGCTGGTGCCGGCGAGTTCACGGAACTCCTCGAGGCCCGGGCTGATGATTCCGAGGTCCTGCATGGCTATGGCTCTCCGCCTGTTCTTGTAGGGCGCCCGCATGGTGGCGGACATCCGCGGTGTGCTGTTCGAAAACTCAGAAAACTCAGAATACTCAGGGTGCGGCGGGACTGGACCGCCCCGCATGGCTGGGAGCCGGTCAGCCCGCCTGGCCTGCGCCGCCGGTGCTTACTGTACTGACCTGCAGTTCCCTGCCGTCAAAGCAGGTGCGGGTGCCGGTGTGGCAGGCGGCACCCACCTGGTCCACGCGCACCAGCAGGGCGTCGCCATCGCAGTCCAGTGCCACTGACTTGACCCACTGAACATGCCCGGACGTGTCCCCCTTGCGCCAATACTCCTGGCGGGAGCGGGAATAGAACGTTACCCGTCCGCTGGTCATGGTGCGGTGCAGTGCCTCGTCATCCATCCAGCCGAGCATCAGCACCTCGTCGGTGTCGAATTGCTGCACTATGGCCGCCACCAGTCCGGCACTGTCCCGCTTCAGCGCAGCGGCAACGTCTTCCGGAAGCGGGCCGGCGGGCAGGCTTCCCGAGGCGACCCCTACAGGTCCGTCGGTGTGCCCCGCCGAAAGGCCTGCGGGCACGGCGGAATCAGGGGTTGGCTGGGGGGCGGGCTGCTCAGACATCAGACCAAGTCTAGTGCCTCTGCGCATCCCGTCAGGAGTGTGAACAAGCGCACGGCCCCGGTGGCGGTTCTGCTGCCCATCTCCCCGGCTGTCGTGCTAGTTTCACAAGTGATGCATTTCGTCGACCCGTCCCGAGAAGTCCTGGCCGAGACCCTGCTTGCGGCCGGTCCTGATGCCCCCACGCTCTGCAAAGGCTGGCGCACCAGGGACCTTGCCGCGCACCTTTACCTGCGCGAACGCAAGGCGGCCGTGGGATTGGGCCTGATCATCAAGAGCCTGTCCAAGGCCTCGGACAAGGCAACGGCGAAACTTGCCGCGAAGCTGAAAACGGCTGACGACTACGCCGGGCTGGTCAACACGTTCCGCGCCGGTCCGCCTGCGCTGTCACCCATGAACATCAAGGCCCTGGACGAGAGTTCCAACCTGATCGAGTATTTCGTCCACACCGAGGACGTCCGCCGGGCTGTGGACCGCTGGGCACCCCGCGCCCTCGACGAAGCCTATTCGGAAGCGCTCTGGGATGAACTCATCAAGCGCGCCGCCATCCTTTACCGCGGGGTGGATCTTGGCATTGTGCTGGTCCGGCCCTCAGGTCCGCGCCACGTGGCCAAGCGCGCCCCGGTATCCGTGGCCATTGTTGGTGAGCCGGGCGAGCTGCTGATGCACGCCCACGGCCGGACCCGCCATGCCCTGGTCACCTTCGAAGGCCAGCCCGACGCCGTCGCGCTTCTCCAGTCAGCAGAAGTGGGCCTCTAACCCTCCCAACTGGGTAGCGCTAAGTGTCGTTATGAGCGCTCAAAACGACACATAGCGCTACCCAGTTGGGTTGGAAGATGCTAGCGGACCTCGAAGCCTGCATCCCGGATGGCCTGCTTGACCTGGGACATCATGTCGTCGGGTCCCCAGTGGAAGATCGACGCGGCCAGGACGGCGTCCGCGCCGGCAGCTACCGCGGGCGGGAAGTGTGCGGGCTCCCCTGCTCCGCCTGAGGCGATGATGGGAACCTTCACCGCCGCACGCACCAGCCGGATGAGCTCGAGGTCGAATCCATCCTTGGTGCCGTCGGCGTCAATGGAGTTCAACAGGATCTCGCCCACGCCGCGCTCGGCCGCTTCCTTCGCCCAGGCAATGGCGTCGATGCCGGTCCCGGTACGCCCGCCGTGGGTGGTGACCTCAAAGCCCGACGGCGTGGGGACAGACCCGGGGCGGGTGCGGCGTGCGTCCAGGGAGAGGACAAGCACCTGCGAGCCAAAGTGGCGCGTGATCTCGTCGATGACCTCCGGGCGTGCCACGGCGGCGGTGTTGATGGAGGCCTTGTCCGCGCCGAAGCGCAGCAGCTTGTCCACCTCGGCAACGCCCCGCACTCCGCCGCCGACGCACAGTGGAATGAAGACTTCCTCGGCGGTGCGGCGGACCACGTCGAAGGTGGTTTCCCTGTTGCCCGAGGATGCTGTGACGTCCAGGAACGTCAGCTCATCCGCCCCTGCGTTGTCGTACCGGTGCGCCAGTTCGACAGGGTCTCCGGCGTCCCGCAGGCCCTCGAAGTTGACGCCCTTGACGACGCGGCCTGCGTCGACATCGAGGCACGGAATGACGCGTACGGCTACAGCCATGGGTACTCCTGGAATTCAGTGGTGGATACTGCTGGCCGGCATTGTCTGGGCGTGAGGCTCAGATGCGGCAGGCGTGGATGCTGCTGACCAGGATGGCGCGTGCGCCGAGGTCGTAGAGCTCGTCCATGATCCGGTTGGTTTCCCTCTTGGGCACCATCGAGCGGACAGCCACCCAGTCGGAGTCCCGCAGCGGCGACACGGTGGGTGACTCGAGGCCCGGGGTCAGGGCCGCGGCGCGTTCCACCAGTTCCTTGCGGATGTCGTAGTCCATCAGGACATACTGGCGCGCCACCAGGACACCCTGGAGCCGGCGGATCAGGACCTCGATCTCCTTGGCGGTGCCGTTGGCGGCTCCACCCTCTCCGGTGCGGCGGATCAGGACGGCTTCGGACTTCAGGATGGGCTCGCCGAAGATTTCCATTCCGGCCGCCTTGAGGGTGCTTCCGGTCTCCACGACGTCGGCGATGGCGTCAGCCACGCCGAGGCGTACGGATGATTCCACGGCGCCGTCGAGGCGGACAACCCTGGCGTTGATTCCCAGCCCGGCGAGGTAGCCGCGCAGGAGGCCGTCATAGCTGGTGGCCAGGCGTTTGCCTTCGAGCTCCTCTACCTTGGCGAAGTCGCCCACGGGGCCGGCGAAGCGGAAGGTTGAGGCGGCAAAACCGAGCGGGAGCAGTTCCTCCGCTTCCACCTCGGCGTCCAGCAGCAGGTCGCGGCCGGTGATGCCGACGTCGAGCGTTCCCTGGCCGACGTAGACGGCGATGTCGCGCGGGCGGAGGAAGAAGAATTCGATGTCGTTGTCAGGGTCCACCATGACCAGCTCGCGGGTGTCGCGGCGCTGGCGGTAACCGGCTTCGGACAGCATTTCGGAGGCGGCTTCGGACAGGGAGCCCTTGTTGGGTACGGCTACTCGCAGCATGGGGATCTTTCTTGGTTGGGAGGTCTTTTGATCAGGCAAACGGGCCACACGTGGGCACCGGCAGAGTTGTTTGTCCGCGCGGGGTGCCGCAGTGGCTACAGATGCTTGTAGACGTCTTCCAGGGTCAGCCCTTTGGCGAGCATCAGGACCTGCAGGTGGTAGAGCAACTGGGAGATCTCCTCGGCCGCGGCCTCGTCGGATTCATACTCTGCGGCCATCCATACTTCGGCTGCTTCCTCCACGACTTTCTTGCCGATGCCGTGGACTCCGGACTCCAATTCAGCGACGGTGCGGGAGCCTGCCGGACGGGTGGCTGCCTTCTCACTCAGTTCAGCGAACAGCGTCTCGAAATTCTTCACGCCCTACAGCCTACTTGCTGCGGGCCCGGGGGCGCCTGTCGGGCCGTAGCATGACGGGTGCGGTGTGACGGAAGACACCCCGCACCCGTGCTTTGCTAGCGGTACTGCTTGAGTACGACGGCGGTGGCCAGCGCCGCGGTGACGGCCTCATGCCCCTTGTCTTCCTTGGATCCCGGCAGCCCGGCGCGGTCCAGGCCCTGCTGCTCGGTGTCGCAGGTCAGGACGCCGAAGCCCACCGGCACTCCGGTGGAGACGCTGACATCGGTCAGTCCCGACGTCGCCGCCTGGCAGACGTACTCAAAGTGCGGGGTTCCGCCCCGGATGACGACGCCGAGGGCAACCACCGCGTCGAAGTGCGGTGCCAGCCGCGCGGCAGCGACCGGAAGTTCGAAGCTGCCCGGAACCCTCACCACGGTGGGTTCGCTGATGCCGGCGTCCTTGGCGGCGCGGAGGGCACCATCCAGGAGCCCGTCCATAATCTGGGTGTGCCAACTGGCCGCCACAATGGCCAGCCGGAGCTGGGCCGTCTCGGCCGGGTTGAGGGTGGTGAGGTCAATATCTGGTGCGCCGTGTCCGCTCATGCGTAAATCGTGATCCGTTCAGTCTTGTTCGTGGTCGAAAGTGTCCGCCGCGATGGCAGGCACTGTGGCGATGTGGGTGTCCAGCGTGAGCCGGTGTTCCATCCGGTCCTTTTTCGTCTGCAGGTACCGGATGTTCTGGTCGCGGGAAGGCACCTCCGTGGGAACCATCTCCACCACCTTCACGCCGGCCTTGGCCAGCCTGTTCTGCTTGTCCGGGTTGTTGCTCAGCAGCCGGACCTCGTGGAGGCCCATCTCGGCCAGGACCTGGGCCGCGGCGTTGTAGCACCGGGCATCCACCGGGAGCCCCAGCTGCTCGTTGGCCTCCACCGTGTCGAAACCGGCTTCCTGGAGGGCGTAGGCCTTGATTTTGTTGGCCAATCCGATGCCCCGGCCCTCCTGCCCGCGCAGGTACAGCAGGGTCCCGCCGAACTCCTGGATCATCTCCAGGGCATAAGCCAGCTGTTCACCGCAGTCACACCGGTAGGAACCGAAGATGTCCCCGGTGAGGCATTCCGAGTGCAGCCGCACCAGCGGGGCCTTACCGTCTTTAGGCGGGTTGGGTGAGCTGACGGCCAGGTGCTCGGCACCGGTAACCAGGTCGGTCCACGCTTGCGCAACAAAGTCACCGAACGCCGTAGGAAGCTGAACGATGGGACCGCCGCTGACGGGGTGGAGGACTTTGGTATTGCCGGTCTGTCCCTTGTGGTGGCCGTTACTGTGCTGGCCGTTCCCGTGGTGGCCATTATTGTGGTGGCCATTCTGGTGACTGTCGTCAGTAGCTCCGGAAGCCGTCATCGTATCTCCTCTTCTCCTCCCGGGTTCGTGGCCCGGGTACCTCTCTCCGCGGTGGCCGCGGGCTCTGCTCCAAGGTAAGCCACCAGATCCTCGATCGAGATCAGGGGGCAGCCGTGTTCAGCAGCGAAGCTCCGCAGTCCGTCCAAGCGCATCATTTCTCCGTCGTCATAGACAACTTCCGCGATCACGCCCACCGGCTCCAGTCCGGCGAGCCGGCAGAGGTCAACGGCGGCCTCGGTGTGGCCGGGACGCTCACGCACTCCCCCGTTAACGGCCCGCAAGGGGAAAATATGCCCGGGCCTGGTGACGGAGGCAGGCCCGGCGGCGGGATCCGCCAGGACCCTGGCCGTCAAAGCGCGGTCCGTCGCGGAAATGCCGGTGCTCACGCCCACTGCGGCATCGCAGGAAACGGTGTACGCCGTACCCTTGGCGTCCTCGTTGACCAGCACCATGGGCGGCAACGCCAAGGCATCGGCGCGTTCACCTGACAGCGGGACGCAGATAACCCCTGAGCTGTACCGGATCGTCCAGCCCATCAGGGCGGGTGTGGCGTGCTGGGCAGCGAAGATGATGTCACCTTCGTTTTCGCGGTCCTCGTTGTCCACCACCAGCACTGGTCTGCCGGCCGCGATGGCGCGGATTGCGTCCTCGACTGGATCGAGCCTCAGGGCTGGAGCTACTGCTAATGCTGGCGCGGAGACCGGCTCCAGCCGGGCCGTCCCGTTCATCGTGCGCCGCCTGCGGTGCTGGTGACGGTGCTGCTGGATGCGCTGACGCTGCTGGCGGCACTGGTGCCGCTGGTGACGCTGCTGGCAGCTCCTGCACTGAAGGCAAGGAGCCGCTCGGTGTATTTGGCCAGGACGTCAACTTCAAGGTTGACCCTGCTGCCTTCCGTTTTCGCCCCCAGTCCGGTCTCGGCCAAAGTGGTGGGGATCAGCCCCACTTCAAACCACGGTTCAGGTTCGGGGGCCGGGCTGACGGCCGTCACGGTGAGGGAGACGCCGTCGATCGCGATGGAGCCCTTCTCCGCAATGTAGCGTGCCAGGTTGGCGGGCACGCCGAAGCGGAGCCGTTCCCAGTTCCCCAGGGCTTCGCGTTCCAGCAGCCGGCCAACCCCGTCCACATGGCCCTGGACGACGTGCCCGTCCAGCCTTCCGCCGGCCGGCACGCAGCGCTCAAGGTTGACCGAGTCGCCGGAGGCCAGTTCCCCAATGGTGGTGCGGACCAAGGTTTCGCCCATCACGTCCACGCTGAATTCCTTGCCGTTGATCTCGGTAGCAGTCAGGCAGACGCCGTTCACCGCGATGGACCCGCCCAGGCCAAGCCCTTCGGTGGTGCCTGGTGCATGCAGCCTGACAGTGGCGCTGGTATCGCCGTCCCTGTCAACGGACAGCACGTGGCCCTGTTCGGCAATAATTCCGGTAAACATCAGTAGCCTCCCAAGGCTTGTTCCGCGCCGGCGCGGGATGGTTGTGGTGCCAAAGCTTCAATTCGTTGCGGATGCAGGTGGAGCCTCAGGTCGCGGCCGAGCGTGCGCACCGCGCCGCCGTCGGACGCATCCCATTCCCATTGCTGGGCATCCGCGAGGGTACTGATCCCCAGCCCGTTCAGGGCAGGCGTCCCTGACCCGAGCAGGGTGGGGGCCACGTAGACGATGAGTTCGTCCACGAGTTCCGCGGTGAGGAACGCACTGAGGATCCGCGATCCGCCCTCCACCATCAGGTGGCGGACGCCCGCTGCGTAGAGCAGCGACAGCGCTTCCCGTGGATCACGCGTGGGCAGATGGAGAACATGGCCGTCGTCCCCGCGGACGGCGGCATCGGCAGGAATGTCCCGCAGTCCCATGACTGCCCGGAGGGGCTGCTTTCCAGCGGGTGCGCCGCTCGCGTCGCGGGCGGTCAGCCGCGGGTTGTCCACCAGGACAGTCTGGGTTCCCACCAGGATGGCATCGATCCGGGCCCTCAGGGCATGGTTATCGGCCAGGGATTCAGGGCTCGAAATCCACTGGCTAGTGCCGTCCTCGGCCGCGATCCGGCTGTCCAGGGTCTGGGCAATGTGAAGCGTCACAAAGGGACGTTTCGCAGCGACAGCCTGGAACCACTGGCGGTTCAGTTCCAGCGCCTCGCCGGCCGCCAGTCCGCTGCGGACACTGACACCTGCTTCCCGCAGGGTAGCCGCGCCCCCGGCAGCGGGGTCATGCGGGTCATCAACGGCGTAAATGACGTCCGTGATGCCCGCACCGATGATCGCCTGGGCGCAGGGGCCCGTGCGCCCGGAGTGGTTGCAGGGTTCCAGCGTGACCACCATGGTTGAACCGCGGAGGTCAATCCCGGCGGCCGCTGCCTGGGCAATCGCATCGGCTTCCGCGTGGGCGGTACCTGCGCCGCGGTGGTATCCGGTGACAAGTTGTGTGCCGTAGGCATCCACGACGACGGCACCCACCAGCGGATTTGCTCCGCGCGGCCCCCGCAGGGCTGCTTCAAGGGCGGCGTCCATGGCAGCCGATTCCGCTGCAGTGAAAGCGGTCACGACGTCGTCGGGCGGCGCTGCCTGACGGGTGCCTGTGTGTTGGGTGGCCGGCTGTTGGGTGGCAGGCCATTGCGTAAGGGGCTGTGTGGCGGGCCGGGCTTCGGTCCGCTGCTCGGATGCCGCCGTCACGGACTGGCCACCGGATCGGCAAAGGCGGACCCTGCACGTGCAGGGGTCCTGGCATCAAAGAGCCATCGCAAGGGGTTCATGTCTGTGTGTCGTTCCTTCCCTCTAGAACCGCGATGGCTCCGGGGGTATACGACAGCGGAAAAACGGGGCGTCACAGGACACCACGGATACAGCTGTACGTGCTTCTCTCATCCAGACTTTAACTGTCGGTACCGGAATTTCACCGGTTCAACCGTCCGCCGGCTCTTCTCCTTGGAGTGGAAAAGCACCGGCTCGCGGGTCGCGGACTATCACCGCCGGTTCGGACTTACACCGACCCCGGAGCACGTATTGTGTGTTGCTATTCTGCCACACCCCCAAGGGCTCGAGACTATTCCGCCGACACAGCACTTAATGTTTGGCTGCCCGCGGCGCGCAGCCGCTCGATGGCAGCTGCGGGGTCCTCTGCGCCGTAAACCGCGGAACCCGCGACAAAGACGTTGGCCCCGGCTTCGGCTGCCCGGACGATGGTTTCCTCGGTGATGCCGCCGTCCACCTGGATGGCCACACCGATCCCGGATCCGTCGATTGCCGCCCGGGCGCGGCGGATCTTCGGCAGCGTCAGGTCCAGGAAGGACTGGCCGCCGAAGCCGGGCTCCACCGTCATGATCAGCAGCATGTCCAGCTCGGAAAGCATGTCAAGATACGGTTCCACCGGCGTTCCCGGCCGCAGTGCCATCCCGGCCTTGGATCCGCGCGCACGCAGCTCGCGGGCAAGCTTGACGGGTGCGATGGACGCCTCGGCATGGAAGGTCACCGAAGCAAGGCCGGCATCGGCAAATCCCGGGGCCCAGCGGTCGGCGTCGGAAATCATCAGATGGGCGTCCAACGGCACCGGGCTGACGGCCTGGATCCGCTGAACCACGGGCAGCCCAATGGTGAGGTTGGGAACAAAATGGTTGTCCATCACGTCAACGTGCACGGCGTCGGCGTTGCCGATGCGCTGCAGTTCGGCTTCGAGGTTGACGAAGTCTGCGGAGAGGATGCTCGGGTTGATGCAGCATTGGGTCATGGTGAACCTTTCACTGGGTCTGCGGGATACGTCTTCTGCACCCGGAACTATCTGGCACTGCCCGGTAATGACAGGTCAGGCCTTTTTCCGGATGAGGGCAAGGAACATGGCGTCGGTGCTGTGCACGTGCGGCCACAGCTGCGCGGTGGATCCGTTGCCCGCACCGAGGTTGCCGGTGAGGCTCACTTTATCCAGCGCGGCGCCGGCATCCAGCAGCTCAAGGTCATCCCGCTTCCGGAGGGCATCGGTGACCACGGCTGTGGTTTCCGCGGGATGCGGCGAGCAGGTCACGTAGGCCACTACTCCCCCCGGACGGACGGCGGCAAGGGCGGACTTGAGGAGGTCACGCTGCAGCGGCCCCAGATCGGCAAGGTCTTTGGGCGTACGGCGCCAGCGGGATTCCGGGCGGCGCCGGAGCGCGCCGAGCCCGCTGCAGGGCACATCCACCAGGACGCGGTCGAATGATTCCGGCTGTTCGGCGCCCAGTTCGCGGCCGTCGCCGGTGCGCACCTGCCAGACGTCCTTCGGCACGGCGGCGAGGGCCTGGCTGACCAGCTTGGCCCGGTGCGGGGCCGGTTCGTTGGCCAGGAGTGTGGCGCCCTGCTGTTTGGCGAGGGCGGCCAGAAGCGCGGCTTTGCCGCCGGGCCCTGCACACAGGTCCAGCCATGACTCGTCCGTGGCCGCGCCGTCCGTACCAGCCGCAGCACGCGGCAGAACGTCTGCCGCCGCCATGGCCCGGGCCACCAGCTGGGAGCCTACGTCCTGCACGCGCGTGCTCCCGGCCCGGACTGATGCGAGCCGGCCAAGATCACCGCCGCTGGACAGTGCCGAACCTTCGACAAGCTCGCCAGGCGTGGCACCGTTCTCAAGCGCCTCATCCAGGCTCCCCAGCCCCGGCAACGCAACCAGGTTGACCACGGGAGCAGCGTTGTCGGCGTCGAGCAGGTCATTGATTTCGGTGGCCGGGCGCCCATGCGCCACCAGCGATTGGCGCATGGCGCGCACAATCCATTCCGGGTGGGCATAGCGGATGGAGGATACCTTGGTTTCATCGGTTTCCCCGGCGACCAGCAGCTCCAGCCAGTCCTCAAGCGTGTGCGCTGTTACCTTGCGCAGCACCGCGTTGATGAGGGCGGACGGGCCGGCACCAATAACAGCGCGGGCCAGGCCAACAGTCTGGTCCAGCGCCGCATGGGCCGGGACGCGCATGGCCAGCAGCTGATGGGTGCCGATCCGCAGGGCGTCCAGGATGGCGGGATCCAGCTGATCCAGCGGCCTGTCGACGCACCGCGCCAGGATGGCGTCGTACGTCCCCTGGCCACGGAGTGCCCCGTAGCTGAGTTCGGTGGCGAAGCCGGCGTCGCGTTTGTCCAGCCCGTGGTGCCGAATCCTGGCCGGCAGCACCAGGTTGGCGTAGGCGTCCTCGGCAGCTACAGCCCGCAGGACTTCGAAGGCCACCAGCCGTGCCGGATCTGCCCTTCGGGTGCGCTGTGCCGGTGCATTCTCGGTGAAGTTGCGCTGCGGGCCGCGGTTCCGTTCCCGGCCCTGCGCGTTGCGCTGGCTGCCGTCCCGGGGGCCGCCCCCGCCGCGTTGCCCGCCACTGCCCTTTTGTCCGCCACTGCCTTGTCCACCGCTGCCGCTTTGGCTGCGGCCGCTTGGGCCGCGGCCGCCTGGATTTCCGCCGGACCCGCTCATTCGAACACCACACTTTCAAGGGAAGCCATGCCGCGCGCCCAATCAGCGGCGGCCATCATCTTTTTGCCGGCGGGCTGGATCCGGGTCAGCTCGACGGCGTGGGAACCCGTCCCCACCAGGACGCTCTTCCCGTCAACCGCTACAGCGCCGGGGGCCAGGTCCTGGATTTCCGGCCGGAGCCGCATGGGCTCGAGCTTGACGCGCTGGGCGTCCAGGGTGGTCCAGGCGCCGGGCTCCGGGGTAACCCCGCGGGCCCTTCTGCCGATGGCCAACGCCGGCTGGTTCCAGTGGATCCGGCCGTCGTCGAGGGTCAGCTTGGGAGCCAGCGAAACATCGCCCTGCTGGGGCTGGGGAGCGGCCCTGCCTGCCTCCACTGCTGACAGCGTCTGGCTCAGGAGGACTGCACCGCTATGGGAAAGCCGCTCGAGCAGCTCTCCAGCGGTGTCGTCAGGGCCAACCTTCTCCGTGAGTGTCCCGAAGACGGGACCTGTATCCAGTCCTTCCTCCAGCAGGAAGGTGACGGCCCCGGTGATGTCATCGCCGGCCATCACGGCCCGCTGCACGGGCGCTGCCCCGCGCCAGGCGGGAAGAAGCGAAAAATGCAGGTTGATCCAGCCGTGCCGGGGAATATCAAGGGCCGCGCGGGGAATCAGCCCGCCATAGGCCACGATGGCGGCCACATCCGGGTTCACACCGGCGATCTTCGCCGTGACGGACTCATCCACGCGGGCTGCACGGATGACCTCGATGCCCAGCTCCATGGCCCGCGCCGCAACGGGCGACGGCGTCATCACGCGTTTACGGCCAATCGGCGCGTCCGGCCGAGTCAGGACCGCCACGACGTCGAAACCTGCCTCGACGAGGGCGTTCAGCGACGGGACCGCCACGGCAGGGGTCCCGGCAAAAAGTACCCTCATTTGCTGCGGCCGGCCGGATTCGTCCCGGCAGCGGCACCAAAACTTGCCCCGGCACCAAAGCTTGCCCCGCCAAAGCTGGACCCAACAGATTTGGCGCGCTCCGCCGTCGTGCGTTCCGTCACGGCGTCATAGTTGGCGTTGCGGATGGAGCGCAGGGCCGCCTTCCGGTCCTCGCCCTCCAGCCTGTCGGTGTACAGAATGCCGTCCAGGTGGTCCGTCTCGTGCTGGAAGCAGCGTGCCAGCATGCCTTCGCCCTCCACGGTGACGGGATTGCCGTGGAGGTCAACGCCGGTGACACGGGTAGCGCGGAAACGGCGGACAGGGAATCCAAGCCCGGGGATGGAGAGGCAGCCTTCCACCTGGTCCGGCTGGTAGTCGTCGCTGTTTTCCAGCACGGGGTTGATGATGTGGCCCTCGACGCCGTCGATGCGGTAGGTGAAGACCCGCTGGCTGACGCCTATTTGTGGGGCAGCAAGCCCTGCGCCGTCCACGTCCTCCATGGTTTCGGTCATGTCCGCGACGAGCTTGGCCAACTCCGGCCCGAATTCCGTCACGGGATCGGCGACTGTGCGCAGCACAGGATCACCGATGATGCGGATATTCAGAATGGCCATGTGCTGTTTTTCCTCACGGTGGACGGTAAAGGGAACCAAACCAGTTTAGGTGCAGGGACTTGAGGGCAGGGACTTTACTTCCCGGACCGGCCGCTAGGCCATACGGACCTGCGCCAGCGGCGGTGGAGCAACCGGAAGCAGGGCAGAGCCTGCGCTGATGGTGTCCGCCGACAGTTCCCAGACCCGCCTCAGGGCGCAGAACTTCCACCAGTGGTGTTTGAGGACTTCCGGGTTGGCCCGTACAGGGCGGACTTCCGTCTCACCTATTGCTACAGCCAGGAGGACGGGGTTCTCCCCGTATTTCCAAGCCTCCCATTCCCCGGCGACGGCATCCACCAGGCTTTCTTCCGCCTTCATGCCGGCGACCAGTTGCATGACCACCTTGTCATCGAGTGGTTTGACGGTGCCCTCACGGGTGGTGCCTTTTGTTTTGTAGTCGATGAGGCAGATCCGGCCGTTGATCCGGGCCACCAGGTCCAGGGTTCCGGCGTAGCCAACGGACTTGTTCCAGACCGTGATTTCCGGGGCTATTGGCTCCACACCAAACAGATCCCACCATTCGTCGAAGCGGACGGCGAAGGCTTCCTCCCCGTTGGCGGCCAGCGCTTCCCGGGTTTCCTTCATGGTGTGGGGCCGGCCCAGGGCGCGGAGGGCAACCTGCTCGCAGTAGCTGTGCACACGGTCACCACGCCTGGCTGCTTCATCGCGGTAGGTCTCGGCCGCCTTGGAAGCCCGATTGACGGCCTGCCTGATCTTGGCCGGGCTCCCCAGGCAGTCAGCCAGCAGCGGATCCTTCGCCAGGCTGCTGGCCCCCATGTATCCGAACCAGCCGTCAAGGCCGTGCGGCTGCTGGCCGATGACAGTGGTGATGGACGGAACGGAGAACTGTTCAGTAGTGGACCGCGCATACATGCGGCCGTACTCCGTGGCGTGGGCAAGAAGTGGATCAGTCATAGAAAGACTCTTTCACAAGGGGGTGACAGAAAGGCACGCACAAAAAAGGTCCGTTTCCACTCGAATGAGCAGAAACGGACCAGATTCCTCGGTGGGCGATACTGGGTTCGAACCAGTGACCTCTTCGGTGTGAACGAAGCGCGCTACCACTGCGCCAATCGCCCCGATGCATTTGAATGCTAGCCCACCCTGGAGGGTTTTGGAAATCCGCTGGTCTTGCCCAGGAGAACGTCGTCGAACCGCCGGGAAATCTTTGCTGAATCCCAAACAAATTACACGCCTGTAATTTCGAAAAACCCCTAGATTGCAGGGATCCAAGCACCTTGTGACCGCGTGACGCCCGGCGATTTGGAGAATCCCTGAACCTCCTATAGAGTTTTTACTCGTTGGAACGCGAGGAAATGCCGGTAACGGCACGGAATCCGCACTCCAGAATGCGGACGTAGCTCAGCTGGTAGAGCACCACCTTGCCAAGGTGGATGTCGCGAGTTCGAATCTCGTCGTCCGCTCGCAGGACACTGTCACGGCAATGGTTCTTCGGAATCGACGCTTACACGGTGGGTTGGCCGAGAGGCGAGGCAGCGGCCTGCAAAGCCGTATACACGGGTTCGAATCCCGTACCCACCTCGGTGAAAACCATGGTTTCCGGTTCAGGCCGGATGGCAATGGGCGATTGGCGCAGCGGTAGCGCGCTTCCCTGACACGGAAGAGGTCACTGGTTCGATCCCAGTATCGCCCACCAGGCAAGGTAACTTGCTTCTTGCAGTAGGTTCGGCCCCGGCGGAACTGATGCATTGCGGACGTAGCTCAGCTGGTAGAGCACCACCTTGCCAAGGTGGATGTCGCGAGTTCGAATCTCGTCGTCCGCTCTCTTCTCCCCATGTCTTTAGGCACACAAGTTCCCAAAGACATGGCCGGACTTCCGGTTCCGGGCGATTGGCGCAGCGGTAGCGCGCTTCCCTGACACGGAAGAGGTCACTGGTTCGATCCCAGTATCGCCCACAGCAGCAGCTCTGACGGAGCTGCTTTTTTATTTGCATTTCCGCGGTTCTTCCCGCATCAACGCCAACCGCACCCAGCCTTACTGACAAAGCACTTGACAACTTTTGTCAAAGACCTTGGAATGCTCAGGCATCAGGGCTAGGATCGGTTGCGCGAGGAGCGACCTGGCTCCGCGATTGAAGGGAGGTGCTCGTGGGACTGATTGACGATCTTAAGGGCAAGGCTCAAGGTCTCATCCATGGCAACGAGCAGGCCATCAAGGACGGCATCACCAAGGCCGGCGATTTTGTCGACACGAAGACCGGCGGCAAGTACGCAGGTCACGTGGACAAAGTCCAGGATGGCGCTTCCAAATTCGTTGACAAAAACGACGGAACACCTGACCAGCCACCTGCCAGCGGGCAGGTACCGCC
The DNA here is from genome assembly GCF_026427775.1 of Arthrobacter sp. CDRTa11. Lineage (NCBI taxonomy): Bacteria > Bacillati > Actinomycetota > Actinomycetes > Micrococcales > Micrococcaceae > Arthrobacter > Arthrobacter sp. CDRTa11. Next base: position 2,022,170 of record NZ_CP044532.1, on the reverse strand, counting down.
GGTTCCTCCGGCAGACAGGGCTCCGTAAGCAGGATTTGGCCAGGGCTTTGCCCTAGCACGTCAAGGGGGTGCAGGTCCCGCCGCGAGGCGGCACCTGCACCTTTGGCATTTAAGGACGCATCCTCGCCCGCCTGGCCCTGCACTCCTGTTTCAGGACACCGCGTGTTTTCCGGACACCGCGCGTTTCAGGACCCAGCGCGTTTCAGGACCCAGGGTGTTTAAGGACATCGCACCCCGCCCGGTAACGTGCTGGTTATGCCTGAGTCCCCCGCAGCCGCCCGCCCGGTTTCAGCTTCCCGCGGTCTTCACCGTCTCTCCCAGCCCATCGTCGCCGGCATAGTCACAGCACTCGTGGGCTTCACCTCATCCTTTGCCGTAGTGCTCGCCGGGCTCCAGGCGGTGGGCGCTGATCCCCGGCAGGCGGCTTCCGGGCTGCTGGCCCTGACCCTGGTCTTCGGGCTCGGCGTCCTGTGGCTTTCCTGGCGCTCCAAAGTCCCGGTGACCCTGGCGTGGTCCACACCCGGAGCGGCGCTCCTGGCCGGTTCCGGAGGAGTCGACGGCGGCTGGCCGGCCGCCGTCGGGGCTTTCCTCATCACCGGCGTCCTGATTGCCCTGACGGGCCTTATCCCTGCACTGGGCCGGCTGTTTACCCGTATTCCTGAGCCCCTGGCGCAGGCGATGCTGGCCGGCGTGCTGCTGTCCCTGTGCCTGGCACCCTTCAAAGCGCTGGGCAGCACCCCGGTACTGGTGGCCCCGGTAATCATCTGCTGGCTGCTCATGATGAAGTTCGCGCCCCGCTGGTCGGTGCCGTCTTCGCTGCTGGTTGCTTTGGCCGTCATCGGAATCCAGGTGGCCATCGATGGTCCGGCCCCCGCCCGCACAGGCCTGCTTCCGGAACTCATCTGGACCACACCGGCGTTCAGTCTGCAGGCAATTGCCGGAATTGCGTTGCCCCTTTTCATCGTGACCATGGCATCGCAGAACATCCCGGGGGTGGCGGTACTCAAGTCCTTTGGCTACACCACGCCGTGGGCCCCGTCCATGCTGCTCACCGGAGCGGGCACCGCGCTGAGTGCTCCCTTCGGCGGCCACGCCATCAACCTGGCCGCGCTCAGCGCAGCGCTTGCCGCCGGTCCGGAGGCGGGCCAGGACAGGAAAAAGCGGTGGATTGCGGCCTTTACCTCCGGCCTGGCGTACACGGTGCTGGCGCTCTTCTCCGCCGCGCTGGTGGCGGTGGTGACGTCCGCTCCCCCGGGAATGCTGGAGGCGGTGGCAGGCCTGGCTCTGATCGGAACCTTGGCAGCTTCTGTTTCCTCCGCCCTGGCCGTGCCCGAGGACCGGACCGCCGCGTCAATAACGTTCCTTATCGCGGCCTCCGGACTCAGCTTTGCCGGGATCGGGGCAGCATTCTGGGCACTGGCTGCTGGCCTGGCGGTGCGGTGGATTTTCAAGGATCGCAAGCCACAAGGCTGAAGGAGGTCCCGCCGTCGTGGGGCACTTTGGACCACGAAACCCGGGAAACAGGCTAAGACGGCGGCGTGTTCGTGTCGAAGTGCCCCAGTTTGGCCCAGCTGGAACCACGCCCGGAAGCACCGCTGGCACAGAACCCTACGACGGCTCGTGGTTTTGGCCCTCCCGGGCAAGCGCAGTCAGCCGCGAAACCGCGCGGTAGTACTTTTTGCTGTACCCGCCGTGCATCATCTCGTCGGTGAACAGCTGGTCGAAGGGAACACCGCTCGCCAGGATGGGAACGTCCTTGTCGTACAGGCGGTCCGCGAGGACCACAAAACGCAGCGCCACAGCCTGTTCGGTAATGGTCTCAACGTTGCGCCACACCACGCCGTCGATACCATCAATCAGCTTCCGGTAGCGGCTGGGGTGCACGCCGGCCAGGTGGCTGATCAAGATGCTGAATTCGTCCTGCGCCACTGTCTTGCCGTCGAATTCGGCTTTCATGTGCGCTGTCAGCTGGCTGTTCTTCAGCGGAGCCGGAGCGGCGGGCAGGCCGCGATGGCGGAAGTCCTCGCCGTCGATCCGGATGACGTCGAACTGGTCTGCCAGCACCTGGATTTCACGCTGGAAGTCCACAGCGGCAAACCGGCCGTCGCCCAGAGAGCCGGGGAGCGTGTTGGACGTTGCGGCGAGCTTGACACCGGCGTCGGCAAGTTCCCGCATCAGCCTGGACATCAGCACCGTATCGCCTGGATCGTCCAGCTCGAATTCATCGATGCACACCAGCTTGTAGTGGCTCAGGGCCTCGACGGTCTTGCGGAAGGACAGGGCCCCCACCAGGTTGGTGTACTCCACAAAGGTGCCGAAGGCTTTCGGGCCGGGGACAGCGTGCCACATCGAGGCGAGCAGGTGGGTTTTCCCGACGCCGAATCCACCGTCCAGATAGATACCCGCCCGGGACACGTCCTTCTTGGCAAAGAGCCTCTTGAAGAGGCCCGCGCCGTCGCCGGCACCGACGCCGCCGGCAAATCCTTCCAGTGCCCTGACCGCTGAAGCCTGGCTGGGCTGCTTCGGATCCGGCCGGTAGCTGGCAAAAGAGACCTGGCCAAACCTCGGCGAGGGAAAGAAGCCCTTGAGGAGCTCATCCACCGAAACTTTGGGAGTCCGGGCGGCAAGCTGTTCAATCTGTACCAAGGTGGTCCGTTCTGCTGGTGACGTGTCCCCAGAAAGAATACCGGCAATACGGCAGGGCTCCCCCGCCTTGGCAGGCATGGACGGCAGGGCGTGACGAAGGCCATATTTCCCTCTGTTAACGCAAAGCGGAAATCACTCCCGGCCGTGGCTAGTGTTGGAACAGGTTACCAACGTCCTACTGCAGGTCCGCCGTAGGTTTCAGTGAAAGGCCATCACCATGTCCTACCCCGTTGAACAGAACGAGAAGTTCGCCGCGTATGCCCGCCCCGAGCGGCTGGTTTCCACCGAATGGCTTGCCGCCGCCCTTGAAAGCGGCGCCGTTGCCGACGGAAAGCTTGTGGTGGTGGAGTCGGATGAAGACGTCCTCCTTTATGAGACCGGGCACATCCCCGGGGCCGTCAAGATCGACTGGCACACCGACCTGAACGATGAAGTGACCCGGGACTACGTGGATGGAAAGGCGTTCGCGGCCCTCGTGGCGGCCAAGGGCATCTCCCGCGACAGCACCGTGGTGGTCTATGGCGACAAGTCCAACTGGTGGGCTGCCTATGCCCTGTGGGTCTTCACCCTCTTTGGCCACGAGGACGTCCGGCTGCTGGACGGCGGCCGGGACAAGTGGATCGCCGAAGGCCGGGAACTGACCACTGACACCTCCACGCCGGCCGCCGGCGACTACCCGGTAGTGGAGCGCAATGACGCCCCCATCCGCGCGTTCAAGGAAGACGTCCTGGCCCACTTCGGCAACCCCCTCATCGACGTACGCTCCCCTGAGGAATACACCGGACAGCGCACCCACATGCCCGCCTACCCCGAGGAAGGCGCCCTCCGCGGCGGCCACATCCCGACGGCGGCGTCCATTCCGTGGGCACGCGCAGCCGCAGCGGACGGAACCTACCGCAGCCGCGAAGAACTGGAAGCCCTGTACCTGGGCGAGGCAGGCCTCAGCGAGGGCGACGACGTGGTGGCCTACTGCCGCATCGGTGAGCGCTCCAGCCACACGTGGTTTGCCCTCAAGTACCTGCTGGGCTTCGACACTGTCCGCAACTATGACGGTTCCTGGACCGAGTGGGGCAACGCCGTCCGTGTCCCGATCGTCAAGGGCGCAGAGCGCGGCACCGTGCCCGCGGCCAACTGAGGCGGCCCGGTTTGTGCGCGGACGCCCGCCTGAAAACTGCGTAAGCTGGACGTGATGAACACACATGCCCTGCCCGCCGCACTGGCGGAAATCGTTGACGACTTCCAGGCCCTGACCGAACCGGACCGGCTGCAGTTGCTGCTTGAGTTCTCCCGCGGGCTGCCTGAGCTTCCGGACAGGTTGAAGAACCATCCTGAACTCCTGGAGCAGGTGGTGGAATGCCAGTCTCCGCTGTTCCTCACCATCGAGTCGCAGAAGAACGACGACGGCTCCGAGGACGCTGTCCGGCTCTACTTCAAAGCACCGCCGGAAGCGCCCACCACGCGCGGCTTCGCAGGCGTACTGCACGAAGGACTTGACGGTCTCACTGCGGCCGAGATCCTGGCGGTCCCGGACGACATGCCGGAACTGCTGGGCCTCACTCGTGCCATCACGCCGCTGCGGATGCGTGGCATGACAGCCATGCTGGGCCGCATCAAGCGCAAAGTTGCCGCCTCCACCCGGCTTCACGCCTAAACCCGCAATTTACGGTTTGGGACGGAAGAGCACTTCCCAGGGAACGCCGGCCACCGCTGCACTGGCAGCGGCCGGCGTTCCTTTTGTGCTGCATCCCTACAGCCATGATCCCGCTACGGCCAGCTACGGGACCGAGGCAGCCGTCGCCCTGGGCATTGAACCGGAGAGGGTCTTCAAGACCCTGATGGTGGAAGTGGAGGGGCGGCTGGCCGTGGGAGTGGTGCCGGTCAGCGGAAATCTCGACCTGAAAGCCTTCGCCGCCGCGATAGGCGCCAAAAAGGCCACCATGGCGGATCCCGCAGCTGCCGAAAGGCGCACCGGCTACGTTCTGGGCGGCATCTCACCACTGGGCCAGCGCCAATCCTCCCCCACGGTTATTGACGGCAGCGCCCTCGCCCTGGAGACCATGCTGGTGTCAGGGGGAAAACGCGGCCTCGACATCGAACTGGCCCCCGCGGATCTTATCCGGCTGACCGCCGCCGTTACGGCCCCCATCGGCACGTCCAAAAGCTAGCGCTGCCCATCGCCCTCACGCTTCAGGATTCGGTGGTCTCCTGGGCAGGCTGACCCGGGTGGTTGGCCCGGGGCGCGAGCTGCTGCCGCAGCCACGCCTTGACCAAGCGCTCCCATCGTTCGGGATCGACATTCCACTCCTTGGTGTGCCTGGCGCGGTTAAAGGTTTCAAAGGTCACCATTTCCGGGTTCCGCTCCGCGAGCATGGCAGAAGGGCCGTAGGGCACGTATTCGTCGTCGACACTGTGCAAAATCAGGGTGGGTGTCCGGAGTTCCACGGCACGCGAGACCCAGTCCATGGCCTTCAGGTCCACCGGTGCGGCCAGTCCTGTCAGCCTTCGGCCCAGCGGGTGGCCCAGCATCAGCTGCCCGTAGCGCCCCACCAGGGAGGGGATTCTGTTCATCGCCGCATGGTGGGCCAGTACGTTGACCCAGTCGATCACCGGCGCGTCCAGCACCAGGGCGCGGATCAGGTGCCGGAAGCGGGACAGGTCTGCCGTCTGCAGGCAGATCGCACCGCCCATGGACCAGCCGAAGAGGACAATTTCTTCCGCGCCGTTGGCCAAGGCGTATTCGATGCCGGCTTCGACGTCCCGCCATTCCGTAGACCCCAGGCCGTAGCGGCCGTCGTCCGCGGACGGCGCCAGGCCGTCATTACGGTAGGAGACCACCAGGCTGGTCAGCCCGAGTTCCAGGGCGGGGCCAACAGCCCTCAGTGCCTCCTGCCGGGTCGCACCCCGGCCGTGCACCATGATCGCCCAGGTGCGGCTTTTCCCGGCCGCCCTCACCAGCCAGGCAGGCGCCTGGCCGCCCTCCACCTCGATCAGCACGTCCTCCGCGGGCAGTCCGACGGCGGCGGGGTCGGGGTACACCGCGCCGCTCCACCATCCGCGGTGGGCGGTGTTGATGTCGCCGGAGTAGACAGCCTCCACCTCCCGAAGCACCGTGCGTTCCGCCGGCGAGTAGGAGACGATCCGGCCGATCCGTGCATGGCCCTTGCCGCCGTCGAAAAACAGGCCGTAGGCGCCTTCCACTGTGGTGTCCTCGTTGGCAGCCACGATGATTTGCTGGCCCTGGCCTTCGCGGATCACGGCCAACACTTCCTGGTTTGCAATCCGCTGCCGGGCGGGGGTGATGACGCGCCGGGCGAAATATAAAGCCAGCGCGGAGGAGCCTGTCGCCAGCAGGCCGGCCACTGCTCCCCCGCCGATGACGCCAGCGAGCGTCCACTTGGCCCGCAGGGACATCCCGGCGTCGGTCGGAGGCGTCGGTTTGGCCGGCAAAGTGCTGGTGCGGGAAGAAGGTGCCATGGAACTATTCTTACTGCAGCCTCCCGGTTGGCCATATTCCGGCGCCCGTGCCACGCCGGAATGCTGTTGGAATTCTGGCGGAACACCGGGGCGCCACCACCCCAAATGGATGCAGGCACAGGGGCACAGGACTAGGCTGATGCCATGAGCGAGCCAATCGTCATCCTGACCGAAGAACCCCTGGGCGCGGACGACCGCCTGAACATTGAACGGCTGGTGGACGGCGCAGACACGCAACTTGTGTTGCTGGTCCCGGCGAATACCGAGCGCCATCTGCTGGTGGATTTCCTGGAGAATCTATCCATGCTGGAGGTCGCGAAGGCCTTCCGCGAGCTGACCTCCCATGGCCCTGATCCCGCCGCTGAACGGGCGGAGGCGGCGGAGACGCTGACAGTGTCGCTTGGAGCCCTGCAGGGGCTGGGCGGCGGAGTCACCGGCGAGGTGGTGGAAGGTGGCGCTGTCGACAGCCTGGTGGCAAAGGTCAAGGAGCTTGGTGCTGCCCAGGCCGTGGTGATCACCCGCCCGCATGCGGTGGCCGATACGTTCCATACGGACTGGGCCAACAAGGCGCAGGACAAGCTTGGCCTGCCCGTCCTGCATCTGTACGCCGGTTCGGGATTTATCGGCGACTCCTAGGCGTTGATCAAACTATGAGCATCTTGGGAAAAAACATCTTCGGCAACAGGGCCACCGGGTCTATTCCTGGCACGTTTGATGGCACGGAAAAAGTGGACAGTACGGAAAATGCTGACGGCGCTGTGAACGATGACGGCGTTGCGAAGGGCCAGCAGAAGTCGGATGCCCAGTGGCGGCAGGAACTGACCCCTGAGGAGTACCACGTACTCCGCGAGGCGGGGACCGAGCGTCCGTACACCGGTGAGTACTGGGACACCCACACGGCCGGCGTCTATCAGTGCCGTGCCTGTGGGACCGAACTGTTCACGAGCAACGAAAAGTTTGACTCGCATTGCGGCTGGCCGTCCTTCTGGGCACCGCTGGCGGAGGGCACGGTCCGTTACATCCACGACCGCACCCTCGGGATGGAACGGGTGGAGGTCCGCTGCGCCAACTGCGATTCCCACTTGGGCCATGTGTTTGACGGCGAAGGCTACGGAACCCCCACTGACCAGCGCTACTGCATCAACTCGGTCTCCCTGAAGCTGGTGCCCCGGGAAGAAGCCGGCGACGAACAGGGCGCGGACAGCTCCGGCACTGAACGCTGAGTCCGAGGCGTCGAAAGGCTGCACCTGAATAGCCCCTGGGCCACCCTGAGGCCGAGAGTCTCTTATGCTCAAGGCATTCTTAGGTTAGAAACTCTGGTTGCTTGTTACGCTCGCCTCAGAGGTTCAAGCAAAAGAGAAAGGCAGCCTGCCGTGACCGAGACAGTGATCAGTGCCCCCACCAGGATTTCTTCGGAGCACCCTGACTGGCTTCGACTCAAGGCCGCTGCCATTGCCCTGCAGGAGCTCCAGGTGCAGGACGGCTCCGTTCCTGCACCCGAGGATCACCCCGCTGCCGCTGTGCACGTTGCGGCCATCGTTGAGGCGCTGGCCAGGTTTGCCCCGCTTTTCCCGCATGACGAGGCCTACCTGGCCGCCGCTGCCCATGACTTCGAGGCATGGGCCGGCTCCGGCTTCGGTGTGCCGGATTTCCTTTCCTCGCTCCTGGCGTTCCAGCCCCAGCAGCAGCGCCATGACGGCCTGCAGCACGTTGTGGTGTTTCCCATGTACACCCAAAACGGCAGCAGCAGCAGGCTCGTGGAGGCCGTGCTGATCGAAGTGGTCTGGCCTGATTTCGTCGCGGGGCTGGAGGCCGGCGACTACTCCAACCAGCTGTTTGTGCCCATCCGCTTCCTGGACTTCACCCCCGGCTACAACACCAACTCTGCCGTCCTGTTCCCGGAAACTGTTGCGGTGCGCCAGACCCCTGCTTTCACGTGGGGCGCCATCTTTGCGGACCGTGAAGCGGCGCGGTTCCGCCACGTCCTGCGGGCGGCTGCGGAGATCACGTCGCTGGAACTTCCGCCCGGTGCTGCCGAGCTGCTGGAGGACCAGGAACTCACGGAGGCCACTTTTGTGATGTGGGACCTCATCCATGACCGCACCCACATGCGCGGGGACCTGCCCTTTGACCCGTTCATGATCAAGCAGCGCATGCCGTTTTTCCTGTATTCACTGGAGGAACTCCGCTGCGATCTCACGGCCTTCCGGGAGTCTGTCCGGGTTGAAAAGGACGACGACGCCCAGCCTGAAGCCCGCCGGCACGCCAAACTGGTGCAGTACGCCATCATCTTCGACAGGATTTTCCGTTTTGCCATCACCGGCAGCCGGGTGCGCAACTACGACGGCCTGGGCGGCCAGTTGCTGTTCGCCTGGCTGCACCAGCACCATGTCCTGCACTGGACGGACAGCAGGCTCAGCATCGACTGGGACCAGGTGGCGGACGCCGTCATCGCGCTGGGAGCCAAGATCGATGACCTGTACTGGCGCTCCATCGACCGGCCAAAAATGGCACACTGGCTTGCCGCCTATGAGCTGATTTCGGCCACCGTTACGCCCCACCCTGCCTCGGTCTGGGCCAGGGGCATTGACGCTCTGCCCCTCACCGGCCCTCCCCGTGGCCTCACGGACCAGGTGCTGGATGACGAATTCCCGCTGTCCATGTTCTACGAAGCATTGGAGAAGAAGATGCGTCCTGTCATCGAGTCAACAGCCGGTATCACGGGCAAGTCAGGTATCACCGGCAGTTCCAGCATCACCGGCAGTTCAGCGCAGTGAATGAGGGCACAGCCCTTAACGTCCTGGTCACCGGGGGCAGCGGAGCGTCGGGGGTTGCCGTGGCCGCGGCGCTCCTGCAAGCCGGTTTCCGGGTCTTCACCGTAGGTTCAGACCGGACCCGCATCGAGGAAGCGGCGGCGAAGGCGGGCGACGGCGTTACCCCACTCGTGTGCGACCTCGCCAGCCTGGCCGAGGTGCAGGAGCTGCAGGACTATCTTGCCAGCGCCGGCGTCAGCATCGATGCGGTCATCCACCTGGTGGGCGGCTGGCGCGGCGCGAAAGGCATCGCGGACCAAAGCGATGCCGACTGGGAGTTCCTGGAGCGCGCAGCCATCACCACCCTCCGGAATGTTTCCCGCGTTTTCCATGACGACCTGGCCGCCTCGAGCTGTGGCAGGTTCGCGATGGTTTCCTCTACTTCAGTGGGGAAACCCACTGCTGCCGCTGCCAGCTATGTGGCGGCAAAGGCGGCTGCGGAAACGTGGACCATGGCCATGGCGGAGGGCTTCGCCCGCACCACCAGCGCTGGATCGGCAACAGAATCTGAAACTGAATCTGCGGGCGGTCCGCTCCGCTGTGCCGCCGTCGTCCTGGTGGTCAAGGCGCTCGTGGATGCCGACATGCGGAAGCAGCACCCGGAACGGAATTTTCCCGGAGCCACCGACGTCGGGGACCTGGCCCGCGCCGTCGTCGAACTTTTCAAAAAACCTGCCGACGAGCTGAATGGCCAGCGCCTGCTGCTGGCCCCGTGACTGTACCTAGACTGGAAGCGTGAGCAAAGCAATGACAAGCACCACCGCGGAAACTGTCCCGCGAACCGGAACCCGCCTGCATGATCCATCCGTCCGAGGCTTCGCGTCGGACAACTATTCGGGGGTTCATCCCGAAGTCCTGGCCGCGCTGGCAGCGGCAAATGACGGCCACCAGGTCTCCTACGGCGAGGATGAGTACACCGCGCGGCTGCAGGAACTCATGGAGCAGCACTTTGGGCCCGGCATCGAATGCTTTCCCGTGTTCAACGGAACCGGGGCCAACGTCCTGTCCCTCCAGTCGCTGCTCCCACGGTGGGGCGCGGTGGTCTGTGCCGCCACCGCCCACATCAACATGGACGAAAACGGTGCGCCTGAGCGGATCGGCGGCATCAAGCTCCTTTCCGTCCCCACGCCGGACGGGAAACTGACCCCGGAGCTGATTGACCGGGAGGCGTGGGGCTGGGGCGATGAGCACCGGGCCCAGCCACTGGCCGTCTCCATCACCCAAACCACGGAACTGGGGACGTGCTACACACCGGAGGAGGTCACGGCCATTGCTGAGCACGTCCACTCCAGGGGCATGAAGCTCCACATGGACGGCGCACGGCTGGCCAATGCTGCCGCCCACCTGCAGGTGCCACTGAGGGCTTTCACGCGCGACGCCGGCGTGGACATCCTGTCCTTCGGCGGCACCAAGAACGGGCTGCTTTTCGGTGAGGTGGTGGTGGCCCTGAATCCCGAGGCCGCGCACGGCCTGATCTACCTGCGCAAGATGAACATGCAGCTGGCGTCCAAGATGCGGTTTTTATCTGCCCAGTTCATCGCGCTGCTGGAAGGTGACCTGTGGCTGCGCTCCGCCTCCCACGCCAATGCAATGGCGGCCCGCCTTCGCGCAGCCGTGGACACGATCGACGGCGTCGAGCCGACGCAGAAAACCGAATCCAACGGCGTCTTTGCCATCCTGCCCAAGGGCGTGGCAGACAAGCTGCGGAAATCCTTCCGCTTCTACGACTGGAACGAGGCGGCCCACGAGGTCCGCTGGATGTGTTCCTTTGATACAAACGAGGATGATATTGATGCCTTTGTTGACGCGATCCGCCGGGAGCTTGCCCAGCACCAGGCGGACCAGGCTGCCACGTAGCATGCGAGTGCTGACGGCGAGCCTGCACTCCCTGCCCGCCGCGGTTGCGTAACCTGCGAAGGTGAACGCACTCGCCCAGGTTCCCCCGGAGTTTCGCCACGCCTTGGGGACCCTCAGGAAAGCCCATTGCCGCAGTGAACTGCGGCTCGCAGAGATTCCTGCCCCGGCACGCCTGGCGCCCTATGCCGTGGCCCTGGGAGCCGAAGTCATGGCGTCCGGTCCGGGCGGCGGGACAGTGCCTGTCCACGGACCCGCCGCCATGGCCCTGGCAGCGGCATCCGGGACGGAGGAGGACGACGACGCCGAACTCGCCACTGGCCGTTTTATCCTCCTGCACGACCCCGACGGGTCCGCGGTCTGGGACGGCGAATTCCGCATCGTCACGTACATCCGCGCCCAGCTGGAGCCGGAAATGGGCAATGACGAGATGCTGGGCACGGTGGCCTGGACCTGGCTCGTTGAGGCCCTGGAAAACCATAAGGCCCTGTACCGCGCCGCGGGAGGCACCGCCACCCGCGTCCTTTCGGAAAGCTTTGGGACCTTATCCGACAGGCCCGGCTCGATCGACATTGAACTCCGCGCCTCCTGGACGCCGGCTTCCTCGGACGTCACGGCGCATTTGGAGGCGTGGTCCGATATGGTCTGCACCTTTGCCGGGCTTCCCCCTCTTCCTGATGGCGTTTCGGCCCTGCCGCGCCGCCGCCGGAACTAGCCGCGGTATGCACAGCTGAACGCACTGCCGCATTGTGGCGATGTTGAGGCAGCCTGGCACCACCTTGTCGGTAAACTGAAGGCACCATGACCCCTCACATTCCGGATAACACCACGGCCGGCGCTCCGGCTGCTGACTCCACTCCCCACATCACGGTGGACGGCTTCGACAGCCCCATCCCTGTGGTCATTGATCTCGACACACCCCGCGAGGGCGTGCCCCTGGTGATCGAAACCCAGTCCGGGCTGGAACGGTGCGCCGCCGCCATTGCCGCCGGCACCGGTCCAGCGGGGGTTGATGCCGAACGGGCGTCGGGCTTCAGGTACGGCCAGCGTGCCTTCCTGGTCCAGATCCGCCGCGAAGGCTCTGGAACCTGGCTCATCGACCCCGAGCCCTTCAACGACCTGTCCATCATTAACGACGCACTCAAAGGCGTGGAGTGGATCCTGCATGCGGCCAGCCAGGACCTGCCGTGCCTGTTGGAACTGGGCATGTGGCCCGACAGGCTGTTCGATACCGAGCTCGCCGCACGGCTCGCCGGACTTCCACGGGTGGGCCTGGCGGCCGTTATTGAGCAGCTGCTCGGCTTCGGCCTGGCGAAGGAACATTCCGCCGCTGACTGGTCCACCCGGCCGCTCCCCGAGCCCTGGTTGCGGTACGCGGCCCTGGACGTGGAAGTTCTGACGGAACTCCGTGAGGAGCTCATCGAACTCCTGGAGGCGGATGGCAAACTCGAGTTCGCGGAGCAGGAATTTGCGGCCATCCTTGCCGCCGGAGTTGCGCCGCCGCGGATCGATCCGTGGCGCAAAACCTCCGGCCTGCATCAGATCCGGGACCGCCGCCAGCTGGCCGCGGTCCGTGAGATGTGGCTGGAGCGGGATTCCCTGGCGCAGAAGCGGGACGTTGCCCCGGGCCGGCTCATTCCAGATTCCGCGCTCGTTGCCGCGGCCAAGGCCATGCCCTCCACCGTGCCCCAGTTACTGGGAACCAAGGGCTTCCACGGGCGTGCGGCACAGCGCGAGGCGCCGCGCTGGCTCCGCTGCATCGCCACGGCCAGGGATCTCACTGATCTTCCTCCCCTGCACCTGCCCACCAACGCTCCGCCGCCCCCGCGGGTCTGGGCTGACCGTGATCCTGAGGCGGCAGCACGTCTGTCCACCGCGCGCCCGCTCCTGCAGGAAAAGGCCGAGGCGCTGAACCTGCCTGTTGAGAACCTGCTGACCCCCGACTATCTGCGCCGCGTCGCCTGGCGCCCTCCGGCAGTGATCTCCGAAGCGTCCGTCGCCGAGGAACTCCGTGTCCTCGGTGCCCGCGAGTGGCAGGTCGGCGTTGTCGCGCCGCTGCTTGCGGAGGCATTCCTCAATCCCCAGCCGCTGCCTCCCAAGGAGCCGCGGGAGCCCAAAGCTGCGGCTGCTGCCACCGACTAGCCCGCGGCTGCGCCGACGGGACCGGCGTCCTCTTGCACACTAAGTTACTGGCGAGTAACATTGAGTCCACTGCCGTCCGGATCATCGCTGCCCTGTGGCCTTTGACCGGCGCCAACGTCTCGATGAGGAGTTACACGTGAGCCAAGCCCGCCACAGCGGAGAACACAGCAGCGGATCTTCGCGCACTGTCCGCGACGTCGTTTTTGTCGACGGCATTCGCACCCCCTTTGGCCGCGCGGGTGAAAAGGGAATCTATGCAGGAACCCGTGCCGATGACCTGATGGTCAAATGCATCCGGGAGCTTTTGCGCCGCAACCCTTCCCTGCCCGCTGAGCGGATTGATGAGGTGGCGGTAGCTGCCACCACCCAGACCGGGGACCAGGGCCTAACCCTGGGACGTACCGCGGCCCTTCTGGCCGGACTCCCCCGGACGGTCCCGGGCTTCGCGATCGACAGGATGTGCGCGGGTGCCATGACTGCCGTGACCACAACGGCCAGCGGTATTGGTTTTGGCGCCTATGACGTTGTCATCGCCGGCGGAGTGGAGCACATGGGCAACCACCCCATGGGATCCGGTGCGGACCCCAACCCACGGTTCATGTCCGAGCGCCTGGTGGATCCCGCGGCGCTGAACATGGGCAACACCGCCGAAAACCTGCATGACCGCTTTCCCGCCATCACCAAGGACCGGACCGACGCGTACGCCGTCGCCTCCCAGGACAAGCTGGCCGCGGCCTATGCGAAGGGCCAGATCCAGCCCGATCTGGTTCCAGTTGCCACCCTCAAACCAGGCCAGGGTTGGTCGCTCCAAACCGTTGACGAGCCGCCCCGTCCAGGCACCACAGTGGAAGATCTTGCCGCCCTGCGCACCCCGTTCCGCGCGCACGGCCGCGTCACCGCCGGCAACGCCGCCGGATTGAACGACGGCGCCACCGCCGCCGTCCTGGCCTCCTCCGATGCCGCCGCAGAGCTGGGATTGCCCGTCAAGATGCGCCTGGTCAGCTACGCCTATGCAGGCGTTGAGCCTGAGGTCATGGGGATCGGCCCCGTGCCTGCCACCGAGAAGGCGCTGAAGAACGCAGGCCTGGCCATCGGCGACATCGGGCTGTTCGAAATCAACGAGGCCTTTGCCGTGCAGGTGCTCAGTTTCCTGGACCACTTCGGAATCTCCGACGACGACCCCCGGATTAACCGCTACGGAGGTGCCATCGCGGTGGGCCATCCGCTCGCGTCCTCAGGCGTGCGGCTCATGAACCAGCTCGCCCGGCAGTTCGAGGAGGACCCCTCCGTACGGTACGGAATGACCACCATGTGCATCGGCCTTGGCATGGGAGCGACCGTGATCTGGGAAAACCCGCACCACGCCGATTACAGCGGCGCCGCGGCAACACCTGCTGCCGGCACCACGGCATCCCCCACCGCATCCGCCCCGACGGCAGACACTGAAGGAGCAGCAGCATGAGCGCCGCAGATTTCACCAGGCTCACCGAACTCTTCCCCGACGAGTTAGTGACCCATTCGTACGTCCAGGACATCCAGCTTCCGTCGGCGCACGGGAAACCCAGCGCCGGCACCTTCGCCCTGATCACGCTGGACAACGGCCTGGACCATTCCAAGCCCACCACCCTGGGCCCAAACACCCTGGCGGAGCTCGGAACTGTTCTGGAAGGACTCCGGGACCGTGCGGCCCGCGGTGAAATCGTGGGCGTCGGCGTCACCGGGAAGCCGTACTTCCTCGTGGCCGGGGCTGACCTGTCTGCCGTCAAATCCCTCGAGAAGCGCGACCAGGGGCTGTGGATGGCCCAGCTCGGCCACGACGTCTACGCCACGCTGGCCAACCTGGGCGTGCCCAGCTTTGCCTTCATCAACGGCGTTGCACTGGGCGGCGGCCTGGAGATCGCCTTGCAGGCCACGTACCGGACCGTCTCATCCGGGGCCGGTGCCCTGGGGCTGCCCGAGGCATTCATCGGCCTGGTGCCCGGCTGGGGCGGAGTCTATATCCTGCCCCGGCTGATCGGCCCGGAAAATGCCGTCCAGGTGATGATCGAAAATCCGCTCAGCAACAACCGCACCCTCAGCGGGCCACAGGCGTTCAAACTGGGCGTTGCGGATGCCCTGTTCGAACCCGCAGATTTTCTTGAGCAGTCCCTCGCCTGGGCTGCCGGGGTTATTTCCGGTGAGGTTGTCCCGGAGCGGCCCAACGCCGTCGACCCTTCCGACCCCGCCGTGGTGCAGCGCTGGAGTTCTGCTGTGGCCGCCGGCCGTGCGTTTGTGGAAGCCAAGACGTCCAACGCATCGCCGGCTCCGGCCAAGGTCCTGGACATCATGGAGGCGAACCGCACTCTGACCCAGGCGGAGTCCGCCGAGCTTGAGTGCGAAACCCTTGCCGGGCTGATGCAGACCGACGAGTTCCGTGCCACCGTCTACGCCTTCCTGGACCTGGTCCAGAAGCGTTCCAAGCGGCCGGCCGGAGCCCCGGACCGGAAGCTGGCGCGACCGATAACCAAGGTAGGTGTGGTGGGCGCCGGCCTGATGGCAAGCCAGCTGGCCCTGCTGTTCGCCCGCCAGCTGAAGGTGCCCGTGGTGATGACGGACATCGACCAGGCGCGCGTGGACAAGGGTGTGGGCTACGTCCAGGCCGAGGTGGACAAGCTGCTGGGCAAGAAAAAGATGAGCCAGGACGCAGCCAACCGGACCAAGGCCCTGGTGACCGGGTCAGTTTCCAAGGAGGTGTTCGCGGACGCCGACTTTGTGATTGAGGCCGTTTTTGAGGAGCTCAACGTCAAGAAGCAGGTGTTTGCCGAGGTGGAGGCCATTGTGTCGCCCGAGTGCATCCTGGCAACCAACACCTCATCCCTTTCCGTGACGGCGATGGCCCAGGACCTGCGGCATCCGGAACGCCTGGTGGGCTTCCACTTCTTCAACCCGGTGGCGATCATGCCGCTGGTGGAGATCGTCCGTGCGCCCCGGACGGACGACGCCGTGCTGGCCACTGCCTTTGAGCTTGCCAAGGGCCTGAAGAAGACCGGTGTGCTGGTCAAGGACGCCGCGGCGTTTGTGGTCAACCGGATCCTCCTGCGGCTGATGGGTGAAGTCACGGCCGCATTCGACGAGGGGACTCCCGCGGAAGTCGCGGACAACGCGCTGCGGCCCATGGGGCTGCCCATGACTCCCTTCACCCTGGGGGCCATGGTGGGCCTTCCGGTGGCGCAGCATGTCCAGGAGTCACTGCACGCCGCGTTCGGGGACCGGTTCGCTGTCTCCGCCAACCTGCAGAAGCTGATCGACAACGGCGTGAAATCGCTCTGGGTGCCCACCGCCGACGGTTCGCAGGAGATTCCGGAGTCAACACTGGCGCTGATGTCCTTCGGCTCGTCCCCGTCCACCGGCGAGGAAGTGCTGCGCCGTACGCAGGATGCCCTGGCCGGGGAGATCGGGCTGATGCTGGCCGAAGGAGTGGTGGCCGGGCCCGAGGACATCGATCTCTGCATGATCCTGGGCGCGGGCTGGCCCATGTTCCTGGGCGGCATCACTCCCTACCTGGACCGGGTGGGGGCATCCGAGCGCGTCAACGGCAAAAGGTTCCTGCCGGCAGGCGCCGCATCCCGCGCGTCACAGGAGAGCGTGGATAGCGCCGTTTCCTAAAACGCCCGCCTCGGGCGCAACTGCTTCGGCATACAAGTGAACAGCGACGGCGGTGGTCACCTTAGGTGACCACCCGCCGTCGGCCGTTAAAACCCAACCAAGTAGCGCTAACTGTCGTTTTGGGCGCCCATAACGACAGTTAGCGCTACCTGGTTGGGGAGGGAGCCGGGTCTACGCCCGCCAGGCGGCTGGGGCCGCGACGCCGAAGGCAACGCCCGCGCTGAAGTGTGACTGCAGCACCTCGCCGAAAGGGCCGTCAGCTGCCAGCCTTCCTTCACTCAGCACCAGCAGCCTGCTGCACGTGCGGTAGGCGAAATCAAGGTCGTGGGTGACCATCACCACGGCGGCCCCACGGCCGGCCTCGGCGGCAATGGCTTCGGCCAGCACGTCCAAGCCATGGCGGTCCAGGGAGACGGTGGGCTCGTCCAGGGCGATAAACCGCGGCGCCTGGGCAAGCAGCGCCGCAAGGGCCGTCAGCCGCTGGCCAGATGCCGGCAACTCGTAAGGATGCAGTCCTCCGGCCTCCAGCAACCCGGTACGGCGCAGCGCCGCCTCCACACGCTCCCCGCGAACCGCGTCGCCGAGGCTGCCGGGCAGGCCCGCGCCCACTTCGCGCCGGACGGTCCGCTCAAAAAGCTGCTCGAGGGGATGCTGGAGCAGGGCGCCCACCGCTGGGCCGGAGCCCTGGGAGCCGGCGGCCTCGGGGCCTTGGAGGGGCCTGAGCAGGACTGTTCCGGACTGCGGTGTGGACAGTCCCGTCAGCAACCGCAGCAAGGTGGACTTTCCTGATCCGTTGGCCCCGGCCACCGCGACGCACTCCCCCGGGTTCACGGTGAGGCCCACATCCTCAAGCACCGGCGACGCCTGGGGGGTCCGCCGCCAGGGACGGGGTTTCCGCCACCCATACGCGAACCGCAGCCCCTCAGCTGCCAGGACAGGAGCTTCCACCGGCACGGACGCGGGAGGGGATTCGGCTGATCCTCCCGTGGAAATTCGTCCGCCAGGTCCTCGACGTACTGGTGCATATGCAGGTTCCTGTGGCGCGGGCTGCGCGCCTGCACGCAGCACCGGCAGCCCGAGGTCCCAGGCCGCGTCCGCTGCCTCGTCAGCCGCCCCCGTGAAGACCGCCCGGCCCTCCGCCAGCAACACCACCTGGTCCGGGGCCCACGCGGCTCCGTTGGGGTCTCCGGTTACGTTGCCGGTTCCTGCCGCGGCGAGGTCCTGGGAGAGCACAACAACACCCATACCGCCGGACAGGAGGGCCGCTATCGCCGCCGTGACATGCATCCGCGCCTGGAGGTCGAGGCCGGCAAGTGGCTCGTCGAGAACCAGGAAGCGTGGCCGCGGTGCGATCGCGGCAGCGAGGGCCACCAGCTTTTGCTGACCGCCGGACAGCAGGCCAGGGTCCCGCTCCAACAGCAGGGTCAGGCCCAGGTCCGCCGCCACTTCCTGGACGCGCGCCCGCATGTCATCCCGGGCCATGCCGGCGTTCTCCAGGGGAAAGGCAATCTCCTCGGCCACCGTCGGGGCGACAGTGGAAAGCTGAGCCGCGGCGTCCTGGCCTGCATATCCCACCAGGGTGCCCCAGTGCTGATGGTCGATCCGCTTCGCCTGGGCTGCCGGAAATTCCAGGATATGACCATTCAGGGTGATGCTCCCGTGCAGGGTGCCGCGGTGCTGTCCGGGAAGCACCCCGCCAAGGATGAGCCCCAGCGTGGTCTTCCCGCTGCCCGAGCCGCCCGCCACCAGCAGGTGCCCGCCCGGCCGCACCGCCAAGTCAACGTCTGCCAGGACGGGCCGGGTACTGTCCGGGTAGCCGAACGATCTAAGGCTGAGGCGCACCGCTGCCTCCCCCCGGTCCGAACCACAGGACCAGGAAGACCGCCGTTCCGGCCAGCAGGGACCAGCGGAGAACTGACTGGAACCTCGAATCAGGGACCGCCCGCAGGCTGGTCCGGGCTGCGGTGCCCCCGAACCCCCGGGTTTCCAGGGCAGCGGCGCGCTGGCCGGCGTCGTGGAGCAGGGAGAGCAGGAGCGGAAGGGCCAGTACACGGAAGGAGGCCAGCCGGGCCGGAAGCGAATTGCCCGAGTACAGGCCCCGGAGCTGCTGTGCCTCCCGGATCCGCTGGACCCGCCGCTTGATCTGCGGCGCGATGGTGAGGGTGGAGCAGAGCACAAAGCCCAACTGGGCAGGGACGCCGTGTTTCGCACACAGGGCCATGATGTCCGCCGGCTGAATGCTGAAGGAGAGCGTTAGCAGGAGGACCACCAGTACCGCTGCCCTCAACGCCAGGGATCCCGCAACGCCAAGCCCTTCCGCCGTGAGCCTGGCAGGGCCGAATGTCCAGAGCACGGTGTTGCCTTCGGGGAAGAACAGTCCATGGGTCAGCAGCAGGGACGCAGCGAGCGGCAGGAGGACAAGGCCGGCCGCGGCCCCGACGGCACGTGCCGTCCCGGCAATGGCGGTGATCGCTGCCGCTGCAGCCAGCACGGAAAGCGACACAACCCACTGGCCCACCGCCGTCGTCACCACTACAGCGGTGACGACGGCGGTGAGCTGGGTCAGCGGGCTGATCCGGCCCAGCCTAGGAATCCTTGCGTCCGGCCAGGACCCGGAATTGCCGCACAAACGGGAACTGGAACGTCACCCTGCGCGGCAGTGCATACACCAGCAGGGCAACAATGGTGAACACGATGGCCTTGTCCATGGGGTCCGAGATCAGGGCCTGCTTAGTGACGGCGGCAAAGAGCGTGTCGCCCATGGCACGGAACGCACTGACTATGGCGCCGGTGGCCACCCCTGACGTGCCGCCAAACACGAAGGCGGCCACCGGGGCCGACACCACACCGGCAAGGATGCCGGTTATAAAACCGGCCACCGGGGCAAGGTAGAACCGGCGGAAGAAGCCGTGGCGTGCGGCCAGGCCGGCGAGGAATCCGATCAGGGCGGCGCCGGCGGCAAAAGGCAGGACCGTGGGATTGAAGAAGGACCAGACGATGCTGCTCAGTGCACCGGTGGCCGCGCCTGCCGCCGGGCCTGCCAGGACGGCGATCAGCACCGTTCCGATCGCGTCGAGATAGAAGGGCACCAGGGTGCTGCCCACAAACTGGCCCATTACGATGTTCAGCACCAGCGCCACAGGGATCAGCACCACGGTGGTGGTGGGAAGGGTTGGCAGTACGGCCACCACCAGCAGGATGGCGCCCACCAGGAAACCTGACAGGGCAATCAGGGCCGACGCACTCCCTGGCCCCGAGGCGATGTCCGCCGGCTGGTTCATCACCAGATAGATGTAGGTTCCCGCGATGGCGGCTGCGCCGAGGATCTCCAGGATGCGGCGCTTTCGCGCGGCTGCCTGGGTGGTTTCGGGCAGCGTCAGGGACGAGGATGACATGGTGTTCCTTCAAGGGTTCAGGTAAAGACTCAGGCTCTGAAGGCCGGATGGCCTTCAGGGCTGTGCATTCAGCTGCCTATGTCACCTCGGCAGCGGACCGGCCGGCGTTGCCGCTCCCCCGGACCGCTCAACAGTTTAGCGCCTGGCCCGCCGGGCGCCATCCCCGTCAGCCAGCCTGCGCGCCAGCCCGCCGACAGAAGCCACCAGTTCATCGAAGGCTGCCGCCGGATTGTTGTCGGACACGATCCTGGCGTTGGCCGGATGGCCCCACAGGTTGCGGAAGTCCGCCACCGTGGTCCCGATCAGGAGTGGGGATTCCGTCTCGACATCCACAGTGGCCGGCCGGGTGGAGTATTCAAGGGTCCCGGCCGCGACGCCGGCGGCGAAAAAGTCGTGGATGTGTGCCACGTAGCCCTGATCGTAGCGGCGGTGGAATTCGAAGTAGAAGCGCAGGGCGTCGGAGAGCTGACGGACCAGTTCATTGCCAGACGTGCTCCGAAGGCCCTCGGGCTGGTCCGGCAGCACCAGCTCCTCCACGGCGCAGCCTGCCGCCTCAGCCAGCCGGCGCACATGCTCCGGCCGGAGCTCGATCCGCTCGGTGGTGTCCAGGGAGCAGACGATGGGCAGCTGCTCCTCAGGAAGGCCGCGGTAGGCCGCGTACACCTCTTTGGCGGCGTGCGGATCCACGTGTGTGTTCCACTCAGCCAGGGGCGTGGTGTTGCCCTGGTGGTAGAAGCTGCCGCCCATGATGACCGTCCTGCGCAGGAGCTCCGGCAGGCGCGGCTCACGGCGGATGGCCAGGGCGAAGTTCGTTAACGGTGCAGTGATGAGGGCAGTCAGCTCCCCCGGGCGGGCACGGGCCGCCTCGACCCACAGGTCCGCGGCGTCCCGTTCGGAAACGGACCCCGACGGCGGTGGCAGGACCGCGTGCCCCAGCCCCTGAGGACCGTGGGTTTCGGGTGTGGTCACCAGCGGAACCTCAAGCGGGGCTTCCGCCCCCACGGCCACTTCCACGCCATGGCGCCCGCACAGTTCCAGCAGTGCCAGGGTATTTTGGGCCACCTGATGGACACCGGCATTGCCCGCCGACGCCGTGACGGCCACGAACTCAACGTCCGGCAGTGACGCCAGATAGGCCAGCGCCACGGCGTCATCGATTCCGGTGTCCACGTCCAGCAGGAGGCTGATCACTGGTGTTCTCCTCTAGAAAAGTGCCACTTTGGGGACGGCCGGGAAGATGTCATCCAGTTCCGTCAGGTCCTCCGGCCCCGGCACCCAGGCAACCGCCCCGGCGTTCTGCCGGACCTGCTCAGGCTTGGTGGCGCCGGCTATGACGCTGGAAACAGACCGCTGGGCCGCCAGCCACGAAAAGGCAACCTGGACCTCGGTCAGGCCACGCTCGGCAGCAAACGCCGTGAAGCGCCCCAGCTGGTCCCAGTCCGCGTTGTGCACCAGATGGGTCCTGGTATGGCTGAGCCGCGATCCGGCCGGGGCAGTATCCGGGGAGTACTTTCCAGTCAGGAGCCCGTTGGCCAGCGGGAAGTAGGGCAGGACGCCCAGGCCGTACGCCTCCGCGGCCGGGGTGACCTCCAGCTCTGCCCGCCGATCCAGCAGGTTGTAATGGTTCTGGGTGGAGATAAAGCGCGCCCCGCCGCCGGCCCGTGCCACATACTCCGCCTCGGCGATTTGCCAGCCGGCGCGGTTCGAGTGCCCGATGTAGCGGACCTTGCCGCTGGCCACCAGGTGGTCCAGCGCGGACAGTGTTTCGTCGATCGGGGTCAGCGGGTCGGGGGTGTGGAACTGGTAAAGGTCGATCCACTCCGTCCCCAGCCGGCGAAGCGATGCTTCCGCCGCCTGGATAATGTACCGGCGTGAGCCCCTGGCACCGAAGTCCGGGCCGTTGGCCCCGCGCATGTCCATCCCGAATTTGGTGGCCACCACGGCCTCGTTCCGCCTGCCGGCGAGGGCCTTGCCCAGCATGGTTTCGCTGAGACCGGGTTCGCGGCCGTACGTGTCAGCGACGTCGAAAAGGGTCACCCCGGCGTCGAGCGCTGCATGCACGACGGCGTCCGTCCCCTCCTGCGATTCCGTCGCCGTATGGGCACGGCCCAGGTTGTTGCAGCCCAGCCCCACAACGGAGACGGTCAGTCCGGAATTTCCAAGCCGCCGGTATTCAGTCACGGAACCACCTAGAGGCTGAAGCTGTTGGCGGGCTTCGCCGTATGCTTGAGCTTGAAGTTGCCCGGCTCGTTGTAGGGCGCGGCACCGATGCTGAGCTTGGTGAAGTCCAGGTCCTCGCCGCGGCTGCAGACTTTGATGGCGTTGACTGCCTTGTTCACGTCCGGGCAGAGGCAGAAGATGTTCAGCTTGTACTCGCTGAATTCGGAGCGCTCCACGGTCCCCAGCCCGCGCCAGGCCAGATGGCTGATGAGGGCATCCTTCGCCTTTTCCTCAAGGTACCGGTCGCGGTCGGTGCCGTCCTTGGTCTTCAGCGCGAACTGGGCCACCACCCAGGACTGCTCTTCGTCGGGAATCTCGGCGTAGCCGTCCTCCGCGCACTGCACGGCAAACGCAGCCATCAGGCCCTCCGCTGCCTCGGCGTCGGCAACGTCCGTCTCTTCGGTCTTGCTCTGGTGGCCCACCACGCCGTAGTTCATGACGAACTGGCTGTAGTCCTCGTCGAACCAGCCCTCCCGGAAGTGCAGTACTCCCTCGTCGTCGCGTTTGTAGACCCTGATAATTCCGCTCATGCGCGTCCCTTCGTGAACCAGTCGACGTCGGTGCCGTCGAAGGGTGCCTGCTGTGCCTTTACGGCCTGATAGAGCTCGTTGGTGGCCGCCTGGAGGGATTCCACCAGATGCGCCGGGTAATTCATTGCGAGGCGGTGCTCGGCAAACTCGTCTTCGTCGTCGATGTAGACCCCGCGGTCAGCCGTGCGGACCACGTCCAGGTCCATGTCGATGACATGAAACTCGGTCACCCCGGGCCGGATGGTGTCCCACTCATGGGCAACGGCCACGTCAACGTACACGCGGACCCCGTTGGGGTGGGCGTCATCGTAGAAGGTGGCCACCCAGTCGCCCGAGCGCGGAATGAGCAGGACGGCATCGGACTCCGCGTAGAACGCAGCCCCCGGCCGCGAGCAGAATTCGTTGGTCCCCTGGAAGATCCACCATCCGAAACTGTCCTCGCCCAGGTAGCGTCCCGGCACCACCCAGTGGGCTTTGCCGTTCCATTTCCTGTTCCGCGCCACCACCAGTTGCCCGGGTTCAAGGCCTGAAGGCACACGGGTGGTGCGGTGATGCTGCTCAGTCTCCCGGTCCCCCGACGCGCCCGGATACTTGAGCCTGTCCTCTTCCCTCACAGGATTGGCAGGCTGCCGGTAGTGGGGTGTTCCTGGCCGGGCAGGGGACGCGCAAAGGGAACCTTGGTTCCCAGGACCTGGGCCACGACGTCGTGGGTGATCTGCTGGGCCGTCAGGCCCGCGCGCTCCAGTACCTGGCTGCGGGTGCCGTGGTCAAGGAACTCGGCGGGCAGCCCAACCTCGTTCAGGGCAGTGTCCACTCCTGCTGCCCGCATTTCCTGGCGGATGCGCGAGCCCACACCGCCGGCACGCACGCCGTCCTCGATGCAGATCACCAGCCGGTGGCGGGAGGCCAACGCAATGATGGAACGCCGCACGGGCAGAACCCAGCGCGGATCCACCACTGTGGTGCTGATTCCCTGGGCACCGAGCCTGTTGGAAACGTCCAGCGCAAGTTCAGACATGGCGCCGACGCTGACGATCAGGACGTCGTTCTCGGTGGAGCCCGAGGGCCTGCGGGCGAGGATATCCACGCCGTCGTTGAGCCGTTCAATGGCTTCCACTTCGGCTCCGACTGTCCCCTTGGAGTAGCGCACCACGCTGGGCGCCCCGCTGATGGCGACTGCCTCGCGGAGTTCCTCCCGCAGGCGGGACGCATCGCGGGGGGCAGCGAGGTGCAGCCCCGGCACGATCTGGACCATGGACATGTCCCACATGCCGTGGTGGCTGGCGCCGTCGGGGCCTGTCACACCGGCCCGGTCCAGGACGATGGTGACGCCTGCCTTATGCAGTGCCACGTCCATCAGGAGCTGGTCGAAGGCGCGGTTCAGGAAAGTGGCGTACACGGCCACCACCGGGTGGAGCCCGCCAAAGGCCATGCCCGCAGCGGAGGTGAGTGCGTGCTGTTCGGCGATACCCACGTCGAACACCCGCTCCGGGTGCTTCGCCGCGAACTTGTGCAGCCCCACCGGAATCAGCATGGCGCCGGTGATGCCAACGATGTCCTGGCGTTCATCGGCAATCGCGGCGATCTCATCGGCGAACACGGAGGTCCAGGACTGGGCACCGGCGGCGCCGGTGGCTTCGCCTGTTTCCGGGTCGATGATTCCCACTGCATGGAACTGGTCTGCTTCATGGGCGCGGGCCGGTGCGTAGCCGTGCCCCTTTTCGGTCATGGCGTGCACAATGACGGGGCCGCCGTAGTTCCGGGCGGTGGACAGCGCATGCTCCATGGCCTGGAGGTTGTGCCCGTCCACCGGGCCGATGTACTTCATGCCGAGGTCTTCGAACATTCCCTGCGGCGCCCACCAGTCCTTGATGCCCTTTTTCATGGCATGCAGGCTCTTGTACGTGAACTGGCCGACAGGCCCGCCGTTTTGAAGCTTCCGCTTCCACCAGTCCATAACGCCCTCGTAGGCCGGCGCGGCGCGGAAGGAGTCGATGGTGGGACGGAGGGACGCGAGGTAGTCAGCGAACCCGCCTACCGTTGGCGCGTAGGAGCGGCCGTTGTCGTTGACCACAATGACCACCCGGCGGCGCTTGTCGGCAGCGATGTTGTTGATGGCTTCCCATGCCATCCCGCCGGTCAGCGCACCGTCCCCGACGACGGCAACAACGAAGCGGTCACCCTCACCTGTCAGCTGGCGGGCCCGGGAGATGCCGTCGGCCCAGGACAGCGAGGAGGAGGCGTGCGAACTTTCCACGATGTCATGTTCGGACTCGGCCCGCGACGGGTAACCGGACATGCCGCCCTGTTGGCGCAGGGTGCTGAAGTCCTGGCGGCCTGTGAGGAGCTTGTGCACATAAGACTGATGGCCGGTGTCGAACACCAGGCTGTCGTGCGGCGAGTCGAAGATGCGGTGCACTGCGAGGGTGAGCTCCACAACGCCGAGGTTGGGGCCGAGGTGTCCACCTGTCTGGGAGACGTTGGTGATCAGGAAAGTCCTGATCTCAGCGGCCAGTTCCTCCAGCTGCCGGGGGGACAACTCGTTCAGGTCCTGCGGATTCCGGATGGTGTCCAAGATTCCCAATGACCCCTCCTTCGGGTGGTAGACGTGCCTATTAACTCTAACGCCTCGGCTGAAATGCAAAGCCGAAGCCCCGGCTGGTCGGTGACCGGCCGGGGCTTCGAAAGGGTGCTGCAGGTTCAGAATCCGCTAGTTGGCGGAAATCTGGCGCAGGACGTACTGCAGGATCCCGCCGTTGCGGTAGTAGTCCGCCTCGCCCGGGGTGTCGATGCGCAACACAGCGTCGAACGACTTGGCGGAGCCGTCCTCAGCCGTGGCAGTGACCTTGAGGGTCTTGGGCGTGAAGCCCTCGTTCAGCCCGGTCACGCCTTCCACCGCAAAGACCTCGGTGCCGGTCAGGCCCAGGGTTGCTGCGCTTTCTCCGGCCGGGTACTGCAGGGGCAGGACGCCCATGCCGATCAGGTTGGAGCGGTGGATGCGCTCGTAGCTTTCGGCGATGACTGCCTTGACGCCCAGGAGCGCCGTGCCCTTGGCTGCCCAGTCACGGGAGGAACCGGAGCCGTACTCCTTGCCTGCCAGGACCACCAGCGGAGTGCCGGCTGCCTGGTAGTTCTGCGCGGCGTCGTAGACGTAGGCCTGCGGGGCGCCTTCCTGGGTGAAGTCGCGGGTGAAGCCACCTTCGACGCCGTCCAGGATCTGGTTCTTGATGCGGATGTTGGCGAACGTGCCGCGGATCATGACCTCGTGGTTGCCACGGCGCGAGCCGTAGGAGTTGAAGTCCTTGCGCTCCACACCGTTGGCCAGGAGGTACTGGCCGGCAGGAGTGTCCGACTTGAAGGAACCGGCCGGGGAGATGTGGTCGGTGGTGACCGAATCGCCCAGCTTGAGCAGCACGCGTGCGCCCGTGATGTCCTGGACGGGTTCGGGCTGCGCCTTCATGCCCTCGAAGTACGGGGGCTTCCGGACGTACGTGGAGTTCGGATCCCAGGCGAACGTGTCGCCGGCGGGGGTGTCCAGTGCCTTCCAGCGGTCGTCGCCGTCAAAGACGCCCTCGTAGCCGCGGGCGAACATGTCCTTGTCGATGGAGGAATCGATGACCTGCTGGACCTCCACCGGGTTGGGCCAGATGTCCTTCAGGAAGACGTCGTTGCCGGCTTCATCCTTGCCGAGGGAATCGGTGTCGAAGTCGAAGTCCATGGAACCGGCCAGGGCGTAGGCGATGACCAGCGGCGGGGAGGCCAGGTAGTTCATCTTCACGTCCGGGTTGATCCGGCCTTCGAAGTTGCGGTTACCGGAAAGCACCGCGGTGACGGAGAGGTCGTTGGCCTGGATGGCCTCGGAGATCTCTGCGTCCAGCGGGCCGGAGTTGCCGATGCACGTGGCGCAGCCATAGCCCACGATGTAGAAGCCGAGCTTCTCCAGGTATGGCGTCAGGCCGGACTTTTCGTAGTAGTCGGTGACAACCTTGGAACCCGGGGCGACGGAGGTCTTGACCCACGGCTTGGACGTCAGACCCTTGTCGACGGCGTTGCGCGCCAGCAGTGCGGCGGCAAGCATCACGGACGGGTTGGACGTGTTGGTGCAGGAGGTGATCGAGGCGATCGACACCGCACCGTGGTCCAGCTCGAATTCGCGGCCGTCTTCGGTCACGATGTGGACCGGGCTGGACGGACGTCCCTGTGCGCCGTTGGCAGCCGAGACAACCCGGCTGGTCTCGGTGGTGTGCGAGTCAGCGTGGGTGAAGGACGGGGCGTCCGAGGCTGGGAAGGATTCGTCCAGGGACTCATCCACGCTGCCGTCTTCGATAGCGACGTAGTTGTGGATGTCCTTGCGGAACTGCTCCTTGGCATCCGTCAGCTCAATGCGGTCCTGGGGACGCTTGGGGCCGGAGATGGAGGGAACAACCGTGGACAGGTCCAGCTCGAGGTACTCGGAGAACTTGATCTCGCGGGAAGGATCGTGCCAGAGGCCCTGTTCCTTGGCGTAGGACTCCACGAGTGCCACGTTTTCGTCCGAGCGGCCGGTGAGGCGCAGGTAGTCCAATGTGACGTCGTCGATCGGGAACATTGCGGCCGTGGAGCCGAACTCCGGGCTCATGTTTCCGATGGTGGCGCGGTTGGCCAGCGGCACCGCGGCAACACCTTCGCCGTAGAATTCCACGAACTTGCCCACCACACCGTGCTTGCGCAGCTGCTCGGTGATGGTCAGCACAACGTCGGTGGCGGTGGCGCCGGCCGGGATGGACCCGGTCAGCTTGAAGCCCACGACGCGCGGGATCAGCATGGAGACGGGCTGCCCCAGCATGGCTGCCTCGGCTTCGATGCCGCCAACGCCCCAGCCCAGGACACCCAGGCCGTTGACCATGGTGGTGTGCGAGTCGGTGCCAACGCAGGTGTCGGGGTATGCCCGGACAACGCCGTCGATTTCACGGGTCATGACCGTGCGTGCCAGGTATTCAATGTTGACCTGGTGCACAATGCCGGTTCCCGGCGGAACCACCTTGAAGTCATCGAACGCCGTCTGGCCCCAGCGCAGGAACTGGTAACGCTCGCCGTTGCGCTGGTATTCGATCTCCATGTTGCGCTCCAGCGCGCCGGAGTTGCCGAAGGCGTCAATCTGCACGGAGTGGTCGATGACCATTTCCGCCGGAGCCAGCGGGTTGACCCGCTTGGGGTCACCGCCCAGTTCCTTGACTGCTTCACGCATCGTCGCCAGGTCAACCACGCAGGGAACACCGGTGAAGTCCTGCATGATCACCCGCGCCGGCGTGAACTGGATTTCTGTATCGGGCTGGGCGTTGGGATCCCATCCCGCCAAGGCGCGGACGTGATCGGCAGTGATGTTCGCGCCGTCCTCGGTCCTCAACAGGTTTTCAAGCAATACCTTGAGGCTGAACGGAAGGTTTTCTGCACCTTCAACGGAGTTCAACCGGAAAATTTCGTATTCGGTTCCGGCTACATTAAGTTTGCCTTTTGAACCGAAGCTGTCCACAGTGCTCATCGCAGGACTCCTCTCGCAACAGTTTCATCTTTGTCGCGCGGTAGACCGCTTGCTAGTTAGGCAGGCCTAATTAGTGCAGGCCCGGAAAATTGCAGGTTGTCCAGCCGTGAGTACGGAGCGCGACGTGGGATTACTACCGCCATACTAGTGCAAATCGCGGTGGCGTCAGCGGGCTGGCGTCAGCAATGCGACAGTCTCCAGGTGGTGGGTGTGCGGGTACAGATCAAACGCCCGCAGCCCGGCAAGGGACCATCCCCCCTGCTGGAAGTAACCCAGATCACGCGCAAAGGATGCGGGGTCGCAGGACACATAGACGATGGCACGCGGCCCGGCGGCGATCAGCTGGCTGACCACTGCTTTTCCGGCGCCTGCCCGGGGCGGATCCAGCAGCACCGCGTCAAATTCCCGTGGTTTCTGGCGCAGGACGCGCTCAACCCGCCCCTGCACAATCTCCACCTGCGGCGCGTTATGCAGGTTTTTGCGTGCGTCCCGGCTGGTTCCCGGTGCGCCTTCGATAGAGAGAACGGAGCCCGTCTCCCCCACCGCGTCCGCCAGGGGTGCGGTGAACAGGCCGGCCCCGGCGTACAGATCCGCCACCACTGAGCCTGGCTCCAGGAAGCCGCCGCCGCGGAGGAATTCTGTGACGGCCCCCACAAGTGCTTCGGGCGCGTCGCGGTGAATCTGCCAGAAGCCGGCCCCCGTGATGCGGTAGTCGTGCCCGGCGGCGGTCTCCTGTACCCAGGTCCGGCCACGCAGTTGCCGGATCTCGTCCTTCAGGGGGTCGAAGCTGGCCACGGAAACGTCGTTGGGCAGCTGGGCAACGATGGCGCTGAGCCGCTTGGGTTTGGTGCCCGGCGCCGGGGAGAGCAGCACCAGGGGGCGTGAGCCGTTAGCCGGCGCGGCCACCTCCACCCGGTCGATGCCCTGCAGGTCGATGTCCCACAGGCGCAGCCGGTTAATGCCGTCGACGGCGAGCGGCATCCCCCGTACGGGGATGATCTGGTCGGAGCGGTGGGCGTGCATGCCCAGTTTCCCGCCGGTGGTGACAGAAAAACTGGCCCGGGTCCGCCACTCAAGGCCGGCGCCGGCGTCGGATGTTGGGTTCTCGCCTGACCGGCTGCCCACGGCCTCCACCGGCGTGCCGGTGTTCGCTTCATTCTCATGGGTTGCGGCACCCGCCGGGGGAAGTTCGACGCCGGCGAGCCGCTTGAGCTGTTCGGCCAGCACCGCGGATTTGAGGGCCCGCTGGCGGGACAGCGTGATGTGGCCGAACTCAGCTCCGCCGACGGGCGGGTGCCCGGCATTCCAGGCGCGCCGCGCGTCAGCAAGGTGCCAAAAGTGCTCCACCCGGTCCGGCGAGGCGTCCAGAACCTCCACTACGTCGGCACGCCAAAACTTGGCCGTCTCCCCTGCCTCCGTCACCCGGACCCGGACTTTCTCGCCGGGGATGCCGTGGCGGACAAAAATCACCCTGCCTTCGTGCCGTGCCACGCAGTGCCCGCCGTGGGCCACGGGTCCGACGTCGAGCACCAGTTCCGTCAGCGCCTCAGGGGCCGGATGGGAAGCGGCTGAATGGGTAGCGGCTGAATGCGAAGCGGTCTGGGTCTTGGTGTTCATTGGATATCCTGCAGGTTCTTGGCTTCTTCGGACGATTTCAACTGCCACGGGACGCTGGCCACCATCACGCCAGGTTCGAAATGCAGGCGGGTCTTGATGCGCAGCGCAGTCTGGTTGTGGACCAGCTGCTCCCACCATTTGCCCACCACGTACTCGGGGATGTACACCACGATGAGGTCACGCGGGGAATCGCGCCGCATGTTCTTGACGTACTCCATGATGGGGGTGACGGTCTCCCGGTAGGGGCTTGCCAGCACGGTCAGCGGCACAGGAATCTCGAGCTTTTCCCAGTCGGCAACGGTCCGTGCCGTCTCTTCGGCATTGATGTCCACGGTGACGGCGTCCAGCCGTGAGGGCCGGGAGGCGCGGGCGTAAGCCAGCGCCCGGAGCACGGGCTTGCGCACGTGGGAGACCAGGATCACG
Organism: Arthrobacter sp. CDRTa11; assembly: GCF_026427775.1. NCBI lineage: Bacteria > Bacillati > Actinomycetota > Actinomycetes > Micrococcales > Micrococcaceae > Arthrobacter > Arthrobacter sp. CDRTa11. The sequence continues at coordinate 1,991,890 of NZ_CP044532.1, read as the reverse complement.
GCATGCACGCGTGAGGGAAGGGCCCGCGGCGAGGAATCCTCATCCACGGCCAGTTCCTTGGCGACGTTGTCATAGTGGGCCCGGATGCTCCACATGATCAGGTAGAGCACGAACATCGCCAGCAGGGCGATCCAGGCGCCCTGCTCGAATTTGGTGATCAGGACGATGACCAGGACCAGCGCCGTCATGCCGAAACCGATGGTGTTGATGGTGCGGGACTTCACGATCCGCAGCCGGACTGTTGTGTCCTTGGCGAGCTTGAGCTGCCGTCCCCAGTGCCTGATCATGCCCAGCTGGCTTGCGGTGAAGGAAATAAAGACGCCCACAATGTACAGCTGGATGAGCTTGGTGACATCTGCGTTGAAGGCGATGATCAGCACCAGGGCTCCGGCCGCCAGCGCCAGTACACCGTTGCTGAAGGCCAGCCGGTCCCCCCTCGTCCGCAGCTGCCGGGGAAGGTAGCCGTCCTGGGCCAGGATGGAACCCAGGACGGGAAAGCCGTTGAAGGCGGTGTTGGCCGCAAAAACCAGGATCACGCCGGTGGCTGCCACCACAATGTAAAAGGGAATGGAGCCGGGGCCGAAGATGGTCTGCGCAATCTGGCTGATGGCAGGGGTCTGGATGTAATCGGGGGGCAGCGGAATGCCGTTGAGCAGGAACTCCCTGGCCGGATCCAGCACAATGTGGACCTTGGTGGCACTGGCCAGGTACATGATCCCGGCCAGCATCGACGCCCCGATGACGCCCAGCAGGAGCAGCGTGGTGGCAGCATTCTTGCTTTTGGGCTCCTTGAAGTTGGGCACACCGTTGCTGATGGCTTCAACCCCGGTGAGGGCAGCGGCTCCGGAGGAAAACGCCCTCAGGAGGAGGAAAGCGCCGGCCAGGCCCACCAGACCCTCGTCGAATCCCGGCGCCGGCACGATGCTGAAGGCGGCTGAGGGCGCCTCGCCCAGCTGGCCGGTGGAGGCCTGGAAGATTCCCACGGCCGTCATCCCCAGGATCGAGGCCATAAAAATGTAGGTGGGGACGGCGAAGACGGTGCCGGCTTCCTTGATGCCGCGAAGATTGACCAGGGCCAGGATGGCCACGCCAATGGTGGCGAGGAGCGCCTGCTGCCCGTGCAGGTCAGGAATGGCGGTGGTCAGGTAGGTCGCTGCGGATGACATGGATACCGCAACTGTCAGGACGTAGTCCACCAGGAGGGCCGACGCCACCGTCAGGCCGGCATGCTTTCCGAGGTTCACGTTGGCGATCTCGTAGTCGCCTCCGCCGGACGGGTAGGCGTGCACGTTCTGCCGGTAGGACGCCACGACAGTCAGCAGCACCACCATGACCGCCAGGCCAACCCACGGCGAAAAGGCCACCGCGCTCACGCCGGCCAGTGCCAGGGTCAGCAGGATTTCATCCGGTGCGTAGGCTACGGAGGACAGCGCGTCGGAGGCGAAAACCGGAAGCGCGATCCGCTTGGGAAGCAGGGTATGGGAAAGCCTGTCATTCCTGAAGGGCCTGCCCACCAGAACCCGTTTCATTATTGTCAGCACCACACAAAGCTAGTCTGATTCAGGGGCTATGTCATGACGGCCCCCGGGCCGCTGTAACCAGCGCCATGCCGGTAGAGTTCTAGCAGCAGCAACAGGTACGGAAATTGAGGAGATAACGGGTGGCGCATTTCGTGATCATGGGATGTGGCCGTGTGGGGGCGACGCTTGCGCATACGCTCGAGGACGCCGGCCACTCCGTGGCGATCATCGATCAGGACGACCGCGCCTTCCGCAGGCTGCGCCAGGGCTTTACGGGGCGCAAGGTCACCGGCGTCGGCTTTGACCGGGACACGCTCAAGCAGGCCGGGGTGGCCGACGCCTATGCTTTCGCCGCCGTGTCCAGCGGCGACAACTCCAATATCCTGGCTACCCGCGTTGCCCGGGAAACATTCCACGTCCCGCACGTTGTGGCCAGGATCTACGATCCCGGCAGGGCCGAGATCTACCAGCGTCTGGGCATTCCCACGGTGGCCGCTGTCCGGTGGAGCGCGGACCAGGTCCTCCGCCGCATCCTCCCTGAGCAGCACCTCGCCGGGGATTTCCGCGAGCCCTCCGGCCGCCTGGTGCTGGCCGAACTGGATCTCGACCCCGGCTGGGTGGGGCACCGGGTCACCGCAATCGAGAAGGCCGCGGATGTCCGCGTGGCCTACCTCACGCGCTTCGGCGAGGGACTGCTGCCCGACGCCGGCACGGCCTACCAGGACGGCGACACCCTGCACGCCATGCTGCAGGTGGACCGCAGTGCCCAGGTGGCGCACATCCTGGCCAAAGCCCCCGCGAAGGAACCGAAGTGAAAGTAGTTATCGTAGGCGCCGGCAGTGTCGGCTCGTCGATTGCCAGGGAGTTGCTGGCCCACAAACATGACATCCTGCTGATAGACCTCAAGCCGGAGGTGATTGGCCGCAGCGGACTCCGCGGCGCGCACTGGCTGGTAGGCGACGCCTGCGAACTGAGCACGCTGCAGGGCGCAAAGGTGGAAGACGCCGACGTTGTGGTCTCGGCCACCGGCGATGACAAGGTGAACCTGGTGGTTTCCCTCCTGGCCAAGACGGAATTCGGCGTGGGCCGCACCGTGGGCCGGGTCAACAATCCCAAGAACGACTGGATGTTCAACGATTCCTGGGGCGTTGACGTGGCCGTCAATACACCGCAGTTGATGACCGCGTTGGTGGAAGAAGCCGTGGAGATCGGCGACCTGGTCAGGCTGCTCACGCTCCAGACAGGCGTCTCTTCCCTGGTGGAGTTCACGGTCCCGCATGACTCGCACGCCATTGGCCTGACCGTGGGAGAAATCCGCTGGCCCGAAGACTCGACGCTGGTGGCCATCCTGAGGGACCACGCCCCCATCACGCCCAGCCGGGATGACGTGATAGACGGCGGCGACGAACTCTTCTTTGTCACCACGATTGCTGCCGAGGACGAGCTCCGTGCCCTGCTCTCGCCGGAGTCGGTTGAGTCAGTGGAGCCTGCGGAGTCCTTGGCCGGGGCGGGGCAGCCTGGCGCTGACCAGGCCGCCCAGCCGGTAGAGGCTCAGGTGGCGGAGGGCGACGGCTTCGACGGCTGAGTTGGTTCCGCCGCGGGAACCGGCCGGGTGACCAGCCAGGCGATCCAGACGCCAAGGATGTACAGCGGGGCCCCCATGATGAGGCGTGTGGTGGCCAGTCCTGCCAGCCCCTCCTCGCCCATCAGATAGAGGGGAACCTGGACCACCAGCCGGAGCACCAGCACGGTGATGATGATCCAGGTGCCAAGTCGGTACGCCTTCAGCCGGGCGGGGTTCTTCCGCCACTCAATGCCTTCATTGCGGATGAAGCCGAACAGCAGTCCGGCCACGGGCCATTTGATGAAAATTGAAATGGCCATGGCAAGAATGTAGGAGGCGTTGGTGATGAAGCCGGGAAGATAAAAATCTTCAGCTTTTCCGGTGGTGTTGGCCAGCCAGGCCGAGATTCCTACGCCCACTACCCCGGCCAGTGCCTGGGTCAGCGGGCGCCGCTGCACCAGGCGCACCACCGTAAAGACAGCCGCCGAGGCCAGGGCAGCCACCAGCGACGGCGTCAGGTCCCGGGTGGCGGTGAACGCGATGAGGAAAACCAGGCCCGGAGTGATGCTTTCCGCGATTCCCTGGACGCCGCCGGCGCTGCGCAGGACATCGATGCGGCCGTCATGGGTCCGGTGGAGCCCGGCTTTAGCCGCGTAGCCTTCGGCCAGTCCGGCCATGGTGGAAGGATCCGGCTCGGGTCGGGGTGATCCCGGGGACGGCTCGGGCTGCTGGGACGAGGTCATTCATTCTCCTGGCTGGACAGTATCTCGTAGCGTGGATTGAACATGGTGGGCAGGCCCTGGCTCTGCGTGACCATGCCTTCAAGCCGGACTTCGGTGCCGGCGTCGATGCCTGGCACGCGCCGCCGTCCCAGCCACACCACGCGAAGGCGGCCGCGTTGCCCGGACGCCGTCCGTAAAGCGGGCCTCTCACGTTCAACGTCTGAAACTATCGCTGTATATGCTGCCGTCTGGTCCGCCGGCATAAAGGTGACGGATTCAACCTGCCCGTGGCACACCACACGGCCTTTTGCCGGGAGACTGCTGACAGGTATCCCGGGACCCAGGGACGACGCCGGCTCATCCACGGACAGATCAGCCAATCTGCGTTATCTCCGGGCCGCGCTCGGGCTCCTGGAGCTCTGGCGCAGCCGGTGCCGCTGCCGGTGCTGGTGCGGCGTCCTTCGGCAGGCGGAGCTGCAGCAGGTCGCGCGGCGGCATGGGGCTGTCGCCGCGGATCACCACAATCTTGCGGAACAGGCCCTCAAGTGGTGCCGCGGCTTCGCGGTCCATCGCTGCCGCGCCACCCAGTACCCCGCGCAGGAACCACCGTGGGCCATCCACCCCCACAAAACGGGCAACGCGGTATCCCTGGCTTCCGTCTGCCGCGCCGGCGGGAAGCTTGGCAATCAGCTCAGGGCCGAACTCGCCCGGGATCTCTTCAACCTGGCCGCCCTGGCTGCCCACCGACTGGCCAATCTGCTCGCGGATCTCATCCCACAGTCCCTCGGACTTGGGTGCCGCGAAGGCTTGGAGCTGCAGGCTTGAACCGTTCAGGTCCATGGTGACCGCCACTACCCGCTGCGTTGCTTCCTCTACTTCAAGCCTCAGCTGGAGGCCTTCGCTGGGGGTGATGAGGAGGGCACCGAGGTCCACGTAACCGTCACGGCTGGAGATTTCGGAGACGTCAAATGGTCCGGCGGCCCGCGGACCCTTGGTGCTGGCCACACCTTCCGAATCTTCCGCGTCCGTGATGGCCAGGGAACCGTCCAGTTCGGCTTCCTGATCCTTCTTGACTTTCCTGCCGAGCCCAAAAACCATGGGGGTCGTCTCCTTAGTTATGAATATGCCTGGCCGGCCCGGGGGTCGCGCCGTCAAAGTCGTGATGCCGTAATGCAGCCCTGCCGCCCGGCCGCCTGCCGGGGCGGGACGTCAGGTGGTGGGCTGTGTGAATCCGCCGGTGGAACCGAATCCGCCCGCACCGCGTACCGAGCCGCTCAATTCGTTGACTGGGATGAACTGCGCATACTCCACCCGCTGGATCACCATCTGTGCAATTCTATCGCCGCGCCGCAGCTCAATGGCCTGGTGCCTGTCGGTATTGAGCAAGGTCACCGAAATTTCACCGCGATAGCCGGCGTCCACAGTTCCGGGCGCGTTGACGATCGTCAGCCCGTGCTTGGTGGCCAGGCCCGAGCGGGGGTGGATCAGTGCCACGTAGCCTTCCGGCAGGGCAATTGCCACTCCGGTGGGAACGAGTTTCCGGTCCCCGGGCTGCAGTATAACGTCTTCCCTGGCACGCAGGTCTGCCCCGGCATCACCGGGGTGGGCGTAGGACGGGGCCTCCAGCCCGGCATCCAGCATTTTCAGCTGTACATGCAGCGTTGGCGCCCCGTACTGCGCGGCTGCACCAGTGAAGGCACCCGGCGCAGCTTCAGGTAAGGCATCAGGAGCTGCGCGGGGCGGCGTCTCGTCACGGGCGGAATCTACAGTGGCAAGTTCATCAGTCACAGTCACTCACTCTAACGCCCGGCAGCAAATCCGGCCCGGAATGTTGGCCTCCCTGCCCAAGGTGAAATAGCCACCCAAAGATGGAAAGCTGGAGGCATGCCCGAATCAAGCTCCACTCCCCCTGTGCCCAACACGCCTTCCGCCGGTACCACGGTGATTTTCAAGGAGCGGCTGTGGCCCACCATTTGGGTCTGGGTCATCGCAGCGGGCATTGCCGGGGCTGGGATCCTGGTTTTTGCGCCCATCAGCATGGCTGCCGGCTACACGGCGGCCGCTGTGCTTTTTGGCATCATGGGTGTGCTGCTGGTGCTCTCGACTCCCGCCATCATTATCACGGGGACGTCCCTCACGGTGGGCCGCGCCACCATCGAGCGCAAATATATCGGTGAGGTACAGCCGTTCCGGGGCAAAGAGGCTACCGCGGAGCGGGGAACCCGGCTGAACGGGCTTGCCTACCTTTGCATCCGCGGGTGGATCGATCCAGTGGTCAGGATTGAGATAACCGATGCGTCGGACCGGACCCCGTACTGGCTGACCTCCACGCGGCGGCCCGAGGAACTGACAGCGGCCCTGCAGCACACCTGAGTCCAGCGCGGGCCGTCACGGCCATCAGCCCTTACGGGGACGTAGAAGGCCGTCAGCCTTCGCACTCCCTGCAGTAAAGGCGGCCGTCTTTTTCCAGGGCAATCTGGGAACGGTGCCTGACCAGGAAACATGACGAGCAGGTGAATTCATCCGCCTGGGGCGGGACTATCTGGACAAGGAGTTCTTCACCGGAGAGGTCTGCTCCCGGGAGCTCGTAGCCGGCGGCAAGCTCACTTTCGTCCTCTTCCACCACTGCAGCGGGCTTGTCCGACCTTCGGGTCTTCAGTTCCTCCAGGGAATCCTCATTGAGGTCTTCTTCAGACTTCCGCGGCGCGTCATAGTCGGTGGCCATTCGCCTCACCTCGCTCCCAATCCGCTTCCGGATGTAACACCCTTGATAACGCCGGACACCTGGCGTTGGTGCCCCGCGTGCCGCACATCTTTCCCTAATGCGCGGGCAAAATCCAGCACCTTCGGCGCTGAACGGCACCCGCCCGGGACCCGGGATGTGGCCAGGCTTCGGTCCTGCGGCCGGAAACTCCCGGAATATCGCGGCGCGCCCTCCCTCCTCACCCAAAAATGTGCAGCCGGGTGGCAGAGTTTCGATTGATAGTAATGCCAGGGTGGAGGATTTGCATGCAGGATCTACGGCTTGTAGGCGTACACGACGACGGGGAGCATCTCCTGTTGAGCGGTGCCGGCGGCGAGATGTTCCAGCTGCCGATCGACGAAGCTCTCCGGGCGGCCAGCCGGTCATCGGCGAAGGCATCGGCGGCCACGGCTCCCATTGCCATGTCGCCGCGGGATATCCAGGCGAGGATCCGCAGCGGCGCCACCGCGGCGGACGTGGCGGAGCTCTCCGGGCTGCCGCTCGCCAAAGTTGAGCGCTACGAGGGACCTGTCCTGGCTGAACGCGAGTATGTGGCCCAGCAGGCGCGCAAGATCGAGGTGGCCTCACCCTCCCCGGGACACGACGCGTACCGTTCAGTTTTCGGCGACAACCCTGCCTCGCTGGGTGACATGGTTGCCCACCGGCTCTCGGCACACGGCATTGACCCCTCCTCGGTGGAATGGGACTCCTGGCGGCGCCCCGACGGCAGCTGGACAGTGGCTGCGCGTTTCCCGCTGAAAAATGATGGCACGCCCGGGATTGGCGAAGAACCCCCTGCCCTGTGGACGTTCAGCCCGGCCCGCAAGGCGCTCCAAAACGCCAACCGCTGGGCACAACAGCTCAGCGAGCTGGAGCCGCTGGACGGTCCTGTTCCGGCACGCCGGCTGACGGCCGTTTCGGACCGGCCCTTCGACTTTGAAGCGGATGCGGGCGCGGCAGCGGCCCGGAACGCAGGTGCTACCCACAGCGGTCCCCAGCCGGTCAAGGAATCCGACGGACTGTTGGACATGCTGCGCTCGCGCCGCGGCCAGCGCCTCGGTGTTGATGAAGACGCCGACGACGCCCTGGCCCTGCTCCTGACCCATGGGGTCCCGGCAGCGCATCCACGGCCTGCCGAACTCAGCCAGCAGCAAAAGGAACACCAGCAGCAATCGGAAAAGAACCAGGAACTCAGCGATTCTGAGCCTGCCGGAACGCCTGGATCCGTTGAACCGGGGCAGGAGGCGCCGGCGGCGCAGGCTGATCCGCTCACGCGCAAGCGCGAGGGGCGGCCTTCCATGTTGTCCAGGTTGAGTCTGATTCCGCCGCACCGGGACAACGTGGAGGACTTGCTGAGACTGCACGACGGCGTCAGTACGGACACGCGGGAAATCACCATTGTGGCCTCCCCGCTCCGCCCCGCCGGGCCGGCGTACACACCCCCGGCCTCCACCAGGAATCCTGCATCCTCAACGGAACAGCCACCGCAGCCGGACACCGGAAACAGCACACCCAGCGTGGGCCTTGACGAACTGCTGGGCGGCGGGAGCCCGCGGCGCACGCAACGCTCCACTACGCCTGAAGACCCGCCGGCCAGGGCGAACCAGGACCACGATGCAGACACGCCGGAACGGCAGCCCTCCAAACCGAAACGCTCAAGCATTCCTTCCTGGGACGAAATTGTCTTCGGGACCAGGGGCGACTGACCACCCTGGCCGCGCATCCGCAGGCTTAGCCGGCCCCGCCGGAACCCCGCCATAGGCAGGCATCAGTCTCAAACGGGAGCAACTGGTCCCGCTGGGCCATTATGCTGGCGCCGTGCGCTGTTACCCGCCGCATGTAGTGCCGCCGGCACAGTGTTTCATAGCCCACCAGCGGGACGTGGCCTTCACCCTTGGACGCTGTGGGATCGACGGCCATATCCACGTCACCCACCACAACCTGGGCGCCCTCCACCACCATGACTCCGTCCACGGTCCGGGCGTTCTGGGTGGCCCGCCGTCCGCACCAGCAGAGGGCTTCCACCTGGAGGACCTTGACGTGGTCGGCGAGTTCAATCAGCCGCTGGGATCCGGGGAAGAGCCGGGTGCGGAAGTCCGCGCTGATTCCGAAAGCAAAAACGTCGACGTCGATCTCGTCCACCACCCTGGCCAGCTGCTCCACCTGCTCCGGCGAATAGAACTGTGCCTCGTCGCAAATCAGGAAATCCACTTTCTGTCCCCTGGTGCGGCGGCTGACCACTTCGTCCCAGAAGTCGGTGCTGTCCAGGACCTCCACGGCGTCCGTTTCAAGGCCAAGCCGGCTGGAAATCCGGGACCCTCCGGCCCGGTCGTTGCGGCTGAACCGAACGCCGCCGCGCCCGCGCGCCCGGTGGTTGTAGTCCATCTGCAGGGCGAGCGTGGATTTTCCGCAGTCCATGGTTCCGGAGAAGAACACCAGCTCAGCCACGGCGGGCCTTCTTGCCCTCCGCAGCGAAGCACAGCAGCGGCACTTCACGTTCAGCCTTCGTCAAGGAGCCGTGCTGGCCGATGACCTCCATGGCTGTGGGCCTTGAACGGCGGGTGTCGTAGAGGGCAAGGGCATCCCGTGCGGCAATCATGATGTCGCCGATCCTGGGCCCGACGGCGGGGCGGAGAGGACCGAACAGCCCGGCGGCCAGCGCTTCCTCCCTCGTGAACGCCCAGATCCTCTCGCCAAAGCGGGCCCGCCAGGCGTCCAGCAGCCGGTCCCGGCGGGAAGCATCCATCCAGTCTTCAAGGTAGAGATGGACCATGCGGGGCTCCCCCGCTGTGTGCCGGACCCCGTCGATCAGCGCAGGATCCGCGGCGTAGTCGATCCGTTGCGCCTCGGGAACGTCCAGCATGCCGTGGTCTGCCGTCACAAGCACGGTGGTGCCGGCAGGAAGCGAGCTGTTGAGCCTCTTGACCGTGGCGTCCAGTTCCTCCAGCTGGTGCTCCCACTGTTCGGACTGGCAGCCATGCCGGTGGCCGGCCTTATCCAGCTCGTTGACATAGAAGTACATGAGCGAGGGCCCGGCGGCGGCCATGGCATCCGCGGCTGCCCCGGTGCGGGCATGTGAGGTGTTGGCGGAGATGAAGCGGCCACCACGGAGCGCCGCCTGGGTCATGGGCGACGTGCTGAACTGCGGAAGGCTGACGGTTGTCACATCCACCCAGGCCGCCGCACGCTCAAACACGGTGGGAAACGGCTGCCACACCAGCGGATCCACGCCCCCGTCCCAATTGCCGAGCATGTTCACCACTTTGTCCTGGTCCGGGTCCAGCACGTCGAACCCCACCAGGCCGTGCTGGCCCGGTACCAGCCCCGTACCAAAGCTCGCCAGTGCTGCTGCCGTGGTGGAAGGGAACGTGGAATCCAGCCACACCGGGACCTCACCCTGCCCGGCCTGCATGACCGAGCGCAGGAATGGCGTGTGGGCTGACTTCTGCTTCAGGAGGTTGCGGCCCAGGCCGTCGGCCAGGACCACGCAGACCCGCGACGCCGGCGGAAGGCCGAGGGTGTTGCTGAAGCCTTCCACGCCCAGGCTTGCAGCCGCGCTTGTCAGCACATCGGCGATGGAACGCTCCCCGAAGGCGGGCGGCGGCGGGGTGTTCAAGGCCGGACGGTTCCGATCAGAAGGTGCTGGGGGGACGGCTATTTTCCCGTGGTCCGGCATCTCAGCGCTGCTGGTGTCCGCGGCTGAGGCGGTTTCCGAACACGCCGGCCCGCGGCCGGGGCTGGAGCGTCTGCGGTGCATGCAGGACGGGTGCGGTGGAGCCGGTGTTGACGGCGCGCAGGGCCCTTGCGAAGAGCTTGGCGTCCTGGACTGCCTGCAGGCCATCGGCTTCAGCACTGATCCGCAGGACAATGTCTTCCTGGGCTATGGTGCCGCTGTAGCCATGATCTGCCTCGCATTGCGGATCGCCGCAGCTGGCCGGGCCCATGTCGAGCCGCTGGCCGCCGGACCAGGCGATGGCGAGGGTCAGCTCACGCACCGGATCCGAAGGCTTATAGTCCTGGGGCTGGGAATACATGTAGCTGAGCACCACCGAGCGGATCTGGGCTACCGGGACGGACTCGGTGGAAATCTGGGCCACGATTTGCTCGCCTGCTTCATCCAGCTGCTGGTCGTCCACGTGCGTGATGACCAGCATGTCCGCGGTGAGCACCAGGACGGTGATGTGGCGGCGGACCTCTGCCCGGTCAAAGTGGGTCTCCAGGTGGACCAGGTGGGCAACGCAGTCGCGGCCGTCGAGGGCGTCATCCACAACGTCGGACACCAGTCGCGGGTAGAAACCTGCCTTCTGGAGCGCCCCTTCCAGGCTTTGGCCCTGGGCGCTGTGGCTGTGTGAGCTGGAGTGGTGGGCTGCCTGGTTGTCATTGCCGGGCGTTTGAGGCGTCGACGTGGGAGGCTGTGAGCTCATTCCCCCATTTTCACAGATCGGCCCGGGACTTGCTAACCGCGGTTACCCCAGCATGGCCCGGCGGGCGCTGTCCGTACGGTGCGCGGCGTTCCCGATTCGAATGTCAGCCGCAAGGATTGACGCGCCCTGGGGCCCGCACAGCACCGGATTGAACTCCACCAGCGCAATCTCCGGATGGTTGTCCTTCAACCACGCCAGCCGTCCGGCCAGCTCTTCCAGGGCAGCAACATCCACCGCCGGCAGACCCTGATAGCCGAACAGCTTGCGCGCCGCCCGGGGTCCGCGAATAAAGTCCTTTACATCGGCGGCGGACAGCGGCGGGACTCGGTGCGCCCAGTCGTCCAGCAGGTTGACGGCGTCACCAGCCAGCCCGAAGGAGATCACCGGCCCGAGCAGCGGATCCTCGATGGCGCGGAAGGTGCAGGCCTGGCCTACGGGCGCCATCGACTGCACCTCCAGTCCGGGTGAACCGTACGCGGAGAGTGCACGGCGCATCTGCTGGATATTGAGCCGCAAAGACTCCTGGTCCTGGATGTCCAGGCGGACACCGCCGAGGTCCAATCGGTGGCGCAGTGCCGGTTCGGTGGTCTTCAGTGCCACCGGCCAGCCCAGCGTGTTGGCCGCTTCGACAGCCTGCTCCGGCGTGTCAAAGCCCGCGGACGGCAGTACCTCGATGCCGTAGTGCCCCAGCAGTGTGGCCACCGCGTCCGGATCCAGCTTTTTGAGCTGCTCACCCTGGACGTCCCGGAGCAGGACCTCAAGCTGGAGCCGTGCGGCTTCGGGGTCGCAGCCGTCAGGTTCCACAAAGTGGCCCTGGTCCCGGGCCACCCATTCGGAGTATCTCACCACGGCGGCGAGCGCAGCCACGGCGGCACCGGCATTGGAGAAGCAGGGCACAGCCTGAATGGGCTCGGTGGATTCTGCCGTTCCGCTGGCGTCCCCGGTTGCGGCGGCGTCACCTGTTCCTGTTCCGCCTCCCACCATTCCTTCGACGTACACAGACGGGTCCAGAATCCCCGTGAAGGCGGCCACCACGGGCTTTCCCGCCCCGGCCGAACACTCCGCCAGGACCTCGGCGATATTTTCCACGGTGAGTCCCCTGGCAGGGAGCAGCGCGGCCACCACCGCATGGACCTGCTCGGATGCGAGCGCTTCCTGCAGGCTCCGGCGGAGAGCCGGCAGCGCAAGGGACATGCCGGCGTCGAGATTCACGTCCGCGATAATGCGTTCCACCGTGAGGCCCTGCGAGGAGGCACTGTCCGCCACCACCTTGCCCAGAGCCAGGGAATTGCTGAAGACAGCAACTCCCGGCCCCGCGGGCAGGGGCTGGCCTGACACGATCTGGGCCACGTCCATAAGCTGTTCGATGGTCTCCACCCGGATCACCCCCGACTGGCGCATCATGGCGTCAAGCGCCCCGGCCGGTGCCTGGGTGGTGCGGACGGCGTGGCCAGGTGGCAGCCGCAGGCCCATGGTTTCGGACTTGGCCACAATCACCGGCTTGATGCGTGCCAGCCGCCGGGCGAGGCGGGAAAATTTGCGCGGGTTGCCGATCGACTCCAGGTAGAGCCCCACCGCGGCGGTGCCGGCGTCGTCCTCCCAGAACTGCATCATGTCGTTACCGGAGACGTCTGCCCGGTTGCCGGCCGAGAGGAAAGTGGAGATGCCCATCCTGCGCCGGCTTGATGCGGCGTAGAGCGACACACCAATGGCGGCGGACTGGCTGAACAGTCCCAGCCCGCCCCGCCGCGGCAGGGCGGGGGCCATGGAGGCGTTCAGGGACACGTCCGGGTGGGTGTTGACGATTCCCAGCGAGGCTGGGCCGATGACCCGCATGCCGTTGGCGCGCGCCTTCCGTACCAGCTCCCGCTGGCGGGCGAGGCCGCGTTCGCCGTCGTCGGCAAATCCCGCGGAGGCCACCACCATCCCTTTGACTCCCGCGGCGGCGCAGTCGTCTGCCACAGAGTCCACTTCTTCGTAGGGGACGGCGATGATGGCCAGCTGGACGGGGTCCGGGACGTCGGCGAGGCTGGCGAAGGACAGCATGCCGGCGAGCTCCAGGGCCTCCGGATTGATGGCGTAGACCGGGCCCGGAAAGCCGCCTTCAATGATGTGCTCCAGCAGCTGGTAGCCCACCGTGCCCCATTTGCGGCTTGCGCCGATCACTGCCACCGACGACGGCGCCAGCAGGTCCCGCACGCTGCGAGCCTCCGCGCGGTGCTCGCGGGACTCCATCACTGCACGGGATTTCTCCGTGGGGTCGATATTGAACTCCAGGCTCACCACGCCGTCGTCGAAATGGCGCCGAACGTCATATCCGGCGTCGGAGAACACCATCAGCATCTTGCGGTTTTCCGGCAGCACTTCGGCGCTGAACCGGCGGATGCCGTTTTCGTGGGCGGCGGCGGCAAGGTGCTCCAGGAGGATCGAGCCGAGCCCACGGCCCTGGTGCGCGTCGGCAATGTTGAAGGCGACCTCGGCCTCGGCGGGGTCCTCAAGCCTGTCGTAGCGCCCGATCCCGATGATCTCGCTGCCGATGGTAATCACAAAGGCCACCCGGTCTTTGTAGTCCACTTCGGTGAAGCGCCTGAGTTCCTTGCTGGACAGCCGGGCCTTGAACGCAAAGAAACGCATATAGATGGAGTTCTGGGACTGTCCGGTGTGGAAGGTCTGGACGGCCTCGGAATCGGTAGGATGGATGGGTCTCAAGTGGGCGGTTCCGCCGTCCCGCAGAACGACATCGGCTTCCCAATGTTCCGGATATATGCCGTCCCCGGGCTGATCCACCATAGGCTTAGCCTAGCCAAAAACTCCCGAAGTACGCCCTGAGTCCCCCCAGAAGGATTTACCAGCCCCATGGCCCGCCGCCAAAGTTCAGCCCCAGCAGTGGATTCCACCCAGGATTACACCGAGAACATCGTGGACATAGATGTCACGTCCGAGATGGAAGGCTCCTTCCTGGAGTACGCCTATTCGGTGATTTACTCCAGGGCCCTCCCCGACGCCCGGGACGGCCTGAAGCCTGTCCAGCGCCGGATTCTCTACATGATGAGCGAGATGGGCCTGCGCCCGGACCGCGGCCACGTCAAGAGCGCGCGGGTGGTGGGCGAGGTCATGGGCAAGCTCCACCCCCATGGTGACACGGCCATCTATGACGCCCTGGTGCGCATGGCCCAGGACTTTTCGCTGCGGCTGCCCCTCATCGACGGCCACGGCAACTTCGGATCGCTCGACGACGGCCCGGCGGCTCCGCGGTACACCGAAGCCCGCCTCGCGGCTGCTGCACTAACGCTGACGGACCACCTTGACGAAGACGTGGTGGACTTTGTCCCAAACTATGACAACCAGCTGACCCAGCCCGATGTGCTGCCGGCGGCCTTCCCCAACCTGCTGGTCAACGGAGCCACAGGAATCGCGGTGGGCATGGCCACCAACATGGCCCCGCACAACCTGGTGGAGGTCATTTCGGCTGCCCGGCACCTCATCGCGCATCCGGACGCCACCCTCGATGACCTCATGAGGTTTGTGCCCGGGCCCGATCTTCCCACCGGCGGCCGGATTGTGGGCCTGGACGGCATCCGCGATGCCTACGCCACCGGACGCGGCTCCTTCAAGACACGCGCCAAGGTGGAAATCGAGCAGCTCTCGGCCCGCCGCACCGGCCTGGTGGTCACCGAGCTTCCGTACATGGTGGGGCCGGAGAAGGTGATCGAGAAGATCAAGGACGCCGTCAACGGCAAGAAGCTGACGGGGATCAGCGACATCGTTGACCTGACGGACCGCAAGCACGGCCTTCGGCTGGTCATTGAGCTGAAGAACGGCTTCAACCCGAACGCGGTGCTGCAGCAGCTGTACCGCTACTCGCCCATGGAAGACTCCTTCGGCATCAACAACGTCACGCTCGTGGACGGCCAGCCGCAGACCCTGGGACTCGTGGAGCTGCTTTCGGTTTACGTCGGCCACCGGATCAACGTGGTGCGGCGCCGCACCGCGTTCCGGCTGGGGAAGAAGCAGGACCGCCTGCACCTGGTGGAGGGCCTCCTCATCGCCATCGTGGACATCGACGAGGTCATCCAGATCATCCGCTCCTCGGATGAGGCCGCGGCAGCCAGGGTCCGGCTGATGTCCATTTACGACCTGTCTGAGATTCAGGCCAACTACATCCTTGAGCTGCGGCTCCGCCAGCTGACCAAGTATTCCCGGCTCGAACTGGAGAAGGAACAGGACGAGCTGCGCCGGGAAATCGCGGAACTCGAGGCCATCCTGGCGTCCGAGGAACGGCTCCGGGACCTGGTGTCCGGGGAGCTGGGCGAGATCGCCGAGAAGTACGGGACACCCCGGCGGACGGTGCTGCTGGAATCGGAGGCCGTCTCCCCCACTGTCGCCGCTGCGCTGACCGCAACCAATGGCAAGGGAAAGCCTGCGCCCCTTGCCTTGGAGATCGCCGATGACCCCTGCTGGGCCATCCTCACCGCCTCCGGCCAGATTGCCCGCACGTCCAACCAGGAGCCCCTCGCCGAATCGGGTCCGCGCTCCAAGCACGACGTGTTCCGCTCCGTGCTTAAGACGTCCGCCCGGGGCGAGATTGCGGCTGTGACGTCCCAAGGCAGGATGCTTCGCCTGCAGGTGATGGACATGCCGATGCTGCCGCCAATGTCAGGGCTGCCCAACCTTGCCGGCGGTGTGCAGGCCAAGGATTTCATTACGCTCCTGAAAGGCGAATCGCTGGTGGCGTTCGCGCCGTTGGACGAGGTCCTGGCCATCGGCACAGCCCAAGGCGTGGTCAAACGCGTGCAGCCCGACTATCCGCTGAACCGCGAGGACTGGGAGGTCATCGCGCTCAAGGACAAGGACTCGGTGGTGGGGGTGGCCGCGGCCGGATCGGAGGACACCGAACTGGTGTTCCTGACCCGTCAGGCGCAGTTGCTCAGGTTCGGCGCCGGAAACGTCCGGCCCCAGGGCAGGACGGCAGGCGGGATGGCCGGGATCAAACTGGCCGCCGATGATGAGGTGGTGTTCTTCAACGCTGTGGCGCCGAACGACGACGCCGCCGTAGTGGTCACCATCGCGGGCACGAACGGCGCCCTCCCGGGGACCGCCCCGGGCACGGCCAAAGTCACCGCCTTCGCCGAATACCCGGCGAAGGGCCGTGCCACCGCCGGCGTCCGGGCCCACAGGTTCCTCAAGGGTGAGGACACACTGCTGCTGGCCTGGGCAGGACACGGGCCGGCCAAGGCCTCATCCCTCGCAGGCGTCGCCAGGTCACTGCCGCAGGAGCACGGCCGGCGGGACGGGTCCGGCATTCCGCTGTCCCAGCCGGTTGATGTGATCGGCCCGGCCATGGCGTGGCCGGATCCGGATCCGGCCTAGACTGCTGCCATGCCTATCATTCCTGATGAAAAAGACTGGACCTGGGTCCTGTCCCGGCCTTGCCCCGAGTGCTCCTTTGATGCCTCCACGGTCACCCCGTCAACGGTTCCGGGAACTGTGCGCAACATGCTGCCCCGCTGGCGGTCGGTCCTTCGCCGGCCGGACGTGGCGGAGCGGCCGGACGAAAGGACCTGGTCCGCCCTGGAATACGCCTGCCATGTCCGCGATGTGTTCAGCCTTTTTGACCAGCGCCTTAACCTGATGCTCGACGGCGACAACGCCCGGTTCGAGAACTGGGACCAGGACAGGACCGCCGTCGAAAAGGACTACGCCAACGCCGATCCTGTGGTGGTCAGTGCGGAGCTGACGGCAGAAGGTGAGCAGGTGGCCGAATCCTTCGCGGGGGTCCGCCAGGCGGAGTGGGGCCGGAAGGGACTGCGGAGCAACGGTTCGGAGTTCACCGTCCTGACGCTGGCGCAGTACTTCCTGCACGACGTCGTTCACCACCTCCACGATGTGGACGGGTGAGGCGTGGACGGGTGAGCTGAGCCCGGCCCTGCCCCTTTGTTCCGGAACGTCCGGACTGATCGCTATTCGAAGGACGAGCGGCGCTCGTCGGCGAGGCGGGTGTTCCACAGATCCGGCTTGCTTACCTTGAAACGGCGGCCCGTCAGCGCGCGGGGCGTAAGCCGGACGTAGTGGTCCTTAGCGCCTGGCTGCCACGGTTCAAGCTGGAGTGCGTCCACGGCGGCTTTTTCGGCGTCGCTGCTGATTATTTCCGTTTCTCCCCTCGCCACGACGCTCCAGGCCTCCTCCTGACGCGGGTCGTAACCGTCGATCTCCAAGGCGGCGGGCCTGGACGCGTAGGCTCCCCACAGTTTGGTGCCACCGGCCGTTCGGAAGACAATACTCCGACGCTCCAGGACGTAGTTCACGGGAAAGATCTCGGGGTGATCATCCACAATCAGGGCGAGCCTGCCAATCACTGCTGCTGCCAGCAGGTCCCAGCACTCGTCGTAGCCAAGTTTGCCCCCTGGGGGCGGAGTTGCGTCCATGAACAGCCACCGTACCTGTGGGGTACCGGAAAAGACCGGCACCGGGTTTCGAATACTTTTCTTAGGGTGAAACGGCCACGCCATGCCCAGCCAAATGGGTGACTGCGGACCGGACTCCTCCCAGGTCCAGCAAGGCGTCCTCCGGATCGATGTCCGCAGGGTTGTGGGTGACCAGGACAACTGTGCGGTCCTTCAATCCGGCCCTCAGGTCCGTCAGCATGGCGCGCCCTGCCTCGGCGTCCAGGTGGGCCGTCGGTTCATCGAGCAGGATCACCTCCGCCCCGGTCATAAGCGTCCGGGCGACGGCCAGCCGCTGGCGTTCACCACCGCTGAGGAAGGAACCTCCAGGACCGATCCGGGTGTCGAGCCCGGCGGGAAGGCGGGACACCAGGCCGCTGAGGCCAACGGCCGAAAGGGCAGCCGCCATCGCGGCGCCGTCCGCGCTGCTGTCCGCGGGACCGCCGGTGGACGGCCGCCCCAGCAGCAGGTTCCCGCGCAGCGTGGAGTCGAACAAGTGTGCTTCCTGCGGGCACCAGGCGGCCCTCCCCGTAACCCGGACACGGCCGTGGGCGGCCGGCAGGAAACCCAACAGGACTGAAAGCAGAGTCGATTTGCCGGCACCTGACGGGCCTGTCAGGGTCAGCCAGCGGCCAGGTCCGGCGGTGGCGGACACCCCGGAGAACACCGGGCTCGCTCCCGGCCAGGCTGCCCCAACGTCCTCAAGCTCAATCCCTGCCTCCCCGCCGGCGCGCTCCAGGACGGCCGCGCGACCGTCATCTTCCGCGTCTTTCGGGACACCATCTTTCGGGACACCGCTGCCGCTGTCCCCCGGTGCGCCCTCCAGCGCCCCGGACCGGCCTATCCGGCGCAGGACCGTCCGGAGCGCAGGGAACTGGCGCACCGCCGTCGTGACAGCTGCGTAAGGCTCCACAAGGGCCAGCTGCAGCAAGACCAGGACTGCAGCGGTGGCCGGAGGCAAGGTTCCCGCCAGCACCTGCGGTGCTGCCATGACAGCGCTGGCAAGGGCAGCAATGCCACAGGCCGCCACGGTGATGGCCTGGCCAATTCCTTCGGCCCAGGCCGACCGCTGGGACGCACGCGTGGCCGCACGGTCCTGGATGGAAAGTTCGGCAAGGACCGCCGCGGCTACTCCATTCACTTGGAGTTCTGCCCTGGCATCCAGGGCCGCCGCAGTGCGGCGGAGCACACCGCGGCGCAGGCCCTGTTCGGCGCTGGCGGATTTCCGGTCCCCCCACAGGGCGGCTGCGGGGGCCACCAGGAGGCTTATGCCCGTCCCGGCTGCAGCGGCCCAAAAGGCTGCCGGCACAAGGAGTCCGGAGGCCACCAGGCTGCCCACACCGACAGCGAGCGCCGTCAGCGGAGGAAGCACCACGCGCGGGAGCAGGTCGCGGACATTGTCGACGTCGTCAATCACCGTGCTGAGGACGCTGCCACCCTGCAGCAGGCGGCGGAGCGAGAGCGCCTTCCGGCTCAGGGATTCCCACAGCCGGCCGCGCAGCCTGGTCAGGGCGGCGAACACGGCTTCGTGGAGCAGGAGCCGTTCCCAGTAGCGGAGCACGGCGCGCCCGATCCCGAAGAACCGCACGCCGACAATGGCTGTGAGGAGATACAGGATGGGCGGCTGCTCACTTGCCCTGATGATGAGCCACCCGGACAGCCCGGAGAGCGCCACGGCAAAGATCGCGGCGAGAGTCCCCACCACTGCAGCGCCGGAAAACAGTCCGGCCACAGGCTGCAGCAGCCCCATCAGTAGCCGGCTTGAGGAGGACTGCCGCTCCCCCGGCAACCGATCTGTCCGTCCTGGCAGAGCCAGCAGGCGTGCCGGCAGGCCAGCGGGCGGACTAGCCGGAGGACTAGCCGGAGGACTGGCCGGAGAAGGGGGTACTGGGGCTCCCGCCCCGATGCCCTGTGCAACAGTGTCCGCGAAAGCCGGCGCTGCGGATTCCGTTGCGCCAGCTGCCGCGGAGACCGGAACCAGGTGGTCGGCGAGCTCCCGGGTCTGCTGGTCGTGGGCCACAAGGATGACGGTGACGCGTCCGCGGAGGCTGAGGACTGCCTCCTGTACACGCGCTGCGGACGCCCTGTCCAGGTGGGCCGTGGGTTCGTCGAGCAGGAGAACGGATGCACCGGCGCGAAGGCGGGCCAGGCCGCGCGCCAGTGCCACCCGCCGCAACTCGCCGGGACTCAGTTCCGAGGGATGCTTTCCGGCGAGATGGCCTGCTGCCGCCGCAGCCAGGCATTCCATCGCAGCAGTCTCAGCGGTGGAGCCGGCACGGCCGGCCTCACCCAGGGTGAGGTACAGCAGGACTTCCGCCAGGACGGTCTCCGCCACCATTACCGGGTGCTGCGGAACCCAGGCAATGCTGTCCCGGTTGAGGTGGGTGATACTGCCGGTGACGCGGGTGCCTGCACCGTCGCCGACCGTCCCTGCCAGTACACCGAGGATGGTGCTCTTGCCCGTCCCGCTGGGACCGTCCAGGGCAGTGATGCGGCCTTGGGGGGCGGTGAAGCTCACGGGCCCGACGGCGGGAACGGACCGTCCCTCATAGGTGACAGTGAGGTTGGTGACGGTGAGATTGTCGGCAGAATCGCCGACAGGCGCATGGGCGGGCAGCGGCCGCGGCTCTGGCGCCCCGGTGACCGCCCTCGTCTCCGCGAGCGCCGCACGGCCGTCGTCGCTGGCGTGGTGGGCTGTGCCCAGTTCACGCAGCGGCAGGTAGCAGTCCGGGGCCAGGATCAGGGCCAGCAGTCCGGCCTCAAGGGCCATCTCCCCGTGTACCAGGCGCACACCGATGAACACGGCCACCACCGCAACGGAGATGGTGGCTATCAGTTCCAGTGCCAGTGCCGACAGGAAGGCTGTCCGCAGCGTTCCCATGGTCTTGGCACGGTACTCCTCCGAGATCTCCTCCAGGGCCCTGCGCTGGGCGGTGGCCCGGCCGAGGCCCACGAGAACCGGCAGTCCCTTCGCCAGTTCGAGCATGTGTGCGGACAGCCGGGCCAGGGCGGCCTGGGCCTCCCTGACATTGTCCTCGGTGTAGCGGCCGATCAGCACCATAAAGAGGGGGACCAGCGGAACCGTGAGGACAATGACCACGGCACTGACCCAATCCGCGAACAGAATCCGGGCGCCGAGAAGCAACGGAATTGCAGCGCAGTTCACCAGTGCCGGGAGGAACTGGGTGTAGTAGCTGTCCAGGGCGTCCAGCCCGCGGGTGGCCAGGACAGCGAGTCCGCCGTCGGCCGGGCCTGTGCTCCGCGCACCGTTACGGAGGGCTCGGTTCAGCAGCTCGGAGCGCAGCTCCTCCTTGATGCCCAGGGCCGCACGGCGGGCAGCGATTCCCTGGGCCCAGACTGTGCCGGACCTCAGGACAACCCCGGCCAGCCCCCAGGGGAGCTGATCCTGCCAGCCAGGATCAGCGGTGGCCAGCCCGGCCAGCATGGAGGCAACGGCCTGGCCCATCAGGACCAGGGACAGCGCCTTCAGGGCGGCAAGCAGTCCCAGCCAGTACAGGGCGGAGCGGGTGGCCGGTCCGGCCGGGAAGTCCGGACGCACGTCAGCCCTTGTTGGTGAAGGCCTTGGCCGCAATGGCCGGCAGGAAGCTGTGCGCCTCCGGGATGTGCTGGGCACTGACGCGCCGCCGGAAGACCCAGTAGGTCCAGGCCTGGTATGCAATGACCAGCGGCAGGCCGACGGCGGCCACAACGCTCATCAGCCCGAGCGTGTAGTCCGAGGAGGACGCGTTGGAGATGGTCAGATCAAACGCAGGGTTGAGGGTGGACGGCAGCACCACCGGGAAAACGGCGGCGAAGATGGACGCGCTGCCCAGCACCAGGAAAGCTCCAAGCGCTGCAAAAGCCCTGCCTTCACTCCCCTTGCGGGCCATCATCCAGGCCGCGGCCGCTGCCACAACCGCAAGGAGGACCGCGGCCCAGGTCCACATCTTCCCGTCCACGACCTGGATGCTGACGGCCCAGCCCGCCAACGGGAGCAGCAGCACCGGAAGCAGCCGGATGAACCAGCGGCGCGCGCGGTGCCGCACGTCGCCGTCGGTCTTCAGTGCCAGGAAGGCCAGGGCGTGCAGCAGGGAGAAGCACACCACGGCCAGGCCACCGAGCACGGCGTACCAGCTGAACCAGGCGAACGGGCCGCCCTCGCGGTCACCGTTGGCGTTGAGCGGAAGACCGGTGGTGGTGAGCGCCAACGCGGCGCCGACGCCAAAGGCAGCCAGTAAGGAACCCAGTGCGATGGCCCAGTCCCAGCGGGCGCGCCAGGTGTCGTTGTCCACCTTCCCCCGGTACTCGAAGGCCACAGCACGGAAGATGAGCGCCACCAGCACCACCAGCAGCGGGAGGTACAGGGCGGAGAAGAGCGAGGCATACCAGAGCGGGAAGGCGGCAAAGGTTGCGGCGCCTGCGGTGATCAGCCAGACTTCGTTGCCGTCCCATACAGGCCCAATGGTGTTCAGCAGCACCCGGCGCTCGGTGTTGTTGCGGGCAAAAAGCTTCATCAGCATTCCCACGCCAAGGTCAAAGCCTTCAAGGAAGAGGTATCCGGTCCACAGCACCGCAATGATGATGAACCAGAGAGTTGGCAGCAGTTCCATTGTCGAGTTTCCTCAGCTCTTCTTAGTAGGCGAATGCCAGGACGTCGTCGGCGTGCTTTCCGCTGCCCGGTCCGTCCGGCCCCGGGGTAGCGTCCTCGTTTTCGTCCACCGGCGCATGGGCCAGTTCCGGCATCGCGGAAACCACGCCACCGCGGATGTACTTGACCAGCAGCTTCACTTCCACCACCAGCAGGACCGCGTAGATGGCTGTGAGCACCACCAACGACGTCAGGAGTTCCCCGGCCGACACCCCCGGTGACACAGCGGCCGCAGTAAACATAAACACCTGGTCGATGCCGTTCAGGTCCGGGTTGGGGGCCACCACAAACGGTTGCCGGCCCATTTCGGTAAAGATCCAGCCTGCAGCGTTGGCTCCGAACGGCGCCAGGATGCCGAACACTGCAAGCCGCATGAGCCAGCGCGATTCCGGAACAGTGCCTTTGCGCGTCACCCACAGCGCTACCAGCGCAGCCATGGCCGCGAGACCGCCGAATCCGATCATCATCCGGAAGCCCCAGTAGGTGACCTCCATGACCGGAACATATTCGATTTCCTGGCCGGCGCGCTCGCCATAGATCGGGTTGTCCGGAAGGTTTGTTCCGTAATCGGCCTTGTACTGGTCCAGGAGGCTGTTGACACCCTTGACCTCCGTGGTGAAGTCGCCCTTGGCCAGGAAGGAGAGGATCCCGGGAACCTCGATCAGGGCCACGATGTCATCGCAGTTCTTCGATCCGACGTTGCCCACACTGAGGACGGAGAAGCCGGTGCCGTCGTGGCAGGCAGCCTCCGCGGCCGCCATCTTCATGGGCTGCTGCTCAAACATCAGTTTGCCCTGCAGGTCGCCGGTGATGGCGGTCCCGGCAAAGGAAATCATGGCGACGACGGCGCCGATGCGCAGCGAGCGGATCCAGACATTGTGGTCGGCCCGGTCACGGCCGGGGATGTCTGCTGCTTCACCGGGGATGACCTTGCCGTCGGCGCCGATGGTGTCAACGCCGTCGCGCCGCCGGCGCCACAGGTGGTACCAGGCTATGCCCAGCAGGAAGCCGCCGGCCACGGCCAGGGCACCAAAAAGTGTGTGCGGTACGGCAACCAGGGCGGTGTTGTTGGTGAAGACCGCCCATGCGTCGGTCATAACAGGCCTGCCGTTGACCATCTCCACGCCAACCGGGTGCTGCATCCAGCTGTTCGCCACGATGATGAAATAGGCGGAGAAGGCCGAACCCACCACGGCAATCCACAGGCAGGCCAAGTGGATGCCGGGCTTCAACTGCTTCCAGCCGAAGATCCACAGCCCCAGGAACGTGGACTCGACGAAGAACGCCAGCAGTGCCTCCAGTGCCAGGGGCGCCCCAAACACGTCGCCCACGAACCGGCTGTACTCACTCCACGCCATGCCGAACTGGAATTCCTGCACGATCCCGGTGGCCACACCCATGATGAAGTTGATGAGGAACAGCTTTCCCCAGAACTTGGTCATCCGCAGGTATTCGGGCTTACCGGTGCGGTGCCAGGCCGTTTGGATGACTGCCACCACCAAGCCAAGCCCGATGGTGAGCGGCACCATCATGAAGTGGTAGACGGTGGTGATGCCGAATTGCCAGCGTGCGATTTCCAAGGCGTCCAAGGCAGTCCCTACTGTTGGCGGGGCGAACTTTTCTACGATCCGTAGAACTTTGACTTCTACCGAGTGTAGAACACTGCGCCCGGCGCTGTAAACCAACTTTTCCACCCTGGGCAGGTCCCTACAAGGCCCCGGAGCCGCTGTGTGTTCTACCTGACGTAGAAACTGCGGCGGAAACGGGGTAAATTTGTTTCTGTAGTTGCAGCGCTCGTTAGAAGTCATCGCTGGCCTGGCGCCAGGCGGTGCGGGGAATCTTAAGGATGTATGGAATGGCCAGTCTTGGTGAACTTGAACGGGCAGTGATGGACCTGCTCTGGGCGGGCCAGGGAGCAGCCACCGCCAACACATTGCGTGACAGGCTGGCGCACAGCACCGAGGCCCAGGGTGGCTCAGCAGGTCATGAAGGCAAGGAACTGGCCGTAACCACGGTACTGACCGTGCTTTCGCGGCTGGAAAAGAAGGGCCTCGTCGAGCGCGAACGCGGCACCCGGCCGCACCGCTACCAGGCGATCTCCAGCCGGGAAGACCACACCGCCGAGCTCATGCACGAGGTGCTGGGCTCAGCGCCCGACCGTGAAGCCGTGCTGGCACGTTTTATTGGATCCGTATCGGAAAATGAAGCCGAAACCCTGCGCAAACTGCTTGGCCACATCTAGCGGACCATGTTCTGGACCTCATACCTGCTGGCGGTCCTTGCGATAGTCCTGGCGTGGCCGGTGCCTATCCTCCTCTCGCGTGCCCAATGGCCGGCGCGCTCCCCTTTTACGGCGATGCTTCTCTGGCAGGCCATCGCACTGGCCGGTGGCCTGTCCATGATTGGCGCCATGCTGGTGTACGGGCTGGAACCCATTGGCGACAACCTGATCGCGGGCCTGCGCGCGCTCGCCGAAATGGTGCTGTTCAATGCCCCCACCACGGCCCTGGGCTTCTGGCATATCTTTGCCCTGTCCGCCGCGGCGCTGCTGACGGCCCACCTGGTTTTTACCCTGCTGCTCACCTACTACAGGATCGAGCGGCAGCGCCGCCGGCACCGCGAGCTCCTGGCGCTGCTGGCCTCCCCCTCCGCTGAAGGTGCCGGGACGGTGGTCATCAGCCATGACTCGCCGGTGGCCTACTGCCTTCCTGGCGGGGCCCGTTCGGTCACCGTGCTTTCGGACGGCCTCATGGCAGCCCTGGAACCCGACGAGCTGCGGGCAGTCCTGATCCATGAGAACGCACACCTGAGCCAGCGCCATCACCTCCTGCTGTGGGCGTTCGCGGCCTGGCGCCAGGCACTGCCCTGGCTTCCCACCACCCGGCTGGCCCAGGAGTCAGTGAACTCGCTCATCGAAATGCTTGCGGACGACGTTGCCCTCAAAACAGAAAGCAAGGCAACCCTGATCAAGGCCATCGCGATCGTCGCGAGTGGCAGCGCCAGCGGCAGTGCAGGCAGCAATGCCGACGCCGGTGTATCTGCAGGCACACGTCCAGCGGACGCCAACCCCGGCCTGGCCGGGCTGGAGACGCCGGGACTTGCGGGCTCGGATTCTGCCCGCACCACGGTCTCCCGCGTCAGCCGCCTCCTGTCACCGCAGGCAGAGCTGCCCGCGGCCGCCCAGGGGGCCGTGCTGGCCGGCTGCGTGCTGCTGCTCGCCCTGCCTACCGCTCTTCTGATCGTTCCCGGCCTCCTGGGCTGAGGCGCGGCCTTGTGACTGAGCAGGGCCCTCCTGGGCTGGGTTCAGGGGTCCGTGGCAGTGCCGGTCAGGCGTCGATCCGCTCCCTGTCCAGGCTCGACGCTCCGGCGATGATGAAGTCCTTGCGCGGCGCCACATCCGAGCCCATCAGCAGGTCAAAGGTGTCCTCCGCCTGCTGGGCGTTCTCGATTCCCACCTTCCGCAGCGTGCGGTGCCGCGGGTCCATGGTGGTCTCGGCAAGCTGCTCGGCGTCCATTTCACCCAGGCCCTTATAACGCTGGATGGGCTCCTTGTAGCGCTTGCCCTCCTTGGCCAGCCGCGCCAGCAGGACGTGAAGCTCGGCCTCGGAGTAGGTGTAGATCATCTCGTTGGCCTTTTGCCCGGCGTTGATGACCTCCACCCGGTGCAGCGGCGGGACGGCAGCAAAGACGCGGCCGTCGAGGATCATCGGCCGCATGTACCGGAAGAACAGGGTCAGCAGCAGCGTCCGGATATGGGCGCCGTCCACATCCGCGTCGGTCATCAGGATGACCTTTCCGTACCGCGCCGCGGCAAGATCGAAGCTGCGTCCCGAGCCGGCGCCAACCACCTGGATCAGGGCCGCGCACTCGGTGTTGGACAGCATGTCCCCCACCGAAGCCTTTTGAACATTCAGGATTTTTCCGCGGATCGGCAGCAGCGCCTGGAAGTCTGAGGACCGTGCCAGCTTGGCGGTGCCCAGCGCCGAGTCACCTTCCACAATAAACAGCTCGGAACGTTCGACGTCGTCCGTCCGGCAGTCTGCCAGCTTGGTGGGCATCGATGAGGTTTCCAGGGCATTCTTGCGGCGCTGCGTTTCCTTGTGCACCCGGGCGGAAATGCGCGACTTCATTTCGCTGACGATTTTTTCCAGCAGCAGGGCCGACTGGGCCTTGTCGTTCCGGTTGGCGGAGTTGAGCTTGGCATTGATCTCGTGTTCCACCACCTTCGCCACGATGGCCCGGACGGCAGACGTGCCCAGGATCTCCTTGGTCTGGCCCTCGAACTGGGGCTCGGCGAGGCGCACTGTCAGGACCGCCGTCAGACCGGCGAAAATGTCATCCTTCTCGATTTTGTCGTTACCGGCCTTGAGCTTGCGCGCGTTGCTCTCCACCGCCTTCCGGAAAGTCTTCACCAGCGCCTGCTCAAAGCCCGACTGGTGCGTTCCGCCCTTGGGCGTGGAGATGATGTTGACGAAGCTGCGGACGGTGCTGTCGTAGCCGATACCCCAACGGAGGGCAACGTCCACTTCGCAGTCGCGCTCCACCTCCGCCAGTTGGCTGTGGCCCCGCTCATCCAGCACCGGAACGGTTTCCTTGAACTTTCCGGATCCGTGAAGCCGCCAGACATCCGTAACCGCTGGATCGGCGGCCAGGAAATCAACAAATTCCGAGATGCCGCCGTCGTGGTGGAAGACTTCCTCGTGCGGCGCTGCTTCCCCCGGCGTTCCGGCGAGCCTGCGCTCGTCACGGACGGTGAGCTTCAGCCCCGGCACCAGGAAGGACGTCTGCCGCGCGCGGGCTGCCAGCTCGTCATAGGAGAATTTGGCGTCCGGGGTGAAGATCTGGCGGTCGGCCCAGTACCTGATCCGGGTGCCGGTGATCCCCCGCTTCGCCTTGCCCACCACGTCAAGGACGGAACCGTCCACAAACGGGGCAAACGTGGCCGACGGGTCCAGCCTGCTGCCCTGGTCCTTGAACCGGCCCGGCTCTCCCCGCCGGAAGGACATCTTGTACGTTTTGCCGCCGCGGTCCACCTCAACATCGAGGCGGGCGGACAGGGCGTTCACCACGGAGGCGCCAACACCGTGAAGGCCGCCGGAGGCGGTGTAGGAACCGCCGCCGAACTTTCCGCCGGCGTGGAGCTTCGTGAACACCACCTCGACGCCGGTGAGTCCGGTCTTGGGTTCCATGTCCACCGGGATGCCGCGTCCGTCGTCGTGGATCTCCACAGAGTTGTCCGCGTGCAGGATGATCTTGATGTCGTGGCCGAACCCGGCCAGGGCTTCATCCACAGAGTTGTCGATGATCTCCCAGAGGCAGTGCATCAGGCCGCGGGAATCTGTTGATCCGATGTACATGCCCGGCCGCTTGCGGACGGCCTCGAGGCCCTCCAGTACCGAGAGGTGCCGGGCGGTGTAATCAGAACTTGGTGCCACGGGTGTGAACTCCTTCAATGACGGAACAGCTGGTGCATAAAGCACCCTTCCAAGGGTAGCCGGGCCGCCACGGGACGCCGGCCCACCACGCTTTTAAACAGGCACAGGGCACGTGCCCGTTATCTTTTTGTGATGCCCTGCGGGGAGCTTGATCAATTCTTGCGGCTACGCGGACAGCGAACTTGCCCAATACTTGCGATGGATTCGCTAAAACTACTGGTTATATGGAGGTACAGATCTACTAAGGAGGCCGATATGACCACAGCAGTGGCAGCCCGCACACTCAACGCACTGGACCGGTGCGATCGTTGCGGAGCTCAGGCATATGTCCGGGTTGTACTCGAGTCCTCCGGCGGTGAGCTGCTCTTCTGCGGCCACCACTCGCGTGCGGTCGAGGCAACACTCAAGCCCTTGAGCTCCGACTGGCACGACGAGACGGGCCGGCTTCACGAGAAGGCACCCGTCGAAATCGATTGATTTCACCGACTGACTACTACATATCAGGACCCCTCCACTGGAGGGGTCCTGATTGTTTAAGCAACAGTTCACTGCCTGCCGCCCAAAGCCCTGCAAAATAGGACGCGGGGCCCCACTTCCCACGGACTGGGACCGTTGGGAGGGTGACCCCGCGCTGCCTGATGCCGTGCCTTGGTCCAGTGCCTAGTCCAGGTAGTCCCGCAGCACCTGCGACCGCGACGGGTGGCGGAGCTTGGACATTGTCTTGGATTCGATCTGGCGGATCCGCTCGCGCGTGACTCCGTAGACCTTGCCGATTTCGTCTAAAGTCTTCGGCTGTCCGTCGGTGAGGCCGAACCGCATGGCCACCACGCCGGCTTCACGCTCGGAGAGTGTGTCCAGCACGGAGTGCAGCTGCTCCTGCAGAAGCGTGAAGCTCACGGCGTCGGCAGGAACAACGGCCTCGGAGTCCTCGATAAGGTCACCGAACTCGGAGTCGCCGTCTTCGCCAAGCGGCGTGTGAAGCGAAATCGGTTCGCGGCCGTACTTCTGGACCTCCACCACCTTCTCCGGAGTCATGTCCAGTTCCAGGGCAAGCTCTTCGGGCGTGGGCTCGCGGCCGAGGTCCTGGAGCATCTGCCGCTGGACGCGGGCCAGCTTGTTGATGACTTCGACCATGTGCACCGGGATGCGGATGGTGCGTGCCTGGTCGGCCATGGCTCGGGTGATGGCCTGGCGGATCCACCACGTGGCGTAGGTGGAGAACTTGAAGCCCTTGGTGTAGTCGAACTTCTCCACGGCGCGGATCAGGCCCAGGTTGCCTTCCTGGATCAGGTCAAGGAAGAGCATGCCGCGGCCGGTGTAGCGCTTGGCCAGCGAGACGACCAGGCGGAGGTTGGCTTCCAGCAGGTGGTTCTTGGCCCGCTTGCCATCGTGGATGACGAATTCAAGCTCGCGCCGGAACTTCGGATCCATGGAGCCGTCATCGGCATTGATCTTCTCTTCGGCAAAGAGGCCCGCCTCAATCCGCAGCGCCAGGTCAACTTCCTGCTCGGCGTTGAGCAGCGCAACCTTACCGATCTGCTTCAGGTAATCCTTGACGGGGTCAGCCGTAGCACCGGCTGACATGACCTGCTGGACCGGGGCGTCGTCGTCGTCGGCGTCCGAGTAGACAAATCCCTTGCCCGTGGCTGCGGAAGCGGCCTTGGCGGCGTCGATTTCACCGTCGTCGCCGGCGCCTTCAAGGATGATGTCGTCAAGGTCTTCCTCAACCTCGTCCTCGTCATCGGAGTCGGCAGCGCGTGCAGACTTTCCGGCGGCCGCGGCAGCAGCTTTGGCGCCGGGCTTGGGCCCGCGCTTCTTGGGTTCAGGCTTGCCAGCCGTGCCGGCATCACCGGAGGCGGCATCCTTGACGGCAGTGTTGGCTGCCCGCTTGGCGTTCGTTGCAGCCAGCTTCTCCTCAGAGGACAAATCGTCCTGGGCGGCGGGTTCCTTCTTCGCGGAAGACGGGGTCACAGAAAACCTTTCTAGCGGCGGTCTGTGGAATCACCATACGGGCAACACCACTATGACCCTGTCAAGTCCGTGATGAACATCAGGTGCAACCACGGCCGGCAGAGTCTACAAGTAGAACTGCCGGGGCGGCTGTAATGTTCCCGTCAGGGTGCCATTACCTGCACTTGATTCACGGACCCAACCGGGTCTCGGCATCCATTGTCTCATGGTTTTCCCAAACAGGACCTCATGCCGGTGCCGCCCGGGGCTACCGAACGGTAGCCCCGCCAACGGTGCTAGGCCGCGTCCGGTTGGAACCTTTGCCAGGCCGCCTCCTTCCGTGCCGCCCAGCCGCAAAGTGTGCCCCGCCGCACCAGTTCCAGCATCAGTTCCGCCAGCCTGTACTCCGCCTCCACCTGGAGCGCCTGCCCCAGATAGGCGGCCGCATACGATCCGCGGCCCCGGCACCAGGCGATCCACCCGCGTCCTGTCAGGGCGGCAGCCGCTGCCTGCCCTCCGTATATGGGGAGGCTCGCCAGGATGCGGTCCAGGCTGTTGAGCCTGCCCCAGTCCGGCAGGACAGGCTTCACTCCGAGCAGGACTTCGCCGTATCCGGGCAGGTCAGGGCCTGCAGCGCGGGAGCCCTGAGTGGAAATGTCAGCCGACGTCCCGGCGGTCAGCGGGGCATTGCCTGGCGGGGAGGACGGGTCTGCAGGATCTGGGCCAACCGGCGCAAGGAGGCACCCGGCGTCGAAAATTCCGAAATGGCCGGCCCCCTCCTGGGCGGTGGCAGCCCCTGCGGCCGCCATCACCAGCACCGCGTCCCGCCATGCCGGCGCCCGGAGCGATGCGCGGAGAAAGGCCAGGTGGGCTTCCGGAAGCGCATCACCCGGCACAGAGTCCAGCAATCCTGCCCAGAACCCCAGGACCGCCTCAAACTGCGCGCGGCTCCCCCGGCGCGGGTCCAGTTGGCTGGACCATTCCTCTTCCGCTGCCAGGAGGGAGGCGGCAGCTTCGGCAGAAACGGAGCCAGGCTGCTGGGCGTGCTGATCCGGGGCAGGCCCCACACTGCTGCCGCGGTACACCATCTCGGCGTTGAGCCTGCTGTCCCGGATCTCCTCGATGGGCCGGCCGGGCACGGGGCAACACGACTGATCCGAGCAGTACGCATCGCGCCAGTACCTGTCCCCTACGTACCAGGCATCCCGGACCGGCATCCCGGATGTGCCCAAGACGGCTTGCAGGGCCGCGAGGAGCCCGGTGTAGGTACAGGTGTGCGGGAGATCCATCCAGCCGTCATTGGTGAAGAACACCAGCAAGGCAGCATCGGCGTGCTGGTCCGCCCGGAGATAATCCCGAACGGTGCGCGCGAACTCCCGCGGGTCTGCGAGGGTTCCAGGTCCGGGCAGGTCCAGCCGAAGTGTTGCCCCCAGCCGTTTGCCCTGGAGCGTCATGGCCACCAGGCTTTCGGCCGGCCAGTACCCCAGGGAATGCGGGATAAACCCCAGGACGTCTTCAGGGCCTTGGACTGTCAGGTGTTCCGGAGGTGTCATGCCTCCAGTTTTGGCGCACGTTCAACAGCGCGGAACAATCAATCTGCGCCATGTGCACAAGGCAATGCTGTGGAGGAAAAGTGTCAGTCCTCGGGAGTCCGCGAGCCCTGGCGCCGCTGGGCCAGGGTTGCCCGCCGCTGTTCGGCCAGGCTGCGGAGCAGCGGAGGGACAACAACCCCCTGCGCCGCCATCTGCCGGCGAACCTTCCGGCGGCACACGAGTGTGGCGGCCGCACCGAATCCCAGAACCAGGAACTGGACGCTGAGGGCGAGCCGGAACGGTTCCAGGCCATAGAGAACTCCGTTGGAGAACCCGCTGGCATGGAGAATGTCCAGCACAAGCCCGATCAGGAAAATCGATATCAGGGCCGCAATGAACCCGCCCACGTTCACGATGCCGGTCGCGGTGCCGATCCGGTGGGCGGGATTGAAGGTCCGGGCGAAATCGAAGCCGATCATCGAACCCGGCCCGCCGATCGCGAGCACCACCACCAGCCCGGCAAGAAGCCAGAGCGGGGAACGGCCGGGGGTGAGCAGCACCGCGGCCCAGGCAGCGGCCGTGGCGGCAGCGATCAGCAGGACCAGGGTGGAGCGGCGCAGCGGGTGCCTGGAGACAAACCGGCCAATAAACGGGCCCACGGCCAAAGCGCCCGCCACGTAAAGCCCCATAAGTCCAGCGACAGTCCCGGTGTCCAGGCCCTGAGCCGAGATCAGGAAGGGATATCCCCACGTCATGGCGAACACCGTGCCGCTGAACTGGATGGTGAAGTGGCTCCACAGTCCCAGCCTGGTGCCAGGCTGGCGCCATGCCCTCGCAAGCGACACACCGGTGGCGCGCAGGCCCTGCTGCGCCTGCGGCCGCGGCGTCCCGGGCGGGACGTCCTGCAGCAGGATAATGACCAGCACGACGGCGACTCCGGACATGCCTGCCAGCATCAGGAAGGCCGGTGTCCAGCCGGAGAAATGAAGGACCAGGGCAAAGGGGACCACGCTGAACAGCTGTCCAAGCTGGCCGGACATACCCGTCAGCTGCGTCACCAGCGGCACGCGGGACGGGGCAAACCACAGCGGAATGAGCCGGATCACGGAAATAAAGGTCATGGCATCGCCGGCGCCCACCAGCACACGGCCCGCAACGCCGCCCGGGATACTGTCTGCAAAGGCAAGCTGCAGCTGGCCGAGCCCCATGAGGAGGGCGCCGCCGGCAATCATAGCCCGGGAGCCGAACCTGTCCACCAGGAGGCCAACCGGGATTTGCAGCCCGGCGTACACCAGGAGCTGCAACACGGTGAAGAAGGAGATCGCTGATGCGCTGGCGTGGAACCGCTCGGTGGCTTCAAGACCCACAACACCGAACGAGGTCCGCTGCGTGACGGCCACCAGATACGCGAAGATTCCGATGGTCCAAATCAGCCAGGCCCGGGGTGCAGTCACTCCCTTATTATGCCCCGGGCCGGGCGGCGGCCCGGGCATAGGCCTGCGTTGCGGCGGTGCACTGACCCCCGCCTACTGGGCAGGGTTCTCCCTGGCGAGGTAAGCCTCAACCGCAGCCCCCAGCACGTCGCCGTTGGGCAGTTCGTCGTTTTCGTCAGCGAGGAGCGACCGGCGGACAGTGCCCTCAGCCTTCTCGTCGTAGCGGGTCTCCAGCCGTGACACCACCTGCTGGACGTCTTCGGAGGCGTCTATCTGCTCAGCTATTTGGCGTCCGACTTCCCGGCCCGCTTCCCGGAGCCTGTCCGTGGGCAGCATCAGGGACGTTGCGGCACCAAGGTATTCCAGGCCCGCTACTGCGGCCGTGGGGTATTCCGCCTCAGCCAGGTAGTGCGGAACGTGGATCACGTAACCCGCCACGTTTCGTCCTGCCTCAACCAGCCGGAGTTCCAGGATGTGGCCGACAGCCGCCGGGACCTCCACGGTGGGCTTCCACACCGAGATGCCCTCGATCAGTTCCGGCCTGTTGCCGTGGACAGTGACGCCTACCGGGCGGGTATGCGGAACTGGCATGGGAATGGAATGGGTCCACGTCACCAGGTTCACGTCCAGCTTTTCCACAATCCCAACAACAGCACGGGCAAACCGCTCCCATTGAAGGTCCGGTTCGAACCCGGCCAGCAGGAGGAACGGATTTCCGAGGCCGTCAATCAGCCGATACAGCGCCAGCCGGGGCTCCTGGTAGTCCTGCAGGTGGTCCTCCACAAAGGAGACGTGGGGCCGCCGGGACCTGTAATCGATCAGCTGGTCGGCATCGAACACTGCCACCGGCTCGGCATCAAGGGTGTCCAGCAGCTCGGCATTGATCTGCTTGACCACATGTCCGGCATCGGCAAACCCGGTGAAGCCCATCACCAGGTTCAGCCCGCGGAGCGCCGGGCTGTGGAACAACTCGATGTTGCTCGCGTAGAGCGCATCGGGGTCCAGCAGGGAGCCGGAAATCCGTTCAAGCACGGGATGTTCCTTTCGTGGATTCGGGTGGATACCTTTTACAACGTTGCCGGGCGCCCGGGCATTCCGTGTGGTGGTGTGGCGCAGGTCTCCAAAGATTCCGCTGCCGCCGCCCATACCGGCTACGATCGAAACTGGCCTGGCAACGGGCTTCGCAGACATCCCGGCGGCGTCCCAACCCGACGGCAGCCGGGTTTCCATGGCAGCGCGCCTAACATGCTTCCTGCCCGAACAATCTTTCGAGAATTGAGGACTGACCCGGTGGTCAAGAATACCGAAATTAACCTTAGTACCCTCTCACGGGACCTCAGGAAGGCATCGTCCGACGCCGTTGTCATCGGCGTCGGACAGGGACCTGATGGGCCCGTCCTCCTCGACAATCCCCTGGCAGCCAAGTCCGCCGAGGCGGTTGCTGACTCACTAAAGGCCCTCGGTGTCACGGGCGCAGCGGACCAGGTCGTCAGGCTTCCCGGGCTGCCGGAGACAGGCGCCGGCGTCCTGGTCCTGGCCGGCGTGGGCAAAGTGGGGGCGGACGGCGTGCTGGAAGAGGAAGCACTCCGCCGGGCCGCAGGCTCCGCAGTGCGCCAACTGGCCGGCCTTGCCACTGTTGTCATTGCGCTTCCGACGGCGGGAGTCGCCGACGTCGCGGCGCTCGCCGAGGGTGCAGCGCTGGGCGCCTATTCGTTCACTGAGTACCGGACCTCCAAGAACGGCATGAAGGACCCCGTACGCAACGCGGTGATCTTCACCGAAGTTGCGGGGGACAAGGAACTCAATGCCGCCCTGACCCGCGCGGCACTGATCGGCAAGGCCGTCAACGCCACCCGGTCCCTGGTTAACCAGCCGCCGAGCCACCTGTACCCGGAGTCCTTCGCCGAGGCCGCCAAGGAACTGGCCAAGGGCCTCCCCGTGAAGGTCACCGTGTGGGATGAACGGCGCCTCGAGAAGGAAGGCTTCGGCGGGATTATGGGCGTGGGCAAGGGTTCCACCCGCCAGCCGCGCCTGGTCAAGGTGGAATACGCCCCTGCCAAGGCAACGGCAAAAATCGCTTTGGTCGGAAAGGGCATCACCTTCGACACCGGCGGCATCTCCATCAAGCCGGCCCTGAACATGGGTGACATGAAGAGCGATATGGCGGGTGCCGCCGTCGTCCTCAACACTGTGCTGGCGCTCGCCGGCCTTGGGCTGCAGGTGAAGGCCACCGCCTGGCTGTGCATCGCCGAAAACATGCCCTCTGGTGCCGCTTCGCGGCCTGCCGATGTGCTGACCATGTTCGGCGGCAAGACAGTCGAGGTCCTGAACACCGACGCCGAAGGGCGCCTGGTGATGGCCGACGGCCTGGTGGCAGCGAGCAAGGAATACCCGGACGCCATCATCGACGTCGCCACCCTGACCGGGGCGCAGCTCATTGCGCTGGGTAACCGGACCGCCGGAGTGATGGGATCAGACAGCGTCACGGCTCCGCTCAAGGCTGCGGCAGACCGGGCAGGTGAACTGGTGTGGCCCATGCCCCTGCCGGAGGAACTGCGTCCCAGCCTTGACTCCCAGGTGGCCGACCTCGCCAACATCGGGGAACGCCACGGCGGCATGATGACCGCCGCCGTTTTCCTGCGCGAGTTTGTAGGCAAGGGCAAGGACGGCGAGCAGATCCCCTGGGCACACATTGACATTGCCGGGCCGTCCTTTAACAACGGCAGCCCGTACGGCTACACCCACAAGCAGGGAACGGGCAGCACTGTCCGCACCCTGGTGGCCTACGTGGAGGACCTCCTGGCCGCTGCCGCCTGACCTGTTTGTCGAGTGTTGCGCGGCTTTGTGACAGCCCAATGATCCGTTGAACACAAAGCCGCGTGACACTGGACACAAGCGCTCCACAAAACATGGTTGCAAGGTGGAGCATGGATAAGTGGTTCGCTAAGGTGAACCGGGTAGTCACAAATGAAAGAGAACCTGCCTGCTGGCATAATCTCGGCAGTACAAGTTCCAAGACCAGATGATGCGTGCACGCTCGTGTCATCGTTCACGCGAGGGAGCGTTTAAGTGGCCGATCAGGCAACTGCGCAAGAATTCGACATCCTGGTACTCGGTGGCGGCAGCGGCGGATACGCCACCGCCCTGCGGGCCGTTCAGCTTGGCTTCACCGTGGGCCTCGTCGAGAAGGGCAAACTCGGTGGCACCTGCCTCCATAACGGCTGTATCCCCACCAAGGCCCTGCTTCACTCGGCCGAACTGGCCGACCACGCCCGTGACTCCGCCAAGTATGGCGTGAACGTCACCCTCGACGGCATCGACATCAACGCCGTCAACGCGTACAAAGACGGCATCGTCGCCGGCAAGTTCAAGGGCCTGCAGGGACTCATCAAGTCCAAGGGCATCACCGTCATTGAAGGCGAAGGCAAGCTTCAGGGCACCGACACCGTTGTAGTGAACGGCACCGCCTACAAAGGCAAGAACATCGTCCTGGCCACAGGCTCCTACTCCCGGTCCCTCCCCGGACTGGAAATCGGCGGACGCGTCATCACCTCCGACGAAGCCCTCACCATGGACTACATCCCCAAGAGCGCGATCGTGCTCGGCGGCGGCGTCATCGGCGTCGAATTCGCCTCAGTATGGAAGTCCTTCGGCGTTGACGTGACCATCGTCGAGGGCCTGCCCTCCCTGGTTCCCAACGAGGACACCGCCATCGTCAAGAACCTGGAGCGTGCCTTCAAGAAGCGCGGCATCAAGTTCTCCACCGGCATCTTCTTCCAGGGCGTCGAGCAGAACGACTCCGGAGTCAAGGTCACCCTGGTGGACGGGCAGACGTTCGACGCCGAGCTCCTCCTGGTCGCTGTTGGCCGCGGCCCCGTCACGGCCAACCTCGGATACGAAGAAGCCGGCGTCACCATTGACCGCGGCTTCGTCATCACCAACGAGCGCCTGCACACCGGCGTGGGGAACATCTACGCCGTGGGTGACATCGTCCCCGGCGTCCAGCTCGCACACCGCGGCTACCAGCAGGGCATCTTCGTTGCCGAGGAGATCGCGGGCCTGAAGCCCGTCATCGTTGAAGACGTCAACATCCCCAAGGTCACCTACTGCGAGCCTGAAATCGCCACGGTCGGCTACACGGAGAAGGCCGCCAAGGAAAAGTTCGGCGACGACCAGATCCAAATCCAGGAATACAACCTCGCCGGCAACGGCAAGAGCTCCATCCTGGGCACCGGCGGCCTGGTCAAGCTGGTCCGCCAGAAGGACGGCCCCGTGGTGGGCGTGCACATGATCGGCTCCCGCATGGGCGAGCAGATCGGTGAAGCCCAGCTCATCGTGAACTGGGAAGCCTACCCGGAGGACGTGGCCCAGCTGGTCCACGCGCACCCCACGCAGAACGAGGCCCTGGGCGAAGCCCACCTGGCACTCGCGGGCAAAGCCCTCCACGGCTAATTTTCCGCCCCCGCATTACCGCAAGACACCAGAGCTTGGTCCACCCGGCACGATCTGCCGGGTGGACTAAGCTCAACAAGGCAGCAATCATCCGCACTAAAGATCAATAAGGAGAACGGGGACGACATGTCTGAATCCGTTAACTTGCCCGCCCTCGGTGAGAGCGTCACCGAAGGAACCGTCACCCGCTGGCTCAAGCAGGTAGGTGACCGGGTAGAAGTGGACGAGCCGCTGCTCGAGGTTTCCACCGACAAAGTAGACACCGAAATCCCCTCTCCGATAGCCGGCGTCATCGAGGAAATCCTCGTTGCCGAAGACGAGACCGCCGAAGTGGGCGCTCCCCTGGTCCGCATCGGCGACGGTTCCGGATCCAACGGCACCAGCCCTGCTGCTGCAGCAGCCCCTGCTGCTCCGGCGGAAGCAGAAGCTCCTGCTGCTCCTGCCGAGGAGGCAGCCCCCGCTGCTCCGGCTGAAGCGGCAGCCCCCGCCGCGCCTGCCGAAGAAGCACCGCAGGCACCCGCTGCCGGTGGCGACAGCCACGAGGTCACCTTGCCTGCTCTCGGCGAGAGCGTCACCGAAGGCACCGTGACGCGCTGGCTCAAGGCCGTTGGCGACTCCGTTGAGGTTGATGAGCCGCTGCTTGAGGTATCAACTGACAAAGTAGACACCGAGATCCCCTCCCCCGTGGCCGGAACGCTTCAGGAAATCCGGGTCAATGAGGATGAAACCGCCGAGGTGGGCTCCGTTCTGGCCGTCATCGGTTCCGGTGCCGCAGCCCCGGCCGCCGCACCAGCCCCGGCTCCGGAAGCGCAGCAGGAGTCGCCCGCAGCGCCTGCGGCCCCGGCCGCAGCACCTGAGGCCGCAGCACCTGAGCAGGAGGCACCGAAGCAGGAAGCCGCACCCGCTGCTGCTCCGGCACCTGCTGCTGCTCCCGCGCCGGCTGCCGCTCCGGCACCTGCCGCCGCGCCTGCTGCCAACGGCTCCGACTCCGGTTACGTCACTCCCCTGGTCCGCAAGCTGGCGAACCAGCAGGGTGTGGATATCTCCTCCCTGACCGGCACCGGTGTGGGTGGCCGCATCCGCAAGCAGGACGTCCTCGCAGCCGCAGAGGCAAAGGCTGCGCCCGCTTCAGCCGCTGCCCCTGCTGCTCCCTCGGCACCCGCCGCCCCGGCCGCCGCCGCTCCCGCCGCTTCGTCCCTGCGCGGCACAGTGCAGAAGGCCCCGCGCATCCGCCAGGTCATCGCCCGGCGCATGCGTGAATCCCTTGAAATCTCGACGCAGCTGACGCAGGTGCACGAGGTGGACATGACCAAGATCGCCAAGCTGCGCCTCAAGGCCAAGAACTCGTTCCAGGCCCAGAACGGCGTCAAGCTCACGTTCCTGCCGTTTATTGCCAAGGCCGTCGCCGAGGCATTGAAGCAGCACCCGAAGCTCAACGCCGCCTACGACGAAGACAAGCAGGAGATCACGTACCACAACGCCGAGCACCTGGCGATTGCCGTGGACACGGACAAGGGACTCCTGGTGCCCGTGATCACCGATGCCGGAAGCCTGAACCTGGCTGGCCTGGCCGGCAAGATCGCGGACGTTGCCGGCCGCACCCGCGGCGGGAAGATCGGACCGGACGAGCTGTCCGGCGGAACGTTCAGCATCACCAACATCGGTTCGGTCGGGGCCCTGTTCGACACCCCGATCATCAACCAGCCGCAGGTGGGGATCCTGGGCACCGGCGCCATCGTCAAGCGTGCCGTCGTTGTTTCCGACGAAAACGGTGACGATTCGATCGCCATCCGGTCCATGATGTACCTCTCCCTGACCTACGATCACCGCCTGGTGGACGGGGCCGATGCAGGCCGCTTCCTCCAGACGCTGAAGGCCCGCCTTGAAGAAGGCGCGTTCGAAAGCGACCTGGGCCTCTAACCTCAGGTTTTACCGAACAAAAAAGTGAACGACGGCGGTGCAGGCTGCCAGTGGGAAACCACCGGAACGCCTGCGCCGCCGTCGTCCTTTAATGGTGTTTCTGATGATGCCCGCTTCGGCAGCGGAAAAAACGCCTGCCGGCAACGCGGGTCTTACTACATGACGTAGAACGTCTGGCTAGACTGAGGTCCATGGACATCCTGTATAACGTCATGGTCTTCCTCCACATTGTCGGCGCTGCCATGGTGGTGGGGATC
Source organism: Arthrobacter sp. CDRTa11 (assembly GCF_026427775.1). NCBI lineage: Bacteria > Bacillati > Actinomycetota > Actinomycetes > Micrococcales > Micrococcaceae > Arthrobacter > Arthrobacter sp. CDRTa11. Next base: position 1,952,847 of record NZ_CP044532.1, on the reverse strand, counting down.
TGGATCGGCAACATGAAGAAGCCCACGGTCCACCCACGCCAGTTCGACGGCGCGGCAACCCAGGTCATCACGGGCGTGGTGATGATGGGACTGATCCCGGCCCTGGACATGGACGCCAACTACATGAAACTGGGGATCAAGTTGGCTATCGGCCTTGCCGTTGCGGTGTTGGCCTTTATCGGCAGCCGTAAGTACAGGAAGGGTGAACCCATCAGCAAGGGACTCGCTCACAGCGTAGGTGGCCTTGCCCTCCTCAACGTGGCAATTGCCACGCTCTGGAACTAATTCCCCGCCTATTTCCCCGGTCCCGACCGCACATGTGAATATGCCGTGCGGTCACAATCCACTGAGAGCGGACAACCCGTGCGAGTGTGCGGTGAACTCCCTAGGATTGAAACCGGCGGGGAGAGGCTGCGGCCTGCCCCGGACTGAATCGACCTTTTGAGGAGTGGACATGGCAGCAACACGCACCGCACACACAGTATGGAACGGCGACCTGATGACGGGTTCCGGCCAGACCACGTTGGACAGCTCAGGCCTCGGCACCTTCGACGTCACCTGGAAGGCACGCACCGAAGCCGCCGAAGGCAAGACCAGCCCGGAAGAACTGATCGCCGCTGCACATGCCAGCTGCTACTCCATGGCGTTCAGCAACATGTTGGCCCAGGCCGGTCACGCACCGGAAGAGGTCAACACCAAGGCTGACGTCACGTTCGTTCCCGGGACCGGCATTACGGGCAGCCACCTGACCGTGTCCGCACGGATCCCCGGCATCGACGAAGCAGAATTCCAGAAAATCGCCGGTGAGGCGAAGACCGGCTGCCCTGTTTCGGGAGCACTCGCGAGCATCGACATCACCCTGGACGCAACGCTGCAGTCCTGATCAGCGAACACGCGAAGCGGTGGCGTTAGCGGCCGTCCGCCGCTGATGCCACGGCAATAGCGCCAAGGCAGCACAAAGGCCCCGTTTCTCCCCCTGATATCAGGGGCAGAAACGGGGCCTTTCCGTCGCTTCGGCTGTAGCTTCCTGGCCTTAGAGCGCTGGCTTGCGGGCCGGGAGCGGGGCGGGCCGGAGACTGCGGTAACCCTCACGGACCGGCGGCCTGTCGGTGGGCAGTTCCTGGATCATTTCCTTGAGTGCGCCGATCCCGTACTCGAGCTGCGGGTCGCGGCCAGCGGCATAGGCATGGGGCGGGTACGTCACCTCGATGTCCGGGTCCACGCCATAGTTCTCCACGCTCCAGCCAACGCCGCCGGTGAACCAGTTCGCGTACCTTGGCTGGGTGACCCCGGTACCGTCAGCGAGCGAGAACCGGTTGTCGATGCCCACCACGCCGCCCCAGGTGCGGGTACCGATGACGGGCCCGATCCCCCGCAGCTTGGATACCTGGGTGATGATGTCGCCGTCGGACCCGGCAAATTCATCAGCGAGGATGATGACCGGACCGCGGGGAGCATGATGCGGGTAGGTCCTGGGCCGTTCTCCCCGGGGCATGCTCCAGCCCGTCACCTTACGGCCGATCAGTTCGGCCACCAGCTGTGAGGTGTGTCCGCCGCGGTTCCGGCGGACATCGACAATCAGCCCATCCAAAGCCGTCTCCGTGTCCAGGTCACGGTGGAGCTGCGCCCAGCCGTTGGCCATCATGTCAGGGATGTGCAGGTATCCGAACGTTCCGTTTGACGCTTCCCGGACTGTCCGGCGGTTGCCGGCAACCCATTCCTGGTAGCGCAGGCGTTCTTCGTCCTTAATGGGGACAACAGCGATGCGCCGTTGCCTGCCTGCCTCTGTTCCGTGCCCTGCTCCGTTGCTGAGGGTGAGCTCCACTGCACGGCCGGCCGCGCCTACCAGCAGCATCGCAGGGGTGACGGAATCCGAGAGCGGCACTCCGTCGATGGCCAGCAGCACGTCACCGGCCTTGGCCCCCGCCCCCGGACGGGTCAAGGGTGAGGTCGCCAGCGGATCGGAGGATTCACCGGCCAGGATGCGGGTGATTTCCCAGCCTGCCGGCGTCAAGGCGAGGTCAGCGCCGAGCCTGCCCTGGCCGTTGCTGCCATTTTCAGTGACCGGCGCGGGCTTTACGTAGGCGTGCGACGTCCCCAGCTCGCCGTGGAGTTCCCACAGCAGGTCCATGAGGTCGTCGTGGGATCCGAGGCGGTCCACCAGGGGCCTGTAGCGCTTGTGTACTGACTCCCAGTCCTGGCCAGCCATGTCTTCAGCCCAGAAGAAGTCCCGCTGCAGGCGCCAGGCCTCCTCAAAGGCCTGGCCCCAGACGCTGAGCGGATCCATCATGACCCTGATCCTGCCAAGGTCCACCTTGACCACCTGACCTGAGTCTTCATCGGCTTTGGCGTCGGCCGGCACCACAATCACCTGCTTGTCGTGGACCAGCACCACCCTCTTGCGGTCCCCCGAGAGCCGGTAGCTGGCCAGTGCCTCTACCAGAGTGGAGGACTTGCGCCGGGCAAGGTCATACCGCACCAGGCTGGGGAGGGCGTCCTTGTCATCCTGGCTTGCCTTGCCGTCACCTGTCACCCCGGCGAGCGCCCAGTCCAGCCACAGCAGTGCCCCCTCAGTGGTCTTCAGAGCGGTGTAGTTGCCCTGTGGCACCGGGACGCCGATCACGCGGTGGGCCAGGCCCTCAGGATCAACCCGCATTGCGGCAACGGCGTCCCCGGAGCCCTTTTCTTCACTGCTGTCAGCACCCCCGCTGTTGTCAGATCTGTTCTCAGATCCGTTCTCAGATCCGTCGAGGTCAACGGCCGGACCGAACGGGGATGGAGTGTCTGCCGCCAGGGCCACCAGGTAAGGCTTGATGGGGCTGGGGAAGGACAGGTCGAACGAGTGTCCGTCGTAGACCGGATCGAAGCTTCTGTTGGACAGGAAGGCCAGGAACTTTCCGTCCGGGGTGAAAGCGGGTGATGTGTCGCAGAAGCGGCCGTCGGTAACGTCAACCACGCCGCCGTCGGCTTTGGAGACGTTGACAAGGCGCAGCCTGCTCCTGGAGCCGAAGGACGTGACCGGCTCGGACCAGGCCAGCCAGCAGGAGTCCGGCGACCAGCCCAGTTCAGCGATGGTGCCTTCGCCGATGCTGGCTACCAGTGACAGCGTCCCGGAAGTGGTGTCCGCAACGTATACGTCGCCAAAGGAGGTGCCCACGGCAAGCCAACGGCCGTCCGGGCTTGATTCCATGGCGCTGGCGCGTGAGGGCTTCGGGAAGTCGATGCGGGCGGCTGCCGGCGGCTCTTGCGCATCCGCCGGTGATTCTGCCGGGTCCGGGGCAACATCGGCCCGTGAATCGTCAGGAACGGGAACAACCTGGCTGGCGTGCGCCTGGCCTGTGTTGCTGGCCGCCGGGACGGGACGGGGAAGCGCAGCGTCCGCCCCTTCTGGTGGGGCCGCGGGCGTAACGGGCGCGGGAGCCTGCCCGCGGGCAGGGCCTGGGACGCCGGGGACCGGGGCGGCGATCTCCCTGATGTAGAGGGCTTCCACACCGTCGTGGTCGGCGATGTAGGCGAGCCGGCCGCCGTCGAGCGGCCGGGGAAGCCTGGCCCGGACGCCGGGGGTGGCCTCCACGATGCGGGACGGGCCGTCCTTGTGCCTGATCCAGTGGATCGTTCCGTGGGCCTCAACAGCACTCGCGGACCCGGTGGCATCAGGAACCACCGCACCGAGGTGCTGCGAGGCCTTCAGGAGGCCCGGCCGCCGGGACTGGGAGGCCGAACCCAGTGAGATGTCCAGCCGTAGGGCTTCTGACTCAAGGTCGTTGAGGAGCCACAGCTCGCCGGCCGATTCGAAAATGATCCGCTGGCCATCGGTGGAGGCGTGCCGGACGTAGAAATCCTCATGGTCGGTGTGGCGGCGCAGGTCCTCTCCGCCTGGCTTGACGGAGTACAGGTTTCCGTACCCTTCGTGGTCAGAGAGGAACGCAATCCGTCCGTCCACCCACATGGGGTCCGTGAGGTTTCCGTCCAATTCCGGAACGAGGCGCTCAAACTCCCCGTTGCCGTCCGTGTCGATCCAGAGCTTGCCGGATGTGCCACCGCGGTAGCGCTTCCACCAGGCAGGTTCGCGGGAGAGAACGCTGCCCAGGACTACGGGGCGCTCGTCGCCGACTTCCGGTCCAAAGGCGACGGATTCAACGGGGCCAAAAGGAAGCTCCTCAGCCCATCCGCCATCAACCGGGAGGCTGTAGGCATAGGTGTGCCGGCTTTCAGCCTGGCGGAAGGCGCTTGTCACAATAACGGAGCCGTTGGCGGTGAAGCCCTTGACCCGGGTGGTGCTGTGCCCGAAATAGGTCAGCTGCCGGTAACCGCCGCCGTCGACCTTCGCCGTAACCACTTCAGGCGCCGTGCCCTGGACCACGGTCCAGACGAGCCGCTTGCCGTCGGGCGTGAAGCGGGGATTGCGGGCGGGCAACTGGAGCGAGGATACCCGCCAGGCACGGCCGCCGCCCAGTGGCGCAATCCAGACGTCGTCTTCGGCCACGAAAGTAACCAGATCACCGTGGACATGCGGAAAGCGGAGGTAGCTCGAAGAGGTCATCGTTCGATCATAGTCAAATCGCGAAGGCCCCGAGGGAGGTGCCGGGGTGGCGCCCCGCATGGTGAGATGGTTTATGCGAATCGTGATTGCCGGCGCCTCCGGGCTGATCGGGACCCAGTTGTCCGTCTCCCTGCGTGAGGCCGGCCACGACGTCGTGCCGCTTGTCCGACGGGCGCCGTCCTCGGCATCGGAGGTCCGCTGGGATCCCGACGCCGGCCGGCTGGATCCCAGCGTTTTGGCCGCTTCCGATGCGGTGATCAACCTCGCGGGTGCCGGCATCGGCGACCGCCCGTGGACGCGCCGCCGCATAGAGGAACTGTTCAGTTCGCGGCTGCGGGCTACCCAGACCCTGACCGACGCGATGAAAAGCCTGGATCAGCCGCCGCGGGTTTTCGTGAGCCAATCGGCATCCGGCTACTACGGTGACGCCGGTACGGCACTTCTTGGGGAAGGGTCATCCTCCGGTGCAGGCATCCTTGCCCGGTTGTGCGTTGAGTGGGAGGCCGCGGCACAGGAGGCGTCGACAGGAGTGCGCGTGGTGACGCCCCGCACGGGTGTGGTTCTCAGCCCTGCAGGCGGGGCTCTGGGAAGGCTTCTGCCGCTGCTCCGGCTGGGGCTGGGCGGCCCGCTGGGACACGGCAGGCAGTTCTGGCCCTGGATCACCCTCCCCGATGTCGCGGCGGCCTTCCTGTTCCTGATCCGCTCCACGCTGCACGGCCCGGTCAACGTCTGTGCACCGGAAACTGCTGATGTAAATTCTCTCGTGGCTACGCTTGCGAAGGCCCTGCACCGGCCCGCCGCTCTCCGGGTTCCGGCACCCGCGCTGCGCCTTGTCATGGGAAAGCTCGCGGACGAGTTGCTGCTGCCGAGCCAGCGCATGGAACCCCGCGTTCTGTCGGGCGCTGGCTTCCAGTGGCGGCATCCGACGCTTCAGCAAGCCGCCGCCTGGGTGGCGGCCAAGGACTGATTTCCCTTCTGTCAGGAAGCGGCGCAGACTCAGGGTCCGGGCAGAATTTCCGCGAGATGCCAGCGCCCGTTGACGGATACAAGCACCAACCGTAGCTCCTGGGCCTCCCCCGCCGGCGCCGCGGCCACGATCGCCCCCGTTCCGTCCTTTTCCTGGTAGGAGGATGTTGCGGAGGTGACAGTAACCACGGCACGGCTGGACGAGTTCCCCGGCTCGACGTCTGAACTGGAGATCGTGCTCGTAAAACCGGCCAGGACATGGCCCGAATCCCTCAGCCGCCCCCTGACCCGCTCATCAGCGGCAAAGGCGGCCGAACCGGGCGCATTGACCTGGTCCAGAAGCTCCAAGCGTCCGGAACTGAAGGCCCGGGACCTGATCCAGGCCAGCGCATGCACAGCTTCGGCGGGGTTGGCCGACTGCAGCTGGCCGGCGACGTCTTCCGGAATATCCAAGTCCACAGAGGTTCCGATCCTCCCCGTGGACTCGGATCCATCCGCGGCGGGCTGCGGGCTGGCGGACGGCGCAGAGTGGCCTGCTGTAAGCGATGGCCCTGCCCCTGTGGGTCCAAAGGCACCAGCGGCCCAAATGGCTCCCGCCAGCACCGCCACGGCTGCCCCCGCCGGCTGCAGGATCCCCCAGACGCGGCCTTTCCAGGGCATCGTCGAATGGCCGTGCAATCCCGGCCTAACATGCGGCTCCTGGCGGCTCGGCGTTCCCCGGGTGGAATGCTTTCCCCGCACAGCCTGAGCAGTTCGGTCATTCCGCGGCGGGGTGACGGCCCGCTTATCCCCGATTGCAGGAGCGGCGGCCGGCTCGTTTCCCATGGGAAAGGGCAGGACCTGCCGGGCACCAACCAGCCCGGACCATCGTGACGTTGAGAGCCTTCGATGCCAGGAGCGGAGTGTTTTGCCGGCGGCGCTGCCGGGACGGTCAGGCATGCGGCGCCGCGTCAACAGCTCGGGAATAACTGTCGCATGGACCGATCCGCCGAGGTCAACCGGCAGCGGTGCAGCACTGCGGTAAACCGCTGCGGCCAGTTCAAAGGCGGCGGGCCGCAGACGTCGGTCGTCGCTGAGGCCGGACTCCAACGCCGCGGCAAGCTCGGCCGGGACATCAGGACGCAGGAGGGGCAGGGGCGCCCGGTCCGCGGTTCTCCTGGGCGGCTCCCCGGTGAGGCAAAACCACCCGAGCGCTGCCACGGAATACACGTCGCGCTCCGGCTGGAGACCTGCCCGCATGGCATCTACGGGGGCTGGGTCCATGAATCCGTCTGTCCCCTCCCAAGCGAGGGCTGCGGCATCCCCCACGATCCGGGCGACCCCCAGGTCCGCGAGCATGGGTTTGCCGTGCCCTGTGAAAAGCACGTTCCCGGGCGAGACATCGGAGTGGGTAAAACCCCTGCCGTGAAGATAGCCAAGAGCCTGGGCAATAGGCGTCAACACCGTCACCGTTTCGCCGACGCTGAGCTTTCCGCGGCTGCGCACCAGCTGGCCCAGGGAGCCTCCGGGGGCATATTCCATCAGCAGGCCCAGGCCAGGGCCAGGACCGTCTGTACCGGGGTCAGCGGGCGTGTCAGAAGCTGCAGGGTTGTCCCGAGCAGCCGGGTGGTCCGGAGCAGCAGGGTGCAGGCGCTCCGGCGACAGCCTTACAACGTCGTGGGCCTTGATGAGGTGCGGGTGGTCGAGCACGGAGAGAATGCGGATTTCACGCCGCACGGCCTCATGAATCGCGGCAACCCCGGAGCGATCATCCCGGGGCGATTCGTTCAGCAGGCATTTCAGCGCAAAATCCCGGCCGGAGCGTGCTTCAGTGACGAGCCAGACACTGGAACTCGCGCCCCGGCCCAGTTCCCGTCCCACGGTATAGCCGGGAACATCGGGGACACTGAAATCATCCATGACCTATGTCTAGCCGAATCTGGCCGTTCCTGCAGAAGTTATCCACAGGCTCGCCCGGCGGGAAAGAGTCCGTTGGTGCCGGTGAGAGGTTGCACACTTAATCCGGAACGATGCTGGCCGGGGTCTAAGCTGGATGCCATGACTCTTGAGTTTTCCACGCTGGGTCTTGCACCGGATTTCGTTGATTACATGAAGGGCTGGGACATCCAGCGCGAACTCCATGACAAAGTCGTCGCAGCCGGGGCGCCCAGCACAGTCCTCATCCTTGAACATGCCGCCGTCTATACGGCCGGCAAGCTAACCGAAGACCACGAGCGGCCTTTCGACGGTACGCCCGTAGTGCCCGTTGACCGCGGCGGCAAACTCACTTGGCACGGGCCTGGCCAGCTGGTGGCCTATCCAATCCTCAAGCTGAAAAACCGGTCCGGCATCCGCGACTACGTTGAGCGGCTCGAAGCCATGATGATCGCCGTCATGGCTGACTACGGCATCAACGCAGAGCGCATCAAGGGGCGCGCAGGAGTCTGGATCAAGGCTGACAGCAAGGGCCCGGACCGGAAGATCGCCGCCATCGGCATCCGTGTCCTGGACGGGGTCACAATGCATGGAATTGCCATCAACTGCAACAATGATCTGGCACCTTATGCCCAGATCATCGCCTGTGGCATTACCGACGCCGGCGTCACCACGATGTCCATCGAAGCCGGCAGGAACATCTCCCCGGGCGATATCGCGGACCGGCTCGTCGAAGAATTCCGCAAGCATGAAGAAGCACTCGTTTCAAGCCCCGAAGGAGCTCTACTGTGACACTGGCACCAGAAGGCCGGAAGATGCTGCGCATCGAACAGCGGAACGCGGCCACCCCGGTGGAACGGAAGCCGGACTGGATTAAGGCCAAGGTCCAGATGGGTCCTGAGTTCGTTCAGCTGAAGAATCTGGTCAAGAAGGAAGGCCTCCACACTGTTTGTGAGGAGGCTGGCTGCCCCAACATTTTTGAGTGCTGGGAAGACAAGGAGGCCACGTTCCTGATCGGCGGGTCCGAGTGCACCAGGCGGTGTGACTTCTGCCAGATCGATACCGGCAAGCCGTCGCCGGTGGACATGTTTGAACCCACGAAGGTGGCCAGGTCCGTGCAGGCCATGCAGCTGCGCTACGCCACCGTCACCGGCGTGGCCCGTGATGACCTGGCCGACGAAGGCGTCTGGCTGTACGCCGAGACGGTCCGCAAGATCCACGAACTGAACCCGGGCACCGGCGTCGAGCTTTTGATCCCGGACTTCTCCGGCAAGCCTGAGCACATCGAGGCGATCTGCGATTCAAAGCCTGAGGTGTTCGCGCACAACGTCGAAACGGTGCCGCGGATCTTCAAGCGCATACGCCCGGCGTTCCGGTATGACCGGTCGCTGGATGTCATTACGCAGGGGAGGAAGCTGGGCATGGTCACCAAGTCCAACCTGATCCTGGGCATGGGTGAGACCCGTGGGGAAATCTCCGAAGCCCTCCGTGACCTGCACGAGGCCGGCTGCGACCTGATCACCATCACCCAGTACCTGCGCCCGAGTGAACGGCACCTGCCGGTGGACCGCTGGGTCAAGCCGCAGGAATTCGTGGACCTCCAGGACGAAGCGATCGAGATGGGCTTCCTGGGTGTGATGTCCGGGCCGCTGGTCCGTTCCTCCTACCGCGCCGGCCGGCTCTGGGCCACCGCGATGCGCAAGAAAGGCTGGGAAATCCCGGCCGAACTTGCCCACATCGAATCCTCCGGCAGCACCCGCCAGGAAGCCAGCTCACTGCTCGCAGCGCATTCCTGACTCGCTCATTTGTAGTGCCGGGGGCCGGCGCCGGAGAATCTTCGGCGTCCGGCCCTCAGGCATCAATCACGTAGAATTAAGGCACTATGGCGAAATCCCCTGATTCCAGCAGCAGCACTCCCGCGGCAAATGACGCCCCGAAGCGTGGCCTTTTCTCGCGCAAGCCAAAAGAAGCGAAAGTCAAGAAGCCAAGCCGGCTAAAGCAGATCGGCGAAGTCTTCAATATGACCCGCCGCCACGATCCCATGGTCCCGTGGCTGATGCTGCTGGTATTCCTCGGCGTTGTGGCTGTGAGCTTCCTGGTGGGTTTCTGGCTGGAAAACTGGATCACCGGCCTCATCATCGGCATCCCCCTGGGCCTGCTCGGCGCCACGCTGATCCTCTCCCGGCGGGCCGAACGTGCAGCGTTTGCCCAGATCGAGAACCAGCCCGGCGCCTCCGGTGCCGCCCTCGGCACCTTGAAGCGCGGCTGGATCACTGAGGATCAGCCCGTGTCGGTGAACCCTCGCACCCAGGATGCCGTGTTCCGTGCCATCGGCCGCCCCGGTGTTGTCCTGGTCAGCGAAGGGCCCAGCCACCGCGTCAAGCCGCTCGTTGAGGCGGAACGCAAGCGCCTGGCCCGGATTCTCCCGAACGTCACCATTCATGTGATCGAAAGCGGCCGTGGAGAGGGGCAGGTCCCCATCAGCCAGGTAGCGAAGAAAATGGGCAAGCTGAACAAGGAACTCACCAAGCTTGAGGTCAACGCCGTCTCCAAGCGCATTTCCTCGCTGGGCACCCGCCTCCCCATCCCCAAGGGCATCGACCCCTACAAGGCGCGTCCCAACCGCGGACGCTAGCAGGCACCTCTGGCTATACGAACCGCCCCGGCTGCCCGGCTCAAACCGGCCACCGGGGCGGTTTTGTCTGCATGCCGGTCCGGCCGGCCAGAAGCTGAACAAACCCACTTTAGATTGGACACCACGTGAAAATGCCCCTGAAGACTGCAGTAGTCCGCGCGTTCCGGATTCTGGCCATCGCGGAAGCATGCAGTTGGGCGGCCCTGCTGGTGGGCATGTACTTCAAGTGGATCGCCAAAACCAGCGAACTTGGCGTCGAAATAGCTGGCCCCGTCCACGGTGCCCTGTTCGTGGGCTACGGCGTCGCCGCTCTCGCCCTCTGGCGGATTCAGCGCTGGTCTTTCCCCGTGGCCCTGTTCGCCGGGCTGTCTGCTGTTTTCCCGTTCGCAACGGTGGCTTTTGAGCGCTGGGCCGGAAAACGCGGACTCCTGAGCGAACACGAGGCAGTGACGGAAGATTCGCTGGAAACTGCCGGCGTCTAGCCCCAGCAAGTCCTCTGGCACCGGGCTGCCTAACGACCGCAGCTTGGCAGGCAAGCACGGTGCCAAGCAGGCACCGGCTACATCCGGATGAGCACGGTGTTCATCGCCTTGTCATGCAGGCCCCGCTGATCGGGATCGAAGATGACAGCCGGGATCACAAGACACAGCAGCAAAGCCCGGACCACACCTGCCAGCGGCCCCGGCGCTCCGCCGCCAAGCCGCACCACATGGATGCCGGCCACACGGTGTCCGATGCTGTAGCCAAGGGTTCCCACCAGCAGCATCTGTTCTGCGGCAAAGACGGCAAGAGTTCCCCATGAGTCCCCGCCAAAGACGAAGTTGCTGATCAGCAGCGCAACACACCAGTCAATAAAGATGGCAACGATGCGCCGTCCTGCCCTGGCAATGGATCCCTGCCCCGATTCAGGAAGGCCCAACCGCTCCCCCGGATATCTGGAAACGCCTGAAGTATCCGGTCCGGTGAGCCAGGAGCCAATGTCTTTACGATCTACCACCGTCCCAGCTTAGCGACTCACGGAGGTTCACAGTGTGGAACCCGTTAGACCACCATCTGGACATTCGATAGCGTTGCATATCAGGGCTTTCTGTAACCTCCCGGAAACAATGTGGACACGGACGGGAAATGCCGGATCCATAGGGTAGTAGCAGTTTCAAGCAATCCTTCAAAGCAGGGAAACTCTGCGTTTCCCTGCTTTACGATTGCGCTGGATCAGATGGCTTGCCAGCCAGATTTTACATATGCGTAAGGAGCATAGATGTTCAAGACTGCGGACGAAGTCCTCAAGTTCATCCAGGACGAAGATATTAAATTCGTCGATATCCGCTTCACCGACCTTCCGGGCGTCCAGCAGCACTTCAACGTGCCGGCCAAGAGCGTTGACGCAGACTTCTTCGTCAATGGCCAGCTCTTTGACGGATCCTCCATCCGTGGCTTCCAGGGCATCGCCGAATCCGACATGCAGCTCATCCCGGACGTCACCACCGCATTCCTGGACACTTTCCGTATGGAAAAGACCCTTGCGCTGAACTTCTCCATCGTGAACCCCCGCACCGGGGACCCGTACCACCGCGACCCCCGTGGTGTCGCCGAGAAGGCTGAAGCCTACCTCGCGTCCACCGGCATCGCGGACACCGCGTTCTTCGCTCCCGAGGCCGAATTCTTCGTCTTCGACAACGTCCAGTACCAGTCCACCCCGCAGGGCAGCTTCTACAAGATCGACTCTGAAGAAGCACACTGGAACACCGGCCGCGAAGAAGAAGGCGGAAACCTCGGCTACAAGACCCCCGTCAAGGGCGGTTACTTCCCGGTTTCCCCCACTGACAAGCAGGCGGACCTGCGCGATGCCATGTGTGTCGCCCTGGACGAGGCCGGCCTTGAGGTCGAGCGCAGCCACCACGAGGTTGGCTCCGCCGGCCAGGCTGAAATCAACTACAAGTTCACCACGCTGACCCACGCGGCCGATGACCTGCAGAAGTTCAAGTACGTCGTCAAGAACACGGCCGACGCCTGGGGCAAGTCCGTAACCTTCATGCCGAAGCCGGTCTTCGCTGACAACGGTTCCGGCATGCACTGCCACCAGTCGCTGTGGAACGGTGGCGAGCCGCTGTTCTACGACGAGAAGGGCTACGCAGGCCTGTCTGACATGGCCCGCTGGTACATCGGCGGCCTGCTCAAGCACTCCTCCGCCGTACTGGCCTTCACCAACCCGACGGTGAACTCCTACCGCCGCCTGGTCAAGGGCTTCGAGGCTCCGGTCAACATGGTCTACTCGCAGGGCAACCGCTCTGCCGGTATCCGTATCCCCATCACGGGCACCAACCCCAAGGCCAAGCGCATCGAGTTCCGCGCTCCGGACCCGTCATCCAACCCGTACCTGGCGTTCGCTGCCCAGCTGATGGCCGGCATCGACGGTATCCGCAACCGCATCGAACCCCCGGCTCCGATCGACAAGGACCTGTACGAGCTCCCGGCCGAAGAAGCCAAGGACATTCCCAAGGCTCCGGGCACGCTTGAGGAAGCGCTGACTGCACTGGCAGAGGACAACGAGTTCCTGCAGGCCGGCGGCGTTTTCACCCAGGACCTGATCGACACCTGGATCGAGTACAAGTACGAGAACGAGATCCGTCCGCTCTCCCTGCGCCCGAACCCGTACGAGTTCGAGCTCTACTACGGCGTCTAGTTAATTCATACGGCCCTACGGCGCTTGGTCCGCAGGCAGTCCGTAAGAACTGAAATAAAGATGAGGCCGGTCCCTGGTTTCTGAACTGGTCCCCGAAAGTTGGACTCGTATATGTGCGAGGTCCACTCTAGCGGCGAGCGAGCGGCTATTCACAGAAGTCCCCGTCCCACCTTGGGACGGGGACTTCTTCGCGTTGGAGCATGCCGCCTAACAACCGCCGTCGGCAGGCGTGCTGACTGACATCAGCCTGTGGTTTATCTCGATGGTCCTGAAATTTTGGCGGCCTTCCGATACAGCCAGACGGAGACCCCAAAGAGGACGATGTTCATGGCCATGACGAGCCAAAAGAAGAGGGTCGCGGGACGACCCTCCACCAGCACCGCCACCGCGCTGCTGGCCATCCACAGCAAGGACATAACCGCCATGAACACGGCTTGGCCCTTGGTTGGCAGATTCTTCCTTAGAGCGCTCATGTCCAGAGCCTAACCGGGCGGTCAATAGAGCTGACTCCCGGAACACCAGGGCCAGCGGGTATCCAGGTATGCAACGACCTTCTGGAAAGCTGGACCGGGGAACTACCGGCTATCCGGCAAGGGCGTTAGCGCGGTATTGGCTGGGGCTAAATCCGTTGAGCTTTGTAGAGATTCTTTCGGTGTTGTACCAGTGGATGTATTCGTGCAGCGCTGATGCAAGGGCTTCGGTGTTGAGGAATCGGACGCGGTGGAAGAGCTCTTCTTTGAGGTGTCCGAAGAAGTTTTCCATGACGGCGTTGTCGTAGCAGTTGGCTTTGCGGGACATCGATTGGACCGCGCCGGCGTTCTGCAGGAGTAGGCGCCAGGAGGTGTGCTGGTATTGGAATCCCTGGTCGGAGTGCACGAGCGGTTGCTGTCCGGTCTCCAGGGTGGCCAGCGCGCAGCGCAGTGATGAGTTGGTCAGTTCCAGGTTGGGTGAGGTTCCAATGGCGTAGGAGATGATTTGGCGGTCGAAGAGGTCCATGACCGGTGAGAGGTACAGTTTCTTGTCGCCGACGCTGAACTCGGTTACGTCTGTCACCCATTTTTGGTTCGGCGCATCTGCTTCGAACTGGCGTTTCAACAGGTTCGGGGCAACAACTCCTTGCTCGCCCTTGTAGGAGTTGTACCGCTTCTTCTGCCGGACCTTGCAGGCCAATCGCAGTAAACGCATCAGCTTCAGTACGGTCTTCTTCGCGATCGTCCACCCTTCTCTGATCAGTTCGATATGGATGCGGCGGTGCCCGTATCGGGCTTGGCTCTTCTCGAAGATACTCGTGACGGCTGCTTTGAGGTTTGTTTGCGGGTCAGGGGCGAGGAGTCGAGCTTGGTGATAGAAGAATGTCGACCGGGGCAGCTCGGCGACGTCGAGAAGAACTTCCAATCGGTGTTCGGCCTTGAGGGCGATGACAGCGCGGACTTTTAGCGCTGTTCCTCGTCCCTCAAGGCGTTTACTTTTCCCAGGAAGGCCACCTCTGCCTGCAAGCGCTCGTTCTCGCGGCGCAATCGCTGCAGCTCCGACTCTGGCTGCGTCGGCGCCTTAGGAGGTGAGGTCGGTCGGCCAGGTGATTTCGGGCGCAAGGCGTCTTCACCTTCGTTGCGGTATATCCGCGCCCACTTCTTGATCAGATCCGGTGAGGAGAGCTGGAGCTCCTTCGCCAGGGCAATTTGGCTCTCCCCGGCTTGGAACCGGCGGACCGCGGCGAGTTTGAACTCGAACGTGAACTTCCGTTTGGTTGATTTGGTCACCAGCGCCGTACCTCCGCGTACTCTCCACAGGCCGTGGATGCGGATGACAGCTTTCGAGCGGACCCCTAGGCTCGTCGCCGCTGCCTTCGCGCCCCAACCAATTTCGAACAACGCTACCGCGGCCTCGCGCTGTTCCTCAGATAACGAACTACTCTCCTGCAAAAAACTGCTCCCCGGAAGTAAAGACTGATTTCTCAGTCCAACTTTCGGGGAGCAGTTCATTCACCACCCGGGGCCGGCCTTTTCTGCGTCTAAATCCGCTCAGCGGATACTCGCCCGTCCTGCACAACAGAGGCTGCGATGACGGCCTGAACGACGTTCCCGGGGAGTACACCTTCGCTGTCGCCGTGCGCTCCACGGGAGCTGACCAACATAGAGCAGATAGACGTCCGAACCCCATCTGATTGTGCCCCCATTTGGTGTACCCCAAAGGGCCCGGGGGCACAGTCAGGCCCCCAGGAGAGACAGAAGGAAGATAAGGAAGCGGGCACACCACCACATAGGCTCAGACCGCCAAGAGTGGCTGACCAGCCAAATTCCACTCCGTGATGCGGTGCCCGGCAGGACAGAACGGCAACCCTACCCTCTGCGCCTCGAACTTGCCCACCAGGCTCGAATCGGAGCCCCTGTACCATCTCTCCACCAATGGGGCCAGACACTTCGGGCATCGGTACTTAGACTCTCGACGTTCCATGGTCCCCCCATTGTTTTCATGGACTACCTTCCGAGCTTACGCCCCTGCCCCCCCACACCCCTCCCCCACCACCTCGTCTTCGCAGGCATAGCGAAAAAAATCCCCTACAGATCGGGTGTCACACTTTCTCCCCGCGAAACACCTGGGAACTGAAACAAAGATGAGGCCGGTCCCTGGCACAAAAACCAAGGACCGGCCTCATCTGCGTTCAGGAACCGCTCACAGCGGGAGACGGGCCCTAGTTCGGCGAATCCTCATGGGGCATCCACGTTGCCAATGCCTCAGTTGGGCCCGATTCCCGCAGTGCATGCCTGAAGGTCAACTCGTATCTCCCCCCAGGAAGTTCGATCGGGAAATCAGGCGTTTCGCGGAGATCGGACGTCCCGTCCTTGTCGCCGCCTTGATAGGTCACGTTCAGCTTCATAGTCGCAACCGTAGAACACCTGCAGGCCTTTAGAAAGACCCCGCACGTAGAATGACGCCGAACAACCTTTTGGGCTGACGGGGACTGTTTCGCCCACAAAAAGTCCGGATGGACTGCCAGCTTCGGCAGTCCATCCGGACCTTTGCGCGGTCACCGCCTGCTGTGCCGACGGTGGCGCTGACTCGAAGGTGGAGGCTGACTCCAGACGTGCTGAGACCGGGAGCCAGCCCCCCAGCGATGCTCCCCGAGACGAAGACTTTTCAAGCCTTCCCCCCAACAAGGTTTGAAGAACACCACCATCCACATAATCGGCCAATCCCGCGCCTCAGGCAATGCCCCGCACCGGAGCGTTACGTTCCGGTTATCCAGCACTGCCCGGGAGGGCGAAACTCCGGTACATGGTCCGCTGCGGCCCGGACCCGCCGCCCAGATACTCGCCATGGTCCACGAATCCGGCCCGCCGGTAGGCCGCGAGCCCTGCCGCATTGCGGACGTTGACGGAAAGTACGACGCCGGCCTCGCCGCCTTCCAGCCGCGCCGTAAGTTTTGCCGCGGTTTCCACGGCCTTGGCGGCAGCCAGGGGGCCCAGCCCCTGGCCCTGCCGTCTTCTGTCGATGAGGAACCCACGCAGCAGCCAGGCGGACGCGTCGTCCGGCCACCCGGCCAGCCGCGCCGCGCCTGACTGCAGTGTGAGGACACCGACGGCTTCCCCTCCGGCCTCGATGACGTAAGGCCGCCGTGAATCCTCGGCCAGGCCGGCCAGCATCATGCGCAGGGGGTCACCAACAAAATCGTTCTGCCCCGCGGCGAGTTCCAGGCCAGCGACGGCACCCAGCTGGATGGCGCGGGCGTCAGCGTCAAGGTCCTGGAGCGAAATCAGCCAAACAGGCTGCTGCACCGGCGTTCAGGACTGCGGGCCGGCGGTGTCTTCGGCAGGCGTGCTTTCGGGAGGTGGACCGGCGGGATCCATCCACATGACCTCCCACAGGTGCCCGTCCGGGTCCTGGAAGCTGTGGTTGTACATAAAGCCGTAGTCCTGGACTTCCTGGGACGGGGTGCCCCCGGCGGCCAGCGCCTTCCGCACTGTCTCGTCCACAGCGTCCTTGCTGTCAACCGAGAAGGCCATGATGGCCTCGGTGGAGGTGGCCGCATCGGCGATCTCCTTGGACGTGAAGGTCTTGAAGAATCCTTCCACCAGCAACATGACGAACGCATTGTCATTGACGATCATGCACGTGGCATTTTCGTCCGTGTAGTCCGGGTTGAAGGAAAAGCCAAGGGTAGTGAAGAAATCCACGGACCTCTTCAGGTCCTTCACGGGCAGGTTGAAGTAGATTTGAGTAGCCATGGGCTCAACGTAGCACCGGCCGCCGAGGGTGTCAGCCTCTGGGGCCGGGCGTCAGGTCAATGGCCGTAGAAAACCTTCTCGAAAACGGCCCGGGCCCGCCGGCTGAGGCGAAGATAGTCCTCCTCGAGGGCGGCCGCCTGGCCAGGTTCGTAGCCACACCAGCGTCCAACGGCCTCGAGATCCCGCCGGGACGACGGCAGCAGATCAGATGCCCTGCCGCTCCAGATGACGTTGGCGGACCTGATCCTGCTGGCAAGCCGCCAGGCGTCCGCCAGGAGCCGGGCATCGGCCTTGGACAGCAGGTCCAGGGAGGCAGCCGCGTCAAGGGCCTCCACCGTCGACGTGGTCCGCAGGGCAGGATGTTTGCCTGCATGCTGAAGCTGGAGGAGCTGCACCAGCCATTCGACGTCGCTCAGTC